>JAVWLU010000040.1:0-2151 GCA_036637795.1 Clostridium sp. | reverse complement strand
AAAAAGTGCACCTCCAAATATTAGATGTGTCTAACATTTGGGGTGCACTTCAAAAAAGTAATATCCTTTAAACAAAATCTTCAATAAAAATATAAAACGATGCTTTATTTATAATAATTTTGCCTTTCCTCAAGCGTAGCAGGATGATTAATTGGATAATTATTGATTATATCCAATATAATTTCTTTCTCGTGACTTTTTTTTATATGTTCAGATGCTATTTTGGCTCCTGTAGTAAAACTTTTCGCAATTAAATATCCTTTTTGCATTTCACCTATATCCATATACATAAATAATTGATAAACATCATATGCTGATGCCTGATCAATTTTTATTTCCCAACACTCATTATCAGCTAATACATCAACATATCCATCTATTCCACCTATATTGTACTCAATATCAACATTTCTTTTAGGTGATAATGTATTACTCGTTAACCATGCTGCCAACCTATCCCTTACCAATGATTCAGGTAACCTATCGGGGTATGTCTTCATTTCTATGTAATCTTTTTTCTCACCATTAGGACCTATTTCCTTTCCTGTTAAAATATCAATAACTTTCTTTATACATTCTTGATAGTTTTTACTATCTATTATAGAATTTTTAGTAATAGCAGTTGAGAATCCTTTTTTAAGATTAATTTCCCCTCTAATAGTATTTAAACTTGGATGTTTAGCACCTACTATTCCAATTTCGGCTAGTTGATGAAATAAAATAACTCTATCATGCATTATTATATCAATGCCTTGTTTACTTAAAGATACATAATAAGGCTCATATGTTTGTATTTTACTTAATCCTAATTCTTTTAGTTCATCTTTATTAGCTGGTGCATATCCAAAAGTTAGCTCAGCTTCCCATTCATCACCTATAATAGGAAAATTAATTATAACTGGTCTATTAACTCTTAGCAATGGATGAAAGTATATGGGTTTAACTTGCTCTACATTCCATGAGTTACTAACATAATTTGTATCTTCATTTATTAAATCTATCTTCAAATTAAGAATTTTTTTATCAATTTTCAAATAATTTCTATATCTAGCTCCTAAATATGGTACAAGATACTTCGTAATATTTGATGCATTAGCTGTCACAATAGGGTTAATATCTACAATACATATTTCTGTACCACACTTATTTTTAAATTCATTACATATGTACGTTTCTATATCTCCGTATCTTAATTCAAGTATAACCCTAGCATTCTCCTCTCCATATACTTTAGTAGCCAAATACTCTAAACGTCCAATACCTGCAATGGCTTGCTTCATACCCATTCCATGTTCATTAAGTGAGTTTTGAGTTTGTATAGCTGCTGGAGATAATGCTGTTCCTAATTTATCTTGTGAAATACCTTTTGCATCATCAGTAATAATTAACTTTGTTGGTTTACTTTCTAAATTATAGTAAATAGCTATATTAATATTTAAAGTTTGCCTCTCAATTCTTGCAGCAATTGAGTTATCTATAAGCTCAGATAATAAGTCTTTTAATCTATATGTATTTTTTCCTAATTCTGAAAATATATTATTTGAGGGAATAACTTTAGTTACTTCTATTCCTTTTATAAAATTTAACTTATTAATCATATATATCTCCTCTATTTAGTATTTCAAAATATATTCTCTATTTTTATTATATCCAATTTTAACAATTCTATACATTTATTACTTTATTAATAATCAAGCTTCACTTTTATATTAAAAATAGTTCTTTTGCAAAATAAAGCATTTAACAATAATAAAACCTCGACACACATTTCTGTATTGTCGAGGTTTTCATGGTGAAGGCGAGGGGACATATTGTTCCATTATTTCTAATGGCACTGACTATATCTTTAGCTCCAAATATTAAGTTATAGCTACTTGGTGTATTATAGAAGTTTAGTATTGTTGTTACCTTCTATCCTAGTATCTCATATCAAAGACTTAGGGACCTATGAGTTAATAAGGAACAGGTTAGTTTCCTCTCATGCCCCTCTGTATTACCGTTAGAATTTCTACTTCTAATTTATTTATAAAACTAATTTATATTTTTATATTAATATCTAAATCTACATAAAGCAAAACCCACGACAATTTGTCGTGGGTTTAATTGGTGGAGGCGAGGGGAATCGAACCCCTGTCCGAAAGCATAAAAACT
>JAVWLU010000039.1:0-2599 GCA_036637795.1 Clostridium sp. | reverse complement strand
TTACTACTGTTAATGATGCTAAAACCATTGCTATACTTTCAGAAACAATCATTTTTGACATTTGCTTACTAGTCATTCCTATTGAACTTAATGCTGCTAATTCACCTTTTCTTGATAATATATTAGCTGTTAATGTTGAAACTAAATTTATAAATACTAACGCTATAATTATTACTGCATACATCGCATTGATTCCCATAGTTTCAATAGTTTCTTCCATTACTGATTCTTGATAAGCTTTTTCATCTTTAACTCTAATAAAATCTCCATCAACACTTTCTTCAATATTCTTTATTAACTCATCATTATTTTCTTTATGTGTATCAATTAAAACTGTATTAGAACCCTTTTTACCTGTTAAACTCTCAAAAGTTTTTTCTGATGTTATGATACTAAAGTCGCCTGTAATAGTACTGATATCATGACTATCCATATTATTGCTTAAAGCATCCTTTGATACTATTGCTTTAACTTCAAGTTCTTTATCTAATCCATCAACTTTAATTTTATCTCCGACTTTATACATATCTGTTAAGTCATATTGAGTATAATGATTTATAATTCCCATCTGGTTAATTTCTTGATAGTAATTCGTGAATTTTGAAACTAATATAATTTCATTATCATTTAGTAAATCCTTACTTATTTCACCATCAATTAAATAATCATCATATAACTTGAGAGTTTCTTCATCTACACCTCTTACGTTTATATTTAAATTTAAATTCTCTAATTCTTGATCTATAATTTTATTTTTATTCTTATAGTGTGATGTTAGCTCCCAACTAGCCTTATTTGCACTAAGAGTTGTTTTAACCATTGTTCTTAAATCTTTATAAACATTATCTACACCATCTATAGACTTCACCTTATCAATTGTATTTTCATCAACTATTCCAATATCATTTGTTAAAGTTAATTCCCAATTATCTGAAGCACGAGAGAATTTAGCACCTGTTAATCCCGTAATTCCCTGCATAATAAATAGTAATATTATAATCATAGTTGTTGTTATTGAAGTTATACAAGATCCATTTCTTTGCTTATCTCTTGATATATTCTTGTGTCCAAGCTGTCCCTCAAACCCAAATATTTTTCTCATTATTTTAGCTTTTATTGTTGTACCTTCAAAAGCTAATAACTCATTTAATGCCTCTGCTGGATCTTCATCATCATCTTGAATTTCTTGACCTAAAAAATTCTTAGCTTTAATTCTTTTATCTCTGGCTAATCCTTTAGAATCTTGAATTGCATCTATTGGAGTTAGTACCATTTCTCTTCTTAAAACTAGCAATGAAGATATTAAACATATAGCTGAAATTATAGCTATTACAATTCCTATATTGGATATACCCATTGAAACAACAATTTCATAGTTCATTCCCAATATAGAATTTAAAATTTCACAAACACCATATAAAAATCCAAATCCTAATGCTATTCCAAATGGTATAGCACATATTAATATTGCAAATACTTCCTTCATTATCAAAGTTGTAAGTTGCATGCTATTAGCACCTATTGCTCTTAAAACACCATAATGTTTAATTTTTTGTGATATAGAAATATTAATTATATTTCTAACAACTAAGAAACAAAAAATTGTTATTATAAATATAATCCCTGAATTTTGTTCTGCCTTTTTACTAGCTATTTGTGTATAACCATTTTCCTTTATACATGATGCTTCCATTCCATAATCAGATGAGTTCATAGTCTTTTTAACATATTTAACACCTAATGTTTCTGATAAATCTTCTTCAACACCAGATTTATTTACATCTAAATAAACATCATATCTTTCATTTTTATCTAATGCATTCTTATCCATAACTGTTATAGCTCTTTTGCTCCATAACTCATTTTGATAATCTACTTTAAATATTCCTACTACTTTAAACTGTTTATTTTCTCTTATAGTCTTATCTAGATGTTCATTCATAATATCGCCATTAAAAGGTTTCTCAGGGGAGAATTCTCCCCCACCAAAAGCCTTTGTATATCTCTTAAACCACTCATAATCTTGTAGTGATCTATTTACTTCAAGCTCTACATCTAGAGTATCCCCAATAGTATAATACTGCTGCATCGCTTCAATATTTTTTGAATTTATTATTATTTCATTTTCATTTTCTGGTAACCTTCCTGATGTTAGTTCAAAATCAATCATATTACTAAATGCATCTTTATCTAATGCATAAAACTCTATAATATTTTCTTCTCCACTTGGAAGTGTATTATTATAAATCCCTCTAGTTTCTGCGTAATATACTTTATCTATATATTCTTTTTTATCTAGCTCTTCTAACTTTTCCTCATCTATTCCTACAACTCTAAGTTTGTAATCTCCAAATTCTCTTATATATTTACTTTCTTCAAGTGCTTCAATATTATTCATAATCATTAGCGCAGCTACTAGTATACTTACTGATAACGCTATAGATATAAATATTGAAATACTATTGGTCTTCTTTCTTGTTATATATCTATTTGCTAATTGATGATATCTTCTCACTTTTATCCCCCCCTTTAATTTTCCTCCTCAATCTAGTATTCTTCTTTTAATATATCTACAATGCTTTCACCTTCAAGTTTTCTA
>JAVWLU010000038.1:0-2898 GCA_036637795.1 Clostridium sp. | reverse complement strand
GAGGATATGTAGACATAGTAAGTAAGCTTCAAGGAATAGGAGCAAATATAGAAAAAATATAAAATTAAGACCTAAAATGATGATAATATCATTTTAGGTCTTTGTACTGTATATTTAATTTTTAAAACTTAACCCTTTACATATCTAAACTTAAATCCACAAACCGTTAATATATAACATATAGTTAATATTATACCCCAATACATAATTGGAACTAATATTATCCCTTTTTGTTGGTATATAAAAAATCCTAACATTTTAATAGGTGAGTATTCAAATGATACCACCATAAAAAATTCCATTAAAAGAGATTTTAAACATTGAATTGCTTCATACATAAGCCATGGACCAGCTATTACTAGGTATTGATTTTTGACTTTAATGCTTAACATTAAAGATATCATTACAGTACTTGCACCTCCCAAGGCTATAAGTCCCATTATAATAAACATACAAGAAAGAGGATAACTATCAAAAACCCCTACTAATAGTTCAAAGGGTTCACATTTAATTAAACTAGTAGACCCTTTACGAAAAACTAGTAAACATAAAAATCCTACTAACTGAAATAAAATAAGCCCTACGAATGTTACTATGGCTATACTAATACTTTTGCTTCTTATGTATTTTTTACTATCTACCCTTGTCAAAAGGAAATTAATATAATTAGAATTTATATCTTGATATAAGGAACTTCCTGCTATTAAACAAGCTATTATAGGTAAAACCATTGGCATAAAGCTATATACTGGATATGCCATAATAGATATAAACCTTTCATACACATCATAGCTATAACTTCTTCCTGTATCTGCCTCAATTCTATTAAATACAATAAAAAACACTGCTATAAACCCTATGAAAGCTACTAAAAATTTAAGACTACTGAAATTTCTTTTAAATTCATTAATTAATATACTCTTAAACATTTCTACTCCTCTTCTATTTAAAATATAATTTTATTTATTTCAAGACTACTCTTTAAGAATATCTTCTCTTAAAAAAAATATATATCCTAAGCCTCCAAACACTAATATTAAAGCAATATACATTATGTATGAATATATAACACTAACACATTGTGATGAGCTAATCCCCCCATTCACAGCAGGGTTAAAATTTACAAACTCCATGTGTATATCTAGCATCGTTTGGCATATTAAAGAGTATTTAACATTATATCTATTTGCAAAATAAGCCTCCTGTGCCTGGTATACTAGAATAACTAATATAATAAATTGGGGCTTTACCCTTTTTATAAATATAGATGCTATGTTTACTATTAACCCTAGAGATATTAACCCTAATGCTATAATACTTATTTGTAAAATAACTAAAGTAAACCAGCTCATATTCACACTCTTAACCGCAACCAAAAGATAGTATGTACTATTACCATTTATAATCATTCCACAACTCATCCCTACAATAATTAGGTTTAAAGTCCATATAAAAACTATTAGAATAGAAACTATAGCCAGAAGCATTAAAATACTTATATAATAACTTACTCTAGATTTTGCTCTTATAATATAGCTAGTTATTAATCCACTTTCGTAATCACTAGATATAAAATTCCCTGCAATATAAACATATAATATTGGGATTATAAATATAATAAAAAATGGATTAGATAGTGAACTAAAAACATAGTCTATAAGTTGGTCACTACCAAATATATTCTGTTTATTTAAATCTCTAAAAGCAAATGAAATGCAGGATATTAATATTACTATCTCACTAATAATCCATCTGTTTTTACACATCTTGAAATGATTTTTTATTATTACACTAAACAACTTTCTTCTCCTGAATTAACTCTAATTTTCCTTCTTTTATTTCATATACAATATCACAAAGATTATCTATTTCTTCTTTTTTATGGGATACAACTACAAATGTTGTTCTATCTAATGCTTTTTCCTTAACTATTTCATTAAAAATCCCTACACTTTTATGATCAAGTGCATTAGTAGGTTCATCAAATAAAACTATATCAGGGTTTTCCATAATAGCTTGAATTATACCCATTTTTTGCTTCATTCCAAGGGAGTACTTTTCAACCTTTTTCTTATTATTTGGGTCTAGTCCTAGTCTTTTCATCCACTCTACAATATCTTCTTTAGATATTTTGTTTCTAATAGAAGCTAGCATTAATAGGTTGTCCAGTCCACTAAATCCTGGTACAAAACCAGGGTTTTCTATTAATCCTCCAACATTAGTTGGAAGATTGCCTAGCATTCCAGGCTTTAACTCCCTTCCATTAACCTCAATATATCCTGATGTAGGGTATGAAAGTCCTAGTATTAGCTTAAGAAGGGTTGTTTTACCTGAACCATTTCCCCCTACTATTCCAACTACAAGGCCCCTTTGAATATTTAAATTAATATTTTCAAGTACCACATGTTTTCCAAATGACTTATTTAAATTCTCTAGCTTAATACATAAATTATTTTTCACATACTCTCCCCCAAATACATTTAATATTTTACATTTTTTCTATATTGTTCTACATTAATTTTACCATTAATACTTTTTTTGTAAATAATGTAATATGTTATAATATAGTTACATATTAGTTACAAGAGGATACTATGATTTTAAGATTATTTAATCATATGATTTAACGTGGCCTAACCATATATATATACTAAAGTAGTTAATAATATAAACAGTGAAAATTAATTTATATATTAATAATAGATTTAAAAAACTTAATGATATATATAGGCAAAAATTGATAATATTATACTATCGGAATATGGATTTGAATTAAAGGTATAAAAAATGACCATAACAATATTGTTATGGTCATTAATTTTATTTGTTAAATTCTGATGCAGTGATTCTAGCTGCTGCACGAAGTAGAGCAAGTTTTGCTCTAGCTATGTCAACATT
>JAVWLU010000037.1:0-3875 GCA_036637795.1 Clostridium sp. | reverse complement strand
TTTGTTCCCTGTGGAACGAGATTAATAATATCACGCTGAATACTTTGTTTTATTTAATTTTACTCTATTTAATTGATTTATACCTCAAATACTACTATTTATCCCCTATTTACTTAGTAATACTTATGTTGATACACTAGGTACTGTTGCATGTTTTTATATCTACAAGCTTATAAAAACATCAATAAAACACAGATTTTTTGGATGTTTAACACTTCTAATGAATGTTATCTATATACTTCGAAATCTTTATTTAAACCACGCTCAATTGTATTAGTAAACTTTTTTAATCGATATTTGAATCCACATTTATCTTCCCCCCTCCTAGATTTATTCTGTGAGCATATATTGTAATAGGATTCCACCTTATTTTACATAAATGTAAATAAATTCTTGTAATTTATGAAAAAAGATAATACCCACTACATAATTATTTATTTCTAATTCTGTAGTAGGTATTTTAACTTTTTATTTATACCTTTTATTATTTAATTGGTGACCATAATGCAGGGACATTTGATGGCTCCCATCCTAATAATGAAGTATGAACCATTGTACATAAATACTTATTTCCATTGTATATTACAATATCACCAATGTTGTACGAAATATTAGGCTTCCAAGTATTTATTGGTGGATCAGGTTTTATTTCTTCATCTATTTCAACTATAACGCTTAACCTATTTGATATTAGTGTTGAAGTCTCATCTGAAACTTCAACCCAGAAATTGTGAGTTCCATTTTTTAAAGAATTAACAGGTACTGAAATGCTAACATCATTTGTATTTCCAGTAGTTAAGTTTTCAACCTTAATTACTTCACCGTTATGATATACTTTTAAAGTATTAGCACTATTATTAGCTGGTACTTTAATTGCTAAGTCTACATTGCCATCCTGATCAACTTCTGAATTTGCTGAAATAGTAGCAGCCTTTAATTCAACAGGTACAACTTGTTTATTTTCAACAATAATTCTTACTCGTTCAGAAATAATTCCTGTTGTTTCATTTTCTAATTCAGCCCAAAAAGTATAGATTCCATCTTTTAAAGAGTCAACTATATAAGTTTGCTTAAAATCATTTTGATTTCCCCTTGTTAACTTTTGTGTTTTAATAACTTGTCCATTTTGATAGAGTTTTAAAACACTTGCGCTATTGAAAGCGGGAACTATTGCTTCAATAGTTACAACTCCATCATTACTTTCTTCAGGTGATACTGAAAATATTGGTGCTATTAATTGAAGATTTTTACTGTCTACCACTATTTTAATTTCTTCTGAACTAACAGATATTCCTTTAGAGTCTTCAAGAACCGCAGTATAAATATACTCACCATCAGCCTTATTAGTTATTTGAAAATTGATATTTTGTGAATCTGTATTTGATTCTATATCTTTAGTCTCTACTAAAATATTATTTTCATATAATTTAATTTTTGTAGCACTATTTTTTGAAGGAACTAAAACATTTAAGTTTAAATTTCCATCGTTTATTATAAACTTATCAACTAATATAGTTGCCTTTCTTAGAATTGGCTCTCCAGTTGTAGCAACGACACCTAGCTCAAAAGTCTGTGAAGCTCCATCTATTATGGCAGGCTCTTGTATTATATTTTGAGATAATTCTTTTCCATCAGCATCTACTAATTTAACTGATTTTACAATAGCTGCTTTTCCATTTTTAAGGCTATCCTCAATCTTTAATGAAATCTTATTATCATTATCTAGACGTACGTCAAATGCTTCTTCTAAATGTGCAACATCTATTGAAAAAGTGATTTCTGATCCATTATTTATACCATCTAATGGAAAACTTCCTCCCTTATTATCTAATAATGGACTATAGTCTTTTATAAACTCTACTCCATTTTCTTCATAAACTAAACTTACTGATAATTCATTTCTACTATCATGTTGCATAGTAAATTGAGCTAATACTGAAGGTGCCTCTTTCTTTATAACTGTAACATATTCAGCTTCATTATATAAAAATGCACCGTTTCTTAACTCACCATTTGTAAAACCTAAAACTGACGATTTACTATTTAGAGCATCATATGTCATCCAAACAAAGCCATTGTTTCCATAGTTTTTACCATAAGAGTTAGCTATTTTAAAAGCACCCTTTTCTCCATTATCAACTATTCCATTGCTGTTAATATCCGTCCAAATATCATCATTATAACCAACTATAGTCATCTCATGTGCACCTTTATTGTTCACTTGGTAAATTACATCTTGATTTACAAACTTATCATCTTCTGATGTAGAAATATCATTAGCAACCTTTTTATTGTCAGTACCGCTAATCCAAGTATACATGTTTAATATATATCCATTTAATAACAATGTTTTTGCCTTTTCTAAATCACTATCATTGGTAGATGTAATAAATGTATCTGGTTCACCTTCTTTATTAAAATCTACTCTTAATATATCATCTACTTGATATTTTGTTGCCTCTCTCCATACCTTCTCATCTGTAGCCCAACCTCTATAATTTTTAACATCACCTGTTGTGCCTATGTATGGGAAATCATTCATAGTAGCACATCCATGCGTTCTATAAACATCATAATTAGTATAAGCAAAAGATCCACCCGTAGTACCTCCATTTGCAAACGTATAAGGCCACTTTGGCGAAAAAACTCTAGTATTGATATTCTTACCAGATTCATCTTTTACACTCCAGTCATTTGCAAGTGCTGTCATATGAGTCATAGTATAATATGCTGTCGAAAATGATGCACAGCTTGACAATACCCCCTGTGTATCTATATTAGGAAAATACTTAGTCTCACTATTATCAATATTTGATGGTAAAACTACATTATCTATTTTATTTTCTGTTACAAAAGCAACAGACTCACCTTCTTTTATAACTTCTTCCCCAACATTGAATGGAATTATATTCTCAACAACATCTTCTGAATTATATTCTTTTATTCTTTCGAGTCCAAGATGATTTAGTTTAACATCCTCAGTTAATTTAGTTACTTTTAATTGTTCTTCTCTATCCTTTTCCGTAAACTCTGGTAACCACTGTTCTTCTTCCTTTGTCTGGACTAATTCATTAGCTTGTACTAAAACTGTTTGCCCAAAAGTTAAAGCTGACATAGTTACTAACGATAATGCTATTATTTTCTTTAAAACTTTACTCAATATAGTTTCCACCTTTATTTATTATTTTATAAAATATATTAGCGCTAACATTTTACAACATATTACATATTACATATTAATTGCTTTTATGTCAAATTTTTCTTATATAATATGCTATTTTTTTATTTCAATTAAATAAAAAATTATACTTTTTTTTAATTGATAACGATCACATGAAAATATTTATCCTATTTCACTTTCAACTTTTCACTTATATATTAATTTATTTTTCTTATATACTCTCTCTTATAATTTGCGCTTTACACTCTAATCTAACTACTTATATATACGTTCTATTACCATCATCATCTCTTTACCCAAATATATATTTACAATGCTAAAACATTTTACCTGCAATAGCATCTACTAGATCGATTCATCCTGAAGATGTATAACCTAAAATTTCTACTCTTTCTGGGTAAATTGCATCTTTCATAGCTTTAACATAAATGCTTAAATATTCTATCGTAGCTTCAACTGTTCCATTAAATAATATAAATATTACAAACATAGGAATAGTATAAATATAAGAATAGCTCACCTTAGGTGCACTCTTTCGCTAAGTCTTTGAGTGGAAACTTTTAAATGCGTTTGACATCCTTTCGCCTATAAAATATGATAACAAAAAAAGACCTTGAATTTCTTCAAGGGCCTCTTACTCTAACCTGGCGACGTTAGCACGGGGCAGTTTTTAACGCCCAAAACAAGTTTGAGC
>JAVWLU010000036.1:0-4095 GCA_036637795.1 Clostridium sp. | reverse complement strand
AATGTATATATATCATCATTATCAATTACAACTCTTCCACCTGATGGTTTATCCACTCCCCCTAGAAGATGAAGTAATGTACTCTTACCAGATCCTGATGGTCCTACTATTGCTACAAATTCACCTTTTTCTACTGTGAAATTAGCTTTATTTAATGCAGTAACTTTAACTGCTCCATTACCATATTCTTTAGTTAGATTCTCAACCTTTAAAACTTCCATTTAATGCTCCTCCTTTATACCTCTTCTTTTAATGTATCTACTATATTAGCCTTTTTAATTATTCTAAGTGGTACTATAGAAATTAAAATTGCTAATGCCGATAATATAGCTATTACTGCTACAACCATTAACACAACTGTTTGATTTGAAAATACTACATTCTCACCCTTGCTAAACTGCGTTGCTGACATAAATATTATTGCCACTGGAATTACAACTGTTAAAGCTGCTAAAACCATTGCAACACTTTCTGCTACTATCATTTTAGACATTTGCCATCCTGTCATACCAATTGATCTTAATGCTGCTAATTCACCTTTTCTTGATAGTATATTAGCTGCTAATGTTGAAATTAAGTTAACTGCAACTAATGCTATGATTATTGCTGCATATATGCAATTAACTCCTATTGTTTCAAGTACTTCCTCTCTTGCCTCATCTTGAATTGCCTTTTCATCTGTTATAGTAAACATTTGACCCTCAAATTTTTCTTCTATTCCCTTTATGACATCTTTATTATCATCTCTATCTGTATTTATTAAAACTGAATTAGAATTCTTAATTCCCGTTAAGCTCTCAAATACATCATCTGTTGTTAAAACTGTTAAGTCACCAGTATTTTTTTGTATATTATGTGTATCCATATTATTAGCTAGTACATCTTGTGATACTATTGCTTTTATTTCAAACTCTTTATCAGTTCCATCTATTTTAATCTTATCTCCAACACTATAGGTATCTCTTAAATCATACTCAACATAGTAATTCATTTTATTCATACCATTACCTATAAGATAGAAATTAGTGAATTCTGATAGAAGTATTACTCCATTATCCCCTATAGCTTCTTTAGTTAATTCACCTTCTAATAAATAATTCTTATACAGTTCCATGGCTCCATCATCTAACCCTCTTACATTAACATTAAGATTTAGCTCATCTATATCACCTGTAATTTCTCTATTTTTAATATAAACTGTTCTTAGTAGTTCATCTACTTCATCACTTTTCACAGTTGTTTGAACCATTGTATATAAATCTTTATATACATTTTCTACACCATCAATTGTACTTAATAAATTAGTAGTTTCTTCATCCACAGTACCTAATTTATTATTAAATTCTAACTGCCAACTATCAGCTGAACGTGTAAATTTAACTCCTGTTACTCCTGTGATTCCTTGCATAATAAACATTAATATTATTATCATTGTTGCTGTTAATGATATAATACAAGAATTATTTCTAACTCTATCTCTAGATATATTTTTATGTCCTAATCTTCCTTCAAATCCAAATAAAGTTTTCATTATTTTAGACTTTATAGTTGTTTCTTCAAAAGTTAATATTTCATTTAGTTCTTCTGCTGAATCTACATCATCATCATGTATATTCTGACCTACGAAATTTTTACGTTTTACCTTTTTATCTTGTAACCCCTTAGAATCCTGAATTGCATCTATTGGAGTTAATATCATTTCTTTTCTTAAAACTAATATAGATGATATTAAACATATAGAAGTAATTATTCCTAGTATTATTAAAACTGTTCCAATCCCCATTGAAACAACAATTTCATAATTTATTCCTAAAATAGAATTAAACACTTCACATACACCATATAAAAATCCAAAACCTAATGCCATTCCAACAGGTATTGCACATAGTAAAATTATAAATATTTCTTTCATTATTAACACTGAAAGTTGTTTGCCATTTGCTCCAATAGCTCTTAATACTCCATAGTGTTTAATTTTTTGAGCTATAGATATATTTATAATATTCCTTACTACTAGGAAACAGAAAATTACTACGATTATAACGAGCATAGTATTTTGTTGCGCTGCCCTATTCGCTAGATATGTGTATCCATTTTGTTTTATCTCTGAAGCATCTACACCATAATTACTATCTTCTAGCCCTGATCTTATATATTTCAAGCCTAAAGTTTCACCTAAGTCCTCTTCAACACCCTTTTTATTTGTATTTAGATATATATCAAATTTTTCATTTTTCCCTAATGACTCTTTATCTACTCTAGTTATTGCCCTTTGTTGCCATAAGTAGTTTTCATTACTAACCTCAAATATACCTACAACAGTAAATTCTCTATTTTCTCTTATTGTCTTATCTAAACGTTCATTCATAGCATCCCCATTTAAAGGATTGCTTGAAGTAAACTGATTATAACCACCATATACCATGCTATATCTTTTAAACCACTCATAGTTCTGAAGTGATCTATTAACTTCTAGTTCAACATTTATGGTATCTCCAATAGTATAATTACGATTTAATGATGATATATTATATGAATTGATTATAATTTCATTTTCATTTTCAGGTAATCTACCTGATAGAAGTTTAAAATCTATCATCTCATCAAATATATCTTTGTCTAACCCATAAAACTCTACAATGTTGTCCATCCCATCTAGAGTTACATTGTTATGCACCCCAATAGTTTGTCCATAGTATATGTCATCAACATACTCTTTACTTTCTAGCTTCTCTACACCATCTTTATCTACACCTACAGCTCTAAAGTCATACTCCCCAAACTCTCTTACATACTTGTTAGCTTCAGTAACCCTAATGTTTTCTATAATCATTGTTAAAGCTACTAATATACTTAATGATAGTGCTATAGATATAAATATTGAAATACTATTTGTTTTCTTTTTTGTTATATATCTACTAGCAAGTTGATGATACTTTTTCATTAATCTCCCCCCACATATATCTTTTTTATAACCATGTTTCATAGTACCAATTATACCATATAACGTTTAAATTGTATTATTTTTGTAATAAATGATTATATTTTTGTAATAAGTGTATAAAAAAATAGGGATAAACCTAAATTCTATATAATTTAGGTTTATCCCTATCTAATTTAAAGAAATTAAATAATTCAAATATTATCTCTATTTATTTTTACTATCACTAACTATATGTCCATCTTCAATTCTAATAACTCTATCTGCTTGCTCTGCAATGCTTGGATCATGGGTTATTATAATTAAAGTTTGATTATATTTTTTTACTGATAATTTTAGTAATTCTAATATTTCTTTTGAATTTTTAGTATCTAAATTTCCTGTTGGTTCATCTGCTAATATTATTGATGGTCTATTTATTAAGGCTCTTCCTATTGCTACTCTTTGTTGTTGTCCACCTGATAATTGTGATGGAAGATGACTTACTCTATTTTTAAGTCCTAGAGTATTTATTAGCTCATTTGTGTAAACTTCATCTTCTTTTTTATAATCTAATAAAAGAGGCATCAAAATATTTTCTTTTACATTTAAAACAGGAATCAGATTATAATATTGAAATATAAATCCTATTTTTCGTCTTCTAAGTACTGCTAAATCACTATCTGATAATGTGTATATATCATCATTATCAATTACAACTCTTCCACCAGATGGCTTATCTACTCCACCTAGAAGGTGAAGTAATGTACTCTTACCTGATCCTGATGGTCCTACTATTGCAACAAATTCACCTTTTTCTACTGTGAAATTAGCTTTATTTAATGCAGTAACTTTCACTGCTCCATTACCATATTCTTTTGTTAGATTTTCAACTTTTAAAACTTCCATTTAATTATCCCCCTTTATACCTCTTCCTTTAATGTATCAACTATATTTAATTTTTTAATTATTCTAAGTGGTATTATTGAAAGTAAAATAGCTACTGCTGATAATATCGCTATTACTGCAATTACAATTGTAACTACTACCATATTTGATAATGCGGTATCATCACCTCTACTAAGTTGAGTAGTTAAAGTAAATATAGCCGCCACTGGAATTACTACTGTTAATGATGCTAAAACCATTGCTATACTTTCAGAAACAATCATTTT
>JAVWLU010000035.1:0-4695 GCA_036637795.1 Clostridium sp. | reverse complement strand
GATGAAACAAAACCAGATGAAAAGCCAAGCAATCCAGATACTAATCCACCAGGTGAAGTTGAACCAACACCGCCACCGGTGAAACCAGAGTCTCCAGAGGTACCAGATGGATCAGATCAAGATCAAACACCACCATATAATCCTGATGTAAATATAGCGAATTAAAATAATTATATTAATAATATTAATAATAGTAGGGTGACAGTCACTTGTTAAAAATTAACAAGTGACTGTCACCTTTTTTGTATAAATTTAATATAAATTTTATTAGGCTTTATTGAGTTTAAATTACGGGTTAGAAAAATTAAAAAGAATATTACAATTTGTGACATAATTGATTTACATATATTTGAAGAAGTAATGTAATTAGTAGATGGGAGAAATTATAGATATATAATATTTTGTAGAAAAATGTTAGGTTTAACGCTAATATTAGTGAAATTAAAATTCTACAAAAATATTACAAATATCAGCAAAATTTACATCAATTGCTAACAAAAAAGCATTTATGCTATAATCTAGTAGATGGAATAAATGTAAAAAATATACTTAAATAGTAAATTTGATTAAATTATAAATCAGTAACAAAAAACATAGTTAGACATTAAAATAAGTCGAAAAACAGATGAAATTCAGAAAAACTTATTGTACATAGTAATAATAAAGGGTGAGGTGTATTGCAAGAAGTTAATAAGATATTAGTTATCTCAGAAGTTTTTTATCCTGAGATTGGAAGTGGGTCTAATAGAATAACTAACCTAGTTATATTTTTAAAGGCTCAGGGGAATAAGGTAGATGTAATTACTTCAGAACCATCTTATCCGGATAAAAGTTTGTATGAAAGTGACGAGTATAGAAACACAGTTAAGGAAGAAAAACTATATAATGGTTCAAAGATTAAAAGAATAAAGGGAAGTAAATTAAAGCCTACAGCTAATTTTTTCAAGCGAATGTACATTTATAATTATTTTTTATTAAAATGTATTTTCACAGTGTTATTTAATAAGTCTAAATATGATGTTGTTATAACTACGATGCCTTCTATATTTATGGGGCTACTTGGGATAATAGCAAAATGGAGATTTGGAGCAAAATATATAGTGGACATAAGAGATTTATGGCCAGAGTGTATAAAGAATGTAGGTATATTTAGAAAAAATAAGTTTGCATTGAAAATTGGTTATAAGTTAGAAAAATTAATACTTAAGTTTACAAATGCTGTAGTTGTTAATAGCGAAGCTTATAAACAATATTTAGAAGGAATAAATTATAAAAAGCCAATAAGGTTTATACCTAATGGGTTAATAAAAAAAGAGTTTGAGGAATTAGAGTATTTATATGAAGAAACAGAAAAAAACAAAGAATTCACAGTTATATATACAGGATTAATTGGACTAGCTCAAAATGTAAAAACAATTGTTAAGGTAGCAAATCACTTAAGAAATGCTAAGAATATTAAGTTTAAAATAATTGGTACAGGTATTCAAACTCCAAAAGTAAAGGGTTTAATAGAACATTATAAACTTACTAATATTGAAGTTATACCGCCAATGCCAAAAGAAAAGATAATAGATGAAATATCAAAATGTCATGTGGCAATAGCTCATCTTAGAAAAGATAGTGCATTTGATTTAGCAATACCAGGAAAACTTATAGATTATATGGCTATAGGAATTCCAATAGTTGCAGGAATAGAAGGCTATACAGCAAGTGTTTTAGTAAAAAGCAGAGCAGGAATAGCCATAGAGCCAGATGATTGCAAAGGATTGGCAAAAGCAATATTGCATATGTATGCTGACCCATATTTACGAAAATCATATTCAAGATGTGGACAAGAATATAGTAGAGAAAAGTTTCTATTTGATAAAAACTTTGTTGATTACAAGATATTAATAGATGAACTTTTGGGGAGAGATTATAATGTCGAAAAAGATATGCATGTTTGTGTGGAATCACTTCACAAATGATGCAAGAGTTTTAAGAGAATGTACAGCGTTAGCAGAAGTAGGATATGAGGTTAACTTAATAGCATTACATGATCCAAATCAAAAAGGTTTAAAAATGATTGAAGAAAGAGATGGATTTAATATAAGAAGAGTAAAGAGATATCCAATATATTTAGTACTAATGTCATCTCTAATAAAGAAAATTAAGGTGAATAAATTGCTTATAGTTCCACTTTTAGCAATGATGGTAGCCTTAATATATTTCATTCCTATAGTATCCATATTAATAATAGGTTTGGTGGGATTATTAACAATAAAAAAGGTTAGAACAATATTAATTAGACTTCATATAATTTTTAGAATGATATATTTTGGAGTTAAAAATAATGCAGATATTTATCATAGTAATGATTTAAACACAATGCCACAAGGTTATTTGTGTAGCAAAATATTACGAAGAAAAAGAAAGCTTGTATATGATTCACATGAAGTTCAAAGTTCTAGAACTGGATATGGTGAATTTGAAAAAGCTATGGAGAAGTATTTCATTAAAAAAGCAGATGTGATGATTATGACAACTCATACTAGAGCAAATTATGTTAAAAATTTATACAAGATAGAAAAACCAATAGTAATTCATAATTATCCATTTTATACAGGTGATGATTCCATAGAAAATAAATATGATCTTCATAAATTATTAGATATTCCAAGATCACAGGAAATTCTTTTGTATCAAGGTGGAATTCAACAAGGAAGAGGATTAGAACAACTAGTTAATGCAATAGAATATATGAAGCATGGTGTAGTCGTATTTATTGGAGATGGAAAGTTAAAGCCAACTATTAAGAAGATGGTTGAGGATAAAGGGTTAAAAGATAGAGTACGGTTTATGGATAAGGTGCCGGTAGATGAACTTAAGTATTACACAGCAGATGCTTATTTAGGATTTCAGGTGTTAAATAATGTTTGTTTTAATCATTACTCAGCATTATCCAATAAGCTTTTTGAATATATCATGAGTGAAGTGCCAGTTGTAGCTTGTGATTTTCCGGAGATTAAAAGAGTCGTTGAAGGAGAGAATATTGGAATATGTATAGATTCACATAATCCAATGGAGATAGGACAAGCAGTGAATAAATTATTAGATGATAAAGAACTTCATGCTAAATGTATGAAGAATTGTATAACAGCAAGAGAAAAATTCAATTGGAACAATGAAAAAAACAATTTCACAAGTATATATAATGGATTACTTTCAAATGAAATTGTATCAGTAGTTGATCAAGGAGTAGGTGTATAGAAGATGAGTAACTTAGGATTTATAGTTCAAGAGCATAAAAATAATTGGTATAAGATTTTCAAATTATCTTATTATGATTTTATAACACCACTAAGAGACACTTATTTGGGAGTTATATGGATAATATTAAATCCATTAACTCAAATAGGTGTATATTGGTTTGTTTTTGGATTAGGAATAAGAGGGGGAGGAAGTATAGATGGACATCCATTCCTTTTATGGATGTTGGCAGGGTTAATACCATGGTTTTATATAAGTAATTGCATAATGTCAGGAGCATTATCGATATATTCTAAAGCTTCTATATTGACTAAAATGAAATTTCCAACAAGTATAATTCCAACATATAATACATTAACTCAGTTAATGAATAATGTACCTGTAATTATATTAATGATAGTAATATACGCATTTAATGGGTATAAGGCAACTCCATACTATTTACAATTAATATATTATATATTTGCAGCTACATGTATTGGTATATCTATTTCGTTATTAACTTCAGCATTAGTTATAGCAATAAGAGATATAAATAAATTGATTGGAACAGTAATTAGATTTTTATTTTATTTAACACCGATATTATGGAAACCAGAAAGTATGCCAGGTTTAATGGCAATATTAAAATTAAATCCATTCATATATGTAATTGATGGATTTAGAAATTCACTTCTATATAATAAGTGGTTTTTTGAAGATGTATCAGGAACTATTTATTTTTGGGTAGTTACAATAATTATATTTGCAATTGGACTAAGTGTTCATATGAGATTAAGAAATAGATTTTCAGATTTAGTATAGGTAGGAGAGTAATATGAGTGAAGATAAATATTCAGTAATAGCAGAGAGTATATCAAAATGCTACAAAATGTACTCTGGGCCTAAACAAAAATTATTGGATTTAATATTACCTAAAGGAGCAGGGAAGAATTTTTATGCTCTTAAAGATATTTCATTTAAAGTTCAAAAAGGTGATGTTGTAGGATTAATAGGACTTAATGGTTCAGGAAAATCAACATTATCTAATATTATCGGTGGAGTTTCGATGCCGACTCAAGGAAAGATTGAAATTAAAGGTGAAGCATCATTAATAGCAATTGGACTTGGACTTAATAACTTTTTAACTGGAATGGAAAATATTGAAGTTAAAGCAATAATGATGGGGTACAAAAAAGATGAAATAGAAAAGATAACACAAGAGATTATAGATTTTGCTGATATAGGAGATTTTATAACGCAGCCAATTAGAACATATTCAAGTGGTATGCGTTCAAGGCTTGGTTTTGCAATATCTGTATATACCAATCCAGAAATTTTGGTTATAGATGAAGCATTATCTGTAGGGGATCCAACATTTACACAAAAATGTCTTAATAAAATGAATGAGTTTAAGGAGAGGGGGAAGACAATATTTTTTGTAAGTCATTCAACATCACAAATAAG
>JAVWLU010000034.1:0-7806 GCA_036637795.1 Clostridium sp. | reverse complement strand
TTTCCCTCTTCATGTTCTCCATTAAATGAATCTGTTCTATGATCTGAAGTAATTATTAATTTACAATCATCAATGCTTTCTATAAGTGGTATTATAATTTCTTTCTTAATCTCATCTAAAAAACATAGTTTCTTTTCATACTGCTTCTTATGTGCTAACTCATCTAACCCATTAATATGTAAAACTACTAAATCGAATTTCTTAGCAGCTTTTATTGTTGCTTGTAATTTAGAATTTAAGTTGGTATCTTCATAGCCTGTTGCACCTTTTGGTTTTATGTAATCCAGCCCTAGTGCTTTTGCTATCCCACAAACTAAATCTATTCCTGCTATTACACATGCTTTATTATTGTGTTTTTCTTCAAAGCTTGGGAGCTTTACTTTTTGTGATATTCCCCAAGGCCATAATATATTTCCTTCCATGCCTTCTTTTGAAAATATCTCTTTTGAGTTTTGTATTATTTTATTTATAATTTTATTTTCTGGTCGTAAATCTTTTATATCATTCCCAATATTGAAATGTGGTGGATATAATTTAATATCTTCTATATCGTCTTTTTTCAATACTAATAAGTTTTTATAATTATCTAAGTGGTACAGCTTTCCTTTTGGAATATTGATTTTACTTACTATATCCAATATATTTTCTGGTAAGTTTCCACCTGTGAAATCTATTAATTTTTCATCTTGAACTTTAACTATGTTGCATCTTAGTGCTACTTCATCATCTTTTATTTCTATGTTATTTGCTAAAGCTTCATAGTATGCTCTATCTCCAATATCATATTTATTTGCTGGGTATCCTAGCATGTTCATTATGCAGTTTAAGCTATCTATGTCTTTTCCTTCTACTGAAAAATCTACCATATCTAGTTTATATGGTAGATCTAATTCTCCTAGTATTAAGTTTTTTATATTCTCTTCTTCGAGTTTCTTTTCCATTAACCCATCAAGAATTATTAATATCTCTTTCATTTACATAACCTTTCTAAGCGCATTAAAATAAATAATAGACTAGCATAATGGTCTATTATTTATTTGATTGTGCCTTAAACCATCTAATAATTTTATATTTTCTTCTCTAGTTCTTACTGCAACTCTATAGTATCCACTTTCTAAACCTATATAGTTATCACAACTTCTAATTAAAACACCTTGTTTGATTAGTTCCTGCTTAAGGTCTATCTCTTTATTTACCTTAAAGAAAATAAAGTTCACAGCACCTTTATATACTTTTAAATCTTTAAACTCATTTAATCCATTAAATAAGAATTCATTTTCTGTCTTTACATACTGAATAGATTCTTTTATGTACTCTTTTTGATTTAATGCTACTTTTGCACCAAAGGCTGCTACTGTGTTTATTGCCCATGGAACTGCTATTTTATTTATGTTATCTATATAACTTAAATTGCTTGTTATTCCATAACCTACTCTTATTCCTGGAAATGCAAAGAATTTAGTTAATGATTTTACTACTATTAAGTTATCAAATTCTTTAGTTAAATTAATTACTGAATACTGGTCTTTTTCTGCTATAAAATCTAAGAATGATTCATCCACTACTAAAGTTGCATTTACTTCTTTTGATTTTTTAATTACTTCAGTAATATATTCCTTTGATGTTAAAACACCTGTTGGATTATTTGGATTGCAAATGAATATTATATCTACACCTTGTTTTATTTCATTTATAAACCCTGTATCTAATTGAAAATCATTATTTAATTTATAATGATTAACTTTGCAGTCTACTGCATTAAGGGCATCTTCATATTCTGAAAATGTTGGTGCTGGTATTAATGCATTCTTAGGCTTTAATGCTCTTGTTATATTAAATATTACTTCTGCTGCTCCATTTCCTAAAACAATATTATTTATATCCACATTTTCATATTCTTCTAATGATTTTTTAAGTTCATAATAAGTTATATCTGGATATCTTTCTATCTTATCTAAAGCATTTATCATTTGTTTTTTTACTTCATTCGATATTCCTAAAGGATTTATATTAGCTGAAAAGTCTATGATTTTTTCTGCATCAATATTATGTAATCTTGATATTTCTTCAACATTTCCACCATGACCTAAATTCATAATATAATCCCTCCAATAAAGTTTAATATGATAGCTAGTGAGAATCCAATACAGCTAACTACTAGTAAAATACTATTTGTTTTATAAAGATCTGAAATCTCAATTTCTTTATTATTATCACCAATAGTAGGTTTTTCTACTATTTTTCCAAAGTAATAATTTGCTCCTCCAAGCCTAACTCCTAATGCTCCTGCAACTGCTGCTTCTGGATGAGCACTATTAGGGCTTGTATGATTGCATCTATCTCTTTTATAAATTTTATAACTTTCTTTGTATTTAAATCCTAAAATAAAAGATGCTATAACTATAAAATAAGCTGTTAATCTTGCTGGTATATAGTTAAATACATCGTCTAGTTTTGCTGATACAAATCCAAAATCCATGTACTTATCATTTTTATAACCAAACATAGAATCACATGTATTTACAGCTTTATATGCCATAGCTAATGGTGCTCCCCCTAATCCTGCAAAACATAATGGTGCTATTATTCCATCAGACATATTTTCAGCAACAGTTTCTATAACTGCTCTTACAATTGACTTTTCATCTAAAGACTTTGTATCTCTTCCTACTATGTATGAAAGCTTATGTCTTGCCTTTTCAATATCCCCTGTTTCTAAAGTTTTTATAACCTTTAATCCTTCAACTTTCAAGCCTTTAGCTGAAATACAGAAGTATATTAATATCCCTTGGGCTACTACCCCCACTGTTCCATTTATGTAATTTGCTAACTTTACTATGGCTAGTGTTACTACAAATGTTGGTACAATGATTGATATCCAAGCTAGTAAACCAGCTAATTTTAATTTTTTAGGTATTAGTTTTCTATAAAGCTTTTCCATCATCATTGCTAAGCTACCTATAATTCTAACTGGATGAACTGGATTATGAGGATCACCTATAATCAAGTCCATAATAAATCCAATTGCTAATGCTATCATTTAATCTAAAACTCCTCTAATATCTCCATTTTGACTTCTTCATCAATGTTTATCTTTAACTTATAGCCACCACCACACTTTGGCTGATAACTATAAAAATCTTTTCCACCATCATAAAATAATTCTAATAATGTTCCTATTGTTCCACCATGACAAACTACTAAAGCTTCATTCTCTCCATTTAATTTAAGGTCTCCAAGGAAAGATATAAAAGCATTTTTAAGCCTTGTATAAAACTCTTTTCTAGACTCTCCATTTGGACATGCAACTTCTGATGACTTATCACAAATCCAATCAATATATCTTTGATCTTCTTTTAACATATCATATGTCTTTAATTCAAAGTCCCCAAAATTATATTCCCAAAAATCTTTATTTTCTTTGTACTTAGCATGGGGATAAATAAGTTCAAATGTTTCATTTGCTCTTTTTGCTCCACTAGTAAAATTTAATTTGCATGTAGGATATTTAAGCTTACTTCTTCTTTCCTCAAGCTCTTTTCTCCCAAGCTCACTTAAAGAAACATTTGTGCTACCACAATAACTTCTTTCTTCATTACACTTAGTTTTTCCATGTCTAATTAGATATAAAATTATGCTACTCATCTTTTAACACCATAGGGATTCCACAAAATACTCTACTTACCTCTTTACTTTCTTTAGATAAAAGTTGTAGAACTCTCCCTGTTTCCTCTCTCCAAGCTCTTTCTTCCTTTTTAAGTGGAACTATTCCTGATGAAATTTCATCAGAAATTATAATCTTATCTCTTAATTTTTCTAAGTTCTTTTTAAAGAATTCTAAAGAATCAACTTCATTTATCACATTAAAATAAATTAATTTATCTATGCCACTTATTACTTTTTTTGAAAAGTCTATATTACTATCATTGCAATAAAAAATATCCTCTTCTTCTATATTAAAATTTTCTTTCACATACTTAAGCTTACCATTGTATGCTCCACCAAAATAAAGTTTCAAATTCATCAACTCCTAAATAATTGCTAAGATACATAAAAATAAATAATAGGCTAGCACACTTATCTATTATTTATTTTATTATTCCTAAGGCTATCAGACCAACAAATTCAGTTAGTACAAGTATATAACCTGCAACATCACCATTAATTCCACCTAGTTCTTTTTCTGTGTTTCTCACTAATAAAAATGCAAGTAATCCCATAACTAATGGAATAACTATACCAATACTCTTAATTAAAATAAAACTTATTATAATAGCTGTAAAATAAAAACTTAATACTAATACCTTGTCAAAAGTTCCTGTTCCCGCTTTAAATAACTTACCTAAATAACTTTCACTTATCATCTCTTTAGTTATAAGTAAGTATGCAACTATACTTCTTGATATTACAGGTATTAATATTAAAAATATCATATTACTTTCTTTTACTAAGATTGTATTTATTGCTGAAAACTCAATTATAAATACAAGTACTAATGATATAACTGAAAATGCTCCCACTCTAGAATCTTTAAGAATCTTTAACTTATCTTCCTTAGGTCTTCTTGATAGTAATGCATCACAAACATCCATAAATCCATCTAAATGAAGAAATCCTGTTAATACAAATGGAACTGCCATAAGAATTGCTGATGATAGCATAACTGAGCATTGTAATTTATCTAAAACAATAAAAGCTCCATACCATAACAAACCTATAATTAGTCCAATTATAGGATAAAACTTCATCATATGTCTTGCTGATTTTTCATCCCATTCATACTTTGGAAGTGGAATTATCGTAAACATACTTATAGCCATGTTTAATGCATTATATAAACTTTTCATCCTTTGCTAATTCCTCCCCCTTATGAATTATTAAACTTCCAAAAGAACTTTCAAAAACAATATCAGCCATAGCTGCTATATTGCAATTAATATGCCCCAGTTCTCTTCTAAACCTTTCAGTGTATGAATCATATATAATTCCATCACTAAAAATATAGTCAGAAACTAAAACTATATTTTTCACTCTTTTAGATAAATTCTTTATATCCTCACTAATTTTCAAACTAATATCTTCATTAAATTCAGTTCCTACAAACATCTCATTACTAGCTAATGATGTAACGCTATCCAAAAGCACTGTATCTTCACTATTAAACTTATCTATTATATTATGTAAATCTCTATTTTGCTCTATAGTAGTAAATCCATATTCTTTTCTATTCTCAATATGTTCATTTATTCTTTTTAAATCTTCACAATCACTTGGATTCATAGTAGCTAAGTAATAAAGTTTCCCCTTATTACTTAGCTTATTTGCCAAAGCTTCACCAAAAGATGATTTACTACTTTTAGTTCCTCCAACAATGAAAATAATCATATTTCAATTCCAACTCTTGAAGGAATACCTTTTTCAAATGGATGCTTTATAGCATTTATTTCTGAAACATAATCTGCAATATCTATAAGTTCTTGTTTTGGATCTCTTCCAGTCATAACTACTTCTAAACCTTCTGGCTTATTCTTTAGAAAATCTATAACTTCATTCAAAGGTATAAAATCTAAGTTAACTGTAGCAACAAGTTCATCTAATATTAATAAATCATAATTTTCTTCTATAGCTTTCTTTGTAATTTCTTTAAATCTTTTTGTATGTTCAACTTTAGCATTAGCTTTTTCTTCATCATTCATATTCCAAGAAAACTTATTAACTGGAACACCTTCAAAAAAGTGATAATTTTCTTTTAGCTTTTCTATAGATTTTAACTCTCCAGTTTTATTGCTTTTTAGAAATTGAGTTAATAAAACCTTAAAATCATTGCCTGCTGCTCTCATACCTAGTCCCATTGCTGCTGTTGTCTTTCCCTTACCATTTCCACAGTAAATATGTATTAAACCTAATTTCATAGTTAGTTCCTCCTTATACTATATAACTTTCTTCATCTCTTACTTCATCTAAATAACTATCATCAATATGACCTTCCTCAAAAGTAGCCATATTATTCATCATTGATATTGCAAAATCAATAACAGAAAATGCAATTGGACATCCACTACCTTCACCTAATCTCATACCTAAGTTTAACATAGGATTTAAACCTAATTCCTTCATTGCTATGTTATAGCCAATTTCCTCAGATTTATGAGAAGGAATAAAATATTCTTTAGCTAAAGGATTTAATCTAGTAGCAATTAAAGCTGCTACTACAGAAATATATCCATCTATTACAACAGGTATTCTATAATAGGCTGCACCTAAGAATACACCTGCCATAGCAGCAATATCATAACCTCCTACTTTCGCTATAATATCAATTGGATCTTCCTTATTTATATTATTTATTTCTAAAGCAGTTTTAACAACAAGCTTCTTCTTTTCAAAAGCTTCTTTAGTTACTCCTGCCCCCTTACCTACTACTTCCTCAGCTTCACAGTTAATTAAAGCCATAAGCACAGCTGCTGATGTTGTAGTGTTTCCTATTCCCATTTCCCCTACACCTATAATTTTATAGCCATCATCCTTAGCTTTTTTTACTGTTTCAATACCTACATTAATTGCTTTTATTGCATCATTGTATTCCATAGCAGGCTCTTTGAAAATATTTCTAGTGCCTTTGCTTATTTTTCTATCAATAACACCTTCAATTTTTTCATCAGAATTAATTCCTACATCAACAACAATAAGCTCTGTTCCATTAGTCTTTGCAATTACTGCAACTCCTGTTTTGCCTTTTATAAAATTCTTAGTTTGAGCAAGTGTTACATATTGTGGTGCAGAAGCAACTCCCTCTTCTACAACACCATTGTCTGATGACATTATAATTACACATTTCTTTTCAATACTATTAAATAACTTCCCTGTAATTCCTGAAAGCTTCACTACTAATCTTTCTAATTCACCAAGACTTCCTAATGGCTTTGCTAGTGAATCCACTCGCTCCTTTGACTCTTCCATTGCTTTTATATCTAATGGCACAATGCCTTTTATAACTTTATTAAACACAAACTTCCCCCTACCTAATATCATTCCCCTATCTTTTTTGTTATAATACTTCATGAAAATACCAAAGTCAAATAAAGGTGATAAAATGAAAAATATATTTAAATACAAAGAATTAACTCCACTTGGTGGACTAAGTAACTCAAATTATTTACTTAACTATTATAATACAAAATATGTCCTTAGAATTCCAAACAACCATGATATTATAGATTTTTCTATAGAACATGAAATATTAGAATTAATTAAAGAAACTACTATATCACCACAAATTATATACCATAATGAAACAAGTGGCATATTATTAAGTAGATTTTTAGATAATTCTTCTATAAATGAACATACACCTAATAATACAGTATTTCTAGGACAACTATCTACTACATTAAAGAAATTACATTCACTTAGTTGTTCTCACATATTTAACCCATTTCATGAAATAAGAAACAACATAGAATATTTAAAAGACATTAATTTTAATTTACCTAAAGAACTATGGACTGCATTAAATAAGCTTAATAAACTAGAACCTCTATTAAATAAAGATATAACTTATGGCTTATGTCACAATGATTTGAATCCTTCTAATGTACTTTTCAAGGATAATAAAGTGTATTTGATAGATTTTGAATATACTGCTATGGGAGATATTTTCTATGATATAGCAACTTTTTGTTGGCTATTAAATGAGGAGTGTAGAATTGAATTTTTGAAATCTTATTTTGGATATTATTCTGATGAACTACATACCAAGCTAGAAAACTACCTATTTGTAGTTAAACTTTGGAATGCTACTTGGAG
>JAVWLU010000033.1:0-9947 GCA_036637795.1 Clostridium sp. | reverse complement strand
CAACTAGTATGTCTCCTAGTCTCTTTTTACCTCGCATACTTAATCACCATTCCCTCTTTCATTTATAATTATACAATAAAAAAAAATATTTTAAAAGAAATAAACAAGAAAAAATTGTAAAACTTTTCTTCTTTTTCCCTGTCTATTCGACATTGCTTAGCTTGATATTTTGTAGTTTTATGCTTTTTCTTTAATTTGTTATATCCCACTAATATTATGATTTAAGTTGTTATTTTCTTGTCAAATTCTAAACAATTCAGTCATAGTCAAGTTTTAAAAATATCACCCTAAATTTCAGATTCTATTTTTATAATAATGAGTAATATATAAAATAACCATTAATTTACTATTAATCACTAAACTTTATCCTAATTCAATACTCCCTCAACACAACATTAGTCATATTATTAGTCTATTATTTATTTTCATATACATTATTCCACAATACAGAAAAACGAGTTGCATCATAAAATATACAACCCGTCCTTCTTAACTATTCCCAATTAACTCTTATCTAACACCTAGTACATTCCATCCATTCCTGGTGGTGTTGGCATTTCTTCTTTAGGAATATCAACTACAGCAGCTTCTGTTGTTAAGAATGTTGATGAAACTGATGCTGCATTTTGAAGTGCTGATCTTGTAACTTTCGTTGGATCAACAATTCCTGCTTTTAACATGTTTGTGTATTTACCATGTAATGCATCATATCCAATTCCAACTTCGCTATTTTTAACTTTATCTATTATTACAGAACCTTCATCACCTGCATTAATTGCAATTTGTCTCATTGGTTCTTCTAAAGCCTTAGCTATTATGTTTATACCAACTTGTGTATCTTCAACATCTGATGTTAATTTAGCAATTTCACTAATTATATTAACATATGCAGTTCCACCACCTGGTACTATTCCTTCTTCAACAGCAGCTTTTGTTGCAGCTAAAGCATCTTCAATTCTTAGCTTTCTTTCTTTAAGCTCTGTTTCTGTTGCAGCTCCAACTTTAACAACTGCTACTCCACCAGCTAGTTTAGCTAATCTTTCTTGAAGTTTTTCTTTATCAAATTCAGAACTTGTTTCCTCAAGTTGAGCTTTTATTTGATTTACTCTTTCTTTAATATAAAGAGTATTTCCTCTACCATTTACTATAGTAGTGTTTTCTTTAGTTATCTTAACACTTTCAGCTTGACCAAGCATGTCTATAGTAACTTCTTTTAAATCTCTTCCAAGTTCTTCTGATATAACTTCTCCACCTGTTAAAATAGCCATATCTTGAAGCATTTCTTTTCTTCTATCTCCAAAGCTTGGTGCTTTAACAGCCACACAAGTAAATGTTCCTCTTAATTTATTAACAACTAGAGTACTCATTGCATCTCCTTCAATATCTTCACAGATAATTAAAAGCTTTTTACCAGCTTGAACTATTTGTTCTAATATTGGAAGTAATTCTTGGATGTTAGATATCTTTTTATCTGTTAAAAGAATTAATGGAGCATCTAAAACTGCTTCCATTTTTTCTGTATCTGTTACCATGTAAGCTGAAACATAGCCTCTATCAAACTGCATACCTTCAACAACTTCAAGTTCAGTTCCCATAGATTTAGATTCTTCTACAGTAATAACACCTTCATTTCCTACTCTATCCATTGCATCTGCAATTAATTGTCCAATCTCTTCATCTGATGCTGATATTGCTGCAACTCTTGCAATATCTTCTTTACCATTTACAGGCTTAGATATATTTTTAATTTCTTCAACAGCTTTATCTACTGCAATTTTTATACCATTTCTAATTAAAATAGGGTTAGCTCCTGCTGTTACATTTTTTAACCCTTCTCTTATAATAGCTTGTGCTAAAAGAGTTGCTGTAGTAGTACCATCACCAGCTACATCATTTGTTTTTGTAGCTACTTCTTTAACTAATTGAGCTCCCATATCTTCATATGGATCTTCTAGTTCTATTTCTCTTGCAATAGAAACACCATCATTTGTTATTAATGGAGAACCAAATTTCTTTTGTAGAATAACGTTTCTACCCTTTGGTCCTAAAGTTACCTTAACTGTGTTAGCTAGTTTATCAACACCTGCTTGCATTCCTCTTCTAGCTTCTTCTCCAAACATAATCATTTTTGCCATCTTAATAACCTCCTTATTCTACTATTGCTAATATATCATCTTGTTTAAGTATAATGTATTCTTCATTATTTAATTTAACTTCAGAACCTGCATATTTAGAGTAAAGAACTTTATCTCCAACTGCTACTTCCATTTCAATTCTTTTTCCATCAACTACAGCACCAGGACCAACTGCTAGAACTTCAGCCTCTTGTGGCTTTTCCTTTGCAGCACCAGGAAGCACTATCCCCCCAATTGTAGTTTCAATTGCCTCTAATCTTTTGATAACAACTCTGTCACCTAACGGTCTTATATTCATCTTTTTAGCCCTCCTAAATCTTTATCTTTTAGCACTCGGCGTTATCGAGTGCTAACAATATAAATCATATATTTTTTTACTAATAAATTCAAGTATTACCTTTAATATTATTTCCTCATTTTTACTAATTATAATCAATTGTAATTAAATATATTCATTTTTCTGCCATTTACTGCTCTTATCTTTTATTTTCGTAAAAAGAAAAGGCTTATATTAAAGCCTCGTCCTTATCAACTAAAATTATTTTTTCTTCATTTTCTTTTTCTTTTTTACTATCTTCTCTATAACATTTAATACAATACCCCAAGAATATCCACCAAATTGGTGCTACCATAGGAACACTAATATTAAAGAAAGCTTGTACTGTGTATGCTATAAATGTTAATAATAAAACCTTATATTTATAATCTTTTCTCCTCTTAAATAAATTCCATCCTATAATTACTAACAAATTTAAATAAGTGACTAATGTAAATAATCCACAAGATGCCCAATATTCCAAATACTCATTATGAGCTTTATCTATATATCCATTATTAATTTTAATATATTCTTCAAACTCTTCTGGATAATATTTCTCTAATGATTTATGAAGAGTATCTGGTCCTTGTCCTACAATAGGTTTATGAGCAATTAATTTTAATGTCTTTTGCCAAATTTCAACTCTACCTGACCCAGAATCCTCTGTTACATTAACACTGTCCTTAATCATACTTCCAGCTCGACCCACAATACTTCCATCAGAGGTTATGTTGATAACAGTAAATATGCTTGTAAATATTACAAAAGAAGTTATTGCTCTCTTTATCATCACTTTATCCTTATAAATAAATACTGCTCCAATTAATGCAATTACTCCAAATGCTGCCCATGTACTTCTTGTTAATGTACATATTAATGCTGTAAATTGTATAATTGAGTTTATTAAATACAACCTTTTTAACTTTATTGTTGATATCAATATAATTCATAGCTGTTATAAACATTAATATATACACCAAGAATGTTAAAAGACCTTCTTTTCTAGTAGAATTACCAAATATAGCAATATACTTAAACTCTGAGACTAAAATAGTCATAATTATAGTAATTATAAATACAATAGCCAATTTACCTTCCCTTCCTATTGTTACTTTTCTCTTTTTTATCAATAGGATTGCTAAAATTATTGATATTATATACAAGTAATAAACTTTTCCCATTACATACATTGGTTTCATTGCACTAGTAACTATAAATGGCATTATCGTTACTACACTAATCAAAAGTAAATTAATTATTTCTTCTATTGATAATTCTTTTCTTTCCTTTTTGGTTTTACCTTTTAAAGATTCCATCTCTCGTTTCCCTCTCATTATTCAATACATTTTTATTATCTCTCTAAGTTTACATCTTTATATTCCTCTAGCTCTTTGTTATCTTTTATCAGCTTTATATTGCATTTCATGTTTTGTTTGTTGAATGCTACTTTTGCTTTTCCTGCTGGCACTAGTGTACCTGCTCCATTTATGCATCCACCTTCACACATCATTCCTTCTATGAAGTTTCCTTGTAGCTTGCCTACTTTTGCCATTGTCATCATTTTTTTGATTTCAAAGCCACCACTTATTTTGACTGGTTTAAAGTCTACTTCTACTCCTTCTTCTTTTATGAATTGCTCTATTGCTGCTGTTAATCCACCTTGTGCTCCAAATCCTCTTCCAAATATGGAAGCATCATTAACCAATTCTTCAACTCCACATTCTTCAACTTCTATATCAAAAGCATCAAATAATGCTACTAATTCTTCAAATGTTAGCACATAATCTACTGACTTATTTTCTCTTTCTCTTACTGCTTCATTTTTCTTTGCAGTGCATGGCCCTATAAATACTATTTTTGCATCTGGATCTTTACTCTTTATATATCTTGCAGTTGCTACCATTGGTGAAACTGTTCCTGATATTCTATCTGCTTCACTTGGAAACATTTTTTCAATATAGCTTAAGAATCCTGGACAACAGGAATTAGTCATGTACTTATCGCCTTTTTCCATTCTCTCTATAAATTCTTTACTTTCATGAATTGTAACTCCATCAGCTCCACAAGCAGCTTCTATCATATCCACAAATCCTAATTTTTTTATAGCATTTTTAATTTGTGCATACTCTACTTTTATGCCAAATTGTCCTGTTATTGCAGGTGCTACTACTGCATACATTTTTCTTTGTTTTGCTAGACGCTTTGCCACTGGTACAATTAAACTCTTATCTGAAATTGCTCCAAATGGACATGCCTTCATACATGATCCACAATTTACACATGCTTCACTTTTAATCATAGCTCTTCTATCTTCTTGATTAATATCTAAAGCACCTGTTGGACATGACCTTTTACATGGTCTCATTACTTCTGATATAGCATCATATGGACATGCTTTTTTGCACATTCCACATTCCTTACATATCTCTTGATTAATGTACGCTCTTCCACCTACATATGTAATAGCTCCAAAATTGCAAGCTTCCTTACATTTATGCGCTAAACAATTTCTACATGAATCTGTAACTGTATATTTATTAATAGGACATCTATCACATGCCGCTTCTATAACATAAATTATTTGTTCATCTGGTCTTATATCAACATAGCTATCTTCAACATTATCTCCATTTGCCAAAAAACCTGCTGCAAGTTTTGCTCTCTCAAGAACAATAGCTCTTTCTTTGTACACACAACATCTATATCTAGCTTTATCTCCTACAATAACTTCATAAGGAACTTTTTCTATCGCTTCCTTATTAAGCTTGTCTTCCTTTGCCAATCTAGCCACTGCTGTTAATACTTCGTGTTTAATTTTATTTAGTTCGGTTTCAAATTGAAACATTATCCCATCCACCTCTCATGACAGCATAATCAAATAAACATCAAACTTACCATTAGTTTACTATTTATTTTCATACACCTAAATTAATTCTCATCCTAACTCCTATTATACCATCTTGTTAAATTTTTACCATTTTTTTCTTGTGATATTTTTCTTAAGGCACATCAAAGCAAATAATATTTCCCAAGAAATAACACCCTTTTCACATTCTCGACAGAAAGTAATATCTTAAAAATCCAAATTCCTAATTTAAAATGTAGAACCAAGGAACTGTTACTAATATTTTCTCACATAAAAAAAGAAAAGCATTCTTTTTTCGAACACTTTTCTAACATTTATTTATCTTGAGTTTGCCAATGCAAGTATTCCTGCCAGGCTTCATCTGAAAAATTTTATTCATTATCTATAGCTTTAAGCTCCTCCATTGTTTTTAATACAGTATTATTTTGATTTAACTGCTCTATTGATTTTAATAATATTTGTTGATTGTAATCATTATTAACATTATCTGTAGCCTTGATTCCAATAGAAAGTTTTGTTTCCTTAACTTTAGTCATTTATACTTGTATATTATTTTCTCTTGCATAATAGAAAAGATATTGTTGTGCAACTCCCGAGTATGCTCCAAACCTTTCTCTAGCTAGTATTCTCATTTTTTGTAATGATACATCTGGTGCTACATAAAAATGTATCATTGCACGTTTAATCCAAACATCTACAGGAAACGCTGAATGTTTTCCCATTGAAAATAGCATTATACAATCTGCAACTTTAGCTCCAACACCTTTAAAGTTTTGTAATGCTACATGGCACTCATCATCATTTAATGATTTTATTTTATCTAAATCATAGCAAATATCCACTATATCTTCTAAGTCCACGCCTGTTTCATTTTTATCTAATGATTCATTAACTTTTGCAACTGTATCAAATATATATTTACCTCTAAAAGATGCTCCTGTAGCTACTATTTCTTCAAGAGTTGCATCCTTCAATTGTCTTGGAGTTGGGAATGCGTAGTATGTTTCTCCATTATATTCAAGTTTATCTCCCCATTTTTCACTTATCTTCTTTATTGTTTTCATAATTGCAGGAATACTATTTCTTGCTGATATTATGAAACTAATTAGCATTTCAAATGGATCTTGATTTAATATTCTTATCCCATAACCAAATTCAATACTTTTTCTTAAAATCTCATCTTTTGATAATGATTCTTTAATTACTGTATAATCTTTTTCTAAATCAAAGTATTTTTCCCATATGTCATTAAAATCCTTTAATGATGTATTGTAAATGGTAACGTCATTTTCTACCTGTTCTACTTCTATAACCCTACCAAATGCAACCATTATGTAATTTAATTCACCTTTCTTTTCCCATCTAAAGCACTGTCCACATTCTAAAATTTGTTTTATATTAAAATCTTGAACATCTTTAATTATTATTGCATTATCTTTTTCTATGATATCTTTATAATTCAAAACCTTCACCTCTTTATCTTAGGTATAATGAATTCCTTAATAGGCTACTATTCGAGCCTATTATTTATTTTCATATGCCTTACTGTATGGTTTCCATTTCTAAATTTATTTATTACAAAATTCATTTTTATACTTTAAGATCACTCTATTTTTTGTTTTATATAAACTTCTTTGCCATTAAAAACAATTGCTATTTTTATTATACTTTTTATTCCTTTATTTTTTAACTCTGTATCATATTGATTTTTTTCTATTTGCTCTAAGGCTGTATCTGCCATATATTCTATAGTTTCTTCATCCTCTTTATCATATCTTTTAAATTCAAATATAATTCCTGATTTTGTGATATCTTTAGGTATTACGCTAACATCATATCTACCTATTCCTGATTCTCTATTTGAAATTACCTCATGAGTTGAACTTAGCGATATCAACATACCTAATGTAAATGCATGATACACCTTTTCAGGATTTCTACCAGATGTGTCAAAATAACTAAAACTTGTAATTACATATCTCTTAAAGCATTTGCTAAAGTTTTTAATATCTCCATCTATAAGTGCTTTTAGCATTTTCTTATATTCGCTATCTACAAAACCTTCAATAAACCATTTCTCGATTATATTTTCATAAAGAATAGTTATTTCAATATTAGGTATCGCTATTCTATAATAAAATTTATTATTTTCATGTCTTTTACCAATAACTTTTAAATATCCTGAAAGTAATAAAAAACTCCAAATATTTTGATTAGCCATAGATATATCTGACATTACAATATCCTCGTCAATTTGTGTATCTATACATCCACCTCTATATAAAATTTCTAATCCTTTTTTTGTTTCTTCATCTGCTTGAGCTAACAAAGTTCTTATTATCTTATTTTCAGCAGTATTTACCCAGTAAGGCATAAACCCTCTCTCTTGCTCATTTATATAAGATAAAATAGACCATGGATTATATATAGTTGTTTCTCCGAATATATATCCATTATACCAAGTCTTTATCTCTTCATTTTCACTATCTGAATCATTATCTTTTAATAACTTATAAACTTCATCTTCTGTAAATCCAAATTTATCAGAATATCTATGACTTAATATACTATAAACTGATAAATTATTTATCCCTGAAAATATTGATTCCTTTGCAACTCTAAGAATTCCTGTTATCATTGCCTTCTCTAAATTCACATTATCCTTCAATGCCGAAGATAATAAGTTTCTCATAAATCTTATTATTTCAATATAATAATTATTAAAATACCCTTCATGTATTGGAGTATCATACTCATCAATTAATATTATTACCTTTTGTTTGTAATAATTATTTAGATATTCACTAAGCTTAAATAATGATATTTCAAGTAACTCTTCTGAAGCCTCAACATTTACAATACTATCAAAATACTTTTTATCCTTTGGCTTCAGACCATTATATATAACATCAAAGCTACCATATAAATCTGATATTTTGTACTTCATTATATTAATAAAAGAACTATACTTAGTATGTTTATCATCTTTAAATGTTAAGTATATTATAGGAAAAATACCTTGCTTATCCATAATATCTTTTTCCCGTTCTATTCTAAGACCCTGAAAAAGGTATGATCTATCTTCAGTTGATCTTTCTAAAAAATATCTGATTATAGAAAGATTTAAAGTTTTCCCAAATCGTCTTGGTCTTGGTAAAAGAACAACTTTACCCGCATCATCCAAAAATTCTTTGACTATTAATGTTTTATCTATAAAATAATAATTATTATCTATAATTTCTTTAAAATCACTTGTACCTAAACTTATTTTCTTAATTTTAATCACCACCACTATTTAGCATTGTTCCGTTTTACTATACATATACACAAAAATTTCTTTATTATCTAATCTAGTTACTTCATCCGCTCTTTTACTATCATTAGGCATATGAAAATAAATAATAGACCAAAGGTGCATTGTGCCTTTTCTTTAATTATATCCATTTTGTATATTTTAAACAACTTCTCTATTTATAAGTTACCATATAATTTACTATAAAATGAATATATGATATTATAACTTTAAGATATTAGTTCCAGAAAATTCAAACATATATACTTTTAAAAATAAATACTACTCGGAAGGTGATTTATATGGCTATTAATGTAATTAATGAACGAATTTATACTTATGATGATTATTTACAGTTTCCAAGCAATGAAGTAGTTGAAATTATAGATGGTAGAATTTTTGCTATGTCACCTGCACCTAGCAGAATCCATCAAAAACTTATAATGGAACTTTCATACCAAATAAATGCTTATATAAAATCTAATAATGGATCTTGTGAAGTTTATCCTGCTCCATTTGATGTTGTTTTAGTTTCTGAAAATGAATCTGCTAATACTAGTAGAAATGTTGTTCAACCCGATATTTCGGTTATTTGTGATAAAAATAAATTGACTGATAAAGGTTGTACTGGTGCACCTAATATGATAATTGAAGTAGTTTCCGTGTTTAATCCTCAAAATGATTATGTAAAGAAACTTGCTCTTTATCAAAAGTATGGTGTACAAGAATATTGGATAGTAAATCCTATGAAAAAGAACATATTAGTGTATTTCCTAACTGACACTGGTTACAATATGCCTGATTTATATACTTTTGAAAATACTATAAACGTCAATATATTCAAAAATCTAAAAATAGATTTCAACTTAATAGACAACTAAAGAGAGACTAAATATTAGCCTCTCTTTATTATTTACATTGATTATATTATAAATTTCACTATCTAAACCTTGTTACTTCTTCACACATTAGTGTTCTTAAAAAAGTACAGGTTTTCCTATCACATTTTACCCTTTAAAGGTAAAATCATTTCACTATTTACTTGAAAGATAATCATGTATTCCTTGAGCTGCTTTTTTACCAGCACCCATTGCAAGGATAACTGTAGCTGCACCTGTTACAGCATCTCCACCAGCATAAACACCATCTCTTGATGTTAGTCCACTTTCATCTGCAACTATACATTGTCTTTTGTTTATTTCTAAACCTTTTGTTGTTGATGATATTAGTGGGTTTGGTGATGTTCCTAGTGACATTATTACTGTATCTACATCCAAAATAAATTCAGATCCTTCTACTTCTACTGGTCTTCTTCTTCCTGATTCATCAGGCTCT
>JAVWLU010000032.1:0-10175 GCA_036637795.1 Clostridium sp. | reverse complement strand
TTTAATTTTAAATTTTCAATTATGATACGTCCCCTTTGTGTATTTGAAAAAAATCTAAAAATATTATCAATAACACAAACTTGATTTGACCTATAATGTAAACAAAGTGAGCCCTATCATAGAACAATAGCGACCTTATCAATATAGTCTATATTTAAAGTGAGTTCTGAAAAAAAACTAACATTAATATAATAAAGTAATAATAATAAAGAGGATAGATTATTTTGGTTAGAACATATGGTTATTCAGCAGATTTTGATGAGAAAACTGAAAAACTTTTTAGGGATGCACAATTCCTTGGAGAAGGGCATAATGGGATTGTTTATGAAGTTCCAGGAAATAGAGCTTTAAAGATATTTCAAGAAAAACAGATTTGTAATGAAGAAGCTAAGATATTATTAAGAGTAAAAAAATCGAAATATTTTCCTACGATTATGAATTATGGTGATTACTATATTTTAAGAGATAAGATTGATGGTGAAAGATTAGATCATTATATAAAAAAACATGGATTATCAAAAAGATTAGGTAGAAATATTATGAAAGTTTTAAAAGAGTTTAAAAAATTAAATTTTACTAAATTAGATGCAAGATGTAGAGATTTATATGTTACTGAAGATGAGGTTGTTAAGGTTATTGATCCAAAGCAATGCTATAAAAGGAAAGTTCAATATCCAAGACACCTTATGAAGGGTTTAGATGGAATTGAAGCTTTAGATGATTTTCTTGATATAGTGAAAGAGGAAGATTTTAAGCTTTATAGGTTTTGGAAAAAATCATATGATAATTATAAGAGGCAGGCAGATTAATTAATAAAATTGTATAATTATCCTTTTTAGAGAAACAATATTTATAGGTAATTTGAATGAAGATAGTTTCATTCACACATACTATAAAGGTATTGTTTAACTTAAAGGAGGAACTAAAATGAAAGATTACTTAGAAATAGTAGACGTAGTTGCTAGACAAATATTAGATTCAAGATGTTTTCCAACAGTAGAGGTAGAAGTTTATCTTGAAGATGGAACAATGGGAAGAGCAGCTGTACCATCAGGTGCATCAACTGGTATCTATGAAGCAGTAGAGTTAAGAGATGGGGATGATTCATACTACAATGGAAAAGGAGTTCAAAAAGCAGTTCAAAATGTTAATGATGCAATTGCTGAAGAACTTATTGGAACTAATGTATATGATCAAACTTATATTGATAAAATGTTAATTGAATTAGATGGTTCAGATAATAAAGGAAATTTAGGAGCCAATGCAATACTTGGAGTATCTTTAGCAGTGGCACATGCAGCAGCAAATAGTTTAGGAATTCCTTTATATCAATATGTAGGTGGAGTTAATGCAAAAGTATTACCAGTACCTATGATGAACATTATAAATGGAGGATCACATGCTGATAACTCAGTAGATCTTCAAGAATTTATGGTTATGCCAGTTGGAGCTCCAAGTTTCCAAAAAGCATTACAAATGTGTTCAGAAGTATATCAATCATTAAAAAAACTTCTTAATTCAAAAGGACTTTCTACAGGTGTTGGAGATGAAGGTGGATTTGCACCTAATCTAAAATCAAATGCAGAAGCTATTGATATAATATTAGAAGCTATAACAAAGGCTGGATACAAACCAGGAGAAGATATTTTCATTGCAATAGATGCAGCTTCATCTGAATACTACAAAGATGGAAAGTATATACTTGAGAATGAAGGTAAAACTCTTACAGCAGCTGAAATGGTAGATTTCTTTGAAGATTGGGTTAACAAATATCCAATTATATCTATTGAAGATGGTATGGCAGAAGAAGACTGGGAAGGTTGGAAACTACTTACTGAAAGATTAGGCAAAAAAGTTCAATTAGTAGGTGACGATTTATTCGTTACAAATACAAGTAGATTAGAAACAGGAATTGAAAAAGGTGTTGGTAACTCAATTCTTATTAAGCTTAATCAAATTGGTACATTAACAGAAACTTTAAATGCTATTGAAATGGCAAACAGAGCTGGTTATACAGCTGTAATTTCACATAGATCAGGTGAAACAGAAGATACAACAATTGCTGATTTAGTTGTTGCTGTTAATGCAGGACAAATAAAGACAGGTGCACCAGCTAGATCTGAAAGAGTTGCTAAGTATAATCAATTAATTAGAATAGAAGAAGAATTAGATGATGTTGCAGAATATAGAGGAAGAAAAGCATTCTTCAATATCAAATAATAATAGTTTGTAAAAAATGTAGAATTTATATATTTAACATAAGACATATTATTAGTAAATAGTGATCAATTCTCAATAGACAAATTAAGTATATTACTCTGAGAGTTAATAATATCTTAATTGTAAGTTGAGAGTTGGTCACTTTATTATTTGACAATAAATTTTGACATAACAGCAAGTGTCGGTTTATGGAAAAAATAGTTAAAAAATACTCCTTTCTCTTGTAAAATAATTATCATTATGTTATGATAATTTCATATGAAATTGATTCGGATTTATGTGGAGGTGTAGTAAATGAAAAACGCATTATTTGCTGTAGAAGTTATTTTAGGAATTATCGTAATTGTATCTATTTTACTTCAAAAGAGTAAGGCAGACGCTTTAAGTGGATTAGTACAAGGTAGTAATAATGAAACATTCTTTTCTAAGAATAAAGGGAATACAAAAGATGTATTATTACAAAAAACAACTGCAATATCAATGTTATTATTTGCAATAAACACAATAGCTTTAAATATGATTTAGTAAGTAACTGAAAGAGCTTTTTATAGGCTCTTTTTTTGTTTAACAGAAAGTCTGTAGTCTAAAATAATAGTAGAGGTAAGTTCTTTGATAGTACATATTCTTTATAAATAATTAAGAATAATCAGATTTTAGATATGATATAATTAAATCAAGTTTATTTTAGGAGATGATATCGATGGGATTATTTAGCGGAGTAATGGGAAATGCATCTGAACTTGATGTAAATAAAGTTAGACAAGAGTACGCAATGCTTTTAGGTTCAACTGAGCAAATAGAAAAAGCATATAAGTTAATTAGAGATATGATTATATTTACAAATAAGAGATTAATATTAATTGATAAACAAGGAATGACAGGAAAGAAAATGGAGTATCACTCAGTTCCATATAGAGCAATTACAAATTTTAAAGTTGAAACATCAGGGCATTTTGATTTAGATGCAGAATTAAAAATATTTGTGTCAGGAAGTAGTATGCCAATAGAAAAAACATTTAGTAGTTCATGTAATATATACGAAGTTCAAGCTTTATTAGCTGAACATTGTATGAAATAGATATTTTAAGCTAGAGATTTATATTAATCTCTAGCTTTTTATTTATAGAAAAATATATTTAAGTTAATTGTGAATGGAGCTTTAAAAAGGAGACATATACTTTAGTTTTGAAAAAAATTAAATAGGAGTGTGTTCTATATAGCTAAAAATTATAAGTAAAGGTTTGTAGAAATTTTTTATAAGTACGTTAAAAGTACTTACATCATAAGATAATATCAAACACTTAATGAAGAAGATGAGGTAACGTGGTAGTTTTATTTTATTCAATAATTATATGTTTGATTATTGTAGTGAGTATAGTATTACTTAGTGGATATTTAGAATTTAGAAGAACTATTAATATACGGTCTATTGATGAAAGAATAATAGAAGTTGGGAAGAGGGAATCGTATGTTACTATAAAGCATATATCAAAATCATTAATTAAGGCAGTTGTAAGTATAGAAGACCATCGATTCTATAATCATAATGGAATAGACTTAATTTCATTATGCAGAGCTTTAATATTTAATATTAAAAAGAAAAGATTAGCCCAAGGGGGAAGTACTATTACTCAGCAACTTTGTAAAAATCTTTTATTTACAAATTCTAAAACATTAAAGAGAAAGGTAAGTGAATTTTTTGCAGCTGTATATATAGAAAGGTATTACTCAAAAGATAAAATATTAGAAGTATATTTGAATATTATATATTTAGGTAATGGATATTATGGAATTAAGGAAGCGAGTTATGGATATTATGGAGTTTCACCAGCATCATTAAATTTAAGGCAGTCAACTTTAATTGCTGGTATAATTCAAGCACCTAGTATATTTAACTTGAAAAAGTGTGATAAAAAAGAACTTGAAAGACAAAAACAAGTAATGAAAGCTATGATTAAGTATAATAATAGGAATAAAAAATAATGATCAATGATCGATGTATAAATAAGTATTAATAACTCATAGAGTGTTACTTTATTTTACATTTGATCATTGATCATTTTAATTTCTATAATCTTTATTTAATATATAGATAAATCAGGTTAAGTATTAATCTCTTTTACCTTTTCTATATAAGAATATACCTGCAGCAGATGATATTATACCCATAAGTGGAAGTGCAGCACCTGCAACATCACCAGTTTGAGGTAACTTGTTTCCAGGTTTAGATTCTGGCTTAGCTTCAGGTTTTACTTCAGGTTTAGTTTCAGGTTTTACTTCAGGATCAGGATTTGGCTCTGGCTCAACAATAGTTGGGTCAACTAATTTAATAGTTTGATTTACAACTTTAGTATTATTATCAGAAGTTTTAACAACTACTGAATAAGTAAATTCTTTACCTATTAAGCTATCATCAAATTTTAAATTCCATGAAGTATTAGTTGAAGCATTACCAAGTAAACTATCTAATAATATAGTTTTATCACCAACAACTTCAACAAGATCTTTAAATTCATCTGGAATAGTTATAGTTGCAGATATATCATTTAAGTTTAATACATTATTATTAATTATATTAAGCTTACTTGTATAGTCAGCATATTTTCCATCTTTATTTGGAGATAACTCAACTTTATTTCCACCATCTAAAGTACAGCCAATATTGATTTCATAAAGAGCAGCTACATTTAGGTTTTGAGTTATAGTAATAGGTTCTGATTCATTGCTATCAACAATTACTTGGTAATATAGATTTTTTCCAGAAGCACTAGAATCTATATTTAAATTCCAAGTATTAGAACCTTCTGCATCTATAGCAAGGTTACCGACAGCAACTTCAGCATCTTGATCAGCTATGCTTATATATTGACTAAATTCATCAGGAATAACTATTTTAGCAGTAACTCCAGTTAATGCTTTTGTTCCTGTGTTTGAGTAATTTAATACTGCAGAATAAGGATTATAAGTGTTACTTTCAGTTGGATTTATAGTTATTGTATTACCACCATTTAATGCAGCTGACATATCAGCATTACTAATACCAGTAATTTCATCAACACCATAATTAGTTTTGATACTTATAGTTTCACCAGCTGGAATTGTTTTGTTATTCCAGAACATTGCAACAGCAGAATCACCTATACTAGAGTCTGCTGGTAAAGTATAGTTCCAATCAGTTATATCATCATATCTTGACCAATTACAGAAATCAACTTTGTCAGGCATACTTCCAGGTAAGAATTCACCTCTAGATACAATTGTAGGATTTTCTAATGAATCATAAGCAAACCAGAAACTAGGAACATTATTTCCTTCAAATCTAGTCATTTTAGTTACACCATTTTCATTTGGCATTCTAAATGGTGCATGGTCATTATCTCCAAGCATAGTATCAATCAACGATCTAAATGAGATAGTTTGAGCTGTAGAACCATTGTTTGTTATTTGATAATTATACTTAATAGCATTAGCATAGCTTGAATTAGTGGAATTACCAAGTGTCATAGTTCTTTTAATTGTAAAATCACCAATAGTTGTAGTGCTAACAGCTGAATTGCCATTTATAACTACATTTCCATAGGAACTTGTAAAAACATTTTCTATAGTTCCATCAGGCATTAAAATATATTCAGTATTAGTATTACCAAATAATAGCTTCGCATCATTATCTAATGGACTATTAGGATTACCTTCATTAGTATTTAATCTATAGTCGCCATAAGAAGTAAAGTTTAATCTAATATAGTTATTTTCAAGGATGTAGTTACTACGCTCAGATTCTAAAGAAGCTGTAGAAACACCTTTGTCTTTTGCTGTAGCAGTTGTAACGTTTGCAGTTGAAATTGTAGTTAAAGTAACTGCAAAAGCTAAGATTATTGCGTAAAGTTTTTTTCTTTTCATTATTATTCCTCCTAATAAATAGACGTACAAATACAATTTTACAAATAATGTAAATAATATCAAACAAAATCGTTCGTCAAATTTCCTAGGAAATAAGTAGAAAAATATAAAAAAACGCAGAATTTATAAAATAAGATTCTTAAGTATGAATGAAACTGTATAAAAAGTAGTATATATGGTAGTATATAATATAGTAGATATAATAGTTGGAGGACAATATATGGGATTTAAAGAAACAATTCTTCAGTTCATGAGAGAAGAAGCATACAGACCAATGGGAATTCAAGATTTGGTGTCTGTATTTGACATACGTACAGATGATTATAAAGCATTTAAGACAGATTTAAAGCAAATGGAAAGAGAAGGTCTTATAATTAAGACTAAAAAAGATAGATTTGCTCTTCCAGAAAGAATGGGATTAGTAACAGGGAAACTACAAGGACATAAAAAAGGTTTTGGATTCTTAATTCCTGAGATGGAGGGAGAAAAGGATGTATTTATCCCTGCAAATGCAATGAATGGTGCATTTAATGGAGATAGGATATTAGTTCAAGTTACTAGAGAAGATTTTAAAAGTAAGAAAAGAGAAGGTGAAGTAGTAGAAGTTCTTGAGAGAGCTAATACTAAAATAATAGGTTTATATGAGGAAAGTAAAAACTTTGGTTTTGTAATTCCTGATGATAAAAGAATAGCAAGTGATATCTTCATATCTAGAAAAGATACTAATGGTGCAATGGATAAAGATATCGTTGTAGCAGAAATAGTAAAATGGCCAGATAAAAGAAGAAGTCCAGAAGGAAAAATAATAGAAGTATTAGGTCAAAAGGGCGAAGTTGGATTAGATATACTTTCAATCATTAAGAAGTATGGTCTACCAGAAGAGTTCCCAGACAAGGTATTAAACTTTGCTGAAAATATCTCTGAAGAAATAGAAGAAAAAGAGATTAGTAGAAGACTAGATCTTAGAGATACAATGATGGTTACTATAGATGGTGAAGATGCAAAGGATCTTGATGATGCAGTTTCATTAGAAAGAATATCTAATGGAAACTTTGTACTTGGAGTACACATTGCAGACGTAACTCACTATGTAAAGGAAAAGAACCCACTAGATAAGGAAGCATTAAAGAGAGCTACTTCAGTTTATTTAATTGATAGAGTTATACCGATGTTACCTAAGAAATTATCTAATGGAATATGTTCATTAAACCCTCAAGTTGATAGATTAGCTTTATCATGCTTTATGACAATAGATGCAAAGGGAAAAGTATTAGATCATGAAATTGCTGAAACAGTAATTAGAACTAATGAAAGAATGACTTATACTGATGTTACAAAGATTCTTACAGAGAATGACCAAGATTTAATCGAAAGATATAAAGAAGTTGTTCCTATGTTTAGAGAAATGCAAAAGCTTTGCACTATCTTAAGAGCTAAGAGAATGAGAAGAGGGGCAATTGACTTTGACTTTGAAGAATCAAAGATAATCTTAAATGAATTTGGTAAGCCAATTGATATAAAACCTTACGAAAGAGCAATTGCAAATAGAATGATTGAAGAATTCATGCTTATTGCAAATGAAACAATAGCTGAATATATGCACTGGACTAACCTTCCATTTGTATATAGAGTTCATGAAGAGCCAAATGATGAAAAGCTAGAAAAGTTTAGAGAATTCATCTATAACTTAGGAATTACAATAAGATGGGGTCAAGAAATTCAACCTAAAGCCCTTCAAGAAGTTCTTGAAAAGGTTAAAGGAAAGAAGGAAGAAACAGTTGTTTCAACATTACTTTTAAGAAGTATGATGCAAGCTAAGTATTCACCTGAATGTGCAGGTCACTTTGGTTTAGCAGCAAGATACTACTGTCACTTTACTTCACCAATTAGAAGATATCCTGACCTTCAAATTCATAGAATCATCAAAGAACATTTAAATGGTAAGATTGATGATAATAGAGCAGGAAAGCTTAAGGCTATAGTTGATTTTGCAGCTAAGCAATCTTCTGAAAGAGAAAGATTAGCTGAAGAGGCTGAAAGAGAAGTAGATGACTTAAAGAAAGCAGAATACATGTTAGAAAGAGTTGGAGAAGAGTTCAATGGAATAATTTCTTCAGTAACTTCATTTGGTGTATTCGTAGAATTACCAAATACAATAGAAGGTTTAGTTCATATCACTGATTTAGATGATGATTACTATATCTTCGATGAACAACATTTATGCTTAATTGGAGAAAGAACAAAGAAGATATACAGACTTGGTGATGAAGTTAGAGTTGTATGTTCTAGAGTTGATATAGACAACAGAGAAGTATTCTTTGATATAATAGATCCAGAAGCAGTAAAAGAAGATGCAGAAGCTGATGTGGTAGAAGTATTTGAAGAAGATACAGAAAAATCACTAAGCATGGATGATGTTGAAGAAATTTTAGAAGCAGAGAAAAATCAAGATTAAACTACAAATAGTAGAATAAGTTTGAATAGATTGGGGGATTTACTCGATGGTTAGGAAGAAAAATAGTAATACTCTAGCAGAAAATAGAAAAGCAAGACATGATTATTTTGTGGAAGAAACAATTGAAGCAGGAATTGCACTAGTAGGTACTGAAGTAAAATCTATAAGAGGTGGAAAAGCAAACTTAAAAGAAAGTTATGCAGATATTAAAGAAGGCGAAGTGTTTATATTAGGAATGCATATAAGTCCATATGAACAAGGAAACATCTTTAATGTTGATCCACTTAGAGAAAGAAAATTACTTCTTCACAAAGAACAAATATCAAGAATAGCAGGACTTACAACAAGAGAGGGATACACACTAATCCCACTTGCAATGTATCTTAAAAATGGAAAAGTAAAAGTAGCTCTTGGAATTTGTAGAGGTAAGAAAAACTACGATAAGAGAGATTCAATGCTTGAAAAAGCTGCTAAGAGAGATATTGATAGAGAATTAAAAAATAGAAATAGATATTAGGTTTTTTGGAGAGTTAAGAGTTAAGAGTTAAGAGTTAAGAGTTAAGAGTGAATAGAGAAGAGAGCTTTATAAAGGGTGGTGAAGGTGTCACTTCGTTTGGTGATAGTTTCGCTTATAGATGAGTTATAGGTTCACTTTGTTCCGTGAAGGTATGGATACTCTTAGTTTAGAATTACATCCTGAACTTTAAATTCTAAATTAATGGGGATGTATCAAATGAAAAATCATTTGATACATCCCCACTTTCAATTTAACAACGATCACTTGGTAATAGCATTTTTTCTATATGTTTTTTACAAGCTCCACATTGAGAGCCGGCACATGTTTTTTCTTCGATAGCTTCAACTGAATCACAGCCCTCATTGATAGCATCACGAATTTCACCAGCAGAAACATGTTTACAAAGACAAACTATTTTATTTCTATCTTCCATTGTATAATCCTCCTTGATAAAACTACTATTCGAGTTTTTATATATTAAGTTTATGCGATTAAAGTTTTTATATACGCTATTCTAAATTTAAAATTCAATCCATATGGTAAAGGTTGTATTTGACAATGGAGTGCAACTACTCTATAATTTGATATATAATTAAAAACTGAATATTAGCGTTTAAACTCAGTTACAACTTGGGGGCGATTTGGCTTCGACGGGGGTAATGATGGGTTTGATAAGCGGGCCGAGGTAGCATGTAACCTCGATAATCTTGTATGCAAAAAGATAAACGCAGAAGACAATTTTGCACTAGCAGCTTAATTTAGCCGCTCATCAGTCCGGTATGCCCACGTATCGGGTCGCTGGTGTCATAAAGTGGGGAACGAAGTTTAGCAAAGCTTTGAGCTAAAGGGGTATTCATGAAGCTAGGGAATAGGAAGTTTGTTTGTGTGCAACCTAGGACCGAATCTTTAATCACAAACTACGCTCGTAGAAGGTCAGGCTGGTCTGCTTTCGGACACGGGTTCGATACCCGTCGCCTCCACCAATAAACCCTCGACAATACAGAAATGTGTTGTCGAGGGTTTATTTATATGATGAATTGTCAAGTCAAGTGCGACACCTCGTGTAAAAACGCTTGAATTGGT
>JAVWLU010000031.1:0-11083 GCA_036637795.1 Clostridium sp. | reverse complement strand
CATCAATTTCACTTCGTTTACCATAACCATTTTCACTAACAGATAATAAATATTTACCTTCTCTATTTGTTGCTACTCCTACAACAGAAGAACCATCAACGTTAAATCCTTTAACTCCACTAGCAGTTCTACCCATTGCTCTAATATCGTTTTCATTAAAGCGAACAGCTTTACCGTTAGATCCAGCAATAATTATTTCATCATCACCGTTAGTTTCTTTAACATCAACTAATTCGTCACCATCTTTAAGCGTAATAGCAATTTTTCCATTTTGTCTAATACTTTCAAACTCACTCATTCTAACTCGCTTAACTATTCCAAACTTAGTTACAAATAACAAGTAATCTGCTTCACTTTCATTACTAACAGCTACCATAGCTCTAACTTTTTCTTCTTTATCAAGGCTTAATAAATTAACTACTGGTAATCCCTTAGCAGTTCTTGAAGCATTTGGTAAACGATATCCTTTAATTCTATAAACTTTACCTAAGTTAGTAAATAACATTAAATGATCATGAGTAGACATTGATAATAAAATTTCTATAATATCATCTTCATTTACTGCCATTCCCTTAACACCACGTCCTCCACGATGTTGGGTACGATAAGTGTCAGTAGGCATTCTCTTAATATAACCATTAGTAGTCATTGTAACTACAATATCTTCAACAGGAATTAAGTCCTCATCTTCAATATCATAATCAGCTTCACTAATATCTGTACGTCTTTCATCATTAAATCTTTCTTTAACATCATTCAATTCTTCTTTAATAATGTTAACAACTCTTGAATGATTACTTAAAATATCTTCTAAATCAGCTATTATAACTAATAAGCCATTATATTCAGTTACAATCTTATCTATTTCTAAACCTGTTATACGTTTAAATTGCATATCTAGAATTGCTCTAGCTTGAATTTCAGTTAAACTAAATTGTGTTTTTAAACCTAACAATGCTTCAGGATCATCTTTACTTCCTTTTATCAATGCTATTACAGCATCAAGATTGTCAAAAGCAATCTTTAATCCTTCAAGAATATGTGCTCTATCAGTTGCTTTCTTTAATTCGAATTTAGTTCTTCTTACAGTTACAACAATTTGGTGGTCAATATATACTTGTAAAGCTTCTACTAATCCTAATTGTTTTGGTGCTCCATTAACCAACGCTAATAGATTTACTCCAAATGATGTTTGTAATGATGTCATTCGATATAATTGATTTAATACTACTTCTGCTTGTACATCTTTTCTTAACTCAATTACAATTCTTATTCCTTCTCTATTACTTTCATCTCTTAAGTCGGTAATTCCATCAACGATTTTTTCTCTAACTAGATTTGCTATTTTTTCTACTAATGTTGCTTTATTTACTTGGTATGGAATTTCAGATACAACAATTCTTTTCTTTCCATTACTTAGTTCTTCAACATCTACCTTAGATCTTGTTACTATAGATCCACGGCCTGTTTCATAAGCTTGTCTGATTCCTGCTCTTCCTAAAATTGTTCCTCCAGTAGGAAAATCTGGTCCTTTAATGTAGTTGTCCATTAATTCCATTACTGTAATTTCAGGATTATCCATAATTGCTAATGTAGCATCTATTGTTTCTCCTAAATTATGAGGTGGTATATTTGTTGCCATACCAACTGCAATTCCAACAGCCCCATTAACTAAAAGGTTTGGAAATCTTGCTGGTAAAACAGCTGGTTCTTTTTCTTCTCCATCATAGTTATCAATGAAATCTACTGTATCTTTTTTAATATCTTTTAGCATTTCCATTGACATCTTTGACATTCTTGCTTCTGTATAACGCATTGCTGCAGCTCCATCACCATCAATTGATCCGAAGTTACCATGTCCTTGAACTAACATATATCTATATGAAAATTCTTGTGACATTCTTACCATTGCATCATATACTGCTGTATCACCATGAGGGTGATACTTACCTATAACATCTCCTACAATTCTTGCAGATTTTTTATAAGGTTTACTTGCTACTATTCCTAAATCATTCATAGAATGTAGTATTCTTCTATGTACTGGCTTTAATCCATCTCTTGCATCTGGTAATGCACGTGCTACAATTACTGACATTGAATAATCTAAGAAAGATGTTCTCATTTCATTTGCTACATCTACTTGTATTAACTTATTATTACCATTATTAGCATCCATGATCATTTCCTCCTATATATCCAAGTTCTTAACGTATATTGCATTATCTTGAATAAAGTTTCTTCTTGGTTCTACTTCATCACCCATTAGCATTTCAAATACTGCATCTGCTTCAATAGCATCATCAATTTTCACTTGTACCAATGTCCTATTTTCTGGATTCATTGTTGTTTCCCATAATTGTTCAGGATTCATTTCTCCTAGACCTTTATATCTCTGAATATTAGTTATATCTCCAATTTCTGCTCTTATATCTTCTAATTCTTCTTCACTATATGCATATTTAACTTTATTTCCTTTAGCTACTTTGAATAATGGTGGTTGTGCAATATAAACATATCCACCTTCTACAATAGGTCTTAAAAATCTATAAAAGAATGTTAATAATAGTGTTCTAATATGTGCACCATCGACATCGGCATCGGTCATGATCATTATTTTATGGTATCTTAATTTAGATACATCCATTTCATCACCAATTCCACATCCAAATGCTGTAATCATCATTCTTATTTCATTGTTTTCAAATATTCTGTGCATTCTTGCTTTCTCTACGTTTAGAATCTTACCTCGCAATGGTAGAATAGCTTGATATTTACTATTTCTTCCTTGCTTAGCACTTCCTCCGGCAGAATCTCCCTCGACTATATAAATTTCGCATTCACTTGCGTCTTTACTTGAACAGTCTGCTAACTTACCTGGTAATGAAGATATTTCTAATGCACTTTTTCTTCTTGTTAATTCTCTAGCTTTCTTTGCTGCTACTCTTGCTTTACTTGCTATAATAGATTTTTCTACTACTATTTTTGCTGTTTCAGGATTTTCTAGGAAGAATCTTTCTAGTTGTTCTCCTAATACACTACTTACTATTTTTCTAACTTCTGAGTTTCCTAACTTTGTCTTTGTTTGTCCTTCATATTGTGGATCTGGATGTTTTACTGATATTATAGCAGTCAATCCTTCTCTTACATCATCTCCTGCTAGTGCTTCATCTTTCTTTATGAAGTTTTTATCTTTAGCATAAGCATTTATAATTCTTGTTAATGCTAATCTAAATCCATCTTCATGTGTTCCACCTTCTTGTGTATTTATATTATTACAGAATGAGTAAACATTAGGTATATAGCCTTCATTATATTGCATAGCAATTTCAACTATAATTCCTTCTTCTTCACCTTCTACATAAATTATTTCTTCATGTATGATATCTTTATTTTTGTTTAAATATTTTACGTATTCTTTAATACCACCTTCATAGTGATATACAATTTCAATTGGTTTTTCTCCTCGTTCATCAATAAAAGTAATTCTAATTCCTTTATTTAAGAATGCCATTTGTCTTATTCTAGTATTTAATGTTTCATGATTATAATATACTGTTTCTTTAAAAACTTCTGGGTCTGCTGCAAATCTTACTACAGATCCGTGTTTAGTTGTATCTCCAATTATTTTTAGTGGTGATACAGTCTTTCCTCCGTCTTCAAATCTTACATAATATTCTTTTCCATCTTTATAAATATTTACTTCTAACCATTTACTTAGTGCATTAACTACAGAAGCACCTACTCCATGTAGTCCTCCTGATACTTTATATGCACCTCCACCAAACTTACCTCCGGCGTGTAAAACAGTAAAAATTGTTTCTACAGCTGATAATCCAGTTTTTTCATGTATTCCTACTGGCATTCCACGACCGTTATCTTCAACTGTTACAATATTATCTTTATCAACCTTTACATATATATCTGAAGCGAATCCAGCTAGTGCTTCATCGATAGAATTATCCATAATTTCCCAAACTAGGTGGTGTAATCCTTTTTCACTAGTAGATCCAATGTACATACCTGGTCTTTTTCTTACTGCTTCTAATCCCTCTAAAACTTGTATATCATCTGCTGTATAAGAATGTTCAACTTTCTTTTCCATGCTAATATCCTCCTTTTATGTTTTTAACACAACCATCTTTCACTTCAAAATAACTTATTTCTTTTTTTATTTCAATAAATTCTTCAATCTCTGTCGTTGTTATTAATGTTTGCATTTTATCTGGCAATAGTTCTAACAGCTTCTTTCTTCTGTTTTGATCTAATTCACTGAATACATCATCTAATAACAATATAGGATATTCGTTTATTTTTTCTTTTATCATATCAATAATTCCTAGTTTCATTGATATAATAACACTTCTTTTTTGACCTTGAGATCCATAACTTCCAATATCATGATTATCTAGCATTATACTAAAATCATCTTTATGTATACCTACATTGGTTTGAAATGTCATTAAATCTCTTTCTTTTGTCATCTCATAAGCTTTAACTAAATTCATTTTCAATATATCAATATCTTCACTATATTCAATATTACTAATATATTTATAATCTAACTTAGTTTCAACATCTGATAATTTCTTATAATAGCTTTGTGCTATTTCTACATTCTTTTTTAAAAACTTGTTTCTTTCTCTTAATATTAAAATTTCATAATCTATCATTTGTTTAGTTATAGTTTCAATTAGTATTAAATCTACATTTCTACTTTTCAAACAAACATTACGACTTTTTAATAGTTTTGCATAACAATTAAGTGCATTTATATATTCTCTTGATAACTTACTTAATTCAATATCTATAAATCTTCTTCTTATTCTAGGACTACTAGAGAATAAATATAAATCATCAGGACAAAACATAACTGCATTTATTAATCCAATAAATTCACTTACTTTTTTTATTGGATTATTATACATACTTAAATTTTTACCTTTTTTACTAATGGTGGCTGCTATACAATAGCTCTTATTCTGATCTTCAACTTCACTTTTAATAGAAAAAAACTCTTCATTTTCTTTTATTAAATTAACATCATCATTTGTTCGATGTGATCGTGTGGTAGATAGATAAAGAATTGCTTCAAGTAAATTTGTCTTTCCTTGTGCATTTCTTCCATACAGAATATTAATTCCTTGCTTTAGAGAAAGTTTGATATCTTTATAATTTCTAAAATTTCTTAGTTCGATATTTTTAATTATCATTCTAACTCTATTTTTTTATTTTCAATTATTACTATATCATTAGGATATAGCTTTCTTCCACGTCGATTTTCACTTTCTCCATTTACTGTAATCACTAAAGATTTTACAGCATATTTAGCTTCACCACCTGAAGCTATAAAATCTGTAATCTTTAATAATTGTGCCAATGTAATATACTCTGTTTTAAGTTTTATTTTCATAGAAAACCTCTTTCACGAACACTATTATTATAGCATATTTTTATATTTTTTGCTTGCATTTTTATTAGTTTTCTCTATAAAATACTGTTTTTTTTTATTTATTTCATTTCTTTTAAATATCTTTATCTATTATTATTAAAATAATGCCTATTTAAAGCCTAATTCTCATATTTATACCATAGTTTATAGTGTCTTTTTATATTCTTTTTTTTTATTGAATTATAATTAGAATTGTCTTTATTCTACCGTAATTTTTTTTGTATTTTTTTATAGCTTAATTTTAATATAATATATAATTATATTTTTTTTATAATTATACAATTAACTTTGTTATTTCAATATTTATTAATTTATAATAAAAAAAACTCCTAAGAGTTTTTTATTATAATACTTAAGCGTATGTTCTAACTGGTAGTACTAATTGGAGAACAGTCTCATTATCTAGAACTTCTATAATGAATGGTTTCATCTCTCCACTAAAGCTAAACCTTATATGAGTTCCATTAAGGACTTTTATAGCTTCATAAACATAACGACCATTAAATGATATATCTAAGTCATTACCTTTAAAATTAGCCCCATTAAGCGTCTCTAATGATGAACCAACCTCACTAGCACGAGTAGAAACAGTAGATGTACTCTCACTTAAAGATAATTTAACTACTGAAATACCATCATTCTTAATAAAAGATGCTCTATCAATAGCATTTAATACCTCTAATTTATCTATAGTTAAACTATAATCAAAATTTAAAGGAATTAACTTACTTGTATCTGGATAAACACCATCTATCAATCTAGTTTGTATAATTGTATCATTAACAATAAATTGAGCCTTAGAAGCATTAATAGCTATTTCCACTTCATCACTATCTTCTAATATTCTAACTACCTCATTTAAAGTTTTAGAAGGAATTGTAATATTAAATTCCATTTCACTATCTAACTCTACCATCTTTTTAGCTAATCTATAAGAATCAGTAGCAACACAATTCAAAGTAGTACCACTAGCCGAAAAATTAACTCCTGTTAATACAGGTCTAGTTTCTTTATCACTACTTGCAAATACGGTTTGATCTATAATTTCTTTTAGAATAGAAGATTTAATTCTAAAACTAGTTTGAGGTTTACTAAAATCTAATTTAGGATATTCATTTGCTTGGATTCCGTTAATTTTAAATTCTGTATTACTACCACTAATTTTAGTTAATGATCCATCAATAATTTCTAATTCTAATTCATCTGAATCAATCTTTCTAACTATTTCTAATATATATTTAGCTTCTATAACGATTGAACCTTCATCACTTATGTTTAAGGTATAGTCATCATTATTACTAGTTAGGAATGTTTGTATAGAAACATCTGAATCACTTCCTGTTAAATAAATAGAATCTGAATTAACTTCAATCTTAATACCTGAGAATGCTGGTAATGGTGAGTAAGAGGAAATACCTCTAGCAGCTACTGATAATGAGCTATAAAAATTCTTTTTTGATATTTTGAAATACATGTTGTATCTCCCTTCTTTTTTATAATATATTTTAAAGTTAACAACAATAAGGGTGTGGAAACAGTGGAAAACTACAATTTAGACTTATTTTAAAGGCTTTTAAAGAGTTTTTTTATGTTGATTCTATTGTGGATAACTGTGGAAAACTATTTTTAATGAATTTTAATATTTAATTCCTAATTTATTTTCAATCTTAATAACAGCTTCTTTAAAGCTAGATTTTTCTTTTATCATTTTACAAATTTTATCATAAGAAGACATGATTGTTGAGTGATCTCTATTGCCAAATTCAAAACCTATTTTTGCAAATGGAAGGTCTAAATGTTTTCTGCATAAATAAATTGCGATGTGACGTGCATTTGCAATATTTGCTGTTCTAGATTTTGATTCTATTTGTGTTTTGGTTAAACCATAGAATTCACATACACATTTTTTAATGCGTGCAGGGTTTATTTTTTCTTCTTGTTTGATGGTAGGATTTTCTTTAAATACTTCTTCAGCAAATTTAACTGTTATATCTGATACATTGTATATAATTGATTTAAAGAATAACTCATTTAACGCTCCTTCAAGCTTTCTAATGTCTTTAGAAAACTTAGAAGCTATGTATTCTAATACATCATGAGATATAATAAGTGATTCATTTTGTCTTCCTTCCATTTTCATTTCAAGTATTCTAATGGATGTTTCTAATTCTGGAGAATTAATACATACTGATAAACCGCTTGAAAATCTACTTACCAAACGATTTTCAATGTTTTTTAATTCATTTGGATGTAAGTCTGAGGTTAATACAATTTGTTTATTTTGTGCTATAAGTCGATTATATAGCTCAAAAAACATTTCTTGTGATCCAGGAGATGAAGCAATTCTTTGAATATCATCAATTAAAAGATAATCTAACTGACTTATTCTGTCTTTTATATCATCTGCTGTTTTGTTTTTAAAAGAATCATGTATTAATGTAATGAAATCAGTTGTACTTATGTATAGTATTTTCTTTTCAGGATAGTTTTCTTTAACAAAGTTACCTATTGCATTAAGCAAATGGGTTTTTCCTAGACCTGAATTACCATATATAAATAATGGATTGATGAAACGGCTCGGGCTTTCGGCACAGTGATATGCTGCTACTTGAGCTTCTTTGTTGCAGGTTCCAACGACAAAATTAGAAAAATCATATTCATTCGAAAGGTGATTTTCAAATTTTGCTGCTGTTCTAACAACAGATTTTTCCTCTTCTAAACTTTTAATTTCCGATTTTACACATATATGTGCTGTAATTGGTGTCTCAGAAACAATAGAGAGTTGTTCCTGTATATAATTTAGGTTAGAGAGACTTGAGAGAAAGTTTTTGTTTACTAGATATGGAACAACGATCGTTGCGACACTGTCTTCATTTATTTCATATAGTGTAGATTCTTTAATGTAAGTGTCAAATACCGCTTCATCAAACTTATTACTTATCTGAATATTATGAAGGACCTTATGCCAGACTTTTACGAGATGTTCTTGTAGATAGTTTGTCATTTGCGTACCCCTTTGTTATGTGTATATTCTACTACAAGTAATGATAAAAACAAAGAGTTTTCCACAATGAAAATTTATGAAAATAATTATTTTTTACTAAAATTGGAGTTTTCCACAATATACGTATGTGGAAAACCAATTTTAAATTGTGTTGTGGAATACTCAATTGTGGAAAGATGTTGAAAACTTTTGAAATTATAATATTTATCAACACTTATCAACATTCCTAATATGTTTATATTAAGCCTTATTTCATACTTTTCCACATTTTCCACAATTAGTGGATAACTACTCTTCAAATTATGTTAATAAGCTGGTGGAAAGTGTGTTGTAAGAATTTAATGATAAAATTCTTTCCACACTATATTTTTAATAATGCCTACTTATCCACTGACTTTTCCACCATAATTGGGGGAAAACAATTATTATAAAAAAAACAAAGAAATTTTTACTTTTCTTTGTTTTTACCATTATTTTAACTTTATACTGTCTAATTGTCTTAATAAACTATATTCAAATGAACCATTATCAAACTCACTTAATAAGTCTTTAGCTTGTTTTATTAATCTTTCCTTTTTAGTTTTGTTATAACTGTCTGCCTTAACTAAACCACTAACTAATAATAAGTAATTTACTTTATTACTTGGATCTTCTTTTATTGCATTTATGTATCTTTCAAATATTTGTTCTTCATTTTCCATCACCTTATAGCATTCAGGATTTCTCTTAACTAATGATTGTTTTAAAGAACCGTTCAAATTAATTAGAAAATCTCCAACAAATGGTAACTTTATCATCTTGAAGTATTCACATTCATTACCATAGTCCAAATCTAGTTCAGCAGCTACTTCATTAATAATTGTATTGAAGTACTTATCATTTAATGTTTCATATACTCTTTTCCTTATAGTCTTTAAATTCCTAGTTCTTTTATAATATATTTCTACTATTATTTCTATTAGATCTCCATCACTTTCCATTTTACCACTAAGAGCTATATCTAAATCATACTTATAACAAAACTCTGAATAGTCATCTAGGTTATAAGATCTATTTCTTTCTTGTAAACCAGTTTTCCTAGAAAATTCATAATACATCGAATAATTGAATTTAGAATAGAACTCCATATAATTAGCAAAGAACATAGGCATTGCTAAAGCATAGTCTCTTATATCATTATCATTACCATAATAATTTATATCATTACTTAAATAAAATGGAAGCATCCCAATTTTCTTATTTCTAGTAATAGTTTTACTTTTCAAATGTGAATCATCTATACTATCTAAAAATATTAGGTTGTTGAATATTTCAGTACATATCTTATCACTTACTTCATCAGATTTAAATAAGTCCTTATATTTACTTAGTTTGTTTTTGCATTTAGGATTATTTATTAATTGGAGTTCATTATATAACTCTCTCGCACTCTCCATATCTTTTACTTCTATATAAGCATCTAAAAGAAATATACCTATTTTATAAACATGTTTATTAATGTCATATTTAGGTTTTATAAATTCTATAAGTACTTCACTAAATTTTGTTCGATGTAAATCTTCACATATCATGCATAAAGCATAGTTTTCATTCCAAAAACTTTGAATACTGCGATATATATTTATAGCTTTATTTAAGTTTCTTTCTGCTAAATATTCTCTTGCCAAATATAAATTAGCTAACCAACTATTATTAATACTAACTAAAGTGTTTATAGCATTTAAATATCCTTCTCTTCCCTTTTCATTACTTTCATTATAAACGTACCATTCCATAGCATGTGGTTGATTAGGATCAGTGTCTAATGCTCGCCATAGAACTTCCTTATATTTGTCATTGTTTTGTGCATAATAAATTTCAGCTAAAGTTGTTAAGGCAATTCCTGTTTTACCATAATTTTCAATATAAGCATTCACTAATTCATATGCTTTTTCAATACTATTAGTTTTGATATATAGTCTTGTTAATAAAACTAGACTTCTATCTTTATCATGATCAATATAATAAAGATGAGCAGCATAGCTAACGCTTTCTTGATAGAACTTGTCATCATAAGCTTGCATTAGATCACTATACAAAAATTCTGGATTATCAAAGTGAGCTTTTAGTGTAGGTATTAATACATCATTCTTATAAGTAGTACGCTGTGTTTTGATAATTTTGCCACTATCACTAATTGACTCAATTTCTATTTCTTCATTTGTAGACAAAACGTTTAATAGATCATTTCCTGCGTTATGTTTAAACTTACTGAATATACCCATTCTATTACCTCTTTTCTATATCTCCTTATGTGAGATTATAGCATATTCCTATACAAAAATGTGAAAACGCTTACTTTTTTATAATATTTAATGTTTTAATACCCAATTTTATGATAAAGACTTATTATTAATGATCATTTTTTAATTCTAGTTCTATATAATATTATAATATGAATCGATTCGTGTATAGATTGCCTATTAACTATATATCATTATAAGGCTATATTTATTGTGCCAATATAAGCTATAATCAAATTTTTATTGTGTGATTTTCAAAAAAACTCTTAAGTTGCTTGACTTTTGCTTGTTTTATTTGTATAATCAACTAGCAATGCTCAATTTGTAAAAATAAAAAAAGAAGTG
>JAVWLU010000030.1:0-12579 GCA_036637795.1 Clostridium sp. | reverse complement strand
CAACATCAATGAGTAAAGCATACAAAATGCCAATACTACTAGCCTTCTATAATAAGGGAAACTTTAAAATGAAAATAACAGATGAGGACGTATATAATTCATTTAAGGAATTCTATAGCTGCCCATCAAATGCTAGGGATATGCTGCAACATACATCAACTAAAGACTTTAAAAGCTGGGATATGAGAAAGTATGTAAAGTTAGCAAAGGATAACCCAATTAAAAACCTAGCAAAAACACATAGTGACTTCTTTGAAATAGAGAATAATGTATTCAGCATAGCTAAAGAAGTAGAGGAGTTTATATACAACGAAACATTTCTAAAGCATGTAAAAGATGCTATAGAATATAGAAAACTACAGTACTACAAAGATAGATTTGATAAAGAAAGTGAAGAAGAATAATGAAGAAATATAACAAACTAGTTAGAGATAAAATACCAGAAATAATAGAAGCAGACGGAAAAACCTGCAAATATGAAATAGTTACAGGAGAAGAAAAGTACAAGCTACTAGAAGAAAAGATTCAAGAGGAAGTAAATGAATTTCTAGAAGATAAAAATCTAGAGGAGTTAGCAGATATAATGGAGGTTGTTTTTGCTTTAGCTAATGAGTTAGGACATAGTGAATATGAACTAGTAAAAAAAAGAGAATATAAAAATGTTGAAAGAGGGGGATTTAAAAAAGGAATAGTGTTAACAGAATTAAAAAAGATTGACTTAATAAATGAAGGCAGTAATTAATTTACTTATGATATAGAAAAGCATATCATAAGTAAGTGGTATTTACAGTATTAGGTATTGACATTACTTGCCTAAGATTATTTTTATAGTTCAAAATACGTATTATAAGTAAAATGACCTAAAAATTATCTGTATTAGATAGTAATGGTGTAAATAAAAACAATATTACTAATAAATATACAGAAAAGTATATTAATCGTTGCTTCGGGTACGCTGGCTTAAAAAATAGTATGGGGGTTGTAATATATGAAATCTAATTTTAATTTTCTAGAAGAAAAATGGCCTTTACTTGCTTCTATTGGAAGTGCAGCAGAAAAATATATTTATACTGACTCAAATTCTTGCTTTATAAAATTGGGGTTATTTAGCGAATCTATTGTTCGTCTTATGTTTAAGTTAGATAATATAGAAGAGCCTCAAGAAGATAATAAACATGCAAATAGAATAAAGATTCTAAAAAGAGAGGGTTTAATTCCTAAAGAAATAGATAATATTCTTTATGCTCTTAGAATATCACGTAATAAAGCAGCTCATGATGTATATGAGTCTATAGAACAGGCTAAGATTCTTGTAGAATTTGCATATAAGCTTGGGGTTTGGTTTATGCAAACATATGGTAATTGGAATTATGAGCCAGAGAACTTTATTATTCCAGAAGATATAAGTAAAGATGTTGATTTTGAAGCTATTATTAAACAGCAGGAAGGAAAGATAAAGGAACTTACAGAAAAAATTAATAATATTTCATCAACAACTGAAGTGATTTCTATCTTAGATAGAAGAAAAAGAGGGAATTCATCAGCAGATAAAATAAGTCTTTCTGAAAAAGAAACTCGCTACATAATAGATGAACAATTAAGAAAAGTTGGCTGGGAAGCTGATACATTAAATATTAGATATTCTAAGGGAATAAGACCACAAAAGTGTAAGAACTTAGCAGTAGCTGAATGGCCTACTGATTCGACTATTGGTGATAGAGGATATGTTGACTATGCTTTATTTGTTGGTACACAATTAGTAGGTATTATAGAGGCAAAACGTAAATTTACTGATATACCATCAATTATTGATTATCAATGCAAAGATTATGCTAAAAGCATAAAAGAAGAGCACTCTAACTATCTTATGGATAGCTGGGGAAATTATAAAGTGCCGTTTCTTTTTGCCACTAATGGAAGAAAATATTTAAAACAGCTTGAAACAAAGTCTGGTATTTGGTTTTTAGATGCTCGTAAACCTACAAATATTCCAAAAGCTCAAAAGGGCTGGGTAAGCCCTGAAGGACTTATGGAATTACTAGATGTGGATATAGATAGTGCAAATGAAGGATTAAAAAATACAGGTTATGAGATTTTAACTGATAAAGATGGGCTTAATCTTAGAGAATATCAGATTAAGGCTATTAAAACTACAGAACAAGCTGTTATTGATGGTAAACAGGCAATACTTTTAGCTATGGCAACAGGGACTGGGAAAACAAGAACAATTCTGGGGATGGTTTATCGTTTTATAAAGTCTAATAGATTTAAAAGGATATTATTTTTAGTAGATCGTACTGCACTTGGAGAACAGGCACAGGATGTATTTAAAGAAGTAAAACTTGAAGACTTGATGACTTTAGATGAAATATATAATATAAAGAAACTTGAAGATAAAGAAATAGATAAAGAAACAAAAATCCATGTTGCTACAGTTCAGAGTCTAGTTAAAAGGATCATGTATAATGAAAGTGAAACAATGCCAGCAGTTACAGATTATGATTTAGTTATAGTCGACGAAGCACATAGAGGATATATTCTTGATAAAGAAATCGGTGAAGATGAGCTGTTATATAGAAATCAAGATGATTATGTAAGTAAGTATAGGACTGTTATTGAATATTTTGATGCAGTGAAAGTAGGTCTTACTGCCACCCCAGCTCTTCATACTACTGACATATTTGGAAAACCTGTGTTTACATATTCTTATAGAGAAGCAGTAATTGATGGATATTTAGTGGACCACGATGTGCCACATAAACTGGGGACTAAGCTTAGTACTGAGGGGATTCACTATTATAAAGGTGAAACGGTTGCAATATATGATCCTATTACTGGAGAAATAATCAATAGTAATGAATTAGAAGATGAACTAAATTTTGATATTGAAAGCTTTAATAGAAGGGTCATAACAGAAGCATTTAATAGAACTGTATTAGAAGAAATATCAAAGTTTATTAATCCAGAAGGTGAAGGAAAGACCCTAATATATGCAGTTGATGATTCACATGCTGACCTTATAGTAAAAATATTGAAAGAAATTTATGCAGAGTATGGCGTAAATAATGATGCTATAATTAAGATTACAGGCTCAGTAGGCGGAGGAAATAAGAAAAAGGTTTTAGAGACCATAAAGAGATTTAAAAATGAAAAGTATCCTAATATTGCTGTTACGGTTGACCTTCTATCTACAGGTGTTGATGTTCCAGAGATAACTACACTTGTATTTATGCGTAGGATAAGATCAAGAATTCTTTTTGAACAGATGTTAGGGCGTGCTACACGTCTTTGTCCACAAATAGGGAAAACACACTTTGAAATATTTGATCCAGTTGGTGTTTATGAGTCTTTGAAGCCTGTAAATACAATGAAACCTGTAGTGGCAAATGGGGCTGTCTCATTTGATGATCTTATCAATGGACTTGAAATATTAGAAACTGAAGAACAAAGGAAAAATGCCATAGACATGATAATAGCTAAACTTCAAAGAAAAAAAAGAAGACTAAGTGGAAAAAGCTTAGAATACTTTGAAAATCTATCAGATGGTAAAAGTCCTACTAGATTTATAGAAGAGTTACAGTCAATGGATATAGAAGGGGCAAAAGAAAACATTATTAAAAATAGAAAGTTGTTTCAAATGTTGAATGAAGGCGATTATACACCAGCAAAGCCTGTTGTTATTTCCTTTAAAGAAGATGAACTTGTTTATCATACAAGGAGCTATGGTGATGCAGAGAAACCAGAGGACTATCTTGATGAATTTAAAAGATTCATAGAAGAAAATAAAGATAAGATAGATGCTTTAAATATTGTATGTACAAAACCTAGTGAGCTTACTCGTGGTGCTCTAAAAAGTTTAATGTTGGAACTTGACATACATAAGTTTACAGAAGCACACTTGAATACGGCATGGAAGCAATTAAATAATGAGGATATTACTATAGACATAATTACTTTTATCCGTAAGCTAGCAATAGGTTCACCAATCATAAGCCATGAAGAAAGAATAAAGAATGCAGTTAATAAGCTAAAGAAAAAACATAGCTTTAGTAGAATGGAGTTAGACTGGCTTAATAGAATCGAAAAACAAATGTTAAGCGATAGTATATTAAACAAGGAAACCTTTGATACAGGTGCTTTCAAATTAAAGGGAGGCTACAAAGTTATTAATAAAATATTTGGCAATAAATTAGATGAAATCATAGTAGAAATTAATGAATATCTATATGAAGATTGGAGCGCATAACTAATGAATAATCAAGAGATAGTATCAAAACTTTGGAATTTATGTAATGTACTTCGTGATGATGGTATAACTTATCATCAATATGTTACGGAGCTTACTTATATTTTATTTCTTAAAATGATGAAGGAAACAGAAAATGAGTCTACCATTATAGACAGTATAATAAAAAAAGATGATGAAACATTTGAAATAGAAGAATATAGCTGGAATACTCTTGTTAAAAAACAAGGTATTGAGCTAAAAAAATACTATAATACTATCCTAGGTGAATTTGGTGAGAATTGTACAGGAAGAATAAGAGAAATATATTCAGGTTCAAGATCTAACATTGATGAGCCTAAGAACCTTGAAAAAATTATAAAGTCCATAGATGGTCTTGATTGGTATTCAGCAAAAGAAGAAGGACTTGGAAATCTTTATGAAGGACTTTTAGAGAAAAATGCTAATGAGAAAAAGTCAGGTGCAGGTCAATACTTTACTCCACGTGTATTAATAGATGTTATGGTAGAACTAATTGATCCTAAAGCTGGTGAGCTGTGTAATGATCCAGCCTGTGGAACTTTTGGATTTATGATAGCAGCAGATAAATATATAAAGGATAATACTAATGATCTTTTTGAGTTATCAGCAGATGAACAAGAATTTCAAATAAAGAAAGCCTTTACGGGATGCGAGCTTGTTCACGATACCCATAGACTTGCATTAATGAATGCTATGCTTCACGATATTGAAGGGGAAATAGTTTTAGGTGATACACTATCAAATATAGGTAAGGGCATGAAAGGGTTTGATGTAGTACTTACAAATCCACCCTTTGGAACTAAGAAAGGTGGGGAACGTGCTACACGTGATGATTTAACTTACCTTACTTCAAATAAGCAATTAAATTTCTTACAGCATATATACCGTTCACTTAAAGTAAATAATAAGGCAAGAGCAGCGGTTGTATTGCCAGATAACGTACTATTTGCAGATGGTGATGGAGCAAGTATTCGTGCTGATTTAATGGATAAATGTAATCTACATACTATACTACGTTTACCAACTGGTATTTTTTATGCTCAAGGTGTAAAAACTAATGTACTTTTCTTTAATCGTGGAAATACTGAAAGAGACAATACTAAGGAAGTTTGGATATATGATATGCGTACTAACATGCCAAGCTTTGGAAAGAAAAACCCATTGAAGTACGAGAATTTTGAGAACTTTATTAAGGCATATAAAGCAGAAGATAGAACAAAGATAGATGATGAACGTTTTTCAATGTTTACTAGAGATCAAATAAAAGAGAAAAATGATAGTCTTGATTTAGGACTAATTCGTGATGATAGTGTAATAGATTATGATGACCTACAAGATCCTATTGAAAGTGGAGAGGAAATTGTAGCACAGCTTGAAGAGGCTATGGATTTAATCATGAGCGTAGTAAAAGAGCTTAAAAGCTTAGGTGGTGATAAGTAATGGCAAGAACTAAAAAACAAAAGTTGTCACTAGATGAATTAATAGAGCAAGCATTGGTAAAAGAAGAAGAGATGCCGTATAATATTCCTAGTAATTGGGTATGGACTACTTTGGATAATGTCGCAGAATATAAGAAAGGGCCATTTGGATCAGCCATTACCAAATCAATGTTTGTACCAAAAGGGAAAAATACATACAAGGTTTATGAGCAAGGTAATGCAATAAGAAAAGATAAAGATTATGGATCCTATTATATTAGTGAAGATAAATATCAAGAACTTAAGGGCTTTACAGTATATCCTAATGATTTAATAGTGAGCTGTGCTGGGACCGTAGGAGAGATATATAAGTTACCAGAGAATATAGAGAATGGTATTATTAATCAGGCATTAATGAGAATAAAAGTAAATGACAATATTAATATAAAGTTTTATTTATTATATTTTAGTGAGTCTTTAAAGATTGACATTACTGGAAAGTCCAAAGGAACAGCGATTAAAAATATCCCTCCATTTGCTATTCTTAAGAATATGCCTTTTCCACTTCCACCCGCTGATGAGCAACAACGTATTGTGAAGATTGTTAAGTCACTATTTCAGAAGCTAGATAAAGCACAGGAAATAGTACAAAATGCATTAAACTTCTTTGAAAGTCGTAAAACTACTATCCTTCATAAAGCATTTACAGGAGAATTAACTGCTAAATGGAGAGAAGAGAATGTAACTGATATTCCCGAAGAAATATTTGATAATATAAAAAGAGAAAGAATGGAGATGGATACTTGTAGTAAGGAGGTTCGATCATTACTTGATAATTATTGTGTTCAAGAAATGACAAATTTAAATAATTGGATAAGAATTAAGGCTATGGCTATTTGTGATAATATTACATGTGGGGGGACTCCAACAGGGCATGTTACTGAGAATGGGGAGATCCCATTTTTAAAGGTATATAACATTGTAAATAATAGTATTGATTTTCAATATAGAGCACAATTTATAAGTAGTGAAGTGAATGAAGGAAAATTAAAGTCATCAAGGCTTAATCCAGGTGATGTTGTGATGAATATAGTAGGGCCTCCCTTGAGGAAAATTGCTATTATACCGAAAGATTATCAGGACTGGAATATGAATCAGGCTATCGTAAGATTTAGGACGATTCCATATGTAAATAATAAATATATGTACTACTGTCTATTAAATCGTGAAACACTAGATTTAGTAATTGATGAAACAAAAGGAGTGGTAGGGCAAGCTAATATTTCAATTACACAATCTAGAAATTTAGAAATACCAATTCCATCTAAACGAGAGCAGGAGGAAATTGTACGTATTTTAGATAACATACTAGAAAATGAACAGAGAGCAAAAGAGCTTTGTAATGTTATAGAAAAAATAGACACAATGAAAAAATCTATTCTTGCTAGAGCATTTCGTGGAGAATTGGGGACTAACAATCCAGAGGAAGAAAGTGCAGTAGAGCTACTCAGAGAAATATTAAAAGAAAATATTAAATAAAACATATTAGTAAAAGCAGTAGTCTTAACATAGGCTTCTGCTTTTATTTTATGTATTTAATTAGATGTTTAAGAAGGTACACCTTTATGAAAAGTTAAAATTGATATGAATTTATGTTTGTAAAGGTTATAAAAATATTTATTAATATATTCAAAAAATAACATATATTTATAAGTGGATAATTTTTGGAAGTTTAACAGAGTTTATAATATAAAAATAAAAATAAAATTAAGGAATATAATAGAATAATGGCTTAGAATAGCAAGCAATAATTATTCATAAATTTAGAGTAAGGGATGACGAAATATTCAAAGCTTATTAAGTTAGAATTAATAAATTAATTAAAGTGGGAAAACATGTTATAACAAAGTAATAACTAGTAGAGGAAGAAGGGCTACGTTATACTCGTTACTGAGAACCGTATCACAAATAAATGAGAATTATAGCTTTAACCAATAAAAAATAGATAATGCCATTTTTATTGGTATATGAAAGTTGTTTAATTAATAAAAATGTATTGGATAAATAATACACTAAATTTAGTGAGAGACTGTAAAAACATAAAAGTAGAAGAATTTTACTAGGATTGTACATAAATATTAGATATTTACTAAGTTAGCGGAGGTAATATTATAGTTATAATAAGTTAAGGTAAATGTCATAATTGTTTTTAAGGAGGATAATTTGAAAAAACAAAATAAGAAGAATTTGAAACAAAATTTATCTGAGAATACTGATATTACTAAAGAGGAAATTAAGAAATATAGGCCAATTTTAAAACGTAAGGTTATTGAGTCACTCGTAAAATATGGACTACTAAAGGTGAATGAAATGACTGATAAAGAAATTTTAGATGAAACACTTAAATTTATTGAAGAAGCTGAGTTTAAAATTGTATTAGATTATAAATGTACTATATTAAAACAAGCACGTCTATTTTGTAGTGAGGGTAAGTTTGAGTTATCATGCTTATTATATGCAACATGGTTTGAACATTGGATAAATCAGATAATATCAATTTTAGGCCATAAAAAAAACTTAAGTGAAAATGAGATTAATGAAATAATTAGAAATATATCTTTTAGAGGTAAATATACATGGCTATTAAAGTTATTTGAGTTTAAGGAAATCAGTAATACTCATCTTAATTTAATATTTAGATTAATAGATTTAAGGAATAGCTTTGTACATTATAAGTGGAAGGAAAAAAATAATGACTTTAAGAATGAAGAAAGGTTTGTTATGGAAAAAATTGAGAAGACGGTGAAGTATTTAAGAAATATTGAAAATCGATATATATATAACGGCTCTAAAAGAAAATTATCTAGTTTATAAAGTAGAGTAACCTCATTTATATTAGTTATGGTATACCATATCATAAGCAAATGTCAAAAATAGAAGGTTAATTTAAATAATAAGAAGAGTATAGAGTGGAAATATCAGTAGAATAAATTTGTACAGCATATAAAGTCAGTAATCAATGATTAAATGGATAGATATTTTTTAGCTTATTAATCTTCATTTTCTAGTTCCTTCGCACTTTCTTCTTCAATTTGTTGCACTATATCTTGATGTAACCATTGCTGATTAACTGATTTAGTAATAGCATCTTTAAGTTTAGTGTTATTACTAAAGTGCTTGTATCTATTAGTATCTATAAGCATTTTACTTAACATGTCCACATTAACATTATGAGCTTCACATTTTGCCTTAATTATATTAATAGTAGAAGTGTCAAATAAACTTCTCTTATAGGATGACCATGGAAGATCTTTACCAGTAATTTTCTTGTAAATATCTATTAATGTAGTTGATGTTAAATCTTCTTCTTCATCCCATATTCTATCTATTTCTTTAAGTTCTTCTATACTAATTAGCTCAACATCAGGACTGCTTGCCTGAATAACTAATTGTGTTTCAAGAAGTTTTACAAGAATTTTTTGTCTTGCTTCAAAGTTAAATGGACCAGGCATTACCTTGTTATTTCGAATAACAACAGAACCATTTCGCTTATGCATTTTTCTATTTTCAGGTAAATCTCTTTGAGATTGAATCCAGGTTCTAAACTCTAGCAGTGGTTCAAGTTCACTATGACCAGATTCTATGAATCCCTTTAGAGATTTATCTTCCTTAACAACAGTACATATCCAGCAGCCAAATCTACTATTACCACAAGTGCTCTTAGCCGTAGAGCTATCGGCTATAAATGGACATTCACCTGAACTTGCAGAACCTTTAAGATACATTTGGAAAAGTTCCATGGTATCAGTTCCCCAAGTAGTAGCAGGAGAACCAAAATCATCAGGTGATTTTTTTAGAATATTGTCGTTTGAGTTAACTAAAACATCCCAAACATCAGAGGTTGTAAACTCTACTATAGGAGTATAAACATAAGCAATTTTATTCTTGCTTCTAAGTGTTTCATGGGGAGTAAGTAAGTACCCATTAATTTCACGCTTTTCAATTCTAGCTTTTCTAGCATTACTTTCATCCTTACGAACACCAAGCAAAATAACAACATCTTCATGTTCAAGTTTTTCTTTAATAAATTTATTAGATGGCTTTATTTTAAGCCTCTCTGTACACCATCTGTATTGAATTGATTTAGGCGTAGGATATCCTCTTCCTATAATATTAGCCCAGTAGCTATCATTAAACTCAGGGTAAACTATTTTTCCTTCAACAGGAAGGTTCAATTCTTTAGCACATTTATTAATTTGATTTATATTAGATTTTAAATATTTCAAAATAACAGGGTTCTCTATTAGAGTGTCAGATGACACTATATATACAGGCTTAGTTCGCTTAGATTCAGGAAGTCTCATTAACATTCTAAATGTTAATTCTACAACACAGGTACTGTCTTTACCTGAGCTATATCCTATTATCCAAGGTCTGTTATCATTAAGATATACAGCCTGCATCTCATCATATACGGATTCTATTGAATTATCATTTAAAAAGTTCTCAGCCATATACTGCATATCCTTTCTCTAGCAATCCATTTAAAAATAGACCTTATTTATCAAAATATATTATATCATATATACCTTTAACTTTGAGAGTTAAGAAATAAAGTGTATCTAAAAAATATATACTGGGAAGGTAAAAATTAAATTTATGTAGAAAAGCTACATAGAAAATAAAGGTAAAATATTGTAATATTATGAAGAAATATATAGTTAAAAGGAGTTAAATAAATGAAAAAGGGATTTGTAGTTATTATTATTTCTTTAGTATTTGCAATGGGTTTGGTTGGTTGTAGCAGTAAAGCTACTAAAGCAGTTGGCCAGGCTAAGTTAGAAATTGAGAATGAAAAATATAGTGAGGCATTAAGTTCGTTACAGCTAGCACTTAAAGAAAATCCAGAACACGAAGAGGCTAAAAATTTATATTCAATTATTAATGGATATTTTGAAGTTAAAAAGTTAATTGAAATTGATGATATTAGTGAGGCAAAAAAGTTATTAAGTTCCCTAAATTCTGAGTACAAAGGACTTAAAATTAAAGGGGAGATAGAGCTATTAAGTAGTCAAGTAAATAAAAGGGCATCTGAAATTGAGGCAAATAGTAATAAGCTTAATTTGATTATTAAGCTAGTAGATGAAAAGAAATATGTGGATGCAGACAAAGAGTTAAGTGGTATCAATATAAAGGTTTTAACTAAAGATCAGAAGTTAAAAGCTACTGAATTAAGTGATAAAGTAAAGGATTCAATAGCAAAGATTGAACTAGAAAAGAAAAAAAAGCAGGAAGCATTGCTTGTAGAAAAAGCTAATAGTGAGGTATCTGGAGGCAAAATTACAGAAGATAAAGCTATAGAGCTAGTTATAGGTTATATGGAAAAAAATAATCCATATGTTTCAAAGGGATTTGTAGTAGAAGAAGAACGTAACACAGAATATTTGGTGAGGGCTTTTGATGATATGGGTACACATATTGCTACATCAGGTTGGTATTTAGTTAATAAGAAAACAGGTAAAGTAAAAATGACTCAGTAGAATATAAAAAGATTTAGAAGATATACTGATGCTTTGTATTGTATATAAGGAGTGATTGTATGAAGGTATATACTTTATTTGCAGAGGTTAATGGTGCAGGTAAGACTACTATGTATAATACAGTTTACATTAATAATAATAGGGAAGAGCCTAGGATTAATACTGATGAGATGGTTTCAGGTATTGGTTATGTGAGTATATTAATTAAATAAATATAAGGGATTCCTTTAAGTTTTACTTAGGGGAATTTTTGTATATTATATATATTTAAGTAATAATTGTTAGAAAATATACATTATATATGGTAATATAATGTAAAGGAATAATTTGGGATATAAAATTTAAAAGATAGGGGGAGAGGGTATGTTTGAAACTACTGGAGTATATAATGAGGATGTTTTAAGGGAAATTAGTAAGTATGAATATAATTCAAGACAGAAGTGGAGTCTTATTACTATGGTGTTAGCTTTATTGGTTGCAGGAATTTTTCAGATTAAATTTGGATACATTAAATTAGGTTGTCTTTATTTACTAGCTATTATTTTAGTATTTGGGTTAGCTTATATAGTTAATAGATTAAGTTATAAGAATAATATTATGGCTTTATATGAGGAGTATAATTGTACGGAAGTTAGATATAAAACAGAGTTTGATGATGAAGGGATTATAATTCATAACTTAAATGCAGGTTCGATTAGTAGGATCAGATATTGTAGCTTTAAAAAAATTGTAGAAAAAGATAAGATTTTTATTATTTTAACTAAGGCTCAGCAGACTACTTATGTTTTTAAGGATTGTTTAACAAAGGATGAGATTGAGGAATTTAAGCTTTATATAAGGGAAAGATGTCCAAGGATAAGGCTTAAGGCTCAACAGTAGTTAATTAAGCTTATTTATAACTAAAAGGGGGGATAGCTATGTTTGAAACAAAGGGAACACTTAATGAGGATAATCTAAAGGAGATTTGTAATAGATTGTACCCTAGGTGGATAAAAGGTTTATTTTTTATAATAGTTTTTTATGTTGTAATAAAACTTATGATTGAATATGCTAACTATAACTATATAGGAATAGTTATTTGTTATATAATGCTAGCTTCTTTAATTACATGCTATTTTGTTGGTAAAAAGCTACATTATAGTAGATTTATTAAGGTGATAGATGAGTTATATGATAAAAGAGAGTTAGAATTTAAGATAGAGTTTGATGATAATGGGGTTAATATTAATAACTTAATATCTGGGGGGCAGGGAAGTATTGCTTATTCAAGTATGGATAAGTTATTTAATATGAATAGAATAATAATTATTATGTGTAAGTCAGGGCAATGGTTTGTTGTGTTTACAAGCTGCTT
>JAVWLU010000029.1:0-13377 GCA_036637795.1 Clostridium sp. | reverse complement strand
TACTGGTATAGTATTTTAATAGCATATGGCATACAATTTTCTTGACATTCGCACTTAACCTTACAATAATAAATAACCAAAGTAATTTATTCAATATTCCTCCTTTCACCTCATAATTCTATTCTTTTACTATAGTAACCAAATCATCTTTTAATACTACACCTTAATGTTGAGTTATAATATATATAAATCAAAAATTAACACTCATCTAATTCTTTTAAGTACATTTTGACCCTTAAATAAAAGAGAAAAATTCAAATAATGAATTTCCCTCTTTCATTAATATTCAAATAAGTTCTCCAACCCACCTAATATTTTCTTTAACTACCTTTGCTGGAACCCCTGCTATAACAATATTATTATCACTAAATGATTTATTAACTAAGCTCTTTGCTCCTAATACAATATCATTGCCAAGTATAACGCCCTTACATATCATAACCTGTGTTCCCATCCATACTCTATCACCTATTTTTATACTTTTGGCATAATTTATTCTCTTTCCTGTAGTATTATCTAACAAAGAATGTGAATCAGTTGTCCTTATTTGTGTTTCATATGCAAACATTGAATTATTCCCTATCTCTATACTAGTATTCTCTTGAGCATTTAAAGATACTCCTCCAAAATGCGCATCTTCACCAACCAATATTTTTTGATTATCCCCATAAAGAATGATATTAGACTTAAAAATAGTATAATCTCGACCTATAAATATTCTATTATTATTACCTTTAAGAAGTATGCTAACAACTACATTGTTAATTTGTCCTCCCTCTTCAAAAATAATAGTATTCCCATCTCCATCTATTGTGACACTTATAGACTTAATAGCATCATTATACGTATCAATTCTAATATTATTATTTAATCCATTATCAAATATTTTAATATTTTCTCTCATTGCTTTTACAACTATCCCCTTATAACTCTACGTTTAATTTCTAACCATCTTTTGAAATGTTTAATAAATACTTTAGGTGAAAGTAATAATTTACTAGTTTGCTTAAGACACCACTTTACACCCTTTTCTTTGTTTTTTTTCTGACTATTATTTTTATTTTTTTGTACATTACTTTTTACATTTTTAGCCTCTCGTTTCTTATAATGATTATCCAAAGCAACTTCTAACTGTCTCCCAATTAATTCATCATCAGCATTTTGGGTGTTTGTTTTATTCTCAAACACCCCTACTACTTTTTTGTAGTAACTCGTTGTTCTGCTGGTTTAGCTGTTATAGTATTTTTAGCCTTATTTTTTTGTTCTGATACCTCATCAAAATACATCTTATATCTAGAAATTATTGGAGCCGTAAATGGTACATCTGGAGTTTTTCTTCTCTTATAAACTCTTGTCTCACAGCCTGGTACAACTATTTTCCTGAAATTTATTTCCCTAGTCACATTAAATTTACTACCATCATTTCTTTGAACTACTTCTGATCTTGGTTCCCCAAAAGAATAGAAATCATTAATAAGATAATAAATAAATTTATGCACTTTTTCTCTATCTACATCGAATATATTTTTAATACATTTTTTAACTTCTTTAGGTGTCTTAACCTTTTTATTGACACCATTTATAGAATAGAATGCTTCTCCTACATGTAATACTGGTTTATACCACATCATACTTTGAACTCCAACACCTGAATTTATTAGTAGTACTGCGTCACTAAGTTCAATTAAATCCTTTATATGAGTGCTATCATCTACAAAATTAATTCCAGCTATTGGTCTAACTGTTTCTAATGGATGTTTCTTAGCAACTATAACCCAATTTCTAGGTAATAACCCCTGTAACTCTTCTACAAACTTAACAAATTCATCCATATCTTTAACTTCTCCTGAGAAGTACTTTATTACAGTATCGCTAGGTCTCTGGAATGGTACAAATAACACCTTCTTATTTTTAATACCTAATTTTTCTGCTAATCTTGTTCTACCAACTCTTTCTCCTTGCTCCTCTAACGCTCCATCATCCAAATATTGTTCCTTTATATAACTTAGCACCTTTTTTTCTTGTTCTTTATCAATATCTTTATCCCAATATTCTTCATTATATGATTTACTATCAGCATTAAATCCATTACTATCAAAGAATACAGCATTATTTAATGCGCCTCTATCTGATACTATATATGGTATACCGTACTCTCTACATGCTCTATATAAATCTAATCTCTTCTCATTTCCATACGGATTTGGCATTATAACTCTATCAAACCCATCTTCATTAAATATATTTAAGAATTCTTCAGTTGTTTCAATATCATTTTCCAAAATATATTCAACTTCACCAAGTTCAGGTTTTATTTGCCATAAAGATTTATAAAATGCAGTATTTTCTTGACCTAGCGCTAATGTCTTTCCTCTATATATATCAGGTAATGCACTAGGATGAATTTTAGTTGCATCAAATGCCTTCATTTTCCTTATTAATAAATCCTTATTATCCTTATTTTTTGTTACATATTTTGTTTTTACTTTACTTCTTCCATGCCAAATATGGAATAAGTATATACCTTTAAAAGCAACCATATCCCCAAATAATCTAAAATAACTTCTGAATCCTTCATATCTAGGATAATCCCAACTTATAAAATCATTATAATATTTAAATGGTTTATAGTACTTATTGGTTGTTGATGCTAATCTATGAATCAATTCAAAATCTTCAAATCCATGTCCAAAAAAATCTTTATCATGCCCACCAATACTTAAATAATGATATCTATTTACAACAATGCATGATGTTCCTGTTGCAAAATTATCATAATAATCACGATTTCCTTCATACACATATTGCATAAATACTGATGATCTAGTCCTAATATCCGCCTCTAAGAACTCTCTACTTCCTTGTTCTGATAAATAAACACAAGGAACCATAAAGAAACTCTCATTTTCTTCACTTAACTTGTATACTTCTATTTGTTCCAATAAATTTTCGTATAGATGTTCATCTCCAATTAAATCTATATCTTGGAAAAATAAATATTCTGAATTTGAATATATACTACCTATATCTCTTGCCTTTCCTGCCGAGAACATTTCATATCCTGTATCAAGAAAAATATAATTGCAATTATATTCATTACATATGTTTTCAAGTTCAGTTGAAATAATATTCTCGCTTCCACTATCAACTATACATATTTTAACACCTTCAGTAGGCTTCATACTAACTATTCTCTGTATTCTATCTAGTGCATCATCCCTATCATCTGAATGCCTAAATGGTAATACTGTGGTTAATTTATACCTTTTTTTATCAAATTTAGCTCCTAATCTAACATCCCTTAATAACTCCATACCAATTATCCCCTTCTTATAAATTCTGTTCTATTATTTTTATATGTTCTGGTAAATCAACACCGATACTTTGGTGTTCTGTTTCTATTACTCTTATCTTGTATCCATTTTCAATTACTCTTAATTGTTCCAACTGTTCCATGTTTTCTAAATTCCTATTTTCAAGTCTTGTAAACTCTTCTATAAATTTTTTCTTATACCCATATACGCCAATATGCTTAAAATACTTCATGTTATTTAATCCATCTCTATCAAATGGAATTGTACTTCTTGAAAAATATATTGCATCATTATTTATATCAGTTATAACTTTTGCAATATTAGGATTATCTATTTCTTCCTTTTCTTTTATTTCTTTCTTTAATGTAGCCATGTACACAGACGCATCTTCAAAAGCGCTTATTAAAGTTTTAATCATCTCAGTCTTAATCATTGGTTCATCACCCTGAATATTTAATACAATATCATCATCATTCATTTCAATTTTCGTTATACATTCTGCGATTCTATCACTACCTGATTTATGTTTATCAGATGTTAATATATATTTACCACCAAACCCTTCTACACATTCTGTTATTCGTGTATCATCTGTTGCTACATAAGCCTCACTAATATCTTCCACCTTAAGTACCTCTTCATATACCCATTGAATCATTGGCTTTCCATTTATTATTGCCAATGGCTTTCCTGGAAATCTTGAAGATGCATATCTAGCTGGTATAAACGCTATTATTTTTTTCATTACAGTCACCCCTCATTATTAATCTATAAATGTAAATAAATCATGCATTGTTATAATACCTTTTATTCTTGTTGGCTCTTTGTCATCAACTACAGCCAAACTAGTTATCTTATGTTCTTCCATCTTTTCCAAAGCATCTGTAGCCATATCATTTGCAGAAATTGTTTTAAATCCTTCCGTCATAACATCTTTAGCTTTTATTTCTTTAAGATCATCATTATTAATTATAGCTCGTCTTATATCTCCATCTGTTACTATACCAATCGGAATATTGTTATCATAAACTAATGTTATCCCTAGACGTTTGCTTCCAATTTCATAAACTATATCTTGCAAATGATCATTAGCATTTACAACTGGGACTTCATCGTTCATTAAATCCTTTATTCTAGTAAGTAGTCTTCTTCCTAAAGCTCCCCCTGGATGATATACTGCAAACTTTTCTGGTTTAAAATCTCTTCTTTCAATTAATGCTACAGTAAGCGCATCTCCCATTAGTAATGTTGCTGTGGTAGATGATGTTGGTGCTAAATCCATCGGACAAGCCTCTTTTTCTACTCCAATATCTAAAACATATTCTGCATTTATGGCTAAAGGAGATTTTAAATTCCCTGTCATTGCAACAATTGTACACCCGATTCTTTTCAATGATGGTATTAAATCTACCACCTCTTGAGAACTACCACTATTTGAAATAGCAATTACTATGTCATCTTTATAAACCATTCCTAAATCCCCATGTAATGCCTCCGCTGCATGCATAAAGAATGAATTTGTTCCAGTCGATGCAAATGATGCTGCAATCTTCTTTCCTATTATTCCAGACTTGCCTATTCCTGTGAATACCACTCTTCCCTTAGTCTCAAAAATCAACTCTACAACATCTTCAAATTTACAATCTATTCTTTCTTTAAGTTTTTCTAATTGTTCAATCTCAATATCAAATACCTCATGTGCTATTTTTACTAAATCCATACTTCCCAACCCCTTATCTTCTACTGTGTTACCCCTTTATAATTGTTAACAATTTTATTCCATAATCCTTGTGATTTTAGAATCGCCTCTATAATCTCCCTCACAGCACCATCTCCACCATTTACACTTGCAATAAAATCACTTATATTAAGAACCTCCTCAACGGCATCTTTTGGACACCCACTTAGTCCAACTGATCTCATAACCTCTAAATCATTTATATCGTCACCTATAAATAGTACATTTTCTCTGTTAATTCCAAGTTCTTTAACTATATTATCAATTACTATTAATTTATTATGTGCACCCTGCACTATATATTTAACGCCTAACTCTTGTCCCCTCTTCTCCACGATTTCTGATTTTCTACCAGTAACTATTGCTGTATATAATCCATTTTTTCCAGCTTGTGCTATAGCCATACCATCTTTCGCATTAAAAGCTTTCATCTCATTACCGTTATTGTCATAATATATTTTCCCATCAGTTAGTGTTCCATCTACATCTAATGCTATTAAGCTTATGTTTCTCATACTACATTCACCTAATTACATTTCATTTACAATTTTGTGTATCTTCAATGAATTAGTTAATATTTCTTCTATCTCTTCTAATCTTAATTGATTAGGTCCATCTGAAAATGCATTATCAGGATCTGGATGTACTTCAGCAAAAATCACATCAACTCCAATTGCCAATGCGGATCTAATTAATGGATATACAAATTCTCTATTCCCACCTGTTGAGCTTCCTTTACCACCTGGCTTTTGAACAGAATGTGTAGCATCAAAAACTACAGGATATCCAAGTGCTCTCATTTCTATTAATCCAGTCATATCAACAACTAAATTGTTATATCCAAAGGATGTTCCTCTTTCACATAACATAACGTTATCGTTACCTGCTTCTTGCATTTTAGTTACAACATTTTTCATATCCCACGGTGCCATAAATTGCCCCTTTTTAACATTGACAATTTTACCAGTATTAGCTGCTGCAACTAATAAATCTGTTTGTCTTGCTAAAAAAGCTGGTATTTGTAATATATCAACCACTTCAGCAACTCTTTGACAATGCCATGGTTCATGAACATCTGTTACTACTGGAACTCCAACCTCATTCTTAACTTTTTCTAATATCCTAAGTCCTTCTTCTAATCCAACTCCTCTAGGTGAGTGAATTGATGATCTATTTGCTTTATCAAAAGATGATTTAAAGACATAGTTTATATCTAATCTTTCGCAAATTTCTTTAAGCTTTTTAGCAACATCTAAGCACATTTCTTCACTTTCTATTGCACATGGACCTGCAAGAAGTGTTAGCTTGTCCCCTCCGATTATAAAATTTTCATTTAATTTAATTTGTTTGATAGTATTTTTCATTTACTTTATCCCCCTTCATAATAACTTGTATAATATTATTTATTGACCATTTATCTGGATAAGGTTTAAATATTTCAACTAAATATTCAAATCTTAAGTAATATAAATATTTTCTAATTACATCCTCATCTGCACCTTCACATATTGCCTTATCTATAACACGCCATAAATCATCAGTTATATCACATTTATAAACAATTCCCTCAATAGAATATAATGAGTCTCCTAATGCTATTACTGGCTTCATATGTGTTAATGCTTGAATCCCAACTGTTGAATTAATTGTTACTACTGCTTTTGAATTCTTAATTAAGCTATCATTATCACCTTCATATAGAATTTCAATATCATTTTCTGTACAAAGTCTTTTTATTTCTTCATAATCAACAATATTAAATTCTGATTTATATAATGGATGTACTTTTACAATAGCCTTCAAATTATTTTGATATTTTTTATTGTAAATACTTAATTGTTCTATTATTATTTCAATCATATTTCTCATAGTTTTTATATTTTTTGAATGTTTTATTATTTGAGAATCTGTCTCTAACTGCAATGGGATATATATATATTCATAATCAAATTTAGTACTATTACTTTTATTTATATTTACCTTGTCTTTTCTATCAATAAAAATTCCCAAATCTTCATAAAATTTTTTTCTATAATATATAAGTTCTGAATCATCTACTATAGCCTTTTCTGGTATATTTAAATATTTTTCATACCTAATATTATCTACATCTATCTTTTTATAAAATTCTATATCTTTTGATATAGAGCTTTCATAGTTAACACCTGAGCTGTCTACCATAAGAGTAAAAGGTCTAAATAATCCATTTTCTAAATTACAATATTTTTTGTTGTTTTTTTTACAATATGCTCTCAATATATTGCTATAAATTGAATTCCCCCAAAATACAAATAAATCAATATTATATTTTTTATCATGCAACTTTATATTTTCTAAGCATTTAATTGATAAATAGATTAAATCTTCTTTTAACGAATAACCTTTAATTTTCTTATTTAGCTTACAGTTAAAATCAACTATTTCATTTAATTCATCCTCACTATATTTTTTGTATTCATATGATTCCATTTCTACATATTCATCAATACAAATACGCTTAGCTTTTAAATTCATACATTCATATAATTGTTTATTATTTATTCCTATTCCATACTCATTATATAAATAGAAGCATTTATTACTTTCCTCTATTTCATCAATTAGCTTTTTCAGAAAAAAAACATCATTTATCTCTTCACCTTTGTAATCCATCAATGACAATCCATGAAAACAAATATTCATATACGTATATCTCCAATCATCTATTTAGATAATTTTATTTGTTCTTAAGTCTATATTACTAAGATAATATTCTTTTAATTTTTCTGTTTCACTCTCTATATCATCTTCTGTATAATTTGTTAATTGGAAAATAACCTCTCTATCCATATCATTGCATAAGTTCTTTAAATATTTTTTAGGACTATGAAGCTTTTTATTATATGTATCCTTTAAAGTATTTATTTCATAATACAAATATGATTCCTTTAGATTCATCTTATCGATATTACCTATCTCTATAAATGCGTTAAATCCAATTGTTATACTTTGTGGATAAACTATATTTACATCATGTCTTTCTACTAAGTTAACCGTATAAAATACTTTTGATTTCTCATCTGATTTTAAAAATATATTTATATCCTTGATTTCTGAATCACTATTATATATAACTACAAAACCAATAATTATAAATTTACCTTTAATTAGTTCTATTTTTTCTACTTGCAATTTGACTTCTTTTTTTAATTCACTATTACTAAATCCCTTAATTTTTTTTTTTATCTTCTTATATAAACTCATATATACCTCATCCCAAAGTCATCATTATATTCTCTCTATGATCTAACTTAGGTATCTTATCTTTACTCAGTTTTAAATAATTTATTGAATTCAATGATTCTACTACTTGTTTCAAGTTTATAGCTCTAATACCAAACAGATCTCTTTTATGATTTATTGGACCCTCATTATAATGCTGTGTATAAAACTCTTCATAATCAAACTGATAAAAAATCACATCTTTATTCAAATATTTAAAATCATAAGATACAGTTGAATAATCAGTTATAAGTAATTCATGTTCATTAATTAAGCTTTGAACTGTTTTATCTCCTTGATACACAATTTCAATATTCTTATCAAAGACAATATTTAATTTAGAAATCAATTTCTGAACTTGATAATGAGGAAAAAATGTAATAGTATAACTTCTTTCTTCTAAAAAACGTATTAGGTCTTTAGAGATTAATAGTTCATATAATGTTTTGAAGTAATTTGACTCTAATAACTCTTCTTCGCTAGTTATCCAAGATCTCCAAGTAGGCATTAATAATATTTTTCTTTTAACATTATCATTATTTAAGTTATCCCATCTTGCTAATCCTGTTACCACAACCTCCGATTCATCATACCCAAATTCTTTTATGATATGCTGCTTTTCAAACTCGGAACTAGTTATAAATAAATCATAGTCAACCCTATTTTTATGTAAAGATTGATTTACCCTACTAAACCCAATTACTCCGTGTTGTAAAAAAACTTTTTTAGCATCATACCATTCTGGATAATATTTAATTATATCTTTTAGTTCTGGAGTCTCCATATTTGCTCTAAAGGTGTAGCTATTTATAACCTTTTCTGCACATAGCATATATAATGTATGCTTGATACTTCCAAAGGAAATATGCTTACCATATTCATTTATATATTTAATATCTTTTGAATCATCTGTTATAACATATTGTGCATTTATATCTTTATATATTTCTTTTATATATTTATACAAATGATAGGTATTATCTTGTGCTGTATCTTCTCGCTCTCCCATAACCCATATATTCTTCTTACTTATAAATCCACCAAACAACTTATACATTATTATTACTATTAAACTTTTATATCTCTTTTTTCTTAATAATGAATAATCATATTTCATACTTTTAACTTTTGTTTTAATTAATGAATTTACCTCTGATACTAAACTTATACTTCGCTTACTAACTCTTAGGTATTTATTCTCAATAAATTTGAAATCTAATTCATATTTTCTATCAGAGTTTATTACCTTAGTTTTTAATCTATTTTTTATTTCAGCTAATCCAAATTCTAATAATGTTTCAAACTTTATTCCATTTATATTTATTGTTAAAGTTATACTATATATTCCCTCATTAGGAAAATCTGAAATAATATCCAACTCGATTGGTTTATACCCTGCCCAATCATAATTTAAATTATCATTCTTATTTAAGAATGTTATATCTGTTCTTAAATCATTCTCTAACTTAATATATTTAATATAATTATTACTTTTTATTACTAATACTTTTTCAACTATATGTTTATCTTTTAATTCCATACCTTTTACATATAGATATCCTCTTAATATTATTTTATTTTCATTTGTTTTCACATTTTCAACTTTACTAATTATATTTGGCTTTATTACTAGCTTGTCCTTATACTGTTTGTACTCATTAACTAAATAACTATAGAAAATATTATTCTCGTAAATTATAGATTTAGCCCTACCATACTTTATAAAGTTATTAATATAGTTCTTTATTTCATAAATTTCTCCTTTTAAAAATAACTCATATAAAATTATTTTTTCTTTCTCTTTAAAAGTAATTGAATCCTCTATACAAGCTAATGTTATTTTCATGAAATTTATTCCTATATTAATTATTTCATCTAAATCTTTATCACTTAACTTAGATATCTTTAAACAAATGGAATCTATATAAAATCTAACTTGTCTTTTTAAAATTATTGAACAATCATCTTCATTATTATCCTTGTATAAATTAATAATTAATTTCTGCAATACTAATAAATTTTCAAAAAATCTAGCATCACTTTTTTTAATTAAGCTATTAGTATTTATCAATCTATATCTATAGACATCAAATTGCCTCATAATTATCAAATGTGATTTTAAATAATATTCTTCAACAAAAAGTAAATCTTCACCTATATTAATATCTTCATTAAATCTAATATTATTTTCATTTATAACTGAACTTTTAAACCATTTATTACATACAGATGGTGTTAAATGTAACTGATCTAAGTCTTTAATACTTCCGCTCTCTTTAGAACTATTAAATATTTTATTCATATATGGTAAGTGCCATGTTCTAACATCATTAAAGCATTCTATATTTCCTACAAATAAGTCTGCATCACTTGAACTTATTATCTTATTAACTTTATTAAATACGCCTCTAGGTATACAATCATCGGCATCTAAAAAAGTTATATATTTTCCTGCAGCATATTTAATACCAGTATTTCTTGCTGAACCTACCCCCTTATTTTCTTGAGAATATAGTTCAATATTTTTATGTTTTTTTCTTAATTTATCACAAATTAAAAAGGAGTCATCAGTTGATCCATCATTAACTATTATTATTTGTATATCTTTATTTTTTTGATTTAAAACTGATAGTATTGAGTTTTCAACATATCTTTCAGCATTGTATACAGGTATAATCACACTTAACTTAATCACTATTCTTCCTCCCTTTTATATTTTTTTACAAATTATATACATTCTCTACGTCTATACAATTTCGTGTGTCTAGAATTACCTTTCCATCCAACTTCAAGTAATTTTGCATTATATGTTTATGTGCTACCATGATTACTACTAAATCAATATCTTCAATAAACTCATCAAAATCCATATACTGATCCTTCAATATTTTTGTTTCTACCCATGGATCATAGCTTTTAATTCCCTTTACTAATAACTGTTCTAATCGTTGTAGCAATTGAATAGTTGGACTCTCTCTCATATCATTTATATCTTCTTTATAAGTTAAACCGTATAGACCAACTCTTGATATATCTGTAATATTATTTTCAACCATTATTTCTCTAATTCGCTCTATTACAAAGTTTGGCATTGAGTCATTTACATTTCTTGCACTAAGAATTATATTAACTATATCTGGATAATCCCCAACTAAAAACCATGGATCTACTGATATACAGTGTCCTCCTACCCCTGGTCCTGGTTGTAATATGTTAACTCTCGGATGCATATTAGCAATTTTTATTAATTCATAAACATCCATTTCTTCTTTTCTACATATCCTTGCTAACTCATTTGCAAAAGCTATATTTACATCTCTAAATGTATTCTCTACCACTTTACTCATTTCAGCTGTTTTAATATCTGTTACTATTATTTTTGCCCTACAAAAACTTTCATACCATGTTCTAACTTCCATACCGATTTCTTGGCTATCTGAACCAATTGTTCTTGAATTGTTTTGAAGTTCATAAATCATTTTCCCTGGTATTATTCGCTCTGGAGCATGTACTAAATGTATGTCTTGTCCAATAATTAATCCTTTTGATTCTATTAATGGCCTTATATATCTATCCATAGTACCTGGTGAAACTGTAGATTCAATAACTAATATTGTTCCTTTTTCACATACCTCTAAAACAGAACTAACTGCTGCTGTTACATAATGTACATCTATCTTTTTATTTTTCTCTCTATATGGCGTTGGTACTGTGATAATATATCTATCTGTTTTAATATATTTTGTTGTAAACTCTACATTATTATTTAAAGCTTTTTCAAATAAATCACTTATCCCCTCTTCTTTAAATGTAAGTTCTCTATCGTTTAACTTTCTAACTATATTCTCATTTAAATCTGTTCCAACAACCTCTACCCCATTTGCAGCAAACATCAACGCTGTTGGAAGACCTATATACCCCAATCCTATAACATTTAGTAACCCCATTTTACCCATCACCTTTTATCTAATTTATATTTTAGTTCAGTAACTTTTTTAATAACTCTATCTGTTAACTTGTTATCAAAACACCCATTCTTTAGTATTAATTTAATTTTCTCACTTAAAAACGGTGGAAATGCTGTTGATATTTCAGCATGATTTTTTATTTCACACTTTTCCATCATTAAATTTAACTTGTATTCTTCAGATACATTCTCAAATTCTCTTAAAACCTTTTTATATTGTCTATCTCCATCACTAGTAAGCATATAAATATTGGCTTTAGATTCATGCTTACATGACATTCTAATTATATTGTCATACTTTAGCCTATTAGAATCACTTATGTCTCCAAAAATATCATTGGCATACTGCTTTACTGATAAGTCTGATAAGTAACTTCCTATTTTATATTGTGGTGCTCCTGCAATTATATTTCCGAAATTATACTTTAGCCCATAATATAATGCTGCTGTTCCACCTTTTGATGATCCAACTGTTATTACATCTTTGAACTCAATATTATTAGTAGCTAATATATTAGTTATAAGACTTACTACTGAACTTTCAATATTAAAATCTCCATTAACACCTAAATAATAGCTTCCTCTAGTTGCAAAATCGTCTAGGATAAATAATTTGTTACAATCAACAAATTTTAATGTTGTTTTATAATTATATTTAGCTCCATCAGATGAGAATGCTGAGAATATTATTATTAATTTATTCTTATTAAATAGATTAGCCTTTTCAAAGCAATACTTTATTGGATATAAAGATGGATATATTTTTTCACCTGAAAATTTCTTTGAGTTTTTTAATATAATACTTATCTCATCCCCAATATCTTCTTTAAAAATATAATTAATATCTTGATCACTAATATTTAATCCACATGTTATATCTAAAATATTTATCCCTGGTGATAACTCTTTAATAACCTCTGCATACTTGTTTAAAATTAAATTATATTTGTTAGCTATCTCTATTTCGTTTTCAGTATCATTATTTGATTTAAACGTTATATTTAAAAATATTATTTTACTAGTATGAACACATCTTATTAACTTATTTAGAAATACTTTATATGATTCTTCAAATACCTCTAAATCTAAATCAACTC
>JAVWLU010000028.1:0-14775 GCA_036637795.1 Clostridium sp. | reverse complement strand
AATCTAGTATTCTTCTTTTAATATATCTACAATGCTTTCACCTTCAAGTTTTCTAGCTGGAATTATACATAATAAAACAGAAATTAATGCTACTACTATTATCATTGCATTCACTATAATTAGTGATGCTCCCATTGAAATAATCAAATCTGATCTATTACTCATGCTTCCCATTACCCCTACTGATCCAAAGATACTTGCTATAAACATACACATTAATGCTATATATGTTCCCTCTGCAAATATTACTTTAAGCCTTTGTTTCTTTTGCATTCCTATTGCTGTTAATGCTGCAAACTCAGCTTTTCGCTCTATGATATTTGCTGTAGATGTAACAACTAAATTAACAAATACCATTATTAGTATTGTTGTTGCTATAACTATTTGATAGAAAGTGTTTTGAGCAATCTCTTTTCTTTCAATTAAAAGATTATTATAATCATCATGGAAATTCATATACCTTCCATCTGTTCCACAATACTTTTCTATTTCTCTTGTAGTTTCCGCTCTATCACCTTGATCATTAACCTTTACTAATGCCTTATTAGTTTTTTCTATGCCTGTTAATTTACTAAATGTTTCATTTGATGTTATCATTTTAAACTCTGATTCCATAGCATCAGATGAATATCTATCCACATTTGTTTCAAATGTATCCTCATCTACAATCCCAACAACTGTAAGCTTAATACTATCACTATCATTTGATACAAAGTTTTTAATTCCTTCACTTGTAAACACATCTCTATTCGTAGGTATAATTATCTCATCACCAACTTTATACTTTAATGTTGGGTTACTTTCAAACTGTCTCATTGTAACTACACCATTGTTAGCATAATAATAAGAATTTACTCCCTTTGAAACCAAGATAATACCATTATCATTTAGTTTATTTATATCAATTTCACCTTCAACTAGATTATTCTTATATGATTCTAATATCCTCTCATCTGCACCTCTAACCTTTGCATTAAGCACATATTTACTATCATAATTATTCATCTCTTTGCCCATCTCAATGCTATTTTCTAATCCCTTACCAAACATGTCTCTAGAGATTACTGCTGGAATTATTGAAACATAATCTAAATAAGCGTCTTCAACATTTTCTACTTTTTTAAATTCTTCAATATTGCTATTATCTAAATACCCAATTTCATTTATTATTGATGAATTCCATTCTGTTGACTTTACTAATGATTTAGATGTAACTATGGAGTTCATTAACAATACAAAAAATGAAACTATCATTATCATTGCAATCATTAATGTCATTATGCTATTCATGTTTCTACTTGTATTTCTATAGATATTTTTATTTGCAAGTGTTCCTTCAAACCCATATAACTTAGATAATATCTTATATTTTAAAGTTGTTTTTTCATAATCTAATATATCTAATAATTTTTCATTCTCATCTTCATCATCTACATATCTTTTCTTTTTTCTTTTCTTTTTTGATGAATATCCATTTGCATTTCTTATTGCCTCAATTGGTGTTATTATACTTTGTTTTACTACACCCTTCATTATTAAGAATATTATTAACGAAACAACAAGCCCTACTATTAACCATATTGTAGATTTATCAAAAACTATTTGGTAATCACCTTTAACATTAAACATTTTTCCTACTGTGTTCATTTGTGCATATAATGCACCAAAACCTAAAATTATACCTAAAGGAATTGCTATAACTAAAATAGCTAGTGTCTCTTTTAAAATTAACCATGCTATCTGTTTTCTTGATGCTCCTAGTGCTCTCATTACTCCATAAAGCTTTGTTTTAGTTGAAATTGTAATATTATAAGAATTAATTATGCTTATACATACAAATGCAAATACTAAAATTGTTATTCCTAATGAATTTATTTTTAAGTTTAATATTTCTGTATTATATCCAGAAAATTTTATATCTGATGTTGGCACTCCAAGAGGTGCTTGTACTGAACCTATAGGTTGATAAACTAAACCTAACTCTTCAGCTAATCCCTTATAACTAACCATTCCATTTAATCTAGTAAATAATTCGAAGTCTCTTGGATTACTTAGTTCTTCATCTGTCATTACTCTGAATATCCTATTGTTCCATAATTGATTATTTTCTCCACAATCAATAACTCCAACTATCTTATATGTTCTGTTTTCTACATTTAGCTTTCCAAGCTTCTCATCCATTAAATCTCCTGTAAATGGATGCTCCTCTGTCTTTATCTCTATATCTTTATGAATAGCATAAAAGTTAAACCAATCATAATCATCCTTAGTTCTATTAGTTTCAAGATCAACAGTTATCGTATCTCCAACTCTGTAATATTTATTAAATGCATTTATTACACTTGAATCAATCATAACTTCATCTGGACTTGTTGGCATTCTTCCGTCAACTATCTTAAAATCAAAATATTCTTCGTATGCTTTAGGCTCTAACGCATATACATCTACTAATTTATTTTTTCCTCCACCATACTGAATATTTACTACACCATCACTTTGACCTATTGCATACTCATTTATAGAGCTATTCTCATCTACTTTTTTTAGTGTTTCTTCATCTACTGTTTGAATTCTAATATCATATCGACCATTCTTCTCATATATCTTTTGCACTGAATTCAAATAATTACTATTTGAAATTATAGATATTGTAGTTATTAAACTTATTCCAAGTATTAATGATATACAAATCGATAAGTAACTCTTCTTCTTCTTTAAATATTTATTAATTACACCAGCGTAACTTTTCATAAAAATACCTCCCCTTAGTCCATGCTTTTATTATATATATGTTATTTTTTAATTTGTATTTTTTGTAGTAAACGTATTAAAAACACTCTTGAATGTAAAATGGATGTCATTCATCATTAATAATTTCTAAAAATACAACGACTTGATTGTCCTCTTGTGCTATATCTAAGAACACATTTTCAAGCTCTGTTGTTATTGATTTTACATACGATAATCCTATTCCTCTATTCTCACCTTTAGTTGAAAAACCTTTTATGAAAAGTTTATGTATCGGAGGGAGTTCACCTTCAAATGAATTTGATATAATTATACTAATTGAATTTTCATTTTTAATTATTCCAAAATCTATTTGTTTATTCTTACATAAACTCGCAGCTTCAATTGCGTTGTCTAATAAAATCCCTATACATCTACTAAGCTCTAACTTGCTCATGTTTATATTATCTATTTCATCTAAAATATCTAGCCTAAAATCTATATCTTCCTTTTGAGCTTTTAATAACTTTGTTGCTATTAACCCTTTAATTTCTTTTACTTTTACTGAAGATAACTTAGCTATTTCTGTATTGGTATGCTTTAATTGTTCATTTATATCTATAATATTATTATTAAAATACTCTTTAAGACCTTGAAAATCTTCCTCTTCCATATATGCAATCATAGAGGAAAATATATTTATATAATCATGCTTAAAGCTTCGTATATCATTGTACATTATCTCAATTGCTTCATTGTATTCCTTTAATCTGATTATATCTATCTCCTTTTTTCTAACTTCTAAATCATGATCTGCATTGCTATATATTGAATAACAAACTATTCCTGTTATAAAAATATAACAAATTGCTACTATGAATAATCCCATAACAAGCTCCGGATTATATTCATTAATGCTCAGTATAACTACTGATACTATCCACATTTCTATTAAAATTATAATTGCAAACTTCTTTAATCGTTTATTTTTGCGCTTCACAAACTCTTTATCTTTTTTAATCGATTTATCTATTTCTTTTTTATAATCTATACTCGAATTAAACATTATACTTTTCCCCTACTCATAAACACCATTATATTTTTGTAAATATTTTCATCTTTGGTTATATTATACGTTCTTATCTTCTCTCATATCTAGTATTTTTTACTATATTTTTATATTTTTTACATTTAATTTGTATGATTAATTAATATTTGACTTAATATACAGTATTATATATAATTACTTATAATGTAAAAATTAATATTGATTGCTATGATTAGGAGTAGTACTAATAAATTATAAATATAGAGAGCTGTTGCTTGGTGAAAAACAGTTTTATAATCTTAGGAACTTGTCTATGAGCTTACTTGTTAAAAGCAAGTACGGGTCACACCGTTATCAAAATAAGAGCTAGTTTTTAATCATGTAAAATGATTTAATACTTTAGCTGAACAAGAGTGGTACCACGAAGTATAATGCTTTCGTCTCTTTCATTAATTGAAACGAGATGGAAGCTTTTTTTATTTTAAATTATTATTACTTTTTCAAAACATAACTACAAAATGGAGGTATTTTAGATGACAAGATACAGCACTGCTATTGATAAAAAATGGCAAGACAAATGGGAAGAAACAGGACTTTATAAGTTTGATGCAAACAATGAAGGTGAAAAACTTTATGTTTTAGAGATGTTCTCTTATCCATCAGGAAGTCAGCTTCACGCTGGTCACTGGTTTAACTATGGACCAGTTGATTCATGGGCAAGAATGAAGAAAATGCAAGGATACAATGTGTTCCAACCAATGGGCTTTGATGCTTTTGGTTTACCAGCTGAAAACTTTGCTATTAAAACAGGAATTCACCCTAAGGATTCTACTGTTAAAAACATCGCTAAGATGGAAGAACAATTAAAATCAATGGGCGCTATGTTCAACTGGGAAAATGAAGTTGTTACTTGTAACCCTGATTACTATAAATGGACTCAATGGTTATTCTTAGAGCTATATAAAAAAGGATTAGCTTACAGAAAGAAAGCTCCTGTAAACTGGTGCCCATCATGTAATACAGTTTTAGCAAATGAGCAAGTTCATGAAGGTGCTTGTGAAAGATGTTCAACTGAAGTTACTAAAAAAGATTTAACTCAATGGTTCTTAAAAATCACTGATTATGCTGATGAACTATTAGAAGGTTTAGATACTTTAGATTGGCCAGAAAAAACAGTTGCAATGCAAAAACACTGGATCGGAAAATCTACTGGTGCTGAAGTAACTTTCAAAGTTACAAACTCAGATATTTCATTTGATGTATTCACAACAAGAGTTGATACATTAAACGGAGTTACTTATGTAGTTTTAGCTCCTGAAAATCCATTAGTAAATGAATTAACAACTGCTGAAAATAAAGATGCTGTTGAAAGCTACAAAGAAGCTGCTGCAAAGCAATCTGATATAGAAAGACAATCACTTTCAAGAGAAAAGACAGGTGTATTCACTGGTTCTTACGCTATAAACCCTATCAATGGAAGAGAAGTTCCTGTTTGGGTTGGTGATTATGTTCTTGCAACTTATGGTACAGGTGCTGTTATGGCTGTTCCTGCACATGATGAAAGAGATTTCGCTTTCGCTGAAAAGTTTAATCTTCCAATAGAAAGAGTTATCACAACTAAATCAGGTAAAAATGATGAGCTTCCATTCTGTGAGTATGGAGTATTAGTTAACTCTGGAGAATTCGATGGATTAACTACTGAAAAAGCAAAAGAAGCTATCGTTGCTAAATTAGCAGAAGATAAATTAGGAACTGCAAAAGTTAACTATAGATTAAGAGACTGGTTAGTTTCAAGACAAAGATATTGGGGAGCTCCAATTCCAATGGTTTATTGTGAATGTTGTGGAGAAGTTCCAGTACCTGAATCACAATTACCAGTTGAACTTCCATATGATGTTGAATTTGCACCAGATGGTAAGTCACCACTTGCTAAATCTGAAGACTTCGTAAACACTACTTGTCCTAAGTGTGGAAAAGCAGCTAAAAGAGAAGTTGATACTTTAGATACATTTGTTTGTTCTTCTTGGTACCAATTAAGATACCCAGATAATAAAAACACAGAAAAAGCATTTGATAAACAATTAATCGATACAATGCTTCCTGTAGATAAATATGTTGGTGGACCTGAGCATGCTTGTATGCATCTTCTATATGCAAGATTCATAACTAAAGCACTTAGAGACATGGGATACTTAAGCTTCGATGAACCATTCAAGAGCTTAACTCACCAAGGTTTAATATTAGGACCAGATGGATTAAAAATGTCTAAATCTAAAGGAAATACAATCTCTCCAGATGATTACATCAAAGAACACGGTGCAGACGTATTTAGAATGTACTTAATGTTTGGTTTCGCTTATGTTGAAGGTGGAGCTTGGAGTGATGAAGGAATAAAATCAGTAGCAAGATTCGTAGATAGAATCGAAAGATACTTAGATACATCTAGAGAAGCTATTGCTAGCTTAGAAAATAATAAAACTACTATGGATAAAGCAGAAAAAGAATTAAACTTCTGGCTTCATAACACAATTAAAGGTGTAACAGAAGACTCAGAAAAAATGCAATTCAACACTGCAATTGCTAGAATGATGGAATTCGTAAATGCTTTATCAAAATACTTAAAAGAAGATGTTAAAAACTTAAGCTTCTTAGAAGAAACTTGTGAAATGTTTATAAAAGTAATATCACCATTTGCTCCTCACTTTGCAGAAGAACAATGGAGTTTATTCACTGGTAAATATTCAGTATTTAACGAAGCATGGCCAGCATTTGATGAGAAAGCTTTAGTTAAAGATGAAATAGAAATAGCTATTCAAGTAAACGGAAAAATCAAAGCTAAGATCAACGTTGCATCAGGACTTGATGAAGAATCAATTAAAGCAGAAGCATTAGCTAACGAAGGTGTTGTTGCTGCTATTGATGGAAAGAATGTTGTTAAGGTTATTGTTATTAAAGGAAGACTTGTTAATATAGTTGTAAAATAAGCTTCTCTTTAGTGGAAGGGTTTCTGGTACTTTGTCAGAAACGTAAAAGAAAAATCTAGGATTCCGTGAGAATGTCGCTTCGTTCGGTGAAATGGTAGCGGAGCTACATTATTGAAATAAATCTTTCAGATTTATAAAATTAAAGGGTATAAAGCCAATGGCTTTATACCCTTATTTGCTTATTATTCAAAGAAATTCTTAAAGAACTTCTACCTTAATGCAATCTATGATTTTCATTTCACATGAAGAGACTGAACACTATCACGTGATTACAAATCACCCTATCACTGAGCCTTTTGCGACACTTTCCCCTCTAGCTTTCATTAAAGACCTTCTCAAATCTCTTTAAAACCCTAGAAACCATTTCTTCATCTAATTCATAATATCCCTCTAAATATCCAGAATCCTTTAATGCCTCATAGTAATCCCTACTTACATCTAACCATCCATCTGGAAGATAAACATAAAGTAAATCATCATATGCGCAACTTAAAAGGAAATGTTCCATTCCACAGAAAGTATAGTTTTCAATTTCATGTAATCCATTAAAGAATTTATAATCAAAAACTACTCTTTCATTTAATTCATATTCATATATGTCTACGTAAAAGAAATCAAAGGTATCTTTTTTAGCCTTATATGCATCACAATTAATTATTTTTATTTTAGGATGTGTTTTAAAGCTTTTTCTATATAAATCTATTACTTCTTTTGATGATTCATATACAACTACTTTTTTCACATTAGGATTTTTAGCCATTTCACGAGCTACATAACCTAGTCCTAGTCCTACTACTCCAACTCTTCCAGAAGCTCGTTTAATAGAACCATATGATGATTCTATCTCTCTATGTGATATATCCATTATCTTATGATCGTCTTGGTACAATGAATAAGCCATAATATCTTCATTTATAGCTTTGTTATACATATACCCGTTCAATTCATTTTTTATATAATCTATCTTAATTTTATAATTACCAATAATTAGTTCTTTTAATGTATTTTTATATTCTTTTAGTTTTTCTAGTATAAATTCTTCTCTATAAGGAAACAATTTAAACAATTCCTTTCTCTTCAATTTTCTTAAATTATATCATATTTAAGTTAATATTTATAATTATTTACTAAAAAAACATATTGATATTTATTCTCACTATGCTATACTAGTGTTATAAAATTCAAAAGAAATAGAAGTAGGTGTAAACATGGATAAAATTACAATTAGCGAACAAGCATACAACGAGTTTAAGGATTTCCTTAAAGAAAACGAAGTTGAGCAAATGAATATTAGAATTAACTTAGCTGGATTTGGTTGCAGTGGTCCTGCATTCAACATTACAGTAAGTGAAGCTGCTGAAGGAGATTACACTCAAACAGTTAATGAAATAACTTTCATGGCTGAACAAAAGTTAATCGAAGAATTCGGTGGATTTAAATTATTATCTTCAGAAGAAAACGGTGGAAGAGGTTTATCATTAAAACCTGTAATCGAAGCTGAAGGCGGATGTGGATCTTGTGGCGGTGGCTGCGGACACTAATCCTTAATTAGTTAAATAAAAGCTGTATCAAAATTTTTATTTTGATACAGCTTTTTTTCTTCCTAATCTCTATACTTATCTATATCCTTATTAATAGCCTGTAGTAAATTCGTAAGTTCCCAAACCTCGCCATCTTCTATAAGCTTATTAAGTACTATCTCATATCTACTAGACTCTGCTATTTTACCTAATGAATGAAGTGTTAAAATTCTAGACATTATATTTGATATTATATCTGATTTTACTTCGAATAATTTTTGAGCATCTTTTATCTCATCTTTTATATCTAACATTTGTTCATCTAGATTAAATGCAGCATCTGCAGCTAATTTTAATTTATCTTGAATTTCTGGTGGAATTTGTTGTTTATACTTATAGTTTAATGAATGCTCTATAGTAGCCCAGAAGTTCATTGATAATGTTCTTATTTGGAATTCTCCTAATATCTCAATTGGTCCATCTACCATATTAACTGGATATTTAAATATAATATGATAACTTCTATATCCGCTTTCTTTTACATTTGCAACGTAGTCTTTTTCATAAAGGATACTCATATCCTTTCTTGCACGTAAAAGCCCTACAACGGTATCTATATCATCAACAAACTGGCACATTATTCTTATACCAGCTATATCCTCCATCTCGTACCTTACTCTATCAAAAGGTATATTAAACTTATTAGCTTTTTCTAATAAACTCGATACTTCTTTTACTCTTCCAGTAACAAATTCAATTGGAGAATATTCATTTCTTCTTCTATATTCTTTTCTTATACTTCTTAATTTTACCTTTAGTTCATCAACTGCCTGTTCATAAGGCATTAAAAAACTTTTCCAATCATAAACTGCCATCTGTATCACCCTTTATTAAATTCCACAAATATTATATCAAATTTTTTAATAAACTTCTATAAGACACAATCAAATAAATAATAGCCCAGTATGCTAGCCTATTATTTATTTTTATGTACCTATACATTAAAAATACTCAATGTATACTACCTTTCAGTATGTACATTGAGTATTTATTTGATTATTAATTATATTATTCTGTTATAAGTATAGGATTAAAGTCTATAAAGTCAGCTGATGCCATTATGTACTGAGTGCCATCATAAGTTCCGTTTAATGCTTTTGCAAGCTTAGGTCCATGTATATGACCATATATTACTTTCTCTACTCCATATTCCTTGAATACCTTCGTAAACTCTGTTTCTTGATATGGTTCCACAGTTGGTGGATAATGTAACATTATAATAAATCTTTTAAATCCTGCTTTTACTGCTGTATCTAAAGATAATCTTAATCTGATTAATTCCCTTTTATATATCTTTTCATCATGCTCTGTGAATTTGAACTCTAGAGGACAGCTCCAGCCTCTCGTTCCACAAATAGCAATATCTTTATATGAATAAAAATTATTTTGTAGGAACTTAGTATTATCATAAAGCTTATTAAGCTTACTTATACTACTCCACCAATAATCATGATTTCCTTTAGAAATTATCTTTTTACCTGGCAATGAATCTATCCAATCTAAATCCGTTGTACTTTCTTCCCCAGTCATAGACCAAGAAATATCTCCAGGTATTAATATTGTATCTTCACTTGATATTTTTCGAACCCAGTTATCATAAATTTTTTCATCATGCTTTTCCCACTTTGGTCCAAATATATCCATAGGTTTATCCACACTAAGAGCTAAGTGTAAATCTGATATAGCATATAGTGCCATGTATATTTTCTCACCTTTCTTATCTATCTATCGATCTATCTAAATCTGTTATATGTGCAATAATATGTGCTACTGCTTCATATAAATCTGGTGGGATCGATTCACCTACATCTACATTACAAAGCAAATCTGTAAGTTCCTTATTATATACAATTGGAACTTCTTTTTCTGTAGCTTTTTCAATTATTTTATCTGCAATAACTCCCATACCTGTGGCTGAAACTACTGGTGCTGGTGAATTCTCTTCATATTGAATTGCTGCTGCTTTTCTGCGTTGATGCAAATTAATCCCTCCTTCATCTAGATTACCTTCCTATTATACCTTAATATCAAGATTTGTCCTATTATTTTCATTAAAAAACCCTCTACAATTTATGATATTAACAGGCTCTTCTTTTTTATCAACAGATATATTAGTTGTGTATCCTATCTTTTCAATAACGCTTGATAAGTTATCTTTAATAGAACTTATTTTACTAACAAATCCTTCTTCGCATTTTAATTCTATAAACATATTTTTATCTAAAACCTTAATAAAAGCATCTACTTCACCTATATTTATAGTTTTGACAGAAACAATGATTTTAACATTTTTACTATCAATTTTTTTACCATCTTTTCTATTATCTTTAACAATAAGCTTACAAGGATATTCTCTATCCATAACTCTTACCGGCGAATCAAAATAATAATATTCATTATTAACTTTATTCATTAACTTAATATCAGACATGCTATTTTTAATTACATCTAAAATTTTTTCTGCACCGTCTCCTTGATACTTTATGTTATTAATTATATTTTTTAATACTTCTTTAGCCTCTTCACCCTTTTGCATTATACTTTCTTTTACTAATGTTTGAGTTACTACTTTATCTATCGTTATATCTTTAATAACCTCTTTAATATTTTCAACAGAAGGTTTATTAACTGATGTTTCAATTTTATCTACTAATTTATCATCAATAATAGTTTTAATACTATTAAAGTCATCATCTGATAATTTTATATTTTTATTAGTAATCTTAGATAATATATTTTCCACATCTTGTTTTGTAATTTTAGAAATATCTTTTCCTTCTTGAATGAAATTTTTAAGTCCATCAATTATTTGTTCTTCTGTAATTGAACTTTCTCCAAATTTAGAAAGTATATTATTAAATGTACTTTTTAATTCACCGCCAATATTGCTTGGTTCTTCACTTGGATTATTTGAAATAGTTTTTAATATAGATAATATATCAACTTTAGCTCCACTTTCTTGTTTTTCATATGCCTTACTAGCTAATGAACCCGTTGAAGAATTACCTTCTTCGTTAACTTCTAACTTAGATTTATTATTAATATTAGTATCTATAGTTTTTATATCAATTCCATCTAATTCACTATCTACTATCTTTATATTACTATTTAAGTATGAATCAGTTTGAACACTTTTATTCTCTACATTTATATGAACTTTTTCACTTGTTGTATCATTATTTATTTTAGAATTAATATCTAGGTTATTCTTATTGCTTGATACAGTACTACTTTCAATATCCTTTATATTGTTATTTATCACTTTTAATTCTTCTACTATATTATCAGTATTCCCTTTTAGAAACTTATTATAAGATGTTATAGTTTCACTATCAAAATCTAAATCATTTTCTAAAAAGAACATTATATCTTCTGATGTTAGTGACTTAAGATTATTAAAAAATTGCTTTAGTTCATTTGCTATTAATTTTCCTTGATCACTATCACTAGATATATTGTTGCTTTGTAAATACTTTTCTATAAATGCATCCATTTCTTTTGGATTTGCATTTATTTTATTTATAAATTGTGCTAATCCTCTTACTTCTCTTACATTTTCTTTTGTTAATGGAATATTAAACTTTAACATTCTTTTCAATATAGATATATCTTCTTTATCTAAACCATCTTTTTCTATAATTTGAAGTAGATCATCTGACGGCTTACTCTCTTCCCCTACATCTTTACTTACTAACTTTAATTGAAGCTTCCCATCTTTATATCCTTGGACTTCAAATTTTGCCATACCCTCTTTAAGAGAAGATAAATCACCTTCTACCTCAGCTGGAAATTCCCAACCATCAGAAAGTTTAATTACAGCTGCCCCAGAATCACTTTTCTTTATGATTTTACCATTAAACTTATCGCCAACATTAAATGCAAGTTTACTAGTAATCTTTTTATTATTAACACTATAAGCATTATTTACATTATTATATATTCCAGCCATACTCTTCTCCCTAAAATTTTATCGTTATATTAATTATCGTATTAAAATATTATAAATTTAATTTTAAGGCACATGAAAATAAATAATAGACTAGTATGATCGACTATTTGGTTTATTATTTATTTGATTATGCATAAAGCAAAAAAATAACCAACTATCAATTGCAACTAAATTAAAATAAACTACCTAAATAAGCTTATTACATTTAGTTGATTATTGATAATTGGTCATTAAGTATTCTAAAAATCACTATAAAATATATTATTTCAGAAACTCTCAAAAGAGTTTCATCCACCATTCTAAATTCTAAATTTTTAATTCTAAATTTTTAATTCTAAATTTATATATTCCTATTTTACAATAATTCTGTTGTAGTTTTTCTTTCCTCTTTTAATTAAAGCTGAACCATCTTCTAAATCTTCTTCTGTTAAAGTCTTATTTATATCTTCTACTTTAACTCCATTGATTGATAATCCACCTTGCTCAATTAATCTTCTTCCTTCTTTCTTTGAAGGAACAATCTTTGTATCTGCAATGATTTGAAGAATTTGAGTACCTAATAATTCTTTAGAAATTTCAACTGTTGGAACGTTACTCATATCAACTCCACCTGCAAATAGAGCAGCAGCAGCTTCTTTAGCCTTTTGTGCTTCTTCTTCGCCATGTACAAGCTTAGTTACTTCGTAAGCTAATACAACCTTAGCATCATTAATTTGTGAACCTTCTAAAGCTGATAATCTTCTAACTTCATCCATTGGTAAGAATGTTAATAGTGATAAACATTTTTCAACATCTGCATCATCAACATTTCTCCAGTATTGGAAGAACTCAAATGGTGATGTTTTAGCTGGATCAAGCCATAATGCTCCACCAACTGTTTTACCCATTTTTTGTCCTTGGCTATTAGTTAAAAGTGTACAAGTCATAGCAAATGATTCGCCTCTTGCTTTTCTTCTAACTAGTTCAACACCAGCAATCATGTTTGACCATTGATCATCTCCACCTAATTGCATTTTACAGTTATACTTTTGATTTAAAACGTAGAAATCATATCCTTGCATTAACATATAGTTAAATTCTAAGAATGATAATCCCTTTTCTAATCTTTGTTTAAAACACTCAGCTGAAAGCATTCTATTAACTGAGAAATGAACTCCAACTTCTCTTAAGAAATCAACATAATTTAAATCTAATAACCAATCAGCATTATTTACAATAAGTGCCTTATCATCAGTAAAATCAATGAATCTTTCCATTTGTTTCTTTATGCTATCAACATTATGTTGAATTTGTTCCTTTGTAAGCATAGATCTCATATCAGTCTTACCACTTGGATCTCCAACCATGCCAGTTCCACCACCAAGTAGTGCAATTGGTCTATGTCCTGCCTTTTGCATATGAGCCATAAACATCATAGCAATAAAGTGTCCAACATGTAAGCTATCTGCTGTTGGATCAAAGCCTATATAAAAAGTTATTTTCTCCTTTTCTAACAGTTCTCTAGTCTCAGCTTCATGAGTGAACTGCTTTATGTAACCACGGTCTAATAACTCGTCTAATACGTTTGCCATTATCTAATACCTCCTATTTACTTACTAGGTTATACAGTAAACCTATACCTAGCCTATTATTCTAGTATATCTATAAATTATGGTATTAGCAACTGTAATCCTACATTTAGCTACTACTCATAATCATTTGAATTTAAAATACAATTAATCACATAGAATTCATATCAAAAGTTATAATAAACTAGTTGGAAAGTTGTCTTAATTACTTCATCGAAAGTGTACTCTAAGAGTACGTTAAAGTGGTCACTACGTTTCAGCTAAAGTGAAATCAAGCTTTCGATAAAAATGAAATTCTTCAAATTTCTTTAAACAAAAAATTCGTTAAAATAAAACTAACGGTTTTATTTTAACGAACTTTAGCTTACTAATTTTATGCTACATATTCTTTTATAAAATGAGGCACTTCATCTATATCCTCACAATTTTCATTTATATAAATATTTATATCGTTTTCTTCACTTAGTGATTTAATCATCATAAATAGCCAATTCATTTCATCTACTGGTGCTTTTACTATATTAGATATACCATCTATATATACGTTTTCTATATCATAATCGCTTGAAAGTAAACCACATAACATTCCATAAAAAGTTTCTGGAGTATCTACATTATATTCATTAGTGGAAACAAATCTTATCTCTCTTCTAAGCTGCAACATAGGCTTCTGATCATCATCAATATAAACTGAACTACCTTTTGATGTTCTCACACCATTATTAGCTAAATCAATTAATTGTTTTGTTTTTCCTGAACCTCTTTTTGAGCAAAATACTTGAATCATTGGGATCACTCCTTTTTTATTTAAAGGCATAGCCTTGTTATTTAGTTCTATGTACTGTGTAACCTCCTATGACTAATCCCTCAATTCATTATATTCTAGCTTTAAGAAAATATTTACATTTTAATAAATTTA
>JAVWLU010000027.1:0-22641 GCA_036637795.1 Clostridium sp. | reverse complement strand
ATCATTTCGTTGTTTTGTTTGTTCCCTGTGGAACGAGATTAATAATATCACGCTGAATAATTTAATATATTATATATTATGTTATTATATTAAATTAAAATTGAATTACTAAACTTTTCTCTGATTTACTTAATAATACTTATATTGATACACTAGGTATAGTGTTCATATGATTATATGATTTTTATCAATCTAATACTACTTTTATACAAATTTATGACTTAATTAATTATAGTTTTCTATTATATTTAAGAATGCTTCTACGATTCTACTTATTCTTTATAAACGGATTAGCCCCCCCCTTACTTTATTTATATATTAGAATAATAATTATCAATTTAACTTTTAGTATAATATTCACTCCTATTGCTAAACCTATATATAATTACATTATAAGGAGTTTATACAAAATGAAATTAAAAAAATTTATACCTATATTATTATTATTCATTATATCAACATCATTTATTGCAACTGTTTCACCAAAGGAACATCCTATGCCAATTTTTCTAGGTGAAATAAAAGAGATCCAAAAAGATGAACAAGATAATGTTAGATTATTAGTAAAAGGATATTTTAAAGGTTGTGAAATATACGAAGAAGAATTAATTGCATTAGTTACTCCTGAAACTAAAATATCATTTGGCTGTCATAAGGACGAAACTAAGGTTGATTTTAATCAAGGTGATAAAGTTTATATTGAATTTAGTAATATTATGACTAAGTCAATTCCACCTCAATCTAATGCCCTTGTTATTCAAGTATCTCACCCTACCAATTAAGGACTAGTAACTATTAATAAGATTATTATTTTATATATACAACTCTTTATATAAATTCTTTTTAGAAAGATTATATATGAAGTGATTTATTTTAATACATCTTATCATAATAAAATAAAAAAACTCTAAGAGAATTAATCTCTTAGAGTTTTTAGTTATTTCTTATTGGAAGTATCTATTTAATAATCCTAAGAATGCTTTTCCGTGTCTAGCTTCATCTTTGCACATTTCATGAACTGTATCATGGATTGCATCTAAGTTAGCTTGTTTTGCTTTTTTAGCTAATTCTAACTTTCCGCTAGTTGCGCCATATTCAGCTTCTACTCTTGCTTCTAAGTTTGCTTTTGTATCAGCAACAACAACTTCTCCTAATAATTCAGCGAATTTTGAAGCATGTTCTGCTTCTTCGAAAGCTATTCTCTTGTAAGCTTCAGCAACTTCTGGATATCCTTCTCTATCAGCTTGTCTTGACATAGCTAAGTACATACCTACTTCAGTACATTCTCCGATAAAGTTAGCTCTTAATCCTTCAACGATTTCTTCGTCTACTCCTTGAGCAGCTCCGATTCTGTGTTCGTCAGCCCAAACTCTTTCTCCAGCGATTTCTTCAAATTGATCAACGCCTACTTTACATAATGGACAAACAAAACCTTCTGGTAATTCTCCTTCATGGATATATCCGCATACTTTACAAACAAATTTTTTCATAATAAATATCTCTCCTTCATTCTTATACTATATATTTAATCTTTAATTTAAATCTCTTTGATTTTTCTCATTTGCTATATTCTTATTATATGCTCCAATATTATATTTGTCAATAATAATTATTAATAAATAATTATTTTATTTTAAATTTTCGATTAATAACTTATTATGCAAATAATTCATAATTTATGAATTCTTCTTTTACGCCAATAGACTTTAATGTTTTTTCTATATGCTTCATAAATCCTAATGGTCCACAGAAATAGAACTCTGCATCAATGGATAAATTTTCTCTAATCCACTCTTCACTAATAAATCCTACATTATCATAATCCTTGTTTATCTTATCTTCCTCTAATGGAGTTTGATAGAATATGGCTGTTTGCACATTTTTATATTGATCTGTAATTTTTTCAACTTCTTCTTTAAATGTATGAGCTGATGAATTTAATACAGCTTGCACAAATAAAATTTTTCTACCTTGTTCAGCAGCTTTATATCGCATAGACATTACTGGTGTAACTCCAATACCACCACTTAATAATACTAGTGGTTTTTCACTTTCTTCATTTAAATAAAAGTTTCCTAACGGATTTGTAACTTCAACTATATTTCCTACTTGAACATTATCATGTAAATATCTAGATACCAATCCCTTATCTTCTCTTTTAACACTTATTCTATAGAAATCTTCACCTGGTTTCATAGATAAACTATATTGCCTAACCTCGTTTGAATTCTCACCTTCATTAATTGGCATTATAGAAATGAATTGCCCTGGCTTGTGTTCTTTAAGTTTATGTCCATTTACAGGTTTTAAGTAGAATGAAGTTACTACATCATTTTCTTTTACCTTATTAAATACCTCTAATTTTTTATAATTAAAGTCATCTTCTTTCTTTTCATTATTAAAATATCTATTTAATAACCCTAAGAATGCTTTTCCATGTCTAGCTTCATCTTTACACATTTCATGAACTGTATCATGGATTGCATCTAAGTTAGCTTGTTTTGCTTTTTTAGCTAATTCTAACTTTCCGCTAGTTGCGCCATATTCAGCTTCTACTCTTGCTTCTAAGTTTGCTTTTGTATCAGCAACAACAACTTCTCCTAATAATTCAGCGAATTTTGAAGCATGTTCTGCTTCTTCGAAAGCTATTCTCTTGTAAGCTTCAGCAACTTCTGGATATCCTTCTCTATCAGCTTGTCTTGACATAGCTAAATACATCCCTACTTCAGTACATTCTCCGATAAAATTAGCTCTTAAGCCTTCAACGATTTCTTCATCTACTCCTTGAGCAGCTCCGATTCTGTGTTCATCAGCCCAAACTCTTTCACCAGCTATTTCTTCAAATTGATCAACCCCCACTTTACATAATGGGCAAACAAAACCATCTGGTAATTCTCCTTCATGGATGTATCCACATACTTTACAAACAAACTTTTTCATTATAAACATCTCTCCCTCTTATTGATTTATTTATTCTAAATATTCTTATTAAAATCACTCTTCAATTTAATTACTATATTAATAGCATATGCTTTCACTTTTTATTTGTCAATAATTATTATTATTTAATAATTATAATTTTATTTAATAGTTATATTCCAGCTTTTACTTTCATATATACAAATGTAATTTAAATATGAATTATAAACACATTAAAACTTTTATTAAATATTTATTAAAATCGTTGTTCATTATGAAAATTTATGATATTATTACAATTGTTGGAATTGGTTTGCTAACAAAAAATTATTATCCCACCATAAAAAATAAGAGCTATACATTATTTGTATAGCTCTCATTTTTTTAATTAATGTGAACATCCATCATGATTACATGTATGGTTGTTTGGAAACTCCATTAATTCCTCTTTTTTATATGCTTCAATATTTTTTTCTATATTTCCTTCTATAGCTCTATATACCTTGATCCCCATTGAATTTAACCTAGTAATTGCACCTTGACCTATTCCACCAACAACTACTGCATCAACAACTTCTCCAGCTAATGCCTTCATTGGTTGGCAGTGCCCATGTTCATGACCTAAATCACCATTATTAATTGATTTCACTTCATTAGTATTAATGTCACACACTACAAATTGTGGTGCTGTTCCAAAATGACCGTATGGAATACTATCTATACCTTCATTTGATTTAACGGGAAAACATACTTTCATTGTTAATTCCTCCTTTATTATTTCATTATGAGAACATTTTTTATGCTTACAGGTTTCTAAACAGATCAATCTTTTATTTACTTCTATAACATTTCCGATACACTGTATAAAATCTATTGCATTTTGTAATATCATTTCGTTAATATCATAAAAAATATTATAGCCAACCTTATATCCTATTATAAGATTTGAATCTTTCAATATTTTTATCTGTTGCGATACAGCTGCCTCTGTTATATTCAAATGCTTAGCAATTCCCTTAGCACACATACTTTTTATTGATATTAATGATAATATTTTAATTCTAGTTTCATCTCCAAATGCTTTAAATACTTTAATATTTTCCTCCATAAAAAACCTCTCATAATTTAATTAAGCAATTGCTTAATTAAATTCTACGCTTGTATTTTCCCTTTTTCAACCCTTTTATGTAAATTTTATCTATTTTATTCTTTCTATAGCTTGTTTACTTTTATTCAAATAGTCTATAATTAATAGTAAACTACACTACTTTAAGGGGATTATTAAATGAAAAACATATTTAAAAATAATAAAATGCTTTTATGGTTATTTGGTGCCGCCATACTTCTAACATTCGTAGGGCTTTTTTCATTAAGAGATATTAATGAATCTGACATTGCTGCATCCGCTCCAAATGCAACTGAAAATGATACTAATGATGATAATTCATCAAAAGATAATAATACTGAAAGCGTACCAAAAGATACTTGGGATGCTTCTGCTGTATATAACGCTGGGGATCAAGTTATCTTTGGTGGAAAAATATTTGAAGCTAAATGGTGGACTCAAGGAAAACAACCTGATGCATCAAATGAGTGGGGAGAATGGAAGCTTATAGGTGATGCTACTCCTACAAAAGAAGAACCATCAAATAATAGTGACAATGATGAATATGTTCCAACAGGTGAAGGCTTAGCTGGGAGTGAATTTAAAGTAGTTGGATACTTCCCTGAATGGAAACCTGCTAAAGAAAAAGAAATTCAATATGATAAATTAACTCATATAAATTATTCTTTTGCTATTCCTACAAGTGATGGTACTGTAAAACCTCTAACTGAACCTGAACTCGCTAAAAAAATAATTAAAAAAGGTAATTCTAATGGTGTTAAAGTTCTAATAGCAGTTGGTGGTTGGGAGTATAATGGAACTCCTTTAGAAAATACATTCGTTGCTGCAACTGATTCAGATGCTAAATGCAAAAAGTTAGCTGATAGCATACTTGTAATGGTTGATGAATATGGATTCGATGGTGTTGATATGGACTGGGAACATCCTAGGGTTGATGGTGTTTCTAAAACTCAATATTCTACTCTTTTAAAATATTTAAGACAAGGCTTAGATAAAAGAAATAAAATTTTAACTTCTGCTGTACTTGCAGGTGTAACTGCTGACGGAAATGTGTTATATGATGCAGCTGGTCACACAGATGAGGCTTTATCTTATGTAGATTGGATTAATGTTATGGCATATGATGGTGGAGATGGAGATAGACATTCTTCATATGACTTTGCAGTAAACTCTGCAAACTACTGGAGAAAAACTCGTAAATTGCCTGCTAGTAAAGTTGTTTTAGGTGTGCCATTCTATGGAAGACCAAGTTGGGCATCTTACGAAGATATATTAAAAGCAGATAGTAGTGCTTATAAAAAAGATAAGGCTACTATAGATGGAAAAGAAGCTCATTATAATGGTATAGATACAATTAAAAAGAAAACAGAATGGGCTATGAAAAATACATCTGGAGTAATGATTTGGGAAATATCTCAAGATACTACTGATAAAGATAAGAGTTTACTAAATGCAATTTATGAGGTAGTAAAGTAAACCTTAAAAACTAATATTATATGTAATAATAAGATCAACAGTATTTGCTTATTAGCAGATACTGTTGATCTTTTTTCTTATTATAATAAATATATACTTTATGTTAAATATAGAACTCTATGCTATTCCACTTTTATATAGTTAAACATAACATATATAATAATAATTTATAGATTATATAAGGAGAATATATGAAAAAGAAACTTGCATCTTTATTCCTAATAGTAATTTTTATTTTTACTTGTATTGGATGTAATAATACTACCATCACTAATGATAATTCATCATCTTCTACTCCTACTGATACTTCAAATGATAATAATTCCAATAATAAACCAGATGTTAATACTGATAATAGCAATACTTCTTCCAATAATAAACCTTCAAATAACAAACCATCAAATAATACTGATAAAGAGCAACCTGAACAAAGCAAGCCTAAAATTGAGACTAAAACTTGCAGATTATTTTTCTATAATATAGATAATGATACTATGTACTATGTAGATAAATCTGTAACTATTGAAGATGGTGCTTTAGTTAAAGCTTTAAGTAATGCTCATAAAAATAGCAAAGACGGAGACTCTCTTGTAAAGCTACATTCAGAAGCATTAGTAACTTCTGCTAAACTTAAAGGTGACACCTTAGAAATATACTTTAATAAAGATTTTCAATCAAAAATGAATTTAGGTTCTGGAGCTGAATGTGGACTTATAGATTCTCTTGTAAATACCTATGGCTATAACTTTAATGTCAAAAAGGTTGCTATATATTCTGATAATCAATTATTTACAGGTGTTCGTGGTTCAAATTCAACTGGATACTATACTGTAGATTACTCAAAAGCGAAACCACTTAAATAAGCTGTATCACAACTTAAAATTATATTACTTGCTATTTGGTTTAATAATCTAAGTAATAATAAAAAACCTCTTTATAATTAAGCAATACAGCTACATTATAAAGAGGTTTTTTGTACAATATGTTTTTCATTTCTTAATAAATTGTGTAGTTCAGTATCCCTAGAAAAATTTCAATTGTTCTACTTGTTGACGTGATTGAGCTAACTTCTCTTTCATGGGCTTTGAATAGCTACTTGATAATTTATATTTATCTCTTAATTCATTTACCATTTTATAAAGATCATTTTTATAAGATTGATCCGCTCCCCCTTTTTTATAAAGAAAAGATAAGTCTTCATAGTAATGAGGGTAACTTTCTTTTATGAAATCAAAAAATACTTTTCTAGTTTCACCTCTTAAATATAATGTTCCTGGTAAAACATAATCCACATTGCTATCCTTTGCACATTCAAATAATCCATCTATATTCTTTCTACTGTCAGTTATATAAGGAATTATAGGCATAACATGTAATCCTACAGACGCATTGGTCTTTTTAAATTCCTTTAGCATAGCAAATCGCTCTTTAGATGTTGATGAATTAGGTTCAATTAAAGTCCTTACCCCTTCATCTACAGTCGTTATTGTTGATGCTATATTAACATATGTTATTCTAGATAACTCATCAATTAAATCATAATCCCTTAAAATTAAATCCGACTTCGTTGATATAATAGCTGGTGTTTTATATTTTATAAGAAGCTTTAAAACTTCAGGCATAATTTTATTTGTATCTTCTGCCTGCTGATAACTATCAGTTACTCCACCAATATTAATAACTTCTCGCTTCCATGTAGATAATCTAAGTTGTCTCTCTAACTGTTCAACTATATTTGTTTTTATATAAATATCCTTAAAAAAATCATTAGAATCTAGATGCTTATGTGAATGAATTGCATAACAATACGTACATCCATGTTCACAACCGCGATAAATATTTAAGTCCCATCCATAAGGAATTTTTCTCTTCAACTTATTTAATGCACCTTCACACGTTATATTACTATATCTTATACACTTGTCCACTCTTACACCCACTTTCTTAATATTCAATATATTATGTAATTATTTTACCATATTTTACTTATGTTGTATGTAATTACATTAATTATTGCAATTTTCTTTGTTCTTATTTTAGCTAAAGGATACCTAATAATATGCTAAAGTTTCACATAAAGACTTAGCTAAAGTGTCTCTGTGGTACTCAAAAGTTAAATCAAAATTTGGATATAGATGAAATTCTTCAAACTTATTAAAATAAAAAACAAGAGTAAAAATCAAAGATTTTTACTCTTGAATTATATTTTCTATAAATCTGAACGATTTATTTCCTTATTAACCTCACTTACTACTTCTTTAGGATTACTTATTTTTTCATACAAATCATGAACAAAATTAGATCCTCTACTAATTAATATTCCTGTTAATATAACCCCAACATAAGGGAACACTACAGGTACACCAACTAATTCTAAAATATCAACATTAGTTGCACATGCTACTATTAACCCAACAACTAAAGCTCCTATTCTATCTATAGAGAACTTGCCATTTTGCCATGTCATCTTTAAAGTTTCCCACACAGCCTCAGTCACTAATGCTATTACAACTAAAATTAATAACTTATCCACCTCATCATCCCTTCCTGTATATTTTTCTTTTATACAGTATATTCAGTGGAATTGTTTTTAGCTCATTTTATTTAACATAATTAGATTTTACTAAATCACCATTTCCTTCTAATCCAAACTCCAACAACCACCATCAACATTCCTATAGCAAAAGGAGATGTTAATGGATTCTCTCCTGTTTGTGGTAACTTATCACCACTTACATTAGTCTCTGGTTTACTTGGTTTTTCTGGTTTGCCAGGTTCTTCTGGATTTACTGGTTCTTCAGGTCCCTCTGGTTTTCCTGGTTCCTCTGGGTCTACTGACTCTTCAGGATTTCCTGGTTCTTCTGGATCCACTGGCTCTTCTGTTTTTGTATTTTTAAATTCTAGTTCTATTAGACCTATATGGTAATCTATTGCTTCAAAATAGATTGGTGTTTCATCTAGTTCATATCCATTTGGTGCTTTTGTTTCTACAAAGCTATATTTACCTGGTCTTATTCTCGATATATAGATTTCTCCATCGTTATCTGTTGTATATCTTCCAAGTTCTCTTCCCTCTTCATCTAGTAACTTAAATTCTGCTCCTACTAGTTTAACTCCTGTTTCATCATCTACTTTTCTAAGCATTACTGCTGCAGGGTCAAATTCTTGTAGCTTTTTATTTGTTGCTACTACTTGTAGTATTTGATCTTCTATTATTGTAAAATCAATTCTTAGTTGAGGCATTGGAAGTTCATATCCCTCTGGTGCTTTTATTTCTAAGAAGTAGTAATCTCCTATTACTAGGTCTGATACTCTTAGTTCTCCATAAGCATCCGTTATATGAGTTCCTATAAATTCACTTTGTCCATCTTCTAATTTATATAAAGCGAATTCTGCTCCTGGAAGTACTTTTCCGTTATCTTGATCTTTTTTAGTTAAAACTATTGATCCTTCTGGAGTTTCTGGAACTTCTGGTTTTTCTTCTAACTTGTTCTTAAACTCTAAATTAATAGTTTCTTCTTTATTAAACTCTACAGTGAATCTGATTTTTTCTGTGTTTAATTCAAATCCCTCTGGAGCTTTTGTTTCTTCAAAGTAGTAATTTCCTATTAAAAGATTATCTACTCTTATTTCTCCAATATCTGATGTTGTATAGTTTCCTACTAAAACTTCACTATTGTCTTCATTAACTCTAACTAGTTTAAATTCTGCTCCCATTAATAGTTCCCCATTATGCTGAGACTTTTTAACTAGTCTTACTTTTCCATGTAAAGCTTCTTTTGTAGGACTATTTACAGCTGATATTTTTATTGTTTCTGATTCATTAAATTTAATTTCAAATGGATATTTTGTATCACTTGTAATATATCCATTTGGTGCCTCTACTTCTTGTAAATAGTACTTTCCAAGAGGTAAATTATTAATAGTTATTTCACCATTCTCATTAGTTATATATTCATTTACTAATGTTTCATTAGCTCCATCAACTTTAACTAATTTAAATTTAGCTCCTTGTAGTAACACATCTTTATATCCCTTTTTAACAAGTTTCACATTACCATGTAATGCAGACTCCTTTGGTGCATTTTCAAATGTTGTTACTGTTCTAGCTTCTTGATTAAATGTAATTTCGAATTTAACTAGTGTTTCATTTAACTCATAGCCCTCTGGTGCTTTTACTTCTTTAAAGTAATAAGTACCAATTGCTAAATCTGTTACTTTAACTTGCCCATTCTCATCACTTTTAATTAGATATTCTCTTCCTGAATCATCTTTTAATGGGTTTAGATTTTCATCTAAAATTGTAAATTCTGCTCCTTCTAATGGATGCTTGCTAAGTGAATCTACTTTATTTAATACTGCATCACCTTTTAATGCATCTTCTGTTGCTGTATTTACTGCTGTAAGTTCTACTAAACTTTGTTGGTTAAATACTACATCAAATGTATGTTTTTCATTACTTGTGATATATCCATTTGGTGCTTCTACTTCTTGTAAGTAGTAACTTCCTATAGTTAATCCTTCAATAATTATTTCTCCATTTGCATTTGTTGTATATTCATTTACAAATGTTTCATTTGAACCATCAACTTTAACTAATCTAAATTTAGCTCCTTCTAGTAAACAATTATTATATCCTGTCTTAACTAATTTAACTCCACCATGAAGTGCTTCAATTGTAGCTGTATTAGTTACTTCTATTTCTATAACATTTGTTTGGTTAAACTTAACTTCAAACTTTCTTTGAGTTTTATCTAACTCATATCCTTCTGGTGCTTTTGTTTCTTCAAAGTAATAATTACCTAATGGTAGATTATTAACTTCTATAATTCCTAAGTTAGTTTTGTAGTTTCCAATAAACTCTTCAGTTCCATCTTCATTTACTTTAACTAATTTAAACTCTGCTCCACTTAATAATTCTGAGCTATTTAATGATTTTTTGATTAACTTAACATCACCAATTAAAGCATTTTCATCAGCCTCATTTACTGCATCTATCTTAATTGTAGCTGTTTGGTTAAATTCTATTTTGAAATTATACTTTTCATTACTTATTACATAACCATTTGGTGCTTCTACTTCTTGTAAGTAATAATCACCTAATTCTAAATCTTTAATAGATATTTCACCATTTTTATCAGTTTCATGTTTACTTACAAATGTTCCATCTGCCTTATATAAGTTGAATTTTGCTCCTTCTAGTAATTGACCTTTATATCCGGTCTTAACTAAAATAACATCTCCAAGTAAAGCCTCCGCTTTAACTTCATTGTACATTTCAACAAGAATTTCTTCAGTATGATTAAATACTATTTCAAAATATTTCTTTGTAGTATCTAATTCATATCCCTCTGGTGCTTTTGTTTCTTCAAAGTAGTATTTACCTAATGGTAGATTTTCAATTGAGATTTCTCCCTGTTCATTTGTTACATAGTTTCCTACATGAACTTCTTTATAATCTTCTACCTTAACTAGTTTAAATTCTGCTCCTTCGAGTGCTCCAAATCTTCCTTCTTTAAATAATCTAACATTTCCAACTAAAGCTGATTCCTTAACTTTATTAGTTAATTCAACTTCAATAGTTTCTTTTTCATTAAACTTAACGTCAAAGTATCTCTTTGTGCTATCAAGTTCATATCCCTCTGGTGCTTTTGTTTCCTCAAAGTAGTATTTACCTAGTGGTAAGTTATTTACTTCAATAACACCTGATTTAGTTGTGTAGTTATCTACTAATTCTTCTGTTCCATCTTCATTTACTTTAACTAATTTAAATTCTGCTCCATCTAGTAACTCTGAACTATTTAGAGATTTTTTAATTAACTTTACATCCCCGTTTAATGCTTCTTCCTTTGGTGTATTTTCAAATGTTATTGAAGATACAGATGTTTGGTTAAATTCAATCTCAAATTTAATTGGAGTTTCATTTAATTCATATCCATCTGGTGCTTTTACTTCTTTAAAGTAGTAAGTTCCTACTTCTAAATTACTAACTTTAACTTGTCCATTTTCATCACTTATAAGTAGATACTCTACTCCATGTGGATCTTTTACTGGGTTTAATTCTGAATCTAATACTTTAAACCAAGCTCCCATTAAAGGATTCTTTGTAGCTGCATCTTTCTTAAATAAGATTGCATCTCCTTTAATTGCCTCTTCTGTAGCTTCATTTTCAGCATCGATTCTTATTCCCTCTTGGCTATTAAATTTAATTTCAAAATTATATTTTTCATCACTTAAAATATATCCTGTTGGTGCTGCAACTTCTTGAAGATAGTATTTCCCTAGTTCTAAATCTTCAATTATTATTTCACCATCTTTATTTGTAGTGTGATTACTTATAAATATTTCGTTATCTCCATCTAATTTAACTAACTTAAACTTTGCTCCCTCTAGTAAGTTTCCATTATATCCTGTCTTAACTAGTTTCACTCCACCTTTTAAAGCTTCTGCTTTAACTTTGTTAGTCATCTTAATTTCAATAACTTCTTTGTTGTTAAATTCAATATCAAAATACTTTTTAGTTGTATCTAGTTCATATCCTTCTGGTGCTTTTGTTTCTTCAAAATAATATTTACCTAGTTCTAAGTCTTCTACTAAAATTACACCATTTCCATTTGTAATGTAATTACCTACTAAGACTTCTCTTTCACCTTCAACTTTAACTAACTTAAACGCTGCTCCTTGAAGCACTCCATCTTTTCCTGATTTTAATAGTTTTACACTACCTTTTAATGCTTCTTCTGTTGGTCTATTAATAGCTGTGAAAGTAAATTTATTTTCTTTATTAAATTCAATTTTAAACTTGTACTGTTCATTACTAATTTGGTATCCATCTAAAGTTTCAATCTCTTGCATATAATATATTCCAAGACCTAAGCCCTTAATAGATATTTCTCCATTTTCATTTGTTGTATATTCTTCAATAAGAGTTCCATCTTCATGATATAATCCAAATTTAACTCCTTGAAGTAATTTACCTTCATGTCCCTTTTTAATTAATTCAACATCACCAACTAATGCTTCAGCCTTTGGTGTATTTTCAAAAACTTTTTCTACAGTTTCTGTATTGTTAAACTTAATTTCAAACTCAATTAGTTCTTGGCTTAATTCATATCCATCTGGTGCTTTTATTTCTTTAAAGTAATATTTTCCTAGTGGTAATTCAGTTACTAAAACCACTCCATCAGCATTACTTATAAATTCATAATTTCCACCACTTTGATTTTTAATAGGAACTTTATTTTCATCAAGTACTATAAACTTAGCTCCCTTTAATGGGTTCTTAGTTAATGCATCCTTTTTAATAAGTCTTGCATTTCCTTTTATAGCTTCTGGCTTAACTTTATTTACTGCCTTTATTTCTATTCCTTTTTGATCATTGAATTCTATTTTGAATTCATGCTTATAATCACTTGTGATATAGCCCTCTGGTGCTGCAACTTCTTGCATATAATAATCTCCAAGTTCTAAGTTCTCGATTATAATTTCACCATTTTCGTTAGTTGTGTATTCATCTATAAGAGTTTCTACATCTCCATTAACTTTTACAAGTTTAAATTTAGCTCCTTGTAATAATGAATTTTTATATCCTGTTTTAACTAACTTAACTCCGCCCTTTAGTGATTCTGCTTTAACTTCATTTTCCTTAGTTAATTCAATTACTTTATTTTCATTGAACTTTACTTCAAAATGAATTGGAGTTTCATCTAAAATATATCCTTCTGGTGCTTTTGTTTCTTTTAAGTAATATTTTCCTAGTGGTAATTTATTAATTACTATTTCACCATTTTCATTAGTAGTATGCTTTCCAAGACTTGTTTCAACTTGATCTTTTCCTTCTCCTACTACTCTAAATAGTTCAAACTCTGCACCTTGAAGTACTCCAAAGTATCCTGTTTTTAGTAATCTTACTGTTCCCTCTAAAGCTTCCTTTGTTGGCTCATTTACTGCATTTATTGTTTGTAGCTTAGCTCCATTAAATTCAACTTTAAATTCATGTTTCTTGTCACTAGTTACATAGCCCGATGGTGCTTCTACTTCTTGTAAGTAGTAATCTCCAAGTTCTAAACCTTCGATTATTATTTTACCCTCTTCATTTGTTTTATAAGTATTAATTTCTGTTTCTACAACATTTCCATCTATTGTTTTAACACTAACTAATCTAAACTCAACATTTTTTAGTAGTTCACCTTTATATCCTGTTTTAATTAGCTCTACATTACCAAGTAAAGCTTCAGGTTTTGCTACATTTGTCATCTCAAGTTCAATTATGTTTGTTTGATTAAACTCAATTTCAAAATTAATTGGCGTTGTATCTAAAATATATCCTTCTGGTGCTTTTGTTTCTATTAAACAATACTTACCTAAAGGTAAATCATTAATTACTATTTCACCATTTTCATTAGTGTAATACTTATCAAGTGGAATCTTATTTTCATCTTCTACTTTAAATAATGTGAATTCTGCTCCTTTTAATAATCCAAAATGACCTTTTTTAACTAATTTCACATTTCCTTTTAATGCAGATTCCGTTGCTTTATTTACTGCAGTTATTTCAAATGCCTTACTTTGGTTGAAAGCAATTTCAAAATTATACTTAGTATCACTTAAAACATATCCATTTGGTGCTTCTACTTCTTGTAAATAGTACTTACCAATTTCTAAGTCTTTAATTTCTATTTCTCCACTAGCATTTGTTTCGTAAGTTCCAAGTTCCTCATTTACTGCATTTCCATTTTCATCTTCTACTTTAACTAGCTTAAATTTTGCTCCTTTTAATAAGGCATCATTATAGCCTGTCTTTTTTAACTTAACATCACCTTTTTTTGCATCTTCTATTGCTTCGTTTACTGCATCAAATGATATTACTTCTGTTGAATTGAATTTTATACTAAACTCATACTTTTTATCACTTACTACATAACCTGATGGTGCTTCAACTTCTTGTAGGTAATACTCTCCAAGCTCTAAGTTTTCAATTGTAATTACACCCTCTTTATTAGTAGTATGTGTACTTACTTCTTTTTCAACTCTTTGCCCATCAATAGTCTCTACCTTAACTAATTTAAATTTAGCTCCTTGTAATAATTGACCTTTGTATCCTGTTTTTATTAACTTAACATTTCCAACTAATGCTTCTGATTTTGCAACATTAGTCATCTTAAGCGGTTCTAAAGCAACTTGATTAAACTCAACATCAAAGTAAATTGGTGTTGCATCTAGTTCATATCCTTCTGGTGCTTTTGTTTCAACTAAATAATAGCTTCCTATTTCTAGCTTATCGTCTTCAATAATACCTTGTTCATTAGTTACATATGAATTAACCTTTTTTGCTGTAGTTCCTTCTATTTTATAAAGATCAAACTCTGCTCCTTTAAGTGCTCCAAAGTGTCCTTCTTTTAATAATCTAAATCCACCTTTAAGGGCCTCTTCAGTTGCTTCATTTTTAGCATCTACTGATTTGTTAACGGTTTGGTTAAATTCTATAGTGAATTTATGTTTTTCATCACTAGTTATATAACCATTTGGTGCTTCTACTTCTTGTAAATAATAATCTCCAAGTTGTAAATTTGATATTTCTATCTCACCATTTAAATTTGATTCATAAATACTCATTGGAACTTCAATTACTTCTCCAGTTGCTGCATCTGTTTCAACTTTAAATAGTTGGAATTTAGCTCCTTGCAATAATTGATTATTATATCCTCTTTTGATTAACTTAACTCCACCTACTAATGAAGATTCTTTTGGTTCATTTTCAAAATCTCTTGTGTAAGTCATTGTTTCATTAAATTTAATTTCAAAAGGTATTAGTTCTTCATTTATTTCATACCCTTCTGGTGCTTTAACTTCTTGGAAATAGTACTTTCCAATTGGTAAGTTATTTACTATAACTTCACCATTTGCATTACTCTTAACAATGTATCTTAAAAAGCTTATTTTAACAGGCTCTTTATTTTCATCTAGTACCTTAAACTCTGCACCTTCTAAAGTTTTACCTGTTAATGAGCTTGTCTTTATTAATCTTACGCTTCCTTTTAAAGCACTTTCTAAAGCTTTATTTTCAGCAGTAAACTCTTGTACTTCTTGTGAGTTAAATTTAATTTCAAACTCATATTTTTTAGTACTTAATTCATATCCTGCTGGAGCTTTAATTTCTTGCAAATAATATTTACCTAAATCTAACCCTGTAATTATTATTTCTCCATTAGAATCTGTAGTATATTCCTTTAAAAGTGTTCCATCTTCTGAATATAATCCAAAGACTGCATCTTTTAATCTAATTCCTTCATGTCCAGTTTTAAGAAGTCTAACTCCACCTTTCAGAGCACCTTCACTTACTTTATTTACAACGCCAACTAATTTTGTTGGAATAGTTTCTTCTGTATTAAAGTTAATTGTGAACTCAATTGGTGTAGAATCTATCTCATAACCTTCTGGAGCTTTTGTTTCTACAAAGTAATAATCTCCAAGGTCTAGGTTTAATACAACTATTTCACCATTTTCATTAGTTGTATAAGTTCCTAATTTTTCTGATACTCCAACTTTGTAAAGTTCAAACTCGGCACCTTCTAATAATGCATCTTGGTATCCTGTTTTAACTAATTTCACATTACCTTTTAATGCATTTTCTGTAGGTGTATTTGTTGTTTCTTTTACTTCTATAACTTTTTGATTAAAGTCTATTGTAAAGTAAATTGGATTTCCATCTGTAATATATCCATTTGGAGCTTGTACTTCTTGTAAGTAATAATCTCCATATTTTAAATCTGTAATTATTATTTCTCCATTTACATCAGTAGTATGCTCACTTACAAAAGTGCCATCCTTCTTATATAAATTGAATTTTGCTCCCTTTAATAACCTATCTTCATAACCTTTTTTAATAAGCTTAATATCACCATGTGCTGCTTCAAATGTTGGAGCATTATTAAATGACTTTGTTACTATTGAAGTTTGGTTAAATATAATTTCAAACTGAATTAATGTTGAATCTAATTCATATCCCTCTGGTGCCTTTACCTCTTTAAAGTAGTAAATTCCTGGTTTTAAGTCTTTTACTATAACTTTTCCCTCTTCATTACTAGTAAGTAAATACGGTACATTATGAGGATCCATTAAAGGATTTTTATTAGAATCTAAAATAGTGAATTGTGCTCCCTTTAATGGGTTTCCAGTTTCTGCATCTCTTTTAATTAATTCTGCATCACCTTTTAAAGCTTCCTCTGTAGGGTTATTTTTTAATGTTAATTCTATAATATCTTTTTGATTAAATTTAACTTCGAAATCTAGTTCTTTATCACTTATTACATACCCATCTAAAGCTTCAACTTCTTTAAAGTAATACTTTCCAAGTGTTAAATTTTCAACAACTATTTCTCCATTTTCATTAGTTTCATGTATACCTAAGCTTTCCCACTCTGATTTATCCTTGCCATTATCTTTGAATAATTCAAACTTTACTCCCTTAAGTAACTTGTTTTCATATCCTAATTTCTTTAGCTTTACACTTCCTATTAATGAATCTGGATCTTTCTTATTTGTCATTGTAACTTTCACAACTTCTGGATTATTAAATGTAATTGTGAAATATTGTTTTGTTTGGTCTAACAAATAACCCTCTGGTGCTTTAGTTTCTATAAAGTAATACTTACCTAATGGTAATCCCTTTACAGATAATAGACCATTTTCTGTTTTATATGTTCCACCTATTTTTTCATCTGCTTTTCCATCTTCAACTCTGTATAATTCAAATTCTGCCCCGTCTAGAAGTTTTGAATTATCATCAGCATCTGATTTAATTAATTCAACATCTCCAATTATTGCCTCAGGCTTTACAGTATTATCAATCTGTAAAATATATGGCTCCGTTTGAGGTGTTGTAATTACAATAGTAAATTCTTCTTTACTAATCTCATACCCTGCTGGAGCTTCTACTTCCTTAACCGTATAAGTTCCTGCTAATAAATTAGAAATTTCTATTTTTCCATCCTTGTCAGTAGTATATGTTCCAATAAGATTTCCACTACTATCTCTAACTTCAAACTTTGCACCTTCTAATGGTTTATTAGTACTTGCATCAACCTTTATAATTTCAGCATTACCATACTCAATCTTATTATTAGTATGATTTAATAATAATGGTGTAGTTTGTCCAAACTTTATTTCAAAGTCTATAGGTGTAGAATCTAGTTCATATCCTTCTGGTGACTTTGTTTCAATTAATCTATACGTTCCTGCATCCAAACCATCAACTTTTAACTTACCATTACTATCTGTAGTATATGTTCCAATATACTTATCCGGTTGTCCACTTTCTGTTTTATATAATTTAAATTCTGCTCCAGCTAATAGCTTGTTGTCAGAACCTTTCTTTTCAAGTTCAAATCCACTTTTTAATAATTCCTCAAGTTTAGGCCAATCCACTCTGAAATTATGAGCTTCTCCACCATATCCACCTGTTGAACCTGATATTTGATTAAAATCATGTGTGAATATTTGTCCATTTATAGATCCTCCATATAGGTTTACAGTCGAATTTGGTGCAATTACCGAACCTATAACATCCCCTTTAGTTGAATTGACTTCAGTTGCATTTGGGAAAATCCATAATATCTTTGATGCAATTTCTTTAATAATATTCTTAGTTGTAGCTGTTGATAGTAATTGCCCCTTATAATACATTGATGTATTATCAAAGTTTACAGTTTTAGCATCAGAATACATTATTAATAAATCTCTATTATCTAAATCTGGTAACTTAAATGTTCCCCATTCACCTCTTATATCAAGAACTTCATCATTTCTACCTTGTGAGTTAACTAATATTTTAGAATTATCTTTAACCTCAACAATTCCTAATGAAGTATTTGGAATCTCTATTGTACCTGGTTCAAGCTTTCCAACAACTTTATTTAATGAATCTAGTTCAGCTTTCATTGATTTAAAAGTATTATCTATTTCCGCTTTGCTAACAACTACATTACCATTATACTTATCAGCACCTACAAGTAAACTCATATTAGCATTACTAGTTACTGCTGACGTTCCTGCTGATATTAATAGTTTTCCTGTACCTGGTTTTGATATATTTCCACCTAAAAGAAATGTAGGTGTACTTGTATCTAAAATCTGATCACCTATTGCAACCCCATTACCATTAAATGCTGCTGCTATTGTAAAACTTTGATCATTCATAGATGTCGGTCCTGTAAAATTCCCTTGAACTGCAAGCTTACCTTCCACATCTGCATTTGATGCTGTGTGATTACCAAAAGCTACAACATTATATGTAGTATGGTCTCCTAAACTTACAAGCTCAGATCCTTGAATTGTTTTTTGACCTGCATTAACTGGTATTATTGGTATTATGTTATTGAAAATAACACCCACTAATACACAACATGCAATTACCCTCTTTCGTGTTAACATTTTTAACTTTTCATTCTTCATTCCTCTTTTACCCGTCATAAGTTCCCTCCTTTTTTTAACCCTTTACCAATTTCACCCTTTGTTTTTTAGTAATAAAAAAACCGACTAAATATAATATTTAGCCGGTTGCACCACTTACTCCATGTGTTTCAGGTACCCATATATAAAACACATTTCATCGTTTCTTTTACATATTCTTTCATAAGTTATACCTCATTTTACCATATGTACTATTTTATATCAATATTTTGCAATATTATGATTGTGTTTTTTAATATTTACCTTATATTTATTAAAATACTTATTAAAATTTCATATTTTTTACTTTTTGATAATTATTTTACATTTTATTTCTAAATAACTATAAATTAACTAATTGTTCTATTAAACTTTTGATTTAAGTTTGTACTATTTGATTATTTTTTTGAATTTAATAAAAAAATAATCATTAAATCTTCTTTGTTAACAAAAATTTTATATATTTTTATTAAATGTTTTTTATTAATGCATATATAAATAACGAAAGGACGGTGAGTAAAATAGAAATTAATGATTTTATAACTATAATTGGTAATATGGGATTTCCAGTAGCGATAAGTGCATACTTATTAATTCGATTAGAAAAACATCTTATTAGTTTAACATCATCAATTAATTTGTTAAATACTATTGTTTCTACTAAGCTTGGTGTAGTTATTGATGGAAAATAGGAAAAATGATTTTCCTACTCCGTAGGAATATTAACTGGAAACTTTGTTGTGCAAAAGTGAACCTAATAAACTAGGTTCGCTTTCACTCACACCAAAATAATATCTATAAATACTTAATATAATCACTAATTCTAATCGGCTTCTCTATGACAGGAAAATCTATTCCTCGTTTCTTATATTCTTCTGCAAAGTAATCTCTATTATATTTAATCTTATCTGCACTTGCTCCAAACATATCTGCTACTTCATTATAAAAATAAGAACAATCTAAATTTCCTAATTTAAAATAGCATACACATAGTTGAAGGCTAGGTATCCATGTATAATAATCCTTATAATCTATTGCTATACTTCCTTTTTCAGGTACACAATCTAATGCTATCCTATACCAAAATATAGCTTGTTTAAATTTGGAATTTTCTATAAAATACTCTCCTAAAGAACAACATATATCAGCTCTTGGTATATCATATTTAAATGATTCAAAAACTATATCTGCTATTTTATCTTGTTTCCCAGTTAATCTATAACATTCTATAATCCTAGCATAAGCTGTTTTTATATCTTCTATCCATCCTCTTTTAGTATCTAAAAACTTTCTATAACTTTCTATGGCTTCTTCATAATATCTATTATCTCTTAACTCATTTGCATAATATAATAAATCTCTTGGAGTAAATGATTCCTCATTACTTTCCATCGATTTAAATATTTGAAGGTTTCTATCAGTATGACACTTAACCTTCCCATGCTCTATTGCAAAATCTGAAGTAAGTCCATTCCCCTTCACCTCTAAGTATTCATGAACATGCCCTATCCATTTAAAATTTTCACTTCTTTTAACTATTCTATTTCGTCTCATTGAACAGCTAACCTGACCTGCTGAATTTCTTCCTAAAATATATTCAGCACTAATATAATCGTACTCTTTATTTAGATTTTCTAATAATGTTTCTATCTTTTTTATGTTATCTCTATCTATAAAATCATCACCATCTAACCACATTACATATTCACACGTAGCCTTATTAAAAGCAAAGTTCCTAGCTGCTGCAAAATCATTTATCCATTTAAAGTCATATATCTCTGCATTGAACTTTCTTGCAATATCTTTAGTTGAATCCATTGACCCTGTATCTACTATTATAATTTCATCTATAAATGATTGTATTGAATTTAAACATCTCTCTAAAGTTTTTTCCTCATCTTTTACTATCATACATAAACTTATTGATACTTTTTTACTCATTTAAATTTACCTCATTAATTTACTTATATAAACTATATATATTTTATATATCTGAAAATATTATTCTTTTAACTATAATTTAAAAGTAAATTAGAACATAAATATAAAAAAAGATCTTAACTAATTTTAAGATCTTCAATTCGACTATATAATTTAAACAATAAATTTAATTATGTTATTAATATTTTAGCAACTACTAATAATGATACTATCGTATCTATCCTTTGCTCATTAATAATATTATAATCCGTATTCTCAATTTCACCTTTAACAACAATTTTATCATAACTAGCTATTTGATCTGATAATACTATAAACGTTGAAAACATCTGATTATTACTTATAAAATGTACAGATTGTTGTTCATCCTTAACTGTATATTCTAAATTAGCCTTAATAACGCCATTTACAATAAGTTTCTTGCCAGTTAAATTTTGCCCACTTACAGAAGTCCCCTCTATCGTATCAATTAAATAATAGTTTTTTATATCAACAGTACATTTCAAACTATTTATTTCTCCAACAGGTGGATTATATTCTGTTAATAAAATCTCTCCATCCATAATAACTTGTTTAAATGCAGTCATATTAACCATATGTTTGACATACGTTTCAATACTTTTACCATTGTACACATTTTTATCACTTAGTCTATAATCCTTATCTAAAATAAGTACATTATTTATATATCCCTTGTTTATCCCCCTACTAAGTTTAATCTTGAATTTAACTATTATATATTTTCCTATCTGTAAATTTCCTAGTAATACTCCACTATTTAAATTTATATGCTTTATTAACTTTTTATCTATTTGAATGCTATTATCTATTATATTAAACTCTTTAGGTAATAAATCTCTTAATAATAAATCGCATAAATCAACTGTACCAACATTCATGATTTTAATTACATATTCTATAGGTTTATTTAATGATATGGATTCTGTATCTACATCAATTGATATTTTCACCTTCTCCGATTGAATAGTCATTTTATTTTCATTACTAAGAGAAATACTATTTTTAAATAAATTTTCTTGTAATGATTTATATTTAAATCGTCCAATAGCTTTATTTACTGTAATTATATCACCATCCTCTTCTACAACCCTGGCTAAGAATGTGATCGTTTTTGCATCTCCCTCATTTAAATCTCCAATATTAACTCCACTTATAATATTTTCTGATACTCTTTGTATATTATCTATTTCAACCGATTCCTCTATAAAAGCAAATTCATTTTTAAGTATATCTCTTATTGCTATATCATATAATTTCGTATTCCCCATATTCTCAACTTTTATATTAAATCTAACTATTTGTTCTGCAACTAATTCATTAGAGCTACTTATTAATGTTAAACCTAGTTTAGGATTTAACATATATATATTGAGTGACTCTAATAAATATTTAGTATTTTGAACCATACTTCCCTTGATAATTTCACCTTTAATAATTCCACAATCATTAAATGTGTTTTTTTCTATAAAATCTATAGCTTCTATAGTAATATATATTTTCTTTTTTTCTTCTGGGTGAATATTATCAATCTCAATACTTATCTTATTATCCTCATCTAAAGTATATGAAATACGTTTACTATCTAATTCAACCCCAATTACATTTACATTCTTACTAAAATACTCTTCATATAAAATATTATATATATCACATTCACTTTCATTCTTTAAATCTATGCTATAAGAAAATATTTCTCCAATTTCCACACT
>JAVWLU010000026.1:0-23168 GCA_036637795.1 Clostridium sp. | reverse complement strand
TAAAAGCATATTTGAAAGGATGATGAAAATGAACGGTACATGGATAGAGATAAGAGTTATAACAAAGAGTGATGCATTAGAGCCAGTATCAGGAATATTTTATGGGTTAGATTGCAAAGGTGTTGCAATAGAAGATCCAAATGACATATTAGGAAGAGAGCAAGGACCATTAACATGGGATTTTGCTGATATAAATGTATTAGAACATAAAGGAGAAGCTGCTGTAGTAAAGGGGTATTTCTCTGAGGAAGATAATATTGAAGAGGTTATTACATATATAAATGAAAAACTTGCTGAATTAAAAGAGTTTGGATTTGATTTAGGTGAAGGTAAAGTTGAAAGTGAAGTTATGCATGAGGAAGATTGGGCAAACACTTGGAAACAATACTATAAGCCGGTTAAAGTTGGAGAAAGAATTGTTGTTAAACCAATTTGGGAAGAGTATGAAGTTAAAAATGACGAATTAGTTGTTGAACTAGATCCAGGTATGGCATTTGGTACAGGTACTCATGAAACAACAAGAATGTGTATTCAATCTTTAGAAAGATATGTTAAAGCGGATACTACAGTATTTGATGTTGGATGTGGTTCAGGTATTTTAGCTATAGCTGCTGCAAAACTTGGGGCAAAACTTGCTGTAGGTGTTGATTTAGATCCAGTTGCAGTTGAATCATCAATTGAGAATGTTAGTTATAATGATTTAAATAATATTCAAATATTACATGGTAACTTAGTTGAAGTTATTGATGGAAAAGCAGATGTTGTTGTTGCTAATATTATTGCAGAGATAATATGTCTATTATGTGATGATGTTAAGAGAGTTCTTAATACAAATGGATACTTTATAACATCAGGAATAATACATGATAGAGTTGAAATGGTAACATCAAAATTAGAAGAAACAGGATTTGAAGTAATTGAAGTTAATAAAGATGGCGAATGGAACTGCATAGTTGCAAAATTAAAGTAGGAGGAAAATAGAAGATGCATAAGTTTTTTACTCCTAAGGAATTGATAAGTGACGTTAGTGCTAAGGTTATTGGTGATGACGTAAAACATATTTATAAAGTTTTAAGGCTAACAGAAGGTACAGTAGTAGTTTTAAATAACTGTGAAGGAAAAGAGTATCTTTGCGAAGTTGCTGATGTTTCAAAACAAGAAGTTTTATTTAATATTAAAGAAGAGCTTAAGATTAATAATGAAAGTCGAGTTCAGATAACATTATTTCAAGGTCTACCAAAAGCTCAGAAAATGGATTTAATAGTTCAAAAAGGAACAGAACTTGGTATTTCTAGTTTTGTTCCATGTTTAACTGAAAGAGTAGATGTTAAGCTAAGAGGGGACTTCAAAAAGTTAGATAGATTAAATAGAATAGCTCTTGAAGCAGCAAAGCAAAGTAAAAGAAGTATTGTTCCAGAAGTGAAAACTCCTATTGAGTTTGATGAAGTATTAAATTCAATAAATGAATATGATTTATTTTTAGTTCCATATGAAAATAGAGAAGATTTCGGTATTAAAACACTTATGAATGAAATAAGTAATAAAGATGATATCAAAAAAGTTGCTATTTTAGTTGGACCTGAAGGTGGGTTTGAAGAAGAAGAGATTAACATATTAAAAGATAAGGGAGCTTATATTATAACTTTAGGCAGTCGTATATTAAGAACAGAAACAGCTGGATTTACAGCGACTGCTTTAGTTCAATATGAACTTGGTGATTTAGGAGGATTAGTTTAATGAAAGTTGCTTTTTACACATTAGGCTGTAGAGTTAATGTATATGAATCAGAAGCTATGACTGAAATATTTAAAAGAGAAGGATATGAAGTTGTTGATTTTGATCAATTTTCAGACGTATATGTTATAAACACATGTACAGTTACAAATACAGGAGATAAAAAATCTCGTCAAATTATTAGTAAGGCAAGAAGAAGTAATCCTGATGCTACAATAGCTGTAGTTGGATGTTATTCACAAATTGCACCTAAAGAAGTTTCAGAGATTGAAGGTGTAGACGTAGTTTTAGGAACAAGAAATAAAGGTGATGTTGTTTATTATGTAAACAAAGCTAGAGATGAAAAAAAATCTCAATTACATGTAGATGGCGTTTTAAAAAACAAGAAATTTGAAGAATTAAATATAGAAGAGTATAGAGATAAAACTAGAGCATTTTTAAAGATTCAAGACGGGTGTAATAGATTCTGTACTTTCTGTTTAATTCCATATGCAAGGGGAGCTGTTTGTTCAAAAGAACCATCAAAGGTAATTGAAGAAGTAAATAAGCTTGCTGATCATGGATTTAAGGAAATAATATTATCAGGAATTCATACAGCATCATATGGTGTTGATTTAGAAGGCGGAGTTGATTTAATTTCAATTATAGAAGAGATACAAAAGGTTGAAGGTATAGAGAGAATTAGAATAGGATCTATAGAACCTGCATTCTTTAGTGAATCTAATATTGAGAGAATAAAAAAGCTTACTAAGCTATGTCCACATTTCCATCTTTCTCTTCAAAGTGGATGCGATGCAACATTAAAGAGAATGAATAGAAGATACTCAGCGGCTGAATATAAAGAAGCGGTTGAGAATTTAAGAAAAATAATGCCAATAGCCTCAGTTACGACTGATGTTATTGTAGGATTCCCAGGTGAAACAGAAGAAGAATTCAAAGAAACATATGAATTCCTTAAAGATATAAAATTAACAAAAACACACGTATTTAAATATAGTCCAAGACAAGGGACTAAAGCTGCAACAATGGAGAATCAAAATGATGGAAACATTAAGGAAGTTAGAAGTAAGGCACTTATAGCTTTAAATAATGAAAATGAACTTAATTTCTCAAAAGCATTTGTTGGAGAAGTTATGGATGTTTTAATTGAACAACAAGTTAAGAATAAAGAAGGAATATATGAGGGATACACGAGTAATTATATTAAGGTAGAAGTTCCTTGTGACAATTCTGAAAATATTGGTAAAATTATAGATGTAAAAATTACAAGTGTATTAGAAGATGGAACTTTAATAGGTCAAATATAAAAAGAAAGGGTGTTAGTTATGGAAAATTGTCTTTTTTGTAAAATAATAAAAGGTGATATACCTTGTTCAAAAGTTTATGAAGACGATAAAGTATTAGCTTTTAATGACATAAGCCCAGAAGCTCCTGTGCATGTTTTAATTATACCTAAAGAACATATTACAAGTGTTAATGAAATAACTGAAGAGAATTCAAATATTATCTCACATATTTTTACTGTTATTAATAAAATAGTATTAGAGTTAGATATATCAGAAAGTGGATATAGGGTTGTCAATAATTGTGGAGAACATGGTGGGCAAACAGTAAATCACCTTCATTTTCATATTCTAGGGGGTAGAAGTTTAACTTGGCCACCAGGCTAATACAATAAGAGTAAGATATTGACAGTTAAGTTCGCGCTATTGTATAATATAGCGTGTGTTATTAAGCCCGTAGCTGAATTGGAAAATTAATTTAAGCTAGCGGAGGGAGGGATAATAGATGTCAGAAATCAAAGTTGGAGAAAACGAAACACTTGAAAATGCTTTAAGAAGATTTAAGAAAAAGTGTGCAAATTCAGGAGTTCTTTCAGAAGTTAGAAAGAGAGAACATTACGAAAAACCAAGCGTTAAGAGAAAGAAAAAATCAGAGGCTGCTAGAAAGAGAAAGTTTAAATAGTAATAACTCTTTTAAAAGGAAATAAACAAGATTTAGTTGTCCATAATAAGTCCAATTATAAATCTTGATAAGTTACCTTCCTCAACAGTTAAGTGAAAAAAATGAAGAACATTAAACATCAGTTACAAAAGTGGTGAAATAACATTAAGTGTAGTTAAACATTATTACTAATGGGTTAACTTTTAGTATGACTGATAGTAAAATTAAAAATTAAATTATTAAGTAGTATATAAATAACAAAAAGAACTCAAAGTATTTGGGTTCTTTTTGTTTTATTGTAATTAATTTTTCTCTTTTATCATAAAGTACAATGAGAGGATTATGATAAGAGGGGAGTAGCTTATGGATGGAAGAATAGAAAAAGGTAAAGAGTCTATAATAGAAAAACTAGATTTGCCTAAGGATGTAATGTTAGATTTACCTAAAATTGAGATTTTAGGAGATAGAGAAATTACAATAGAGAATCATAAAGGTATTGCTTTATTTGAGAGAAATATGATAAAAATTAATACTAAAACCAACCCTATCGAAATAAAAGGACAAGAATTTGAAATAGTTTTTATAGGAGCTTCTACTATAACTGTAAAAGGGAAGTTTAATTCTATAAAATACGAGGGTGCAGAGTAATGGGATTAGAAGAGTTAAGGAAAGGTAGAATAACTGTAAGGGTAAGGATGATGAGTCCTGAAAGAATTTTAAACATATTATGGGGTAGGGATATTAAAGTTTCAAACATAAAAAAGGAAGATGTAGTTACCATATTTTTTGATATTGATTATAATGACTATAATGATGTTCAAGATATAGTTAAAAGATGTGGTGGTAAAGTTAAGATAACTAGAACTAAAGGAAGTTTATTTTTATTTTTGAAAGCTAAACGAAGTTTTTCTTTAGTAATTGGGGGGATGTTGTTTTTCTGTATAATATATTATTTATCAACATTTGTATGGTCTGTTGAAATTAATACTACTAAAAATGTATCTCCATATGAAATAAGAAAAATTTTATATAATGGAGGAATAATTCCGGGTACTAAAAAATCAGATATGGATGTCAAAGAAATAGAGAGGTTAATTGAAAATTCTAATAGAGATGTTTTATGGGTTAGAGCAAGAGTTGAGGGATCGTCACTTAGGGTATTTATAGAAGAGAAAGTTAATCCTCCTGTAATAGAAATTGGAGAGTATGGAAATTTAGTTGCTAATATGGATGGAGAAGTTGATAGAGTATATGTTTATTCTGGACGAGCAATTAAGAAGCCGGGAGATATAGTGAAAAAGGGTGATGTTTTAATTGAAGGTATTACAGGTTCAGAAGGTCATGAGACAGAAGTTCCGCCTAAGGGGGTAGTTATAGCCAATACATTCATTGAAAAGACTATGGTAGTTCAAATGAATGGTGTAGAAAAGCAGCGAAGTGGAAATAAAGATAGTGATATCTATATTGAGATTTTCGGGAAAAAATTTTATATAAAAAAAGCTATAAAAGACTTTGACGAGTATGATAGAATAGAAGAAAGCGGAAAGTTATTCAATAAAGTAGTATATTTTGAAAAAGTTGATACAGAAATTGCACTAACAAAGGATGAAGCAATAAAAAAAGCTACGACTGAGTTAGAGGAATCACTTAAAAATGAACTTACAAGAGAAGCTATAATTGTAGAAAAAGGAGTCAACACAGAAATAGATGGAGATTCTAATTTGATTGTGAAGGTTTCTTTCGTTATTGAACAAAACATAGTAGATAGTATTCCAAGTGAGTATTAATCTAGTGTAGGATGAGAAGGTGATATATTGAAATTAAAAGGGTTTATAAAAGAACGTAATGATAAATCGAAAAGGGCATTTGTTTTTACAGTTATATTTGTTTTAACATTTTTTATATTGGTTACAGCTATAGCTCCAAAGAAGTATAAACTAAATGTTGGGGATATTGCTAGTTCAGATATAAAAGCTCCAAGAGAAATAATCGATGAAAAAGCAACGGAAGAGAAAATACAAGAAGTTATTTCTAAGGTTGATAGACAATATACTTTAAAAAGTGAAATTGTAGTTGATGCAAAAAAACAAGTATTAGAACTTATGAATAAAATTAGTAATTTAAATTCTACAGAAAATGAAGAGGCTTTTAAACTTACATCAATTAAGAAAGTTCAAGGATTTACTTTAAGTGATGATGATTATAAAGTATTATTAAGTATGAGTTCGGCTGAAGCTACGGAAGTGGGTTGGTTTTTATCTGATGTATTAGATAAAGTTTACGAAAATAATATTGCAGAAGAAAATCAAGAACAGTTAAATGCAGCAAAAGAAACCGCATTAAAGTTAATAGTTGAAAAAAAATTTACAGCGCCAATAGAAGCTGTTTTAAAAGAAGTGGTATATGATCAAATCAAACCAAATTTCTTTTATGATAAAGAAAAAACGGAAGCTCTTCAAAGAGATGCACAGAAGAATGTTGAAAAGGAAACTATTAAAAAGGGGCAGATTATAGTTAGTGAAGGTGAACCCATTACTGAGAAACAATTAGGTATATTAACAGAGTTAGGTTACCTAGATGAGGATTTAGGAAAAGGTAATTTATTAACATATATAATGCTCGGGATATTTGTATTTGTAGTTTTATTTTTACAGTATTTATATTTGTATAATGAAGAGCGAGAACATTTTGATAATACAAAGATGATTGTAATGGTAGCTGTAATAAATATAATATCTTTAGTATTAGCTAGAGGGATGGTGCTTATTTCACCGTCATTAATACCGTTAGCTTGTGCACCAATATTAATTACATTGCTTATTGGTCACAGAGCTTCCATGGTTCTAGGGGCATCAAATATATTGTTAATAGGTGTAATTGTGGGGTTCTCTCCTCAAATAATAGTATTAGCATTAGTAAATGCACTAGTAGGAGCAACGGCAATAAAGAAATTGCAACAAAGAAATGATATATTATATTCAACATTATATGTTGCTATAATTTGTGGAGTAATTAGTATTTGTGTTGGATTTTTATTAACCAATAACGTTAAAGAAATATTATCAAGTACAGGATTTGCAGTTTTAGGTGCATTAATTTCTGGTATATTGGCAGTAGGATTACTTCCATTCTTTGAAACATCTTTTGATGTTGTTACTAACGTGAAGTTATTAGAGTTATCTAACCCTAATCACCCACTAATGAAAAGATTGCTAATGGAGGCACCGGGAACATATCATCATAGTATGATGGTAGCAAACCTAGCTGAGGTAGCGGCAGAACAAGTTGGTGGAAATGCAGTAGTTGCAAGAATAGGAGCATATTATCATGATATTGGTAAAATTAAGAGACCATACTTCTTTGGTGAAAATCAAATGAGAAGAGAAAATCCTCATGATAAAATAACACCTAACCTAAGTACTTTAATAATAACTTCACATACTAAAGATGGTGTAGATCTTGCTATGGAATATAATATTCCTAAAGTTATTCAAGATATAATTGAACAACATCATGGAACAACATTAGTTAAGTATTTTTATTATACTTTAAAAAATAGTTCAGATAGACCTGAAGAAATCAAAGAAGAAGATTTTAGATATCCAGGTCCAACACCAAGTAGTAAAGAAGCTGGAATAATAATGCTTGCAGATAGCGTTGAAGCTGCTGTAAGATCTATATCTGACCCTACAAAGGGGAAAATTGAGGAAATGGTTAATAATATAATTAAAGATAAATTATATTCTGATCAATTAGTAAATTGTGATTTAACTTTTAGAGATATAGAGATAATAAGAAAGAGCTTCCTAAAAGTTATTAATGGGATATATCATCAAAGAATTGAGTATCCAACTGAAAAAATGAAAAAATAATTAGGGGAGGGAAACCTCCCTATTTTAATCTAAAAAAATAAATTTTAATTTTGGAGGAATATGAATGTTATATACAGATGATAGACAAGATAAAATAGAGGTAAAGGAGGAACTTGTAAAAAGAATTAATGAGGTTTGCAATGTTGCACTTAAAGAAGAACAAGTAGAAGTAGAATACCAAATATCTCTTTTGTTTGTAGATAATAATGAAATCAAAGAAATCAATAATGAAACGAGAAATATAGATAGAGAAACAGATGTATTATCATTTCCTATGTTAGATTTTGATAGTGGCAATGTATTTAAAGATCAATATTTAAATTATAAGTTTGATGAAGTTTATTTAGATGGGGAAGAATTGGTTTTAGGAGATATTGTTTTATCCTTAGAAAAAGCGTTAGAGCAAAGCGAGGAGTATAATCATTCTTTTGAAAGAGAAGTATGTTATTTAGTAGTACATTCTATTTTACATTTATTGGGCTATGACCATATGGAAGAAGAGGAAAAGCTAATAATGAGAGCTAGAGAAGAATATATATTAAAGAAAATGGATATTAAGAGATAAGAGGGAAAAGTTAAAAGTGAAGAGTGAAGAGAGGGTGATGGTAAGTGAAGATAAGGAAGTTGGTTCAAAGTTTTAATCATGCAATTGACGGTATAATAGAAACAACTAGAACTCAAAGGAATATGAAGATACATCTTATTGTAGCTATTATTGTATTAGTATCATGTTTGTTTTTTGATATATCAAAAAGTGAATTTTTGATTATAGCAATAAGTGTTACTTTAGTTATAGCATTCGAGTTAATTAATACTGCCATAGAAGCTGTTATTGACATGACAACTAATTATTATCATCCTTTGGCAAAAGTAGCGAAAAATGCAGCGGCAGGGGGGGTTTTAATTACAGCAATTAGTGCATGTATAATAGGATATATAGTTTTTGGGGAAAAGTTATATAGTGTTTCTTATAGTTTAATACATACTGTTAAGAGCTCTGAACCGTATATGATATTTATTGCACTTGTTATTGTTACGATAGCCACAGTTATAGTTAAAAGTATAATAGGTGAAGGGACTCCGTTAAAAGGTGGAATGCCAAGTGGCCATGCAACTTTAAGCTTTTCTATAGCTACTGCTATTGCGTTGATAACAGAAGATCCACTTTGTATATTGTTGAGTTATCTTGCTGCACTTATTACAGCTCAAAGTAGAGTTGATTCCAAAGTGCATTCAATATTCGAAGTTATAGTGGGGGCATTATTTGGAACCTTACTTACGTTGCTTATCTTTACTATATTTAGACTTTAATAATTACATTATAATATAAAAATGTTATAATACATTTAACAACATTTATATGGAGGTTTGACATGAACAAAGAATTGTTGATAGAAAAGGCTCTTGAAGCAAGGGAAAGGGCATATTGCCCATATTCAAAATTTAAAGTTGGAGCAGCTGTTGTGTTTGAAGATGGTAACATATACACAGGTTGCAATGTGGAGAATGCTTCCTTTGGAGCAACTAATTGTGCTGAAAGGACTGCTATTTTCAATGCTGTGGAAAAAGGAAATAGAAGTTTAAAAGCAATAGCATTAGTTGGTGATGTGAATAAATATACTTATCCTTGTGGAATTTGTAGGCAAGTAATTGCTGAATTTGCAGAAAGTCCACAGATAAAAATTTATATAGTAAAAAATCAAAATGACTATTTAGAATTTACACTAGAAGAAATATTACCAGGTGCATTTACAGTAAAAGACTTGGAAGTTTAGGAGGATTTAATGTTTAAATCAGGATACATAACAATAGTAGGAAGACCTAATGTTGGGAAATCAACATTACTAAATCACATAATGGGGGAGAAATTATCAATAGTTTCAAATAAACCTCAAACAACAAGAAATAATATACAAACTATACTTACAACTAAAGAATATCAATTAGTGTTTGTAGATACACCAGGGATACATAAACCAAAGCATAAGCTAGGTGAGTATATGGTAACAGCTGCAAAAGATTCTATTAAGGATATGGATGTAGTATTATTTTTAGTTAATCCATGTGAAGAGATAGGTAAAGGAGATCAATTTATAATTGAATCTTTAAAGAATCAAAAAGCTCCAGTTTATTTAGTATTAAATAAGATAGATGAAAGTACACAAGATAGAGTTGCAAAAACATTAGCAATGTATTCAGCTGCAATGGATTTTGCAGAAATTATACCTATTTCAGCAATGAAGGGTAAGAATGTAGATAAGTTAATAGATCTTATGGTAAACAGAATGCCAGAAGGACCTATGTATTATCCAGAAGATATGATTACGGATGTTCAAGAAAGGTTCGTTGTTTCAGAAATTGTTAGAGAAAAGGCTCTTAGAACATTAAGAGAAGAAATACCTCATGGTATTGCAGTTGACATAATTCAAATGAAGCAAAAAGAAAATGGAACATACCATATCGAAGTTGACTTAATATGTGAAAAAGACTCACATAAAGGAATAATAATAGGTAAAAATGGTCAATGTTTAAAGAAAATTGGTGAAACAGCTAGATATGAAATAGAGAGATTTTTAAATTCTAAAGTAAACTTAAAAATTTGGGTTAAGGTACGTAAGGAATGGAGAGACAATAATCTTCTATTAAAGGAATTAGGATATAAAAAGACAAAATAGGGGATGGTCATTCTGTCACTAAGTAAAAGTTTTGCAGTAGTAATAAAGGTAATGGATTATAAAGAAAATGATAAATTAGTTTGGTTATATACTGAGAAACATGGAAAAATAACATGTATAGTTAGAGGAGCAAAGAAAAGTAAGAGTAAATTTTTATCTCTTACTTTACCTTTATGTTTTGGAGAATATGTATTCTTTAAAGGAAAAAATATGTATAACATTCAAGAAGGTAAAATAATTAACTCTTTTCAAAGTCTTTTAGAGAATCTTGATAAGCTGACGTATTCAACGTATTTATGTGAGCTTATAGATATAGCAGTGGAAGAACATGAAGCAAATGAAACATTATTTAAAGACCTTGTAACATGTTTATATTTACTTAGCACTGATGCTCTAGATTATGAAATGTTAGTTAGATCCTTTGAATTAAGAATATTAAATGCAACAGGATATGGGCTAAATCTTACACAATGTTCATTATGTAAGGAAAAGATGACCACATCAAATTACATATCATTGTCTAACTTTGGTGGGGTATGTGAAAAATGTATTAAACAGCATGGAATATATGTATCTAGAGGGGCTTATAATGCTCTTAGGTTTATAATAAATACACCTATGGATAAATTATATAGATTGAATGTTTCTAAGGATATAAAGGATGAGATTGCTAAAGTTACAACTACAATAATTTCAAACAATTATGCAAGAAGACCAAAGAGTCTTGATATGCTAAATTATATAAAGGAGTGATTGATAATGGAGATTACATTAGAAATGGTTGACAAAGTAAAAGAAAGAACAGGGGTTAGTTACTTAGAAGCTAAAGAGGCTTTAGAGGCAGCTAATGGTGATGTTTTAAATGCAATCATTGTTATTGAGGAACAAGGAAAAGGAATAAAATCATGCTGTGAAAATATCGTCAACACAGAGAGTGTAGAAGACGTAAAAGTATGGTTAAAAGATATAGTTAAAAAGGGATATGCAACTAGAATTAGAATATTAAAAGATGATACTGAACTTTGTGATGTTCCTGTTAATGCAGGAGTATCAGCAGGTGTTATTGCTATATGTTTACCACCAATTTTAGCATTTGCTCTAATTGCAGCTGTAGTAACTAAAATTACAATTGAAATAACACGTCCAGATGGTAGTGTTGAAGTAGTAAATAAATATATTTCTAAAGCTGTTAATGAAGTTAAAGATAAAGCTAGTGGCGTTGCTGAGATGGTGAAGAGTAAAGTTGGCGAAGTTAAAACAGAGGCTACAGGTAGAACTCATTATTCTGGTAAGGTGAAAAAAGATGATGATCAAATGTTTTCGTATACAGTAAACTTTGATAAGGAAGATTAAAAAGAGGAATCGAGAGAAAAACAGCCATAAAAGGTATGTAAAAAGATTATATTAGGGATATTCAGCTAATTTGACTAATTATTCAGAAAATTACGTATAGTCAAACTTTTTAAAAATGGTATAATTAGTACATAAAAGCACACTATTCATAAATTTCTGAATATTCCTAAATTGATAAGTGAGGGATAAAATTTGAAGTTATCAGATAGGCAAGAGGCTATCATAAAGATAGTTAAAGAGGGACAGCCCGTAACTAGTGAAGCTTTAGCAGAAATGCTTGGGGTAACACGTGCTGCATTAAGAGCTGACCTTGCTATATTAACTATGTTAGGTATACTTGATGCAAGACCAAAAGTAGGTTATGTCTATGTAGGGAAAATGAAAAATGGTGGAAGTGTTGACAAGCTATTATTAGAAGTAAAAGTATCAGAAATTATGTCTAAACCAGTAACTGTAACTGAGGATACTATGGTGTATGATGCAATTGTTTACTTATTCTTAAATGACGTTGGAACATTATTTGTACAAAACAATAATGGAGTACTTACGGGTGCTGTGTCAAGAAAGGATTTCTTAAAGATTGCAATAGGTGGCACAGATATTCACAAAGTTCCAGTTGGTGTAATCATGACAAGAATGCCAAATATAATTTGTGCATACAGAGATGATACGGCTTATAGTTTAGCTAAAAAAATAATTGAACATGAAATTGACTCTATTCCTATAGTTGAAAAATTTGAAGATGAAGAGGAAAAGGATTGTTACAAGATAGTTGGTAAAATTTCAAAAACTAACATAACAAAGCTATTTGTAAAGTTAGGAAAAGAAATAAGTTAGGGTATGACAACTAGGGTACATGACAACGTGAGTAATTTTGATAGCTACGGGGCAACTCGTTAGTATATATATATTCTTAATTATTGAACGGAGGAGTATTGAGATGGAGAGAAAGAAGTATGTTTACCTTTTCTCAGAAGGGGATGTTAGCCAAAAAAACCTTTTAGGAGGTAAAGGAGCAAATTTATCTGAAATGACGAGATTAGGAATCCCTGTACCACAAGGATTCACAGTAACAACTGAGGCATGTAATAAGTATTATGAAGATGGAAAAATTATTTCTGAGCAAATAATTTCTGAAATACATGAACACATAGCTAAGTTAGAAGAAATTACTGGAAAAGAATTCGGAAGCTTAACAAATCCATTATTAGTATCAGTTAGATCAGGTGCAAGAGTATCAATGCCTGGTATGATGGATACAGTACTAAATCTTGGTTTAAATGATGAAGCTGTTGAAGTAATGGCTAAATTAACTAATAACCCAAGATTTGCATATGACTCTTATAGAAGATTTATTCAAATGTTCTCAGATGTTGTAATGAATATCGAAAAAAGATTATTTGAAAATATCCTAGATGAAATTAAAGAAGAAAAAGGTGTAGAAGTAGATACGGATTTAACAACAGAGGATCTTAAAAAAGTAGTTGTTAAATATAAAGAACTTTATAAAAAAGAACAAGGAGTAGAATTCCCAAGTGATGCTAAAACTCAACTGATTGAATCAATCACTGCTGTATTTAGATCATGGAACAACCCAAGAGCTATCGTTTATAGAAGATTAAATGATATTCCAGGGGAGTGGGGAACTGCTGTAAACGTTCAAGAAATGGTATTTGGTAATAAAGGAGAAACTTCAGGAACTGGTGTTGTATTCTCAAGAGACCCAGCTACAGGAGAAAATGTAATATATGGTGAGTATTTAATGAATGCACAAGGTGAAGACGTTGTTGCAGGTATAAGAACGCCACTTCCGATTGCAAAATTAGAAGAGCAAAATCCTGCTATATACAAACAATTCACTGATATTGTTGAAACATTAGAAAATCACTACAAAGATATGCAAGATATGGAAATGACAATTGAAGAAGGAAAATTATATTTCTTACAAACTAGAAATGGTAAGAGAACAGCTCAAGCTGCATTACAAATTGCTGTTGATTTAGTTGAAGAAGGAAAATTAACTAAAGAAGAAGCAATTCTAAAAGTAGAGCCTAAGCAATTAGATACATTATTACATCCAGCATTTGATGCAGATGCAATAAAGAACGCTACAGCTGCTGCTAAGGGACTACCAGCTTCACCAGGAGCTGCATGTGGTAAAATTGCATTTACAGCAGAAGAAGCTAAACTAAGAAAAGAAAATGGAGAATCAGTTGTATTAGTAAGACTTGAAACTTCACCAGAAGATATCGAAGGTATGATAGCTGCACAAGGTATCTTAACTGTAAGAGGCGGTATGACTTCTCATGCAGCGGTTGTTGCAAGAGGAATGGGTACTTGTTGTGTTGCAGGTTGTGGAGAGTTAGTTGTTAACGAAGACGCTAAAACTTTAGAGTTAGGTGGAAAAGTTTATACAGACAACGATTTTATTTCTATAGATGGTTCAACAGGGATGATATATGTTGAACAAATTAAAACAGTAACACCTGAAATTTCTGGTCACTTTGCAAGATTTATGGAATGGGCAGATGAAATCAGAGTATTAAAGGTTAGAACAAATGCTGATAGCCCAAGAGATACTAAACAAGCAGTTGAATTTGGAGCTGAAGGTATTGGTTTATGTAGAACAGAGCATATGTTCTTTGCTGAAGATAGAATAATGGCAGTTAGAGAAATGATAGTTGCTAAAAATGAAGATGAAAGAAGAAAAGCATTAGAAAAATTACTTCCAATGCAAAGAGAAGATTTTATCGGAATATATGAAGCTTTAGAAGGAATGCCAGCTACAATCAGATTCTTAGATCCACCACTACATGAATTCTTACCTCATACAGATGAGGATATAGAGGTTCTAGCTAATGAAATGGACTTAAGTTTTGAAGAGTTAAAGAACACTGTAGCAAGCCTACATGAGTTCAATCCAATGATGGGTCATAGAGGATGTAGATTATCAGTTTCTTATCCAGAAATTGCTGAGATGCAAACAAGAGCTGTTATAGAAGCGGCTTTAGCTGTTAAGGCAAGCAAAGGATATGATATTGTTCCAGAAATTATGATTCCACTAGTAGGTGAAATTAAAGAACTTAAATATGTAAAAGATATTGTTACAAAGACTGCAGATGCAGTTATAGCTGAAAATGGCGCAACATTAGACTATAAAGTTGGTACTATGATAGAAATACCAAGAGCTGCTTTAACAGCTGATGTAATTGCTAAAGAAGCTGAATTCTTCTCATTTGGTACTAATGACTTAACTCAAATGACATTCGGATTCTCAAGAGATGATGCGGCTAAGTTCTTAGCTGATTATTATGAAAAGGGAATATACGAACAAGATCCATTTGCTAAGTTAGATCAAACAGGTGTAGGAGAATTAGTTAAAATAGCAGTTGAAAAAGGAAGAGCTACAAGACCAAATATCAAACTTGGTATTTGTGGAGAACATGGAGGAGATCCAAGTTCAGTAGAATTCTGCCATAACATTGGACTTGACTATGTATCATGTTCACCATTTAGAGTTCCAGTTGCTAGATTAGCAGCGGCTCATGCTCAAGTAAAGAATAAAAGATAGAGAAATATGAAAGAGGATGCATCAAAATGATTTTTCATTTCGATGCATCCTCTTTAATTTAGAATTTTAAATTAAGTATGTAATTCTAAAAGAATTACTAATAATAAATTATTGATGAAACTCCTTCAAGAGTTTCATCAATAATTTTACATTTTTAAATTTTAATTATGATACAGCCCTTGTATATAGTTACGGATAAGGTTTTAGATTTAATTGCCTTGTATTATTAAATAAGATTTTCTTTAATCAATATATCAATAATATCATAAGTAAATGATAATTGATTTACAGTTCTATCAAGCCCCTTCTCAAATAAAGTTTGGAAGGATTTTTTATTACAACGTTTAATATTTTTATAATAGTCTCTAGATATCTTCCAGTATTTTTGAGGAAAAGAAATATAGGATATAATATATCTAATATCAGAACTTGTAAGTTCATGGTGTTCCATATATTCGTATAAAACTTGTAAGGTTAAATCCTTTTCCCAATTTGTATTTTCTCTTTTTAATAATCTTCGTAAAAAATAGGATATATCATGACTACAATAATCTGTTTGACATTTATCAAAATCAATTATCCAAACATCGGTATCATTAATTATTATATTTTTATTTACATAGTCTCCGTGACAAAGTGAACGTGTAAGTTCATCGGGAATAATTTTTGATGATATATCCATAGATAATTTTGAAAGTTCTAAATTATAATCTAAATTATCTAAGAAAGTTTTCGAAAATCTATCATTTATAGTAGAAGCTGAATTAGCATTTTCTAATATTTGATAAAAATGTTTTGATACTGAAGAGTGATAATCTACTAAGCCTATCTTGTTAGAACTACCTTTTATAGGTTCGAAATTTCTAGAGACTTTATGTAGATTAGCTAAAGTTTTGATTGATAGCTTGATATGTTCAGAATTATCAAAATCACATTTTTCACCTTCAACCCAAGGGGTTAAAATAAATAACATTTCTTTATGCATAACAAAACGACTTCTATCTTTAGTTGGCAGAAGCTTTGGTAAGTGTATGCCATTTCTGTACAGCCATTCCATTGCAGAATAAACATATAAAAGATCCTTTTCATCGTAATATACTTTTTTTAAACAATAGGTATTTCTTTCATTAATAACTTTATAAACAGCTCGTTGCTTATCTGTATTTTTAAATTTCACCATAGATACAGTACTATATTCTAAGTTGTATCTGGAAAGAATTTTAGATTTAATGGTTTCTATAGGTAATAATTCAGTGTTTTCAGAGGTTTTTTTGCTGCTCATCATAGTCCTCCTTATAAAATATTCATATATATTAATATTAATAAATTTTGAGAAATATACATTATTTATGGAAATGATGAATAATAAAAATAGTAAAGAAGGATTTTAGAGATAATTATAGAATATGTTAATAAGGGGGGATTTATATGGTCATAAGAGAAAAATTAGAAGAATTTGAGAGGTTGACATTATTACCAAAAGCTACTTTTAGTTCTGAAAGCTTAGGTAGAGAGTTAGATGAACAACTAGATTCTCTAAGAACATGTTATATGGTTGATAGAGACCGAATAATTCATTGTAAATCCTTCAGAAGGTTGAAGCATAAAACACAAGTATATATAAAAACTTTTGGAGATCATTATAGGACAAGGTTAACACATACATTAGAAGTAGCTCAAATAGCTAGAACAATAGGTGTTGGAATTGGTCTTAATGAATCATTAATTGAGGCTATTGCACTTGGACATGACTTGGGGCATGTAGCTTTTGCGCATAATGGTGAAGAAGTGTTAAATGAATTCTTAGATGGAGGATTTAGGCATAATGAACAGAGTGTAAGAATAGCTAAATGTTTGGAGCGAAATGGCAAAGGGTTAAACTTAACAAGTGAAGTATTGGATGGGATTTTAAATCATAGTGGATTATCTAAAAAAAGTAATAAAGCTAGAACGTTAGAGGGTAGGATAGTTAAATACAGTGATAAAATAGGATATTTAAATCATGATATTGATGATTCTATTAGAGCTGGATTAATTAGTGCGGATACTATACCAAAGGAAATTGTTAAAGTTTTGGGGTCAACTCATTCTGAACGTATAGAAACGCTTGTTTTGGACATGATAAAAACCTCGACAGAAAATATAAAACAAGGTATAATAGAAGTTTCTATGTGTAAAGAAGTTGATGAAGCTATGAGAGAATTAAGGGCTTTTATGTTTAATGAAGTATATTTAGGGGATATTTTAAAGGAAGAGAGAAGTAAAGCTAGATTTATTCTTGAACAATTGATTGATTATTATATGAATAATCAAGAAAATTTACCTTTATTTTATCAAGAAATTGCAAAAAAAGAAAATTTGAAAAGAGCAGTAGCTGATTACATTGCTGGTATGAGTGATGACTATTGTTTAGATCAATTTAATTCTATTTTTGTACCTAAGTTTGTAAATTATTAGAAGATAAGAATAATTTTCAAATTTTAGGAAAATATAAATAAAAATGCAAAAGGATTTTTGGTTTTTATAAAGAATTAATAATAAGAGATAGTATAACTAATAAAAATATGAAATTAAATTTCTTTTTTTAGAAGGATTTTAATTTTATATGTCGAATTATAAAAAAGTTGACCTAAATTTATTAAGTAAGGAGGGATCTCCTTGCAGATTTCTGAAGAAATTCTAGAAAAAATAAAACAACAGAATGATATCGTAGATGTAATATCAGAAACTGTAAAATTAAAACGTTCTGGGCGTAACTTTTCAGGGCTATGTCCATTTCATAATGAAAAATCACCTTCATTTTCAGTATCCGGAGAAAAACAGATATATAAATGTTTTGGATGTGGAGAAGCAGGTAATGTTATTTCCTTTGTGATGAAAACTAGAAATATGCAATTTTTAGATGCTGTCAAGCATTTAGCAGATAGAGCAGGCATAATCTTAGAGAATTCAGAAAGTAAAAATCCTATAGCTATAAAAAAAGATAAAATGTTTAATGTCAATGTTGAGGCTGCAAGGTTCTACTTTGCAAATTTGACTAGAGAGAAAAAAGCTATGGATTATTTCGTAAATAGAGGAATAACTATAGAAACAATTAGAAAGTTTGGTCTTGGATATGCAAAAGATGATTGGAATAACTTGATGTTCTATTTAAGAAAAAAGGGTTATTCAGATGAGTTGTTATATGAGGCTGGGTTACTATCTAAAAGTTCTAAATCTGATAGGTGTTTTGATAAATTTAGAAATAGAGTAATTTTTCCTGTATTTGATTATAGAGGCAAGGTTATAGGATTTGGTGGAAGAGTATTAGATGATTCAAAGCCTAAATATTTAAATTCGCCAGAAACTTTAGTATTCCAAAAAGGTACAAATCTTTATGGATTAAATTTTGCTTTAAAACAAACAATGAAGGAGAGATACTTTATTATTGTTGAAGGTTACATGGATGTAATTGCCTTGAATCAAAGTGGAATAACAAATGTTGTTGCATCATTAGGGACTGCATTAACAGAGAGTCAAGCGATGTTACTTAAAAGATATGCTGATAAAGTAATTATTGCATATGATGCTGATGTTGCAGGACAAAATGCTACATTAAGAGGACTTGAGGTGCTAAGAAGCGTAATACACGATGTTAGGGTACTTAGCATTCCATCTGGAAAAGATCCAGATGAGTTCATACGTAGTAATGGAAAAGAGGCATTCATAAGGTTGATAGATGGAGCAGCACCATTAATTGATTACAGATTAAAAAAAGCAGAAGATGGAATAGACTTCAAAAATAGTCAATCTGTTATAAAGTATGGAGATAGAGTTACTGAAATACTAGCTAATGTAAATCCTGTAGAAAAAGATGTTTATATAAAAAAAATTTCTGAAAATACTGGGATAAAAGAGCAGGCATTGTATGACGTATTATCTAAAGAAATGACAAAAATCCAAAATAATAATGAAAATATGAATAATAAGGAAGAAAATGGAACAAAATTATATGTAGAACCTGCATTTTTAAAAGCAGAGCGCTCATTGCTTAAGTTAGCATTAGAAGATGAGTATTCCGAATTCATAATAGAAGGATTAAATGAGGAGAATTTCATTCTTTTAGAACATATGAGAATATTCTCTATCATTAAAGAGGGGAAAAAGGGGAAAATAAATAATATAGAAACATATGTTGAAGCAAGATGTGAAGATGTAAAAGTTTTGGAAGAATTCATAAAAATTAAAGACCACGAATTACTTGCTTCAAATGATATGAAAGTTTTAATAAGAGATTTTATTGAAAAATTGAAAACTTATAAATTAAAACAAAAGTTAGAGAAACTTAGACAAGAGCAAAAGAAACTTGAATCTCAAGGCAAAATAGAAGAATCAATTGGGTTAGCTGTTGAGATTACTAAAGTGACTAGAGCATTGAAAGGTGGAGAGAGACAAAAGTGGTCATAGCGGAAGGAGGTAAAACAATGGTAGATGAAAAAACTCAAGGAAATAAAGGCAAAGATAAAAACGTAGATAAAAATAACGATAAGAACAATAAGATGACGGTAGTTAAAAATTTGTTAGATAAAGGTAAAAAGTCAGGCTCCTTAACATATAAAGAAATAATGGATGAAATTGAACATATTGACTTAAGCCCAGAGCAAATTGAAAAAATCTATGAAGTTTTAGAATCTATGGGAATAGAAGTAATAGGTGTTCTAGAAAATACAGAGGTAGAAGAGGAAGAAGAATTAGATTTATCAGTACCAGAAGGTATTGCGATTGACGACCCTGTAAGAATGTACCTAAAAGAAATAGGTAAGGTTCCGCTATTATCATCTGATGATGAAATTGCTATTGCACAAAGAATAGAAGAAGGTGATCAGTATGCTAAGAAAAAATTAGCAGAAGCTAACCTTAGACTTGTTGTAAGTATAGCAAAAAGATATGTTGGTAGAGGTATGTTATTCCTTGATTTAATTCAAGAAGGTAACTTAGGTCTTATTAAAGCAGTTGAAAAATTTGATTACAGAAAAGGATTCAAGTTCTCAACATATGCTACATGGTGGATTAGACAGGCGATTACTCGTGCTATTGCTGACCAAGCAAGAACAATAAGAATTCCTGTTCATATGGTTGAAACTATTAATAAGTTAATTAGAGTTCAAAGACAATTATTACAAGAGCTTGGAAGAGATCCATTCCCAGAAGAAATTTCTAAGGTTATGGAATTACCAGTTGAAAAGGTTAGAGAAATCCAAAAGATAGCTCAAGAACCAGTTTCATTAGAAACACCAATTGGTGAAGAGGAAGATTCACATTTAGGTGATTTTATTCCTGATGATGATGCTCCAGCTCCAGCAGAAGCAGCGGCATTTACAATGTTAAAAGAACAATTAATCAATGTTTTAGATACATTAACTCCAAGAGAAGAAAAAGTATTAAGATTAAGATTTGGTCTTGATGATGGTAGAGCTAGAACTCTTGAAGAAGTAGGTAAAGAATTTAATGTTACTAGAGAGAGAATTAGACAAATTGAAGCTAAGGCTTTAAGAAAGCTAAGACATCCATCTAGAAGTAAAAAGTTAAAAGATTATTTAGATTAGCACCTAGTGGTGCTAATTTTCTATCTATTTAGAATTAGTATTATGGATAATTATATAAAAAAATGTACAAACTATATACAGCAAACTTAGAAATGGCAGGAGATTTAATATGGAATTAAGCAAGAGATTAGAATCAATAATAAAACACGCAGATAAGGTTTCTGTTTTATCAGACATTGGAACAGACCACGGATATATTCCGTTATATGCACTAAAAAACGAAATATGTGATAAGGCGATTGCTATTGATATTAACAAAGATCCTTTAGATAAAGCTCGTTTAAATGCAGTTTTAGAAGGTGCTGGAGATGAAGTAGAGTTTAGATTAGGTGGAGGATTATCTCCTTTAAACAATGGAGAAGCTAATGCAGCTATAATAGCTGGCATGGGTGGAAATTTAATCAAAGACATTTTAGAAGAAGGTATAGAAAAAGCGACTTCAATGGAATATCTTATTTTACAACCAGCTCAAAATCCAGAAGTTTTAAGAGAATATCTTTATAACAATGATTTTGAAGTTTTAGTAGAAGATTTATGTGAAGATGAAGGGATTTTCTATGAAGTGTTTAAAGTTAAAGTTAAAGAGGGGGAAAAAACAAAATTAGATGAAATCTATTATGAAATTAGCCCATCTTTACTTAGACAAAAACATTCTTTAATGAAAGCTTATATAGAACATAAGTTAGTTGAAAACAAGAGGATTTTAGGATTTATTTCTGATGAAACTCCACTTGCATTAAATAGAAAAGAACAAGTAACTGAAAAGATTAAGATTCTAGAAGGTATAGCTAATTATCTATAGGAGGAATAATGAAAAAGGTTAAAGATATAATTAAAGTTATGGAGAAATTTGCTCCTAGTTATCTTAAAGAAAGTTATGATAATATTGGATTAATGGTTGGAAGTAATGATAAGGAAGTTAAAAAAATATTACTTGCACTTGATGCTACGTTAGACGTAATTAATGAAGCTGTAAGTAAAGATGTAGATTTAATTATTACACATCATCCATTAATTTTTAAGAAACCAAGTAGCATAACAATGGATTCACTTCAAGGTGAAAAAATAATTACTTTAATAAAGAATGATATATCTCTTTATTCATCACATACTAATTTAGATTCAGTTACAGGTGGAATAAATGAAACTATAGCAAAGCTTATAGGTTTAGATACGTCTAGTTTAATTCATGAAAGTAGTTCATATAATGAAAAGTCGTGTGGATTAGGTAGAATTCAAAAGTTAAACAAGACAATAACTTTAGATGAAATGATTTCAAAAGTTAAAGCTGTATTTAACGTAAATTCGCTACGCGTAGTAAAGGGAAAAGATACGGTAAGTAAAGTTGCTGTGATTAATGGAAGTGGTCAAGATTTTATTGCAAAAGCAGTAAAAATGGGGGCAGACTGTATTATCACAGGAGATACAACGTATCATTTTGCTTCGGATTATTTAGAAATGGGAATTTCTATAATTGATTTAGGACATTTTGCTTCAGAGTGGATTGTGTTTTTAAAAGTTATAGAGGAAGCTACAAAAGATATTAAAGAAGTAGAATTTATTACATCTGAAAATGTTAGAGATCCTTATACATTTGTTTAGTAAAACAAATAATAGAATAGTTTATTAAAATGATGATCAATTATCAGAATATAATTAAAGTGAAGATATTTATTGGGAATATTTTACGTTAATTAATAACTGATAATTGGTCATTTTAATTTTAAAAGTAATATAAATAGTAACGATGTATACTAAACACTCATATTATAGTAACAATAAAACAATTATAATGGGAGAATGTTCTGTGGGTAAAAGAAAAGGTAATGGAGACATAGGAAGGATTTGTTCACATGCGTGGAGAGATATTAAATGTGCCTTTGCAAGAAACGTTGGTACAGGTGTGGCATTTGGGTTAGCAGGACCATGTGCTTCAGTACGGATAGCAATATTTGTTATGATAGGGCTAGTATTATTATTCTCAGGAATAAGTTTATTTTCTTGGATTATATTAGCGATGTTAATTATTTTATTAAACTTTTGCTAAAAAAAGTATTTGTGTTACACATAGAAATGTGTTATTATAATCAAGCAAGTAAGACATGCAATCGCTGCTAGTCTTTGAACTAGGAGAGGAAAGTCGGAGCTCCATAGGGCAGGGTGCTGGATAACGTCCAGTCGAGGCGACTCGAAGGAAAGTGCAACAGAGATATACCGCCTAGAGTAATCTAGGTAAGGGTGGAAAGGCGAGGTAAGAGCTCACCAGCATGGTGGTGACATCATGGCTATGTAAACCCCACTTGGAGCAAGACCGAGTAGAAACATTATGGTATTGCCCGTACCGTTTCGTGGTGTGTCGCTAGAACCTGCTGGCAACAGTAGGTGTAGATAGATGATTGCTTAATACAGAACTCCGCTTACGGCTTATCTTGCA
>JAVWLU010000025.1:15420-23558 GCA_036637795.1 Clostridium sp. | reverse complement strand
TTTTAACTAATATTAGTTGTTCAATTAAAATACTCTAATCGCTAAATTCCTATTTCGTACTATATAAGTGTAGAGATTAAGTGAAATATCACTTAACTATCTACACTTATACCTTTATAATAAGGGAATAATTGGTATGACGCAATTTCTATTGGGTTATTACACCCGTCCGATAAACTGTCAGCCATTCTCTTATTGTAATAATTCGGTTAAGCAGGTTGAAACCTCTAGTAGGCTTTCGTGTAACTAACGAAAATGAATTTCAATAAGTGTGGATGGAAACAATTATAAAACAATTAAATTAGGAGGTTAATATGATTAGTGTAGGTATTGATGTGTCAAAAGAAAAAAGTACAGTATGTGTTGTAAAACCTTGTGGTGAAATACTTTTAAAGCCATTTGAGGTTAACCATACTGATAATGAACTATGCAATCTTACGTCGCTGATAAGCCGATTTAGTGGTGAGATAAAAATAGTGATGGAAGCAACAGGTGTGTACCATTTGCCTATTTTAACTTATCTAAAAGATCAAAACTTTTTTGTAGCAGTAGTTAATCTGCTAGAAATGAAACGTTATAGATGTAAAGGAATTAGGAATCCTAAAACTGATAAAATTGACTCTATAGTTGTAGCTAACTATGGGATTGATTTCTGGCATCATCTTAAAGATTATACTAAAAGTGAAGCAATTTATTCAGAGCTGCGCTTACTCGGAAGACAATATAGAAGTTATATGAAATTAAGAGTAGAAAATATATTAGAACTAACTCATCTCCTTGATTATACTATGCCTGGTATCAAAACTCTTTTTAGTAGTTGGAATAAGACCGCAGGCAAGGATAAGCTTGCTGATTTTGTTGATGAATACTGGCACTTTGATAATATTACAAAATTAAGTGAAGAAGAATTCATTCAAAGTTATAACAGTTGGGCTAAGAAAAATAAATACCGTCAAAGCGAAGATAAAGCTAAGAAGATTTATTCAGTCGCTAAAGACGGTATTCCAACGTTACCATCCAGTACCCCATCAACCAAAATGCTGGTACATGAATCGGTAAAAATCATAAGAGAGATAGTTGCTACTCTCACGAAAATTTTATCACGAATGCAAGAAATAGCAAGGGTTTTACCTGAATATAACATTATTAGAGCAATGAATGGTATTGGAGATGTACTTGCTCCAAGATTAATTGCTGAAATAGGTGATGTAAGGCGTTTTCACGGCGCAAAAGCTCTCGTAGCCTATGCTGGAATTGATGCTCCACCATATCAATCTGGAAAGTTTACTGGAACTGATAGACATATATCTAAACGTGGATCATCAACATTACGTAAAGTTGGATTTGAGGCCATGACGTGCTTGAAGCAAAGTAAGCCTATAGATGATACAGTTTACCTATACATAAAAAAGAAAGAATCAGAAGGGAAAGCTAATAAAGTTGCTAAAATAGCAGGCTTTAATAAGTTTTTACATATTTATTATGCCAGAGTTATGGAGTTATATAGATAATAATTGTTAAATTATAACATAAGAACCAGCAATATATGCTGGTCTATTTGTCATGTTTAAAAATACTGAATTAAAAAAATCTAGTTTTTTATAAAAAAATACTTGATTTTTATTAGCAGGTTTATCTGGTAGTACAAGCTATATCTGAGATTATATTTAAATTTTCAATAACGAGAAATCTAATAGAAATATCTCATATAGTTTATACATTTAATAATACCATAAAATTGTAAATTACTCCAAGAGCGGGTTGTTGTTTACTTATATAATAATCATTGTTACTATAAGTTAAAAAGGATGAGGTGAACAAGATGAATATGCATGTAAGCTTAGAGTATACAAGAGAAGTAAAATGTGATAGGTGTGGTAGTAAATACATTGAAACTCTATATGAATATATAGGTGGACCAAGGTATTGGGGAGGAAGATGTCATTGTAATCCTGGATTTACTGATACCATATTAGAACATTTGAAAAATGAGATTAACAAATTTGAAGGTATTATCAAGGAGAAAGATTGGAATTATAAAATTATAGATGGTATTAAAGAAAAACTTGATAATTTAGTTGGGGATTTAGGGAAATACGGAAGAGTGAATAGTAGTGAGATTTATGGAGAAGAAAATATAGTGTATTATTACCCAAGGGTATATCCTGCTAAAAAGGCAATTCTAAATTATTTAGAGGATGATGAAAAAAGTTTTTTAAAGAAATATAAAGGCATAGCTAAAGAAGAAGTATTTATAAAGGAAATACTAAACAGCAGTAAAGAGGAGTATATTGAGTATTTAAGTTATCTAATTATGATTAGAAAAAGGTAAGTAGCCTACTGATATAAATGTTAAAGTATTAGTAAAAAAATAATATTAGATAATTTCAGTAATACTACCATACATTTCAATTAGACATAATGCAAATTATTTTGTATTATGATTAAGAATTAAAAATAAATATTGAATGTTAATTAGCTGGACCAATTCTATTGGGACTAGGGTGTATATAATAGAACAGTAAATGTTATTTTAAGATAGATTACTATTAACGTATTTAATGAGAAGAAGCAAGTTTATTTAATTAAGCTAGCTTCTTTTTCTTGTTTTAGTAGGATGGGAGGTTAAATGGATAATAAAAAGATTATGAGTTTGTATATTAGTAAACAGCTCAATAGAGACCTAACTAAACACATCATTGATAATGACTTGGATTTAGAAAAAATAACAGTAAATAAATTAATAGCTAATATTATTTCTGAATGGATCAATGAACCAACTTTAGATAAAAGAAATATTATTAAGTCAGGTAAGAAAGATGAAGATGGCGAGTTATGTAGGAGATTAAACATTAGTTTTAATCAAGATAAATTAATACTTCTGATTGAACACTCTCAACACCTAATAGGTGTGAGATTCTTGGGTAATACCTTCTACTGAAAGTAATATTACCAAGCTAAAGGATAGTTCCTACCCTGTAATTATCCTTAATCCCTCATTTAGAATATTGATACTAGCATTATAATCTCTATCGTGGTTACTATTGCAGTTAGGACAAGTCCATTTTCTTAGACTTAATTTCTTAACTTCTTTATTTTGATAACTACAAGCAGAGCAAAGCTGACTACTTGGGAAAGACTTATCTACAACAGATATAATTCTTCCATACCAACTAGCTTTATATTCTAATTGAGTTCTAAACATTGACCAAGATACTTCACTAATATTTTTAGATTGTTGTTTCGTTTGGAGCATTTGATTTACTTGTAAATCTTCTATACAGATTATTTGATTTTCATTAATCAATGTAGTAGATAATTTATGTAAGAAATCTAATCTCATATTAGAAATTTTTTCGTGAAGTCTAGCAACTACTAATTTTTGTTTAAACCAATTCTTAGATCCTAGCTTCTTTCTTGATAGACTACGTTGTTGGAATTTTAGTTTGTATTCTAAATTTCTAAGAAACTTTGGATTGGCTACATTCTTTCCATTAGATATAACTGCAAACTCTTTAACTCCTAAGTCTATACCTATTGAAGTGTCTAGTCTAGGCAATTGGAAGTTTTCAGTTTCAACTAATATTGATACAAAATATTTGTTTGTTGCGGTTTGGGATATAGTAGCAGAATTTATTTTACCATTAAAGGGTCTACTATTCTTATATTTAATTAATCCTAATTTAGGTAATTGAATATAGTTTTTAATTAATTTAATATTCCCTTTACTGTTTTGGGTTCTGTATGATTTTTTGTTATTTTTCTTAGATTTAAACTTAGGAAAACCAATTGATTTATCTCTAAAGAAGTTCGTATATGCTCTATCTAAATCTTTTAATGTTTGTTGCAATGATACGCTATCAGCTTCTTTAAGCCAAGTTAATTCTTTCTTTAATAAAGTTAATGCTTTAGCGTTATCATTATAACTTAAAGACTTAGATTCGTTTTCATAAGTTTTAATTCTTAAATCTAAAAAATGATTAAATACAAATCTAGTACAACCTAAGTTTTTGGTAATTAATATCTCCTGTTCTTTAGTTGGATATATTCTATATTTATACGCTTTTAGCACTGATTTCACCTCCTTATTTTATAATACAATTATAATAAAATAAGGAGAGTAAAACTACTTGTAAGTATTGGTATAACTTGTTTTTCAACGTTCAGTGATTTACTTCTCACTTATAGATTAGGGAGTATTATTTAAAGTATAATAATTAGTTTATTAAGAAGAAAATCTTCTTTTAAAAATAAAATATAAAATTACGTAGGAGGAAATAAAAATGGGTGTAGATGTAGTAAGTAATATTTCAAATTTAATGTATGAGGTTGTTAAGTGGCTTCAAGTTTTAGCAGTTCCAGCAGCAGCAATTGCATTTTGTGCAGGTGGTGTTATTCAAATAATGGGTGGGGCTGAAGGTGCTAGAAAGGCAAGACCTTGGTATGTAGGTGCTGCAATAGGATTAGTAGTAGTTCTTGGAGCAACAGCATTAGCTTCATTCTTAAAGCAAAACATTGGTTTCTAGTAGAGATAGAAATTAAATGATTATTTCGGAGGTGTTATAAGTGAGTCCAGCACAGGTACTCCAAGACCTTTCAGATCTATTAGTAACAGATAATATGTTTAAGGACTTACTAAGGGAATTAGGTTGGGGAATTGTAATGTTTCTAAAGAAATTAGTAGACATTATTGATACAGTTGTCCATAACACGTATAAGGTAATTAACTTTGTAAGTTCTAGCATTGTTGAAAGTAATATAGGTGTATTATCAGGTATAATGGTAGCTATTTTAGCCATATCAATAGCAATTCTAGGATATAAGCTAATCTTTAAAAGAGATAATAAAAGTAATGCTTTTACAGGAGCGTTATTGGTTATAGTTGTTGTAATGGCATTACCAATTATATTTAGTCAAGGAGTTAAGATCGTTAGTAGTTTAACTGGTAGTGTAAGTATTAGCACAAATACAGGTGAAGGGCTACTTTCAGATAGAGTAATTAAAGCTAATTTACATGATTTAATGAAATATGCTAAATATGAGGGGTTTAAGCTACCTTCCAATGTAACAACGTACAATGATATACCACCATCTGTATTAAAACATATAGATATGAGTGAGGTTTTAAAAAGTTCTAATATTGATAATAAAACTAATAAAAAGGTTGTAGAAAAAGAATTAGACTTTGATAATAATGGGAATGTAATAGATAAAAATTTTAATAAGACAATGTTAACAGGCAGAGATGGGTATTATAGATACTATGTAAATTGGTTCTCTATTATAGCAAATTTTATTATTGTTGGTATTACACTTCTACTTATGGGTGTTAAAACCGTTAAGATAGTGTTTAATTTAGCATTAGATAGAATAGTAGGAACTATATTAATATTTACAGATATCGAAGAAGGCAAAAGAGCTAAAGAGCTTTTAACACATATAATAGCTACCTTTGCAGTTTTGATGGTATCGGTATTCAGCATGAACTTATATGCAGAATTTACAGGATGGATTCAGACCCAACAACTAGGTACTGGATGGATTGGAGTTATAACTAACTTAGTTATATTATTAGGAACTTCAATAGCATTACTTGAAGGACCAACTATAATTCAGAAACTACTAGGAACACAAGTTGATAGTGGCTTAGCTAGAACAGCAGTAGGAATAGCAGGGGTAGGTAAAATTGGAAAAGGTATTGCAGGTGCAGGAAAGACTACTGGAAAGGTTGCAGGTGGAGTTATTAAGACTGGTGTTGCAGCAGCGAAATATGGTAAGGGGTTATCTGATAAATCTGGATTAACGGATGCAGCAACCAAAGGTGCTATGAAAATGACTGATGCATATGGAAAGGCTGCTGAGAAATATGGAGTGCAGAATTCAGATGATATATCAAGAAGTCAATCAGATGGAAATGATATAAATGAATCTAATAGTACTTCAGGTATTGATAATTCAATAGCTGGTGTAGTAAAGCAAGAGGATAATAGTAAAAGCCAAGGAAAGAATATTAGTTCACCACAATACAGTGGTATTGAACAGGATATGAAAGAGTCTGGCTATAACAAAGATAACGATAATGTTAGCGAACCAGGAAAAGAAAGTGGTGCAGTAGATAAATGTAGTAGTGATAATTTAAATACTTATAAGTCTAATGTACCAGCAGATGTTGAATTTAATGAAGCATTAAATAATCATTCTGAAAAAACTTCTAGTAAAAGATCAGATTTAAATACTAGTAGAAGAAGACAAAGGATGGATGGCATAAATACAAATGGTAAGCACAGCTTAAATAGTAATAAAAAGAGTGATGTTATTCCAAGAAACTTTACAAAAAATAGAGGAGAGAAATAATGAAGTACATTATACCTAAAGAAATTTCAACTGAAATTAAGTTTAGTAAGTCAATATACTTGAAGGACTTCCTTATTTCAATAATTGCATTGATGGTAAGTGTGATGTTTTCCCCTCTAGTATATCAACCATTTATAGTTTTTTATTATCTGTTTGTAGTTGCAGGGACATTGTTTCTACTAAGTAAGAGTAGATCAAATCCTAAGAGAAGATTATATCAAAGTATATATTATTCATTTAAAAAAGATAACAAAGTTTATAGAAGAATGTAAATTAGTTTTCAAAATTAAAAATCCTAGTAGTTGCTAGGATTTTTATTTGTGAAAATTCATTAGAAATTATAAATAAAATAGGGGGCAAAAGAAAAATGGGATTTAAGAAACTTGATGATATAAGTATTAGACCTAGTAAAGAAAAGGTTAAGGAGCGAGAGGAAAAGCAAAAGAAGGAAAAAGTTAAGTTAAGTAAAGAAGAAAAAATAAAGGCTAAGGAAGAAAAGAAGAGATTAAAGGAAGAACAGAAAAATCTTAAAAAGACTGATAGAAGTATCTCAGTTTATACAAAGGATGTTATGGATTTTGTTGATATAGATGAAGATGATAGATTCATTATGAAGTATGGATATATGGATTTATATCAAATTAAAACAAAGGATGTGCATGCACTATCAGAGAGTGATATACAAAGACATATTTATAGCTTTATTAGTTTCTTAAGAGCTTATTCAGAAGACTTCAAGATACTTAGTATGAACTTTCCTGTTAATACAACAACACAGCAAATGCACATTGAAAAGAATCTTAAAGTAACAACTAATCCAATAGCTAAGAAGTTCTTACAAAGAAAGTTAGATGAGTTAATATTTTTAGAACAAAATAGATTCGATAAAGAGTTTTACATCATGATTTTTGCTAGTAATAAGGAAGAAATTGAGGATAGAGAAAGAATTTTATATATAAACCAAAATGTTGCCTTCAAGGTTGAAGAAATTGAGTTAGAAAAGAAGTTGAAAATATTATTTAAGTTGAACAATTTCAATACTAAGTTGAATTAGGGGGAGTTAGTATGGCTAAAGAGATTAATTATAATCCATATCTGATTAAAAAAATACAGCCTGTTGGTGGGATAAAGTTTGAGGATAGACAAGTAGTTAAAGGTGATGGATACGAAGCTTGTATTCAAATATATGATTTACCTACTTATGTAGATAATTTTTGGTTAGAAAGTATTTTATCATATGAAGATGTAGTAGCTACAGTAGATATAGCTACAGAAGATAGGAAAATATCTCTTGATAAACTTAATAAATCAATAAGAGAACAAGCTGATAGATATTATCACATAAATGATAATGTAGATAAAATTAATGCAGCTGCTGAATCAAGAAATTTAACTGATTTAGTTGAAGAAATAACTCAATCAGATGAAGTAATAAATCTAGTTACAATCAGATTATATGTATCAGCTAAGACTTCTAAGGAGTTAGAAGATAGAGTTAAGCATATAGTTGAAAATCTAACTAATGAAGGATTTAGAGGTTCAGTATTCCTTAATGAGCAGGAATATGAGTGGAAAGCTTTATTTAAGGGTGCTACAGAGCAATCTAAGGAATTACCGAATAGGCAAGGAAAACAAATTCCATCATTTGCTTTAGGGGGAGGATATCCATTCCACTATTCTGAATTAACAGATCCAACAGGTATCTATATTGGAACTACAAGAACAGGTGGGAATGTATTATTTGATTTATTCACAAGAAATGAGATTAGAAAGTCATATAATGC
>JAVWLU010000025.1:0-15320 GCA_036637795.1 Clostridium sp. | reverse complement strand
GGAATGTATTATTTGATTTATTCACAAGAAATGAGATTAGAAAGTCATATAATGCTCTTGTAGTAGGAATGATGGGAAGTGGTAAGTCCACATTCTTGAAGAAACTTTTAGTCAATAATGCAATAGTAAACAATACAATTAGAGTCTTAGATATAGCAGGAGAATTCAAAACGCTAGTAACAACCCTTGGTGGTAAAGTAGTAGCTTTAGATGGTAGTGATGGGATAATAAACCCACTTCAAATTTTTGCAACTGTAATAGATGAAACAACTAATAAGGTTAATGAAGAAAATTCATTCATGCTTCATTTATCTAAGGTTAGTATGATATATCAATTCATATCTCCAAACAGTGAACAAGCTGAAATAAGAGAGTTTGAAAAAGTATTATCGGATTTCTATACAGACTATGGAATAGAGAGAAGTAAGGCTACTACATATAATACTCTTCAGTATCCTATTATGGAGGAACTAGTTGAATATGCTAAGAGACAATTATATTCAGATAGTGAATTTTCCATTGTAAGAGATAATTTAACTCAATCAAGACAAGAAAGACTAGAACATATTATTTTAAATGTTGAGGGAATTGTAAGAGATTATGGAGCTTTATTCAATGGCCATAGCTCAATAGAAAATATGGATAAAGAGCAAATAGTAAGTTTTGAGGTTAAAAACTTAACTCAATTTGATAAGAGAATATTTGAAGCTCAGACATTTAATATACTTACAATGCTTTGGAATAATGCACTGCAACAAGGAATTAGAGAAAAGAAGATGTTTGAAAGTGGAATTAAAACTTTTGATGAAGCTAAAAAATATTTACTTATCTTAGATGAGGCTCATAAGTTTGTTAATACTGATAATATGATTGCTGTTGACTATTTAATTAGATATGAAAGAGAAGCAAGAAAGTACTTCTCAGGGCTTATATTAGCTACACAGAGTATAAGAGATGTTGTGCCTGAAAGCTGTTCTACAGAGGAATTAAGCAAGTTAAAGACACTATTTGAGCTATCTCAATATAAATTCATATTACAACAAGATAACAATGCTAAAAAAGCTATAGCTGAGATATTCTCAAATCAGATTACATCATCTGAAATAGAGCTAATTCCATTCCTAAGAAAAGGTGAATGTGTAATGGCTATAAATGGAGATAGGAATCTTACATTTAAAATAGATGCAACAAACGAAGAGTTAAAGCTATTTGAAGGTGGTGCATAAGATGAATAAGAAATTTGTAATAGGTTTAGGGGTAGCTTTATTAGCTTTTATATTTGGATTAGGATTTAACTTCTTTAGTAATAGAGCTGATAGCAAGAAAGAAGAAAATAAGCCAGCTATTGAAAGTAATAATAATACTTCTGATTATAGTAATGATGAAGAAGCAACTAGGATTGATAAGATAGTAAAAATAGAGGATGGATATAAATCATCTATCATACAGGGAAATACAGATAGAGAAACATTAGAGATTAATAACATTGAATGGATAAAAGAGTATTGGTGGAATGATCATTTTTCATTTGAAGAACTTATTCAATCAAAAAACGTAGTTGAAAATTTTGCTCAGGGGATTGCTTTATATGAAAGAAGTAATCCAGATAAGCATTTAAACAAGGCTAAGAAATATGCATCAAAAGATTGTTTTGTTAGAGATATGATAGAACCATTTTCATGGCCTGGTGCCAAGGAGAATATTAAGGAAATGCAATTAGAGAATGTTGAGTCAGATTCATTTGAATATGTAGTTGATGAAGGAAAATTATATTATAACGTAATTGTATATTGGAATTGGATTGATAATAGAGATATTGTTGTAAGTAAAGGCTTTACAGAGTATGTTATTGGCGTTGAAAAAATAAAAAATGAATTTAAAGTAGTTGATTACTACGCTAGGTAATGGAGGTTGAATTATGGAAGCTACAAGTTCAACTGAGATTAGATTAGTAAAAAAGGTAGGTAAATACGCCTTATGGAGTATAGGAACAAGTGGACCAGTAGTATTAATTTTAATGCTTATAATGGTTGCAACTATGGCTGTAACAACTAATAAAAATACTGCTATTGGTGGTGTTGGAAACTTAGAAGGAAAGGTTCCTGCTCAATATATTGAAGACTTTAATTATGCTTCTCAAGTATCAGGAATACCTAATTGGGTTTTAGCTGCTGTGTGTAAGCATGAGTCATCATTTAGGATGGATGTAGTTAGTTCAGCAGGAGCATATGGACTAATGCAATTTAGAAAATATGAAAATGATGGAGCTAGTAACTGGGATTATTATTTAAATAAAGGATTAGATAAATGGTTTAAAGAAGCAGGCTATAGCTATTCAAATAGTGAAGAAGCATGGGATGTATTTCTTAAAGATAGTAAAATGCAAATACTTGCTGGATCATTTTCATTAATGGAAAAAGGTAATTATGCGCTGAAAGCTTGTGGAATAGTAGATACAATTCAACCATTCAATGTTGAAAATATGAAGTTGTTCCCTTGGGATGCAGATGAAGATAATCCAGTATTAAGGGAGTCATTAAGAAGATTATTTGCAGTGTACAATTATGGACAAGGTGCTGGTATGACTGTTGATTTAGATAATGCCCATTCTAATTATCCTAATAGAGTATATGAAACTGCTATGGAATTTAGAAAAGGTGGAATTGCAGTTGATATAGATGGGGTAATAGGACGAGCTATACAAGTAGGTAAGGGCATGATTGGAAAAACAACTTACGTATATGGTGGAGGAAGAAAGCAAGCGGAAATTGATAGAGGTATTTTTGATTGTTCTAGTTCAGTCCACTTCATGTATAAGCAAGCAGGTCTTAAATTAGGACCTGTAGAATCGGCTACGACATATACAATGATAAATATGGGGAAAAGAGTTGCCTTTGATGAAATGATACCAGGAGACTTAGTATTCTTTAATACAGAGGGAACAAACAGCCATATGGGAATGTATATAGGAAATAATCAATTCATACATTGTGGAGTTAGCAATGGTGTTGTTATAGCAGAGTTTAATAGTTATTGGAAGCCAATATTCTATGCAGCCACAAGAGTAGTTCCAGAGGGGAGTGAGTAGATATGAATGCTAATAAATTAGAATTATTTAAAGAAAAACTAGAAGAGTTACTATATATAATAAAAAGAAATAGTAGATTTAGGTATATGGCATTTACTATTATCTTTAGTGGAGGATTATTATTTTTCTTATCCTCCAATATGCTATTTAATAGTACAAGTAGTGATATAAGCACAGCATTAAATACTCCTTTATCATATGATACAATTAATATTTCATTACAGGATAGAGAGTACAATTTAACCAATGGATTTATAAAATTCAATGTTAAAGTTGAAGATAAGAATATCAATAGAGATTTAAAACCAAGGTTTGAGTTAAGAAGTAAAGTAGATCCAGGAACATTAATTCCAGTAACGGCTATTAAAGTTACTGATAATGAATATGTTGTTATTACAACACATAATAAAAGGTGGTCATATTTATCATTACAAGTGTATTTAGATGACCCAAATAATCAAGAGAATGAGGCCGTAGGACCATTTAAATTCTACTCTAATATTGAAGATGTTGTTAATGATAGTTCATTAGTTCAAAAAAGTGATAAAGAGTATTATATTGAAATTGTTGATAGAGAGATTTCAGGTATTGAAACTCAAATATCAGAGTATGAGAACCTAATTCAAGAGAATAAATTAGCAATAGAAACTATAATAGATAAGAATAAAAAGCTAGAAGAAGAAAAGAAATATCAAATAGATACTGAGCTTACTAATACTGAAAGCACTATAAATAGTAATATATCAGCTATTAACAGCTTAGAATCAAAGAATAATGAGTTAGCTCAACTTATAAGTAAGTCAGAAGAAAAGATAAGTAAATTAGAAATTAAAAAATCTGATTACGTAACAGGTAATATAAATGAGTAAGACTAGCAGTATTAAGAAGATATATATAATATTATTTTTAGTATTAGGATTCTCTTTCATTAGGACTATAAGTGTAAATGCAGCATCCTTAGAGGAAAAAATAATAGAGCAAAATAAGCAGTTAAATGAAAGTATCGATGAAAAGCAAATGTTACCTGACTTTTATACTAATCAGTATGAAGAAATTAATAGTTATAGTAATGGCCATACAATTGATTTAGGTAGTGTAATAATGAAATGGGTAAAGACAATAACTGTAGATGGTAGAAATGTTGTTATATCGGTATATGCATTGTATATTTTAGTGATGTTAATATATCTAGGTATATTCGGGAGCAGGGATTTAGCTAAGCGAAAAAGAGGAATTGTCTCTTTAATAGGGATATCATTAGTATTCTTGCTGTATATAAATATACCTCTGATTATGATGTATATTCAGGGAGATAAAAGCTTAATATTCCAAGTATCATTTACAGATAGAATTAATAGTGTAGTTTTATTCTTACAAAGGAATAGCTTTATTATATCTGCTATTCTTGCGTATGTAGGTGTAACTAAGCTCATAGTAAGTAAAAATGATTTAGGATTTAAGCTTCAGGGAAGATACTTAGTTAAGTTTAGCTTTATATTATTAATACTTCTGAATATAGTTCCAATAATAATAAAAATTATTATTTAGATAAATATAAAACCATTGCAAACAGAGATGAACTCACCAACTGGTATATATATGAAATGTAGTGTAAAATAAAATTTAGTGAATATAAATTTATAGTTATAAATAAACAAAGGAATTTAAGAGGGTGAGGGAATGAGTAAACTTATTGACAATAGCATAACAATTTACGAAGCATTACAGAACATAAAAACAGGTAAATATGTAATGCCGGCATTTCAAAGGCAGTATGTCTGGAGTATGGAGCAGATTGAAAAACTTTGGGATTCCATTTTATTAGATTATCCAATTGCAACATTTTTATTTTGGCATGTTGATGATTCGAATGTTTCATGGGATACATATTTTTGTGATTTTTTATCTGAAGTTACATTTGATAGCAGAAAGTCAGCTGATAGTGTAAACTATGAATTAACAAGTATCGATGTTAAAAATACTAATACTGCAATACTAGATGGACAACAAAGACTGACATCATTATACCTATCTCTACTTGGAGAAGCATATATTCGTCCGAAAAATGCTAGAAAAAAGGGTGGAGATAGGATTATTACAAAATTACTAATAGAATTAAATAAGAATAAAAATTCAGTTGATGAAGAAGAATATAATAGCAAGAAATTTGATATTAAATTTAGTGAGAAGATTGGAAGAATAAGTCCAACTCAGTTTGAATTGAAAAATATACTAGGTGAAAAATTCCAAGATGATACTACCAGGGAGAGTGAAATAGAAAAGGTTATTGTAAATGTACCAGCAGACAGTAAGGATTATGCAAGAACGGTACTAAATAGACTTTATAAAAAAATATTTGAGGAAAAGTTAATTCGGTATACTGAAATTATAGATATGAATCAAGAAGATGCTCTGGAAATGTTTGTAAGATTTAATAGTGGGGGAAAAGCGCTTAGTAAATCAGATATTACTATGTCAATTCTTGAGGCTTATTGGCCAAGTGCAAGAAGTGAATTTGGGAAAATTCTAGTAGGTTCATATGTAGGTTTTAGAACAGATTTCATTATACGTGCAGCATTAATGTTATATGGAGATGTAGTAAAGTCAAATATAAATAAGTCTATTGCTGAAAATTTAAAAAATGATTGGACTATGTTTAAAAAAACTCTAACTAATCTTGAAGAATTACTGAAGGAAATGAAAATTGATGTTAGTAGATTTGCTAGTAGTTGGAATGTGCTGTTACCAATAATTTATTATATCTATTATAATTCTGAGTATAGTAATAATTTAAGTGCTATTCGTGCTTATTTACTTAGAGCAATTTTCTTTACATTTTATCAATCAGGAACTACTGGAAAACTACAGCAAATGAAAACTAATATTAATAGTTTTGATTATGAAATTACTATAGATATGCTTGATCAAATTAATGATCTTAGAATAACGGATGGTAAAATTGAAGATATACTCAATTCTGAGAAAGGTAGTAGAGTTGCGGGTGAAGTTCTTTATTATTTAAATATAGAGTGGATAAATAAGAATTTTAAGTATGAGCAAGACCATTTGCATCCTGTAAGTAGATTCGATGGAAATAAACCAGCTTCAATTGCTGTTGCTGATTGGAAGAATTGGAGAGCAGTGCGTAATAAACTTCCCAACCTTCATCTACTTGAGGGGAGAAGCAATGGTAGTAAGAATGATATGAGGTTAATTGATTATTATAACGATATGAATGATGAGCAAAAGACAAGGTTTTTTGAAGAAGCAATGATAACGAATGATATATCCCTTGAATTTGAGGATTTTTATAAATTTTATGAAATTAGAAAACAAACTCTAGAAACTAAAATTCGTGATTTACTTAGCTAATGATTTTAATAAAACCCCTATCTGTAATTTTGGACAGATAGGGGTTTTTCATTTAATAAGTATTTATAAGTAAAATGTTAAAATAAAAAAACTAATTAAGGTAAAACTATAATATTAAGTTATTAAGGAGGGAGTCATGAGGATTTTATATGCTTTAGAATTAAGAAATAATGATGAGATATATGGAGAGTTGAAATCAGTTAAATATGATATTGATAGGGTATATTATAAATTGGCTTTAATAGAGGAACTCGAAAATGAAAAAAATACAATTATATTAAGCCAAAGTTTAGAAGAAGACTTGGAGCTTAAAGATATAATCAAGATATTTGATATGGCTAATAGTAATTCTATATTGATAATAGGGGAACAGTATAGGGATAGTAGCTTATTAGTTGAGCTTTTAAACAGTGGAATATATAATGGAGTATTTGAAGCTGATGTTGATTCAGACTATATAATTCATCTTCTGAATAATGAAAGAACTATGGAAGAAGCAAAAGATTATTATGCCATAGTATCAGATCCTATAGTAAATAAAGAAGAAATAAAAAAAGAGAAGAATAATAAAATTAATTTGTTTAAAATTTTTAAAAATTAGATAAAAATTCATTGGAATAAAGTAGCTATAAAACCAGTTAAACTCACGTTTTATTATATAAAAATACGTGATATAATTTTACTCGTTGGCTAATCAATAGTGATTGGCAATATTTGAGGTGAGGTGGAATTGTGAGAGTATTATTTGCTTTAAATTACATAAATTCCAGCAAGCAAATTTCTAAATTATATAAGAAGAATTACAAAGAAAGCTTGGACATTGATGTTACGAATAATAAGTTAGATACATTTAAATTGTTAAAAGAAAAGCAATATGATGTTTTGATTATTAATAGTACATTGGATGGACAGGCTATTTTATTTTCAGAAATAGATTATATATTTAAAAGCCAGTTAGCGAGTAGAATTATACTTCTGATGGATAGTGATGAAAAGAATTCTAAATTACCACAAATGCTTTATAACTTAGGAGTATTGGATGGATTATATGAAGATGATTCAACTAATATTAATATCTCTGAATTAATAAAGTGTGGTAGGGATATTAATATGGCCAGGGTGTACTACAATGCTTCAGATGCAATAAATTTGCTTGATGATAAAGATATAGATTTAATTGAACAAACAGAGCTGTTGATGCTATTAGAAAAAATGAAAGAATTAAATTCAGAAGAGATAATTCGATTTTTTGATAAGCTTGAAGAAATATACACTAATGAGCAATTAAAGTATCTAATAGAGAATACAGATTTAGATATTAGAGGAAAGCTAATAAATACAGATATTTATAATACCTTAGTAGATGTTAATTACAATTCTAGTAAGGTGATTATTGATAATGAAAATATACCATCTGAATACATTGAAGAAAGTGTTGAAAGTATAAAAAGTGATAATCAGGAAGTAGAGAATTTTATATCTGATATTGAAAATGAATTTGATGATTTGGATGACCTAGATTTAGATAATTTATATATTTCAAATGATAAAGCTAACAATGTAGTTGGTGATGAAGATATTGAGGAATTAGATGATTTACCTAGTTTTTATGAAGAAGTTAAAAATAGCCCAATAGCTACTAAATCTGATATTAAAGAAGAAAAAAAATCTAAACCAGAAATACCAAAGCAAAGTATAGAACAACCTAAAGTGGTAGAGAAAATCGTTGAAGTTGAAAAGGTAATAGAAAAGGTTGTTGAAGTTGAAAAAGTCGTAGAAGTAGAGAAAATTGTTGAGGTTGAACGTGTTGTAGAAAAAGTTATTCAGGTAGATAAGAATGTTTTTAATAGAGTAATTATTGGTGTTATAGGGGTTAAAAAAGGAATTGGAACAACTTATAACAGTATATCAATAGCAAAGTATTTAGCTAAAGATTATAAAGTTGCAGTAGTTGAATTTAAAAAAGATTTCTTGGATATAGCTGAAGCCTATGAAATTAAAGTTAAAGATAATATGTTTACATTTAAAAATGTAGATTACTTTTCAATTAATATAGATGAATTATATAAGAAGGTACTTAATTTAGACTATCAGTATATAGTTGTAGACTTTGGATCTTATAGTGATGAGAGTGTTAAAGACTTTTATAGGACTGATATAAAGTTAGTGTTGTGTGGAACACAGGTCTGGGAAGATAAGTATTTATCTAGATTTTTAACAGATCAACAAGTCGTTAATGGAGTTAAGTATCTTTTTAATATGTCTAAATATCGTTCAGACATAGTTGAAAATATGCCAGGATTAGAAGTTCTATTTATAGAGTACTTTGAACATATAAGTTTGGTTAGTAATACTTATCAATCTATACTACAAGAGTTCAAAGTTTCTGATTCTAATTCAAGTAGTAAAAAGAAAGGACTACTTTCAGCTATTCTGGGAAGGGGTTAGTTGTGAAAAGAAAGCTATACAGTAATGTTATTGAACAGCGCAAAGCTAAGGAAGAACAAGATAAAAAAGCTTTTGAAGCAAAGAAATATTATAAGCTTGATAATGATAAAGAAGTTGTAGTTATAAATGAAAATAAATGGACGAGGCTTCTTAAAATCATATCATATAAATTTGAAGGATTAATTAGAATTATTACATGGTTAATCCTTATGGGGATTCTTTCTGTTGGAGCAACGGTATTACTTAACCCAACACTAAGAGAGCAATTTCTAAATATATTCAAATAACGAAGGAGGGCAATAATGAAAAAGAAGTACATTTTAGCTGCAACAATAGTTGCTACACTTACTACTTTTGGTTCTATTAGTACATCTGCTTATACAGGTCTAGTTGAAAAGAAGTTTGATGTAAAATCAGATCAAATTGATAATGAAATAAAAATAGAACATGAAGGTAAAAGGTATTTATTAAGTCTTAATAATGTAGTTAGCGAAAATCAGGTAACTGATTCCAAAATGGAAGCTATTGAAGAAATTAAAGAGATAATAGTTGATACAACTAACATTGAAGACATTATTAATAAGTATCCTACTTTAGAGTTTAAAGATGATGAAGGTAATACTTCAACATTAACAGCCAAAGAGGTTACTTCAATTGAGATTGCAGGCGAAGATGAGTCGTATTGGGAGACATTAGAGACAATATCTAAAACTTTAACATTAACGGCATCACAAGTTAATCAAATGGGTGAAGATGTTACAAAGTTAGTTGAAAATGATAAAAATTACGAATTAACTAACGCTGAATTTACACCTATTGAATTTGAAAATAATGAACCTACATTATATAGTGCTAAGGTTGAATACACAACAATAGTTCCTCATCATGAGAAAACAGTTAATAGTTACAAAGCTAAGATTAAATATGTTGGTGAAGTTGAGAAAAAGGATGTTGTTGGATATGAAACTGTAGCTAATTATACAGTTGAAGAAATTAACGGTGCAAATATACCAGTAATAATAGGAGCAACCACAGGAGTTGGAGCTTTCATATTTATCGGATGGATTTTTATTAACAATATCACTTTATATAGTGGTACAAAGAGATTAAAAACTTATAGAAAAGGAAAAAACATCATTGAAATTGATGTAACTAAAGAAATTGAGCTATATGAAAATCTTAATTTAGTAATAAAGAAAAGATTAGCTAAGAGATTAGAGAATACATTATTAGTGATTAAATCTAATGGAAATGAAATACACAGAACTATTTTAAACGCAGTTAATGAGGATATGAAAATAATAATAAATTAACATAGATAACAATAAGAGATAGATAACAGAAGGTAGGATTGAAATGAATAAGAAATTTAAAATAATTGTTTTAGGTACTATATGCACAATATTGCTAGTAGGTACAGTAAGTTTAAAAAATAATAATAGAAATGCCGAGGTAACTAATATACCTAGTGGCAATATAGATAAATCTAATGAAACTATATCATCTGAATCAAATAATACTTCAAAAGTAGAAGATGAAATAAAATCAAATGATGAATTAGAAGTAAAAGATAATGAGGTTGTAGAAGATAAGAATTCATTAGAGATTTCTTCAGTTGATAATACATCTAGTAATAATACAAATGGTCAAGCTTCAGGCAATGCTGTAGATAATATACCAGAGCAACCTGTAATACCACCTAAAGATGAGGTGAGTATTCCACAGGAGCCTGAGATTCCAGTAGAACCACCAACTATACCTGATGTTAAATTACCAACTATTGATGAACTAAAACAATTTATGATTAATTACGGAATTGGACTTGGAAAGACTTACGATCCATCATTAGACGGAGCAGGATTTATGACTACAAGATTTACTGAAACTTGGTCTCCTTGGATAGGACAAGAAGGAGGAGCAAATCAATTATTCGGTGATTTTGATTATAAAAGATTCGGAATAACTGTTACTGATCTAGGAAATGGATGGGTTGAGTTTGCAATTTATGTAGATATGGATGAATACTTCGGCTAGGAAGGATTAATATGTTATTTAAAAATAGAATACAAAAGAAATTTAAATCATTAAGTTTAGTTTTGGCTACTATGATTACAATGACGACTGTTACTCCAGCTTTAACAACGGAAGCTTCAACAGGGCATACTGTTAAAATTGGTGGATTATCAGCAGAAGAATGGAACTCAATGTCAGAATCAGAAATTGATAGTTACTTTGAAAAACAAGCAAGAGCAAATGGAACTACTGGAGTTGGTGTAAATGTAGGTGGATGGACAAATGGTGCAGGACCAGTTAAAATACCTCCAATGAGAATAGATGGAGCAGTAGGTTACTGTATGCAACCTTTAATGGCCTTTCCTGTTAATGTTTATTATGCAGATCCATCAATATCAACTAATACTAAAGTAAGAAGTGTTGCTTATCATGGATATCCTACTAACTCAAGTGGATTGAAACAGAAGCATGGCTTATCAGACATACAAGCAGAGCAATATACTCAATTTGCTGTTTGGAAGGTTCTTGGGTTTGTAGGTCCAGGACTTGCATTTGCTGAAAGAACTCATCCTTATGTTGATGAATTAGTTTCTTTAGCAAATAGAGCTGATATTGGCCCATACTCATCAATGGAATTTAGATTAAGTAAAAACACATTAGAAGCTACAAGGTATGATGGATATCAAGAAACTGAATCTATTGGTACTAGTGGAACTCCTGGTACTTTTACATTCCCATCTACTAATGAAGTATGGTCAGTTGATTTAAATGGTAATAACAAAAATACATTTAACGTAGGTGAATCTTTTAAAATAAGATCTACAAGTAACTTCAATGGAGTTAAGAACTTATCAATTAAAGCAAACCTAGGAAACCCTACAGCTCTTGTTTATAATGGTAAAGGCGCTTATCAAGATATATTAAAATTCTCATGGGGTGATCTTGTAGAAAAATTCGCAGCAGTTAATGTTAAGTTTACTGCTCTAGGAACTATAAATCTTCATAAAACTAATGATAAAGGTTTAAATCTTCAAGGAGTTAAATTTGGTTTATATTCAGATGGGGCAGCTACTAATTTAATTAAAGAAAGTACTACAGATTCAAATGGTAATATTACTTTCTCTGATTTAAATGAGGGAACATACTACGTAAAAGAATTAGCTACTTTAGAAGGACATATTTTATCAAATGAAATAAAAGAAGTAAAAGTTATAGCAGGGCAAACTAATCAATTTGATTGGATTAATGAAACTATAAAATCTAAAGTGAAGTTTTATAAATATGATGAAGATACTCAAAAACCTATGCCAAATGTTGAATTTAAAATAGAAGCCTTAACAGGTTTAGACCAAGGGAAAAACTGGTCTATATTAACTGATGAAACAGGATATTTTGAACAAGAATTAGCATATGGACAATATCAAATCACTGAGGTTAAAACTCTTGAGGGATACATTTTAAATAATGAACCTATTAAATTTGAAGTAAAAGAAAATGGTCAAGTTATTGAGCTTTCAATGTCTAATAAGAGAATTAAATCAGAAGTGAAATTGCTTAAACTTGATAGTGAAACAGGATTGCCAATGCCTAATGTTAAGTTCACAATTAAAGCAATTAACGGCTTAGAGCAAGGACAAGCATGGGAAGTAGTTACTGATGAATCAGGTTACATCTCAATGGAATTACCTTATGGAGATTATGAAATAACAGAAGTTGAAACTTTAGAAGGATATATATTAAATTCAACTCCAATTAAATTTAGTGTTACTCAAGATGGACAAGTAATTGAATTGTCTATGCAGAATGATAGAGTTAAGGGAAATGCTGAATTATTAAAAGTTTATTCAGAAACTAAAGAACCTTTAGCTAATGTAGTATTTGAACTTGAATGTTTAGAAGGATTCAATCAAGGTTCAAAGGTTGAATTAGTTTCAGATGAAAATGGAATTGTTAAAATATCTGATTTACAATATGGTAAATATAGATTAACAGAAATTAAAACTATTGAAGGATATGTATTAGATAGCACTCCTATAGAATTTGAAATAAGAAACCATGGAGAAACAATCAACTTAGTTATGGAAAATAGAAAAATTAAAGGTAAACTTGAAATAGTTAAGATTGATGGTAACTCTAGTAAAAAACTTCAAGGTGCAGAATTCGGAATTTACGATAGAGATAAAAATTTAATTGAAGTGATAACTACAGATGAAAATGGAAGTGCAACTTCTTCTGAATTAAACTATGGACAATATTATTATAGAGAGTTGAAATCACCAGATGGATATGTTGTTGATGGAAACTACTATGAATTCAATGTTGAAGAAGATAATATAGTTCAAATAATTAAGTTTAAGAACTATCCTGTAATTACCTATAAGAGAACTATTGAAACTAAGAAGTGGAATAAGACTTATAATTCAACTATACCTAATACGGGTGATAATATGAACGTAGGAATGTCATTATTAGCACTATTAGCTAGTGGTGGTTTAATAGTAGCTACAAGAAGAAAAAGAAAATAGTTTGAAATAAAAGCACTTAGATTGTTGAAATCTAGGTGTTTTTATTTATTTTCAACTTAATATGTAAATCGGTTGAAATTGAATCTATTTACATAATATGGTATTATTTTACTTGAATAGTTTTAAGGGAGGTATTGTTATGACTGGTTATTCCATTAAAGAAGCAGCTGCTGAACTAAATGTATCAGATAAGGCTCTATATAAAAGAATATCTAATGAAAATTTTAATACTAAATTTTTAACTAAAGAAGATGGAAAAACTATTATAACTGAAGATGGCTTAAAACATTTGAAAAGTGTTATTAAGAAACGAAAAACTCCAAGGAATGAAGCAGAAAGTGAAGTAGCTTTATCTTTAGATATTAATGAAAAAGAAATATCAAAAATTGAGGAAGATATGGATGATACTCAAATAAAAGTATATACTCAAAGTGAGATAGACATTATACTTATGCTTAAAGATCAAGTTGAATTTCTAAAAAATCAGCTTGAACAACAAAATATAAATTTTCAAGAACAGCTAAAATTACAAGCTCAGAGTTATAAAGAGAACTTAAAGATTCAACTTGAAACCATAAAATCTAAAGAAGCAATTATATTGAATATGCAGGATATAATCAAATCAGAGCAGGAAAATACAAAGAGACTTATTGATTATGATGAGCGTTCAAGAGAAGTAGATGAAAAATTATCTCAAATTAGAAGAGAATTAGTTGGTAGAAGATCTAAGCAGAAGAGAAGACTATTCTCCTTTTTAGGTAAATAATTTAAATTGTATTATTTAAGGCAGCCATAATTATAGGTTCGAGTCCTATATTCCTCTCACAATCTATGATTAATTTATATAATTTTTTAGGACAACTTGTTAAAGATAATTGGTTAATAAATTTTGTTATTTGTAGCTTAATATGTATCCTATTAACAGAGTTAGTTAATTCGATTTTACCAGGAGGTATCATTAACATGATTAAAGAAAATATCACTAATTTAACATCCACTTGGGGATGTGAGGAATAGTTTAATAGGTTAAAACATGGTGTATGTACCCAAGTTAAGATGTTAAATGAGGTGGCTTTTATAGCCACCTTTTCATTTTACTTATAATATTTTAATATTTCAGATGCAGCCTTAACTCTAAGTGCTTCATCATTTGAAGCTAATGCTTCAGTTAATACATTTAAAGCCTTTTCAACTAACTCATTATCTACATATATTTTATTGAATTTGGTATTAGAAATCCCATTCAGAACTGATTCAATTTCAGCCAATTCATAAGGGTGCTTGAACTTTGTAACTATACTTCTATTCTTTATTAGTTCTCTAACTTTCTCATTTAAATCATCTTTTTTTACAGTCTTAAGCCATTTAACATTACGTCTATGACATTTACCCTCTGATTCATATCTAGAATCATATAAATACTCATCTAATTCTCCTATATGAACCCAATCATTCTCAGTAATTAGAACTATATCACCTTTTTGCATAGTATTAACGAATGCGTTAACAATACCTAAATGATTACCTAGTTGACTACCACTCCAGTTATATTCTAAGTTAAGTCTATCTCTTAGAACCTCTTTATCAATACTTGTTAAGTCCCCTATATTCGGGTATCCGATACAGACATAGTTATTAGTGAGAAATGATTTTAAACTTTCATTACCATGGGGCTGCGTTTTCATTTGAAATAAATTCATAATACTGTATTCACTCCTTACGATTTGTTACGATATAAATACAGTTTAATACTGAATTGTTTTAATGTCAACTCCTAATTAATCGTTACGAACCGTTACGGTTAATATTGTTTGATATTTTTATGATATAATATAGTTAATAACTTCTAATTTGTTTTTATGGGGGATGCTTTT
>JAVWLU010000024.1:0-23818 GCA_036637795.1 Clostridium sp. | reverse complement strand
CATCGCTTAAGCTATTCTGAACACACCTGCATAGCAGGTGGTTTTCTTTATACAACTAAAAAAATCTCGGTAAACGCCGAGATTTTCTAATTTATTTTATTACTCCAAAATCATATACTTCCGATATTTTGCAACTTGCTAATTATACCTTTAGCCGATATCCCTACAAATATTCCTGTAGGGATACAAATAATAATTAATAATGGTAATATAACTGCAAGAGAACTATTTCCATATAAAATTATAATAACTATAACCTGCCCTATATTATGAAAAATTGCGCTTATTATTGATAACCCTAATATTGATTGCTCTGTAAATTTCTTAACTAAAATAATTGCTATACTACTAAGAATTACCCCACCACAAGATATCCAAAATGTACTACTTAAAAATGTCCCTCTAAGTAATGATCCTAATAAAACTCTCATTGAATTTACTAAAATTAATTCCTTAACAGAAAACATTTCTACAGTAACTAAAGCAATTATATTAGCTAGTCCAAGTTTTGCTCCATAAGGTAGTGGTATTGCAATAATCCCCTCAAATATTTGCAAGGCAATTGCCATTGAAATAAGTAATGATATATATACCATTTTTTTTGTTCTATTCATTACCTTGTACCTTAAAAGCAACAAGTATATCATTTGGCATACATACTATTGGCATATAACTATCTTTTTCAATCCAACCAATAGAAGCACAAATATGATTAGGGCACTCTTCCTCTGTTATCCTAACTTTACTACCCTTTACCTCTACTATCATCTTACCGTAACTTCCTTTTATCTCATGTCTATCATCATTATTAGAATCCACTGTCTTGATAATTTCATTCATATGGATAATTTCAATAGAATCCCCCTTAGGCATTACAATTTTATAAAACATAAACATTCCAATACTTATTATTAAAATAACTAAAATTAATTTAATATCCTTTTTATTAAACATAATTTCTCCTTTTTCCTTTGTATATTAAAATTCATTTTTATAATACTATTTATTTCAATATTAATTAAAAGTATCTATTTTAATTAATTATTTTCTTTAAATCTTCTAATTCTAATTGTGTATACATGCTTGTACTAAAATTGTACATACAAATTAATTCTGAATATTTAATACTCTTAATATTAAATTTATAATCTAAACATTTATATATTTTTTCTAACACTGAATAATTTTCCAAAAGTTTTTCCAGAACATTCGCTGCAATCCGATTCATGTTTTTTTCATAACTGGTGTACATAGGGTTATACTCTCCTAACAATACTCTAGCCTTACTATCGAAAAATGATATTGTCGGCACCAAAATTGGATCATATACTAATTTCCAGTAATTCTGAAGCTCAATATTTTCCGATAATTTTATTATACTTTCATAGAATAATTCTTCATATTTGCATAATTCTTCTTCATTTGCTTCTGCAATTCGTTTACAAATCTTATATTCATTAAGTGATGTTTTATATATTTGTTCTGGACTTAATTTATAAATTAATTTTTTAAGATTACTTAAATTATTATCTAATTGTAGCTTGAGTTCACCTGAAATTTTTTCCCATAAAAAGTTGTTATATTCACTTGATTCTATATCTGTAAATGGTGCTAAAATCAATATAGCAATCATTCTAGAATCAACACTTTGAAAATGTGCTTCTAATAATGACTCATTATTTGACTCTTCCCTACATAATACATCTAAAGGCAATTCAATATCTTTAGGAGTAGCATTTACAGCTAATCCATCAATTAAATAATAACTTGCTTGAAGCTGATAAATTTGTTCATATATATTTTTCTTAATATTATTTATCTGCCTGTGAATGAAAAAATTTGTTAATGTTGGATATAAAAATACTTCTTTTATATCTTGTATAGACATCCCTGTTTTTCTTAAATTAACAATCACTTGCAATTTACTTAAATCTTCCAAGGAAAAATTATAGTAACCGTTTTCTAAATTCTTAGTAGGCTTTATAAACTCTTCCTTGATATAAAAATATATTGCTTTTTTACTTAACTTAGTTAACTCTAAAATCTGTTGTAATTTCATAAGCATTATCCCCCTGTTCTTCACTAAGGATACCCTAAGGGGACACATTTGTATATATTTTTTTATAATATTGTTAAAAAATAATCTAATTTTAATTGTTAATTCTATATAAATCGACAAAATAAATAAAATTTGACACTCCTCTTAGAGTATCTTATATAATTATTGTGAAATAAAAAACAGGGGGAATACAAATGAAACGGATTTTATGCTTACTACTAGCATCTTTAACTTTAGCTACTACAACAGCTTGTAGTACTGACAAAAAAGAGGTTAACAATTACACTCCAGGTGTATACACAATTACTACTCCAGGAATGGAAGGTGATTTAGTTGTTGATGTTACTTTCGATGAAAAATCAATAACTGATATAAATATCGTTAGCCATCATGAAACATATGCAATTGGATATGGCTTAGAGACTACTCCACTTGAATCACTTCCAATAGAAATAATAGAAAAACAAAGTTTATCAGTTGATACAGTTACTGGAGCAACTTATACTTCAACATTTTTAATAGATGCAATTTCAGCAGCTGTAGAAGAAGCTGGTGGAAAACCTTCAAACATTAAATCTGAAAAGACTACTGCTAAAGCAAAAGATGAAACATATGACGTAGATGTTGTTGTCGTTGGTGGCGGTTCTGCTGGTCTTTCATCTGCTATTGAAGCAGCTGCAAATGGAGCAGATGTTTTAGTTCTTGAAAAGCAAGGAATCGTTGGTGGTGCAACTACTAGATCAGGTGGTAAGCTTATGGCTAACGGTACTGAGTTCCAAAAAGAAGAAGGTATGGTAGATTCTAATGAAATAATGTTTGATTACCTTAAAGAAGTAGGCGGAGATTTACTAGATGATGAAAAAGTAATGAATTTCGTTGAAAACTCACTTGATACATTTAATTGGATGACAGATATGGGCGTTAAAGTTCAAGATGTTGAACCAATCCATACATCACTAACACCTTGGCGTGTACATAACACTGAAGGTGGTGGCGGTATGACTGATGGTCATGGTGGACAAATTATTGCTCCTATGCTTAATAAATATAATGAACTAGATGGAGACATAGTTTACAATGTTACTGCTAACGAACTTATAACAAATAGCAACAATGAGATTGTTGGTGTTAAGGGTGTAAAGAAAGATGGTAGCAAAGTAACTGTTAATGCAAAATCAGTTATTCTTGCAACTGGTGGTTATGCATCTAATAGAGAAATGATGGCACCTTATGCCGAGTTCACAAACAAATACTCAACACAAGTTCCTGCTGGAAATGTTGGTGATGGTATTACTATGGCAGAGTCTGCTGGTGCTCAAATTTATCAAAACCCAAGTGTTCAAACTGTTTATGTTAGTTACACTTCTGGTGTTGGTATTAATGAAGAATCTGGTCTTATTGTAACTGAAGATGCAAAAAGATTTGTAAATGAATATACTTACCAATATAATGTTGGTGATGCAATGACTAAAGAGAAAAGTTCATTAGGATATTACATTGCAACAAGTAATGATCCTTATCCTAAGGTTCAATATGCAATGACTCTTGATACAACTCCAAGTGCTTCATCTATTGAAGAATTAGCAGCACTTATTGAATTAGATCCAACAACTTTAAAATCTACTGTTGATAGATATAATGAACTTTGTGCTAAAGGAAATGATGAAGACTTTGGTAAACCAAGTGATAAAATGATCCCAGTAGAAGGTGAAAAATATTATGCTATTAAACTTAATCCAGCTGCTACTGTTACTTTCAGTGGTATAGTTACAGATATAGAAGCTAGAGTTTTAGATGCTAATAATTCTCCTATCAAAGGATTATATGCAGCAGGAGAAACTGCATTCCCAGGCCTATTTGGTACTGAATACCCAGGTTGTGGTATGGCAATATCATCTGGTTCTTACTATGGACGTGTTGCAGGTGTAAATGCAGCTAAAGAAAATTAATATATTATAAAAAAATGGGGCGGTATAAAAATGATTTATCATTTCGATACCGCCCCCTTAATTTAGAATTTATAATCCACGTCTTTCAAGTATCTGTATTTCAGTTTCACCTTTTTCTGCTAACTCTTTAAATTGATTTATAGTTTCCTTCATTTTAGGTAGTGCTTCTTGTTTATATAAACTTATTGCTTCTAATGCTGATAATGTATCTGTAAATGCTACTTTTAACGTATCTACTGATATATTAGCTTCTATTGATTGTTTATGAATTTCGGCTCCTTGCTCTTTTAGCATTTTAGCTGTAGCACTTATCATATCATTTGTTGTTTTATTTAACATTTCTATTTTCTTTAAAACTATTTTTTGATTATATAAAGCACTTGCTACAACAGTTGCAATTCTCAATGCAGAAATAGTTACATTCTTAGCTCTTTCCACGCCTCTTATAAGTTCTTTATTATTTCTTCTTATAACTTCTATTGCAATTATTCCTTGCTGATTTACAACTATCATTTGTTGCATATCCATTACTCTTTGTCTTAATGGAAATAAAATTTCTTCTGAAATAAATCTAATTTTATCTGGATCATCATTTTTTGATTGTGCTACATCTATACAATTAGATATTTGCTCATCCATCATCATTCCCATTTCTATTTCTCTTGCTAACTTCTTTGTAAGATCTCTAAGTGATAGCTCTTCTATTTCTAATGTTGTATTATCATTTTTTAAAGTTACTCTTCCCTTTTCTAAAGATACAATAATATCATTTATAGCACTATCTGCTTTTTCATATTTATCAAAATATCTTCTTAAAGGATTAGTTATCTTACCTAGAAAACCTTTCTTGGCAAAATCTATCATACTAGGATCAAGATCTTTCATTTCCCTTTGTAAATTTGATAATCCAACTGCAACCGTTCCACCTTCATCACCTAATTTTGATAAATTACCTACTGAAATTTGAAGTAATGAATTCTTTTTAGATGATTTTTGTATAGTATCTAACCCAAACTCTTCTATTGATTTAATAACTGATTTTCGTTCATCTAATGAATTAATATCTAATGCCATTAGCTCTTCTATATTTTTATTAGTAACTAACTTAATCTTTTCAACCTCTTCTGATACTGGTTTTACTTGCTCTATTACACTTTCCTTTATAACCTCAGTATCTGGTACTTCCATTGAAAACCCCATAAAACTCCACCCCTATCTTTATAATTTACATTTCAGCATTAAATAAACTTCCAAGTTGATATACTACATCATCTGAATCGGCATTAATGCTTGCAGCTTCATTTATACTTGAAATACTTTGTAATGCTTGTATATCTGCATTATATCCAACTGTATAAACTGGTATTTTTAAATCTTTAATAATCCAACCTACATCATCTAAAGAGTGACCTCTATTAGTTTCACCGTCACTTAAAACAAATAACATTAATTTATTGTCTGGATTTTTTTCTTTCTCTTCCATAAGCATATTCAGTGCAACTGAAATAGCATCAAATGTTGATGTTCCCCCATCTGCTTCCATATCTTTTACTGCACCTGTAAATAATGCTCTTTGGTTTATATCAAACTTTCCTAGTGGAAGATTAATATTTACTTCATCTGAATAAGTAACAAGTCCTATTGAATTATCTTGACCTATATATTGTGACCCATTAACCAATGACTTTTTAAGCTCATTTAATGGTTCCCCTCGCATACTCCCTGAAACGTCAGCAACAAAAACTGCTGAGATATTTTTATTCCCATTCTTCTTTTCTTTCCATAACTTCTGTGCCTTTATTATTGTATTTCCTTCTAATTTATCTACTTCACTTTTATAATCATTAAAATTATTAAATCCATATTCTGTAGCCTTATTTTGATATTTCTCTGAACTATAGAATTCAATAAATTTATTTAATATTTCTTTCTTTTCATCTGACAAATTCCCTATTGAATATATTGGGCTATCATGCCTTGCGCCAAATGGTGTAAACACGTAATTATCTTTTAATTCTGGTGAATTTACATATGTTTGATACTCCATAATAAATCCATCTAACACACCTGATTCTGCCGATGCTCTCATTTGAATTGTAGTATAAGATACTAATGGTATATTGCTTTGAAACTTTTCAAAACCTTCTACTGCTGTTGTACTTAATGGATCTTTATTATCAAATGTACTTAATGTAGATACTAAGAAGTTTAATCCGGTAGCACTTGCAAAAGGATTGGTGTACCCCATAGCTATTTCATTTTTAGCTACTGCATCTGTAATATTTTTAAGATTTATTGAACCATATTTCTTTGTTAGTTCTTCATTTTTCTTTTTTGATAATACTATTCCAGCTACGTTACCAATCATCCTATCATCAGTTAATGATACTTGAACTCCATTTGATTTAAGCATTTCTCCCCATAGCTCATTTGATGGTGTATATGCATCTGGTACATGCTTTCCTGAAGCTATGTAGTCCATACCTAATCCTGATGATAATCCTCTTACCATAACTGAAACTGGTTTTCCATTTATAGTTGTATTTGAATTATTAAAATCTCTAGCTACATCAACAAGCCATCCATCTGTTCCATCCCCAGTCTTTTCGACTGATGCAAAAATTTCAACATAACTATCTGTTGAATTAGTTACTTGTGGAGGGTACTTTGTTATCTCTGGCAAAGAATCTTGCAACGTATATGATGTTGATTCAATTGGCTCCTTCCTAGCTGCAATTTCATTTATAACTATTTTTTTATTTATTGAATTTAAACTATCTATAGCCTTTTCACTATTAACCTCTTGTGTAGTTTTTCCTAGATTTTTTGTTAGTGATATTCCACCATAAATTGCCCCAAAAACTAATATTGCTATCACTACTAAAATACCTATTGTTTTAGCACTTTTATTTTTAAAATCCATATATCTAGCCCCCTTTTATTTATAAAATTTAGTTTTACTGATTAAATCATCGATTTCTTTCATAGCATCCATATCTTCTAGTTCACCATCATCTAAACTATTAAATTTAGATATTTCTAATAAAAGCTTATCAAGCTTTAATAAAATTTGTTCATTATCCTCTATTGAGTCTTCTACAAAAGAAATATACTCATTATATATATTCATTTTTTGTATGATAATATCCTCAGATAGTCTTGAAGATGCATAATCCTTACATACATAATCATAGTCATCTTGATCAAAAATATTTAATTTATTAATCACACTTTTTATATTTAAAAGAAATAAGCTTTCAACTGACTGAATTACATCTTGAAATTTTGAATAGCTCATCTCTGAGTTATTAAATTTTTGTAGTAATAAATCCATCACCGTATGTTTCTTTTTATCTAACCTTTTTATTTGTTCTAATAAAATATTAATGTCTTTAGAGAATGTTTTTTTGTTGCTATTTTGTTTAAGTGCTTCAATACAATCTATCTCTGTTTCTATTTCAATGCTTTGTAATTTAGGCTCTTTTTTTATTAACAACATATAATTTCCTAAAATAAATATTATTACACTCATAATAAGAACTGTTGCTCCAAAAGCTGTTTCCATGACACTTGTCCCACCGATATCTATTCCTATAAATCCAGGTGAAAAAAGTATTATATTCAATCCTATAATCCCACTATTTAATCCTATAATCTTAATTATTCTTCCTCTACTCATAGTTAACGCCGCCCTTTAACTTATTCTCAAATGTATCCATATATCCAATTTATTATATTTATCTAATCTATTATATTAGGATTGTATTCCAAGCATGCATACTACTTTTGTAGTAAAAAGGGTTATCTTTTGTTTTTATGGAGAAGATATTATTATTCAACATAATTGTTATTAAAGAGGTTACGTCTATGAATGTATTAATCTTATCAGGTAGATTTGGTTTAGGTCATTATTCAGCTGCATCAGCAATAAAACAGGAACTATATGATAATAGCCCAAATGCAAATATTTTCATGGTTGATATTTTAGAGTATTTACTTCCTAAATCTAATAAAATAATTTATAAAAGCTTTAATGCCATTGTAAGCAAATGGTCAAATTTATATAATTTTTTAAATAATTTTTCTGGTGACTATAACTCAATTCCTTTTGAAAATAAAACTATTAGTAAACTTAATTTACTATTAAAAACCTATTCACCAGATATTATTATTTCCACATTACCTATTGCTTCGCATTATATATCTCATTATAAAACTTTAATGAACTATAATATTCCTCTAATTACATGTATAACTGATATTTCATCCCAGGATGAATGGATTGCCAAAAATACAAATATTTATTTTGTTCCTGCTAAATCCATAAAGGAAAGCCTTATTAACAAAGGTATTGAAGCAAATATTATCTATGTTGTAGGGATTCCTGTTAAATCAAGCTTTAAATCATCAACAAAGCTATATCCTAGCAAAAATATTAATAATATTTTAATTATGGGTGGTGGACTTGGACTTATTAGATTACCTGAGGAAGTATTTGAAAGTTTAGAAGCTTTACCTAATATTAAAGTTACTATTATTACTGGTAATAACAAAACTCTGTATGATAATCTAAACGCTAAATATAAAAATTTCAATGTTATACCATACACTCATGAAGTTTCAAAATATATGGAAGAAGCTGATTTGCTCATTTCAAAATCTGGAGGAGTTACTTTATTTGAATCTATTCATACTTGTACTCCACTATTTATTATTACTCCATTTTTACACCAAGAAATTGCTAATGCAGAGTTTGTAGATTATCATAGAATAGGACGGGTTCTTTGGGATAAAAATTCTGATACTGTAAAAGAGCTTTTAAGTCTAATCCAAAATGAAAATGAAATTTTAGAAATTCAAAAAAATATGAAGAAACTCAAAGATGAACTTAGCAAAACAACAATTTACTCTGTTATTTGTAAAATTGAGAATGGAGGATTAATATGAGTAGTAAAATTACAACTAAAAACTTAGTTAAAAACTTAATTTTTCTTTTGGCATTAATTGGCCTTACTTTTTATTATTTACTTAAAGATAATAACATTACTGAGATTTTTACAACAATAAAATCAGTTAATATATTTTTCGTTGTAATCGCTATACTATGTGTATTTATCTATATGTGTGGTGAGGCATTTAATATAAAAAGGCTTTTATCCCTATTAGGTAATACAGTTAGCTTTTGGTCAGCGTTAAAATATGCCTTCATTGGTTTCTTTTTTAGTTCTGTAACACCTGGTGCATCTGGTGGTCAACCAATGCAAATTTATTATATGAATAAAGACAAAATTAGTATTTCGCATTCATCACTTTCAATATTAATGGAACTCGCAGCATTTCAGTTAGTTTCAATTACTATAGCGATTATTTCTTTTATATCTAATTATAATTTTATTGTAACGACTCAAAAATTTATTAAAGTACTCATCATTGTTGGAATTTCCTTCAATTTATTGATGCTACTATTTATTACTTGTTCAATATTTTCAAGTAAACTTACAATAAAATTTATGAACTTATGCTTTAAATTAATTTCAAAAATTAAATTTTTGAATCTAGATAAAATCCAATCAAAATTTGAAGAACAAATTCTAGAATATAATAAAGGTGCAAAGTTCATTAAATCTAGCCCAATAGTAATTATAAAAAATATTTTAACAACCTTTATCCAAATTTCAGCTATGTATAGTGTTCCATTTTTTGTGTATAAGTCATTTGGTTTTAGTGGATTTTCTTTCTTTGAAATTTATACATTGCAATCAATATTATCAATCGCCGTCTCAGCTATCCCCCTACCTGGTGCAGTAGGTGTTAGTGAAAGTGGATTTTTATTATTATTTAGAACCTTCTTCCCAGCAACAGTTTTAAATTCTGCAATGCTTTTAAATCGTGGAATTAGCTTCTATTTATACATATTAATCAGTGGTATAGTAGTAATCTTTGCTCATATAATTTCTACAAAGAAAAATAAAATATTATCAGGTAAAAATAATGTGTAAGAATTTCAATGCACTAGATTTAATGAAATTTATTCTTTCACTATTTATAATAGCTATCCATTTTCCACCACTAGATTCATACTCATCACTAGGAAGCTTTCTATTTACTGAGGGACTTTCTAGGATTGCTGTACCTTTATTCTTTATAACATCAGGATTTTTCTTTGCTTATAAGGATATTAACAATAATAAATCAATATATATTTATATACGTAATTTAATAAAACTCTACATATTCTGGTCTATAATTTATTTACCTTATTCAATCTATGACTGGGTGATTAATGATAAAAATCTTTTATTAGATATTCTAATATATATTAAAAACTTTCTATTTGTAGGATCTTTTATTCAACTATGGTTTTTTATAGCCTTAGCTCTTGGCATTATACTGTTGATAATCTTACTTAAAAAGTTCTCAATTAATAAAATTTTATTTTTATCTTTTATACTTTATTTAATTGGAGTATTTGGTGATTCATACTATGGATTTCTGAATCACATTCCTAGTATAAAAAGAATATATGATACTTATTTATTTATATTTGAAACTACAAAAAATGGTGTGTTTTTTGGCTTTTTCTTTGTTACACTCGGATACTATATAAATATTAAAGATATTAAGTCCACAAAAACAATTGCAATAACTGGCTCCTTACTATCACTAATATTAATTCTAGTAGAAGCACTTTTTATAAAATTTTTAGACTATGCACTTGATTTTAATATGTATTTTTCACTTATCCCGGCATCTTTTTTTATCTTTATTTTAATTAAGGAAATTAAGTTACCTAATAACCCGATTTACCCTACACTACGAAAATCTAGTGTTTTAATATTTGAAATTCATCCATTAATTAGTGCTCTTATATTTGTACTAGCCTACATATTAGGCAGTGAAATGATTTTAAATAATAGCTTGTTACATTATTTATCAATAACTATTTTATCTATTATATCTTCATTTACTTATTTATACTTGAAAAAAAGATCAACTACAAATTCTACTTAATGCAACTACTCTTTAATAGTTGTATTAAATATCTTTATAGTTGATCTTTACTATACTAATTTAATTTATTAGAATGATGTCCAACCACCATCTGTTTGTAATGTTGCACCTGTCATATGTGTTGAATCATCTGATGCTAAGAATAATATTGAAGCTGCTTGTTCTTCAGCAGTTGCATTTCTCTTTTGAGTTGTTTGAGTTTTTTGTCCTGCCATTGATTGAGCTTGTGCTGGATCTACTCCATTAGCTATTGCTTGAGCTCTTCTTGCCTTAACATATTCCATAGCCTCTTCAACCATAGGTGTGTCTGTTCCTGCTGGGTTTACTGAGTTTACTCTTATGTTAAATCTAGCATAATCTAAAGCTAAATTTTTAGTTAATCCATTTACCGCATGCTTAGATGCAACATATGCTGGGTTACCAGGAAGTCCTGTTAAACCTGCTATTGAAGCATTATTTATTATTACTCCACCATTGTTTTGAGCTATAAATTGCTTAAGTTCATGCTTACAACAGAAGTAAACACTGTAGAAGTTATTTGCCATTGTATAATCCATATTTTCTTGTGGTAACTCGTGTACTGGTCCTGGATTTCCCATAACCCCAGCATTATTTATAGCTATATCTAATTTTCCGTATTTAGCTATAGTTTCCTTCACAACATTTGCACATTCACTTTCAATAGATAAGTCAACATTTAAGAAAATTGCATCACCACCATTGTCTAATACCATTTTTAAAGTTTCTTCACCATCAGCTTTAATTTTATCTACAATAACTACCTTAGCACCTTCTTTAGCTGCTCTTATAGCTGTTGCTCTACCAATCCCTCTCGCCGCACCAGTTATTATCATTACTTTATCTTCAAATCTTCCTAAAAAATATTTCTTTTCCATTCTTTAATCCTCCTAATTATATTTTTTCTTTTATAAAATCATCATTAGATGTATTTTTAGTTATTTTTCTAAAAAGATAGTAAAACTGTTTTAGTTCTTCATCTGTTAGTTCACCTACTAATTCATTCTCCCACTTTTTAGATTTATTAATTATATTTTCTCTATTATCTTTAGCAAAATCAGTTAAATATATATAATATTTTCTTTTATCTTTTTTATCTTGTATTTTTCTTATGTATCCGGATTCTTCTAATTTAACAATTGCTCTTGTAGTAGCTGCTTTATCAACACCTATTTTCTCAGTTAACTCATCATGAGTAATTCCATCATTCATATAAAGATAAACTAGGAATTGATATTGCCCTGCCCCTATATTGTATTCTTTATATTCTTTCCCTAAAAAGCTTACCCCTTGCCTATATAACTGATTAATATATCTACTAATAGATTCTGTTTTATATATTTTCATTAAGCATATCCCTCATCTTTTTTATGTAGATTTATTTTATGTTCCATTAACTTCATCTTTAAAATAATGTTATATCTCTTAGTTTCATTATCTTTTTTATTTTCTAAACAATTTAATTCCTGAATTTTATTCTTGTACTCAACCTTTAGATCTCCTATTGAATCTGAAATTTTATAATGTAAAATATACTTATTAGCTAACATTGCTATAGCACATCCTACTATTGTAAATAGAATTCTATAGAATAATATTTCTACACCTGCACCACCCATAGCACTAGCCCCTAATGCTGATATGGCTACCATAGAAGTTGAATATTGATACTTCGTAATAAATAACCCTATATATGCCACAAGTATAGTTATATTCATCCTTATACTTGGTTCTTTAACTATAGTAAATATTATAGTAAATACTATTATTCCTAATATAGTTCCAATAATTCTATTTATAGATTTTGTAAAAGTAAAATCATAATATGGTTGTATTATTGCAATCATTGGAAATATCATCCACCTGCCATATGTTATATCAAAAATACTTATTACGAATACTGAAATACTAACCGTCACAGCCATCTTTAATGCGAATTTATACTCTACAGATGTCCTATCTATCTTTTTGAATGTATTTGCTAAAATCAATTCTTTTTTCCATAAACTCTTATCAGTCTTTTCTTCTGTCAATTCTAAATAAGTTGATATGCTATCTATAGTATTTATTATTACCTTAATCTCATCACTTTTTATTTCTTTCTTAATTTCTTTTATAACTAAGTTTATTTCTTTTTTAACATGTTCTTTTTCCATATGACTTGAAAAATACTTATTTACTAATCCAAGTATTCCCTTAATTTTTCGCAATAAATATTTATCATCTTCATTTAAATTATATGAATTTTCAAAACACTTTAATTCATTACTTAAATTATGTAATGAAATAGCAATTTCTAAATTGCCTTTATTTTTCTGTGTCAGATATTTATTCTTAGATCTTTTATCATATATTGCTTTCACGGTTGTATTAAATAGTGAATCGATATTTTTACTAATCTCATAGTTATATTTCCCTAATAGAATACTATCTATTTGTTGATTTAAATTATATGTAATTCCTGCTCTAGTACCACTTATAGTCTTTTTAAGTCTATTTTTATTTAAAACAACTTGTACCAATAATACATAAATTGATCCAATAATTATAGAAATTACTCTTAGGGGTAACTGTTCATAAGTTGCTGGTGATGACATAAGCATAAATATATAGCTTATTACAAATGGAAAATGCATTTGTGACTTATAATTATCTACTGATTGATATACTATAACAAATAAAATTATCATGTTAACTATTAATCCTATAAATGGATTCATAGCTGCAATTGTAGCTCCTACTCCTAGTATTACAATAACTATACTAATCAAAAATGTTTTTCTAAATAGATCTTCTTTTAAGTCTATGGATACTAATGTTAATGCTATTACTACTATTGAAACTGCGATTAATGTATTTGATATTCCAAAGAATTTTCCAAATATATTTATAAATATAGAATTTGCTATAAACGTTAGTGTTTTTATTATAAAATCTTTATTAACTTTAATAGTATCTCCTCCTAAATTTTAGTTGATGTATCAATTAAAATTATATATAGTTTTAGTTGACATGTCAACTTTCTAACGATAAATAAATCCCTTATATCATCTACACCAGTAATATGATATGAGGGATTTACAGTTCTCAGTGTCTAAAACTCATCTAAGTCGTCATTATCTTCATTAGGTTCTCTTTCATATTTTTCGCATTTCTTTACATCTGTACATTTATCATATTCGGAACATTCTCCACATTTATAACATTGTTGATATATATCAATATCTTCATGCTGTGCCCATTCATTATACTTTGGATATTTATTACACTCATAACAATCTTCATCCATGTTACAAGTTTTGCATTTAGGATATTCTATTTCTTCATAATCATTATGTTTTTTGTAATCATTACTATCAGTATAATTGAAACATTGGAAATTCTCCATATTCTCTTTGCTATGCTTACACTGATTATGACATATATGATCACATTCAATAGCTGCTATTAATTTTTGATATAAAACCTGCTCTAAATGAGTTACATGTATTATAGTTTTATTAACCTCTCTATTTACTTCAAGTATCTTATTTAAATCATCACTTACTGCAATGACCTTTTGAATCTTTTCACCTTCAGCATTTAAAATATGTGATAGTGCTGTTTGTTCTAATGCTATAGATTCCATAATATCGCATACAGGGTCTTTTACTTCACAATCTATATCTGGATTTCTTTTACAAACTTCAAAGTTACACTCACATAGAGTAAAGCCAAGATCACACTCATTTAAAATAGTTTTAGCTACATATTCATAACATTTCTTTTTAATAATAAAGCTATAGAATACCAAATTTCCACAGTCGCCTTCACATGGATTAAATATTATATCCTTAACAACATAATCACCTTTTATAGGATAATCTTTAATTTTTTTATAGTTATCATCAAATACATAAATATACTGTTTATTTTCCTTAATCATATTAACCATGTACCCAGGACAAAGTGATAAAATCCCTGTAAGACATAACCCCTTACTTGCATACTTAACTACAAATTTTTCTGTAACTTTATCAACCTCTACAATTCCACCTGGATAAGCTATAACAATAGAGTTAGAACAACAATTAAATGATATTCCTACCGGCTTGTTTCCTAGATTTAAACTATTAATTACTTCAATATAATCTATTTCTTGAAAACATAAGTCTAACTTGAAAATTTTAGCTACACAAGCCTCAGAAGTAGCCCAAAAACAACATGATTTATAATCATAACAAAGTCTATTATATTTTCTTGATGTTTGTATGCTTCCTACCTTTTTAAATTTACAGTTATATTTAATTATTGTACAGTCTGATTCCATTACCCCATAATAGTGACAACCATCGAATGCCATACTTTCAATACAACTAATATCCTTATTCGCCAGTGATGTTTCACTAACATATTCAAAATTATTCATTTAAATTCCCTCCCATTATTTTACCTTATATCAAAATCATATAAAAATGCACTCTTTATATTATGTGTATATAGTGATATTTGTACCTATAAAGTTAAATAAATTCACTTTTTTTCGCTTTATACTCTATTTTACATATATATAACATTCCTTTAACAACCTTATATTTTGAATTTTTACAAATAAAATTTGTAACCATATTTTTCGTTCATACTATACTATAACTATAAGTAAACTTCAGTAACGAAAATTTTCATTGCTGAATATCTAGTTAACACTTTGCGCAAATATTCTAGATATTTAACTCTATGTGTAATTCAAATTACACTAGATATTCTTAGTACTATGAGTGTATAAACTTATATTATATTAAATTTATTATTTCAAAGATATGGAGGAATTTATTATGTCAATGCCAGTAATTATCCCATCAAAAATAACTAGAGATCAATCAGTATCAGATATTATCGAATCCGTAGCTCTTGAAGAAACTGCATTATCTCATATTCTTAATGCTGAAGGTGAAAAAATACAAAAGATTGTTTCACTCGAAGTTTCTTCTCAAGAACTTTTAGCTGTAAATACATCTGTTCAAACAATGGTAAATGCAGTAAGCAGACTTGAAATGGTTCTTCAATCAAAATTAGAATTATTTTCAACTAGTTTGAATCAATAAAATAACCTCACTTAATTAAACACTTAAAGCTTAGATTATATATTATGTGATACACAGTAATACTAATCTAAGCTTTTTTACTATACTCCAAATTTAAACTTCATCTACTTCAATCAAAAAATTTCATGTCCGTATTTGAATTTTTAAACCTAATTTAACCATATATTAGCAGATACTCTACCAATATTTATATGTTAAATAATTCTATTTTCTTTTTTTATTTTTTGTGTAATCTTTGTGTAACAAAAAGTATGCCCTTATTATACATTGTAGATATAAGGTAGTTGAAACTAACTTATATAAATAAAACTTATATTATATATGAAAGCGGAGGAATAAATTTATGTCAATGCCAGTAATCGTATCATCAACAACAACTAGACCACAAGCTATCACAGATATCATCGAATCTGTTGCTTTAGAACAAACTGCTTTATCTCATATCCTAAATGCAGAAGGCGAAAAAATACAAAAAATAGTTGCTTCATCAACTACAAGTGCGGAATTATTAGCTGTAAATGAATCCGTAAAAACAATGGTTAACTCAATCTCTAGATTAGAAATGATCCTTCAAGCTAAATTAGAATTATTTGCTGCAAGTCTATAATACACATACTTAAATACGATATTTTAAAAATTTTAATATTGAATTTTTTACAAAGTATAGTGTTAACTTAAGAGGTCTTGAATCATACATTCTTTGGAATATGATTCAAGACCTCTTTTATTATTAATAAGGTACAATCAAATAAATAGAACCTTTTTTAGGGTTTGATTATAAAAATTTATAATCGTATTATTAATAATTTAAATAGATACTTTATTAAATAATTAATTATTACTGTAACAAAAACCACCCTCTTATTATACATTGTAGATATATGGTAGTTGAAATCAACTCATACTACCAATAATAAATATTATATATGAAAGCGGAGGAATAAATTTATGTCAATGCCAGTAATCGTACCATCATCAACAAGTAGAGATCAAGCTATAACAGATATTATCGAATCTGTTGCTTTAGAGCAAACTGCTTTATCACATATCCTAAATGCAGAAGGTGAAAAAATTCAAAAAATAGTTGCTGAATCAACTACAAGTGCAGAACTATTAGCTGTAAATGAATCTGTAAAAACAATGGTTAACTCAATATCTAGATTAGAAATGGTTCTTCAAGCTAAGCTAGAGCTATTTGCTCCTAGTCTATAAGATTCCTGTTTAAGTAAGTTTTTTTAATACATTATCTTTTAAAATTAAACTTAAAGCAGTCTATTCTAACTTATAATCTATATAAAACCTTACTAAACTTTTAGACTACTGATTAAAAATCAGTAGTCTTTTCTTATATTTATTCTACTATCACAATTTTCTTAATACTACATATTATAAAATATACCTACAAAAATAATTCTAAAATACTAGGTATTTTTAAAATTTCCGCTCCCTATTACCACTATAATAAGCGAGCATTAAAAATTTAAATATTAGGAGGATATGTTATGGGAATGCCTGTAATCCAACCAAGTAATCTTACACGTGAAGATTCTGTAGGAGATATAATAGAATCTATTGCTATGGAAGAAAAAACTATATCTCATATATTAAATGCTGAAAGTGAAAAGCTTAATAAAATAATTTCTATGCCAAATGTTACTCCTCAGCAACTTATAGCAGCTAATAAATCTGTAAAAGCTACTGTGGATTCAATAATACAATTAGAAGGACTATTACAATCAAAGCTTAGTATGTTTCAAACTATGATTTGCCAACAATAATCGCTAACTACGATTTTTATATCTAACTATATATATAAATAAGGGGGAAACTATTCATGTCATTTGTATACGCAAACCCTGGTTCTGGCCCAAGTGCTGGCGGAATCGGATGGGTTAATTTTGGTAATTTAACTTTAAACCCTGGTCAAACCATCCCAGGAATTACGGGAACTTTAAAAGATGGCTCAACTGTCACATTTGATTTATCCTCACCAACATCATCTGCAATGAAATTTGATGCTCTTCAACCACCATCTACTAGTGTTTTTGGATATATTAATTATATCGGTATACTCGGAAATGCATTATTGCAAAACCAAAGAATATCTTCATCTTCTCCTGGTATAATCAATATAAGTAATATCGTTGTTAAAGATAGTTCTGGAAATCCACTTACTAATTACACTGCTATAATTGGTGATGCAGAAGAAACTAACATTGGAGAATCATGGAATTTTTTAACAGATGGAGGTAATTGGAACTTATTCTTTACTATACCAGGTAACACAAATCCAACATTGTCTGGTACTGGAACACAATCTGCTACAGTTGCAGGTGTTGACCAAGCTTTTCCATCTTGCTATATTTTAACTACTCAAGCACCTAAAAACCTCACATTTACGGCTATTACTGCTGGTGGCCTTGAAGCTGTCGCTCTAGGTTTCGCAGTTAACAGAGTAATAGTTCGTAAAAACGTTGGTGCTAGATTAAATTCTAATGATCAATTTTTATTAGATATTCAAGGAACTCCTTCTTCTCAAGCTACAACAACTGGCTCATTGAATGGTATTCAAAATGAAATAGCTAGTGTTTATGCATTTGCTAACACTCCTTATTCCATAACTGAACAAATGGCACCTGGTAGTGTAAGCCCACTTTCTGCATATACTCAAACTATTTCAGCTACTAATGTTTCTGTAGGTGGTACTCCTACAATTACAGGATCACTTCCTATAAATGTAACACCAGCACTTGGTGATATTATGGTTTATGATATACTAAATTCTGTACCTGAAACATTCAGTAAAACTGTTGATAAAGCTTATGCTGACCTTGGTGATGTATTAACCTATTCAGTAACTATAAATAATCCTAATAATTTTGCTGTTACTAATGTTGTAATGACTGATCCACTTCCACCTGGAACAACTTTTATTGATATTTTATCCGTAACTGGAGCACCTTCTTACACTGGATCAGATCCAAGTACTGGTATAACTTTATCTTCTATTGCAGCAAATTCTTCTGCTACAATTACTTGGCGTGTTAAAGTTAATAGTACACTTCCAATGTTTAATTCTGTAACTAATGTTGCAAATATCAGTGTACCTGGACCTAGTGGTACTGCACCACTTATTGGAAGTACTAATCCAGTAACTACACTTATTAAGCACGCAGACCTTGTTTCACCTGGTAATTTCATAAAATCTGGAATTCCAACTAATGCAAATATAGGGGATATTATCACTTATACTTTAACAGTTACAAACACAGGAAATACAGCTGCAAATAATATAGTTATTACTGATCCTATTCCAGCAGGAACAACTTATGTACCTGGATCAATTACTTCAAGTGCATCGTTTACTGGAGACCCAACAACAACTATTAATTTAACTGCTCCAATTGCACCTAGCCAAAGTGTAACAATAAGTTTCAAGGTTAAAGTTGGAAATGCTATTCCAAATCCTAATCCAATACTAAATAAGGCAGAAATAGCTTACAATTATATTGTAGATCCTGCTAGTAATCCTGTTTTAGTAAATGGTTTTAGTACTGTAGTAAATACTCCAGTATCTAATGCAACATTAGTTACTAAAAAATCAGTTGATAAAACTATTGCTTATGTTGGTGATGTTTTAACTTATAATATTTCAGTAACTAACACAGGTAATGTTCCTGCTAATAATGTAATAATCACTGACCTTCTTCCAAATGGTACTGTATATTCTGATTCACTAACAGTTAGTGTACCTTATACAGGAACTCCAGCAACATCTATTACTTTAACTAATCCTATTGCGGCTGGACAAACTGTTTCAATTTCTTTTAAAGTTACAGTTACAGCAATTCCAAATCCAAATCCAATCAATAATACAGCTACAGTAAACTACAGTTTTACAGTAAACCCACAACAACCTGATGGAGTTACTGCTACTTCTACAAGTAATATAGCAACAACTGTAGTATTTAAATATAATTTTAGTCAACAAATTACAGACCTTATCGAATCTGTTGCTTTAGAAGAAGCAGCCCTATCTGCTATAATGAATTCAGAAGGTGCTAAAATACAAGCAATGGTAGCTATGAATGGAATTACACCACAAGAACTTTTATGTGTAAATAGAAGTGTTTCAGATATGTTAGCGTCTATTTCCATACTACAAGCCATTCTAAAACAAAAGCTTAGCATAGTAAATTGTCAAATAGATCCAACTAATAGCTCTTGTAGTTAAATTGTTTGAATAAAATAAATACTCTATAAATTTCTACTAAAATTTTAGACTACTGATCAAAAATCAGTAGTCTTTTCTTATAAAATTGTACATTTTCTCGCATAATAGCATCCTTATTATTACAAAATACCCTATTACATAGTACTTAATAAATTGTTGTTTAATTAAATTTTACAAAATTCTTCCTGATTCTATAAATTTCATTCGTTCTCTTATCACTTTATTACAATATATACATATTATAAATTATAGACTTTATACTTGTGCCTATCTTTTAAAAATATGGTCAAGTTAGGCATATGAAAGTAAATAATAGACCAAAATAGGCTCGCATACTGGTCTATTATTTATTTGATTATGCCTTATCTGAAGTTTATTTTAATTGTATTCTAAAAAATAGGAGGAATATATTATGGGAATGCCTATAATCAAACCAAGTGATATCACACGCTCACAATCAGTTGGAAATATAATTGAATCTATTGCTATGGAGGAAAAAAACATTGCGCATATATTAAATGCTGAAAGTGAAAAGCTTAATAAAATAATCTCTCAACCTAATGTTACTCCACAACAACTTATTGCAGCTAATAAATCTGTAAAAGCTACTGTGGATTCAATAATACAAATGGAAAGTATATTACAATCAAAGCTTAGTACGTTTCAAACTTTGATATGTCAACAATAAACTTATAAATATAAGGAGGAACTTATTCATGGCAACAATCTCAGGTAGAGTAGTCTTCGATAAAGATAGAAGTGCAACTATAACAGGTGTAGATACTGGATTAGCTGGTATACCTGTTGTATTACAAAATATTAATTCAAATCTTAGAGTCACATGTTCAACAGATTCATCTGGAAATTATTCGTTTATTAACGTTCCAAATGGAGATTATAGAATAGTTGAAGCATATGGTCAGGGGAGTGGATCAAACCCAGCAGATTTTACTTCAGGTGCAGTATCAGGCCCAATTCCAACAGGTCAAAACCCACCAATAAGCTTTGCAACAGCCCCTCCATCAGGTTCAACTAATTTAGATTCCACTAGTCCTGACACATTACTAATATCCATTACAGGACCAGATTTACTAAATCAAAATTTTCTTGATGGACCAGTTATATATACTCCAATAACCTCAATATTAGATCAATGTGCAACAATAGTGCCGCCTAATCTTATAACTAAAGCTGATTCAGGAACTTTTGGGTTTTTTCCAGCTGGAACAGTTGTTGATACCGGTGCTTCAGGTACACCACCTTATCCAGGCGTAACACCAGGTTTTATCTATGTAATGCCGCATACTGGACTATCACCAGCTGATGGCCAATATACTATACAAAATATTATGGATGATAATAAGGAAGCTAACGAAAATATATGGTGGAGAATTTCAGACCATACTGTAGGTAATGAAACTTCTCGTATGATGGTAGTTAATGGAGCTACCCCTGGTGCAATATTTTTCACTGAAACTGTACCCGTATCACCAAATACAAATTATTTATTTTCTTCTTGGGTAACAAATCTTCTAAAGGTTGATGCAACACAACCAGCATTACGTGCTCAAATACTCGATCAAAATGGTAATATTTTATATAACCAAGCATTATCAAATGCTATTCCTTATAATCCTAACGTTCCTGAATGGAAACAAATAGGTACTGTTTTCAACTCTGGAAATAACACTACCGTTACAGTTATATTTATAAGTGACGGACCTGCCGCTGCTGGAAATGACTATGCTATAGATGATATCCAATTACAACAAATTAACTTCCCTATCTTTACACCAAAAAAATCCGTAAATACTTCAGTTGTAAATGTAGGTGACATTGTAACTTATACAGTTACAATATCTAACACATGTCAAAGTCCACTTACTTCTGTATTTTTTAAAGATATTTTGCCAACAGAACTTCAATTTGTTTCTGGTAGTGTAACTGGAGGAACTAATCCTGTAACTGATAATCCAAATCCTGGATTTACCGTTCCTAATATAGCTGGAAATAGTACTGCAACTATAACTTTCAAAGCAAAGGCAATTTCATCACCACCATTTAATCCAACAAATAATACTGCAACAGTTAATTACTCATATACACCAGTACAAGGTGGTATTCCAAATACCTTCTCACAAAATACCAACTTAGTACCCGTAACTATATATGATCTCGCAGATTTAATTTCTCCAGGAAACTTTGTTAAAACAGTAGATAAGACATCTGCTAATATAGGAGATATATTAACTTATACTATTGTTACAAAGAATACAGGAAATGTTGCTGCTAATAATGTAATTATTACTGATGTTATACCAGCAGGTACAACTTATGTTCCTGGATCCGTTACTTCTACTGTACTATTTACCGGTAATCCAACAACATCTATTAATTTAACAGCTCCAATTCCTGCTGGCCAAAGTGTTACTACTACTTTTAAAGTTAAGGTTGGAAATGCTATACCAACTACTAACCCAATACCAAATACAGCATCAATTGCTTACTCCTATACAGCTGATCCTAATAATCCCGATGGTGTTAAAATTAATGGATTCAGCAACACAGTAAATACTACCGTATCTAATGCAACATTAGTTACTAAAAAAACAGTTGATAAAACTATTGCTTATGTTGGTGATGTTTTAACTTATAATATTTCAGTAACTAACACAGGTAATGTTCCTGCTAATAATGTAATAATCACTGACCTTCTTCCAAATGGTACTGTATATTCTGATTCACTAACAGTTAGTGTACCTTATACAGGAACTCCAGCAACATCTATTACTTTAACTAATCCTATTGCGGCTGGACAAACTGTTTCAATTTCTTTTAAAGTTACAGTTACAGCAATTCCAAATCCAAATCCAATCAATAATACAGCTACAGTAAACTACAGTTTTACAGTAAACCCACAACAACCTGATGGAGTTACTGCTACTTCTACAAGTAATATAGCAACAACTGTAGTATTTAAATATAATTTTAGTCAACAAATTACAGACCTTATCGAATCTGTTGCTTTAGAAGAAGCAGCCCTATCTGCTATAATGAATTCAGAAGGTGCTAAAATACAAGCAATGGTAGCTATGAATGGAATTACACCACAAGAACTTTTATGTGTAAATAAGAGTGTGGCAGATATGTTAGCTTCTATTTCAATCCTACAAGCTATTCTAAAACAAAAGCTTAATATAGTAAATTGTCAAATAGATCCTGGTAATGGCTCTTGTAGTTAAATTATTTAAACAAAATAAAAACCCTATAAATTTTCACTAAAAATTTAGACTACTGATGAAAAATCAGTAGTCTTTTCTTTAATTATTTAACTCTATATCAAAGAATAGCTATTACAATTTGGGTCGCCATATAGTCTCCAAACTAATATTTAATACTAACATACATGCGTAAAACACTGATGTTATTTAGATAATTTAACTACACACTCACCATGTGGCGT
>JAVWLU010000023.1:22660-25725 GCA_036637795.1 Clostridium sp. | reverse complement strand
AAATTCAGATCCTTCTACTTCTACTGGTCTTCTTCTTCCTGATTCATCAGGCTCTCCAAGTTCCATTTTTATGCACTTCATTCCTTTTACCCATCCATTTTCATCTTGAAGGATTTCTATTGGATTTGTTAGAACATCAAAGATTACACCTTCTTCTTTTGCATGATGTACTTCTTCTTCTCTTGCTGGAAGTTCAGATTCTCCTCTTCTATAAACAATATGAGATTCTGCTCCTAATCTTAAGGCTGTTCTTGCTGCATCCATTGCAACATTTCCTCCACCTACTACAGCAACCTTCTGTCCTGTTCTAATTGGAGTATGGTAGCCATCTATATATGCTTTCATTAAATTAGTTCTTGTTAAGAATTCATTTGCAGAGAATACTCCATTAGCATTTTCTCCATCTATACCCATGAATCTTGGAAGTCCTGCTCCTGATCCTATGAATACTGCTTCAAATCCTTCTTCTTCAAATAACTCATCAACTGTTATTGTTCTTCCTATAATAACGTTTGTTTCTATTTTAACTCCAAGTTTTTTAACATTTTCAACTTCATGTCTAACTACTGTTTCTTTTGGTAGTCTAAATTCTGGAATACCATAAACTAAAACTCCACCTACTTCATGTAATGCTTCGAATATAGTTACATCATACCCAAGTCTAGCTAAGTCTCCTGCACATGTTAACCCAGCAGGACCACTACCAATTACAGCAACTTTCTTACCGTTTAAAGGTTGTCTTTCTGATAAATCTATATTATTTTCTCTTGACCAATCTGCTACAAACCTTTCTAATTTACCTATTGCAACAGGCTCTCCTTTTATTCCTAAAACACATTGTCCTTCACATTGACTTTCTTGAGGACAAACTCTACCACAAACTGCTGGTAATGATGATGATTCAGCAATAACTTTTGCAGCTAATTCTAAATGTCCTTCTTTTACTTTTTGAAGGAAAGCTGGAATGTTAATGCTTACTGGACATTTAGTAACACATTTAGGATTTTTACAATTTAAACATCTACTTGCTTCAACATTTGCTTCTTCTAAGTTGTACCCTAAACAAACTTCTTCAAAATTAGTTGCTCTCACTTTTGGTTCTTGTTCTGTTACAGGTGTTCTTTTCATATTAAGCATTATTTGTCACCTCCACAGCCACAACCACCATGATGATGTGTACTTCCTTCTTCTAATTTTAATGTATGTCTACCTTCTTCAGTCTTGTACATAGTTTGTCTTCTCATAGCTTCATCAAAGTTTACTAAATGACCATCAAATTCTGGACCATCAACACAAGCAAACTTAACTTCTCCACCAACAGTTACTCTACAAGCCCCACACATGCCTGTACCATCAACCATTATAGGATTTAAACTAACTATAGTTGGAATGTTTAATTCCTTAGTTAATAAAGCTACGAACTTCATCATTATCATAGGTCCAATAGCAACTACTAAATCATACTTTTGACCTTCTTCATTAACTAATTGTTTTATTTTATCTGTAACTAAACCTTTAAAGCCTGATGAACCATCATCAGTTGCAATATAAAGATTTTTTGCAACAGCCTTCATTTCTTCTTCTAATATAACGATGTCTTTATTTTTTGCCCCAATAATAACATCAGCCTTTACTCCAACTGAGTTTAACCATTTAACTTGTGGATATACAGGTGCAGTTCCAACTCCCCCTGCAACAAAAAGAATATTCTTCTTTTTTAACTCATCAAGATTTTCCTCTACTAATTCTGAAGGCATACCAAGTGGTCCAACGAAATCTGCAAATGAATCTCCTTCTTCGTATGTAGCCATAACTTTAGTAGACGCCCCTAGCGTTTGGAATACTATAGTTACAGTTCCTGCTTCCTTATCATAATCACAAATTGTTAATGGAATTCTTTCACCTTTTTCATCCATTTTAACAATAATAAATTGTCCAGGATTAGATGCTTTAGCAACTCTCGGTGCTTCAATGTCCATTAAGTATAAATTCTCTGCTAAGACTCTTTTCTTAACTATTTTATACATTTAAAATTACCCCCTCTATTTTGCAAGTTTAGTTAATTATACCATCATTTTTCTATATTTTTCAACTTATGTATTGTATTTACCATAAATTTAGCTTTTAATCTTATTTCATTAACTTAAAATAGCTGAGGCAAAATGCCTCAGCTTGTTGTGAAAATATTATATAAATTTTTTATGATAAAAAAATTATCTGCTATAATCGTAGAATCCTTTTCCTGACTTTCTACCTAACCATCCAGCTCTAACATACTTTCTTAAAAGGCTGCTAGCTCTGTATTTGTTGTCTCCTGTTTCGTTAAATAGAACATCCATGATTGCTACACAAACGTCTAATCCAATAAGGTCTCCTAATGCTAAAGGTCCCATTGGGTGGTTTGCACCATATTTCATTGAAGTATCGATATCTTCAACTGAAGCTATTCCTTCTTGAAGAATGAATGTTGCTTCGTTTATCATTGGGATAAGAATTCTGTTAACTACGAAACCTGGAGCTTCAGCAACTTCTACTGGCTCTTTTCCGATTGCTACTGATAATTCTTTAACTGCATCAAATGTTTCTTGTGATGTAGCCATTCCTCTGATAATTTCAACTAGCTTCATTACTGGAGCTGGATTGAAGAAGTGCATTCCGATAACTTTATCAGGTCTGTTTGTAGCTGATGCTACTTCAGTTATTGATAATGAAGATGTGTTTGAAGCTAAGATTGTTTCTTCTTTACAAATCTTATCTAATTCAGCAAAAATGCTCTTTTTGATTTCCATGTTTTCAATTGCAGCTTCAACAACTAAATCGCAATCTTCAGCCATGTTCATATCAGTTGTTCCAGAAATTCTTGAAAGTATTTCTTCCTTAACTTCTTCAGTCATTTTTCCTTTTGCAACTTGCTTAGATAATCCTTTGTTTATTCCAGCTATTCCTCTTTCAACAAACTCTTCTTTGATATCTCTAACGATAACTTCATGTCCTTTTTGTGCGAATGCTTGAACTATTCCAGCACCCATTGTTCCTGCGCCTAAAACAAATATCTTTGCCATTTT
>JAVWLU010000023.1:0-22560 GCA_036637795.1 Clostridium sp. | reverse complement strand
TCAGCAACTTTCATGATTGGAGCTGTTTCATCTTTGTTGATAGCAATGATTACTTCTGAATCTTGCATACCAGCAACGTGTTGGATTGCTCCTGAAATACCACATGCAACATAGATTGTTGGTCTTACAGTCTTACCAGTTTGTCCAACTTGGTAATCTCTTTCGATCCATTTGTTATCTACAGCTGCTCTTGAACCTGCAAATGTTCCACCCATAACTTCTGCTAATTCTTTAACTAGTTCGAAGCTTTCAGTTGAACCAATACCTCTACCACCAGAAACTAAAATCTTAGCTTCGCTGATATCAACGATATTTTTCTTTTCTTTAATTATTTCAACGATCTTTGTTCTGATATCGTCTGCTGTTAATTTAACTTCTACTTCTTCTACTTTGAAGTTTTCGTTCTTTCCTTCAAACTTACCAAATACTCCTGGTCTAACAGTAGCCATTTGAGGTCTGTGATCTGGACAAGCGATTGTAGCCATTAAGTTACCACCGAAAGCTGGTCTTGTAGCTAATAAATCTCCATTTTCAACTTCAACATCTAAAACCGTACAGTCAGCTGTTAATCCAGTTGATAATCTAGCTGCAACTCTAGGACCTAAGTCTCTTCCAATGAAAGTAGCTCCAATGAATAATATTCCTGGTTTTCTTTCATTAGCTAAGTCACAAATAACTTTTGTGTAAGCATCTGTTGTATAGTTCTTTAAGTTTTCATTGTCAGCAACTAGAACTTCATCAGCTCCATGCTCACCAATTTCTTGTGCTAAGTTCTTAACATTATCACCTAATAATAGGGCAGTTAATTTAACACCTAATTTATCAGCGATTTTTCTACCTTCGCCTAATAATTCTAATGATACTTTTTGTAATTCTCCGTTTCTTTGTTCAGCAAAAACCCAAACGCCATTGTAATCTGCTATATTCATTTAATTTACCCTCCTATTCTTAGATGTAGTGTTTTTCCTTTAATTTTGCAAGTACATGCTTAACAGCATCTGGAGCTGATTCTTTAATGATTTCTCCAGCACCCTTAACTTCTTTAGTCATAGACTTCTTAACCTTAGTAGGTGAACCCTTTAATCCTAATTCAGATGGGTCAACATCGATATCTGCTGCTGTCATAACTTTGATTTCATCATCATTAGTAGCAAATATGTTTGCAACGTGCATGTATCTTGGATGGTTTAATTCTTCGATAGCTGTTAAAAGACATGGAGTTTGAATCTTAATTAATTCATGTCCATCTTCTAATGCTCTATTTACTAATAATCCATCTTCTTGAACTTCAACACCTTGAACATAAGTTACTTGAGCAATATTTAAATGTTCAGCGATTTCTGGACCAACTTGTGCAGTATCTCCATCGATTGCTTGTCTTCCAGCGAAGATAACATCGTAATCTAATTTAGCAATAACTCCTGCTAATGCCTTAGAAGTTGCAAGTGTATCTGCTCCCCCTAAAACTCTATCTGTTAAAAGGATAGCCTCATCAGCTCCCATACATAATGCTTCTCTTAAAGCAGCTTTAGCCATTGGTAATCCCATGCTTAAAACTGTAACCTTTGCACCATTTTCTTCTTTTAATCTTAAAGCAGCTTCTAAAGCATGCTTATCTTCTGGATTTATGATTGATGGAACTCCATCTCTAATTAACGTTCCTGTTTTAGGATCGATTTTAACAGCTGTTGTATCTGGTACTTGTTTTACACAAACTACTATATTCATTCTTAAAGCCCTCCTCTATTTTAATGCTGCGCCTGCAATAACCATCTTTTGAACTTCTGAAGTTCCTTCATAGATTTCTGTTATCTTAGCGTCTCTCATCATTCTTTCAACTGGATATTCTTTAGTGTAACCATATCCACCAAAGATTTGTACTGCTTTAGTTGTAACATCCATAGCTACTTCTGCAGCAAATAATTTAGCTCTTGCAGCTTCAACTGTATAAGGCATTCCAGCATCTTTTAAACATGCAGCCTTATATACTAAATGTTTAGCAGCTTCAATTTTTGTATCCATTTCAGCGATCATCCATTGTAATCCTTGGAAAGCTGATAATGGTCTGCCAAATTGCTTTCTTTCTTTCATGTAGTTAACAGCTTCTTCAAAAGCTCCTTCTGCAATTCCAAGTGCTTGAGCAGCGATACCAATTCTACCCCCATCAAGAGTTTTCATTGCAACTCCAAATCCTTTTCCAACTTTACCGATTAGGTTTTCTTTTGGAACTACACAGTTTTGGAATATAAGCTCAGTTGTAGAAGATGCTCTAATTCCTAGCTTGTCTTCTTTTTTACCAATTGAGAATCCTGGGAATGCTTTTTCAACTATGAAAGCTGAAATCCCTCTTGTTCCTTGAGATTTATCTGTCATAGCAAATACGATGAAAGTTTCAGCAGCTCCACCATTTGTTATGAATATTTTTGATCCGTTTAAGATGTAGTTGTCTCCATCTAAAACTGCTGTTGTTTGTTGACCAGCAGCATCTGTACCAGCACCTGGTTCAGTTAAACCAAAAGCACCTAACTTTTTACCTTGTGCTAAATCAACTAAGTATCTTTCTTTTTGATCAGCATTACCAAATTGGTCAATAACTGATGCACATAAAGATGTGTGAGCTGAAAGGATAACTCCTGTAGTACCACATACCTTTGATAATTCTTCAACAGCGATTATGTAAGATAAAGTATCTCCACCTGCTCCGCCTAATTCTTTCTTAAATGGAATACCAAGCATACCTAGCTTAGCCATTTTTTCAACGTTTTCCATTGGGAATCTTTCAGTTTCATCGATTTCTGCAGCAATTGGCTTAACTTCGTTTATAGCGAATTCTCTAACCATTTGCTTTACTAATTCTTGTTCTCTAGTTAACTTAAAATTCATTAATTATACCTCCCTGTAATTTAAAATATCTATTGCGAAAATTTCATTAATATCAAATATTCCGACTATTTGTTTTGGAATGATGCTTTTCTTCTTTCTGTAAATGCGCTCATACCTTCGAATTGATCTTCTGATAAGAAACATTTACCGAAATCTTCAGCTTCAATAACTACTGCTGAATCAATATCAACTTGCATTCCTCTATTAATAGCATCTTTACAAAGTTTAACTGCTATTGGAGCATTTGCAATAATCATGTTTGCCATTGCTCTTGCTTCTTCCATTAAGTTTTCTAATGGAACTACTTTGTTTACAAGCCCAATATTTAAAGCTTCATCAGCCTTAACTGTTGCACATGTATAAATTAATTCTTTAGCTTTACCTTCACCAACTAATCTTGGTAATCTTTGAGTTCCCCCGAACCCTGGAGTAATTCCTAATCCTACTTCTGGTTGTGCAAATCTAGCTCTTTCTGAAGCTATTCTTATGTCACAAGACATCGCAAGCTCACATCCGCCACCTAATGCAAAACCTGATACTGCTGCAATTACTGGCTTGTCTAAGTTTTCTAGTCTTCTAAACACTGCATTTCCTAGTAACCCAAATGCTTTACCTTGTTCTTCACTTAGATCTTTCATTTCTGAAATATCAGCACCAGCAACAAAAGATTTTTCTCCTGCTCCAGTTAAGATAACGCAATAAACATTATTGTCGTTTTCTAAATCTTCAAGAACCATATTTAAATCATTTAAAGTTTCAGAATTTAATGCATTTAGCGCTTTAGGTCTATTGATTGTAACAATAGCTAAATGACCATCTTTTTCAAGTAATACATTTTTTAATTCCATTTCTAATTCCTCCCCTTTATACCTTTATTTGCTTAATTGTTAATCTTATAACAAATTATGCAAAAAAAATAATTGAAGTAAAATTACTCCAATTAAAATTATAAGCTTTGTATTTTTGTTTTGCAATAATTATTTGAAAATTTAGATATATTTTCTATATTGCTATTATTTATTAACTTTATTTAGCTGATAAATAAGTGTTAACATACTTTCTGATAAGTGAACATTTTCAACAATAACGTCATTTGGTACATCTAAATCTACAGGTGCAAAATTCCAAATTCCTTTAACATTGTTTGCAACTAAAACGTCACATACCTTTTGAGCATTAATTCTTGGCACACAAATAACACCCATATCAACATGCTCTTTTTCTAGAAATCCACCTAAATTATCTATATCTTGAATCTCTACATCTCTGATTTTAATACCTAACAACTTTGGATTTGCATCAAAGATTCCTTTTAAATTAAGGCTTAGCTCAGAAAATCTACTATAGTTAGCAACTGCTTGACCTATGTTACCAGCTCCAATAATTACATAACTATGTTCTTTCTCTAATCCTAAAATAGAACTAATTTGATTATATAAATCTCTTACATTGTATCCATATCCTTGTTGTCCGAAATCACCAAAGCAATTTAAATCTTGTCTTATTTGTGATGCCGTAAATCCAATCTTTTCTCCAAGCTCTTTTGAAGATATTCTATCTATATCATTCTTCATTAATTCTTGAAGATATCTGTGGTATTTTGGTAATCTTTTTATAACTGCCATTGATATGTTTTTCTTTTTTTCCATCATACCTGTTCTCCTTTAATACTTTAATTATAACTTTATCATAGCATAAAGCCTTTTTTTAATCTATAATTAACATAAAATTTCGTTAAATTTTAGTCATTCTTCTTTACGCACTTTAGTTTATGCAAAAAAAGGGCTTATATGTAATTCTCACCACATACAAGCCAAATATGCCTAACCCTTTTGCCTAAAAAGTTCTCAACTCAATTTATTTTAAACACTTAGTCGAATTTTGTCAATAATTATTTCATGCATCTATAAGAGTTTAATACAGCTATTATTGTTACCCCTACATCTGCAAAAACAGCAGTCCATATTTCGACAAACCCAAAACTACCTAATATCATTACTATTACTTTTACTAATATTGAGAATATGATATTTTGCCATAAAATCTTATTTGTTTTATTAGCAATTTTGATTGATTGTGATATTGAAAGTAAATCATCTCTCATTAAAACAACATCTGCTGCTTCTATTGCTGCATCTGATCCCATATCCCCCATTGCTATTCCAATATCTGCTCTTGCAAGTACTGGGGCATCATTTATTCCATCTCCAACAAATGCTACTTTTCCTTGTGAACTTTCTATTATTTCTTCTAATCTTGTAACTTTATCTTGAGGCATTAAATTTCCATAGACTTTTGTTGCCCCTACTATTGATCCAACCTTATCTCCAATTTGTTGATTATCACCTGTTAGGATTATAACTTGTTTAATTCCCTGTTTCTTTAATTCTAACATTGCCTCTTTTGCTTCTTCTTTAATTTCATCAGAAATTATTATATATCCCAAAAGGTTATTATTTAATGCAACATATATTATTGTTCCTATTGAATCAACTTCTGGAGCTTCTATATTATTAGAATCCATTAATCTCTTATTACCTAGTAAAAGATTTGATTCATTATATATTACACTTATTCCTTGACCACCAAGTTCTTTGTAATCCTTAAGAACTGTTTTATCAACTTTATTTCCATATCCATTCATTATTGATTTAGCTATAGGATGGTTTGAAAAACTTTCTCCATGAGCTGCAATCTTTAGTAATTCTTCTTTTGTTACTCCTATTGCTTTAATCTCTGAAACTTTAAATACTCCTTTTGTAATTGTACCTGTCTTATCAAATACAATAGTATCAATTTTATTTAAAGCTTCAATATAGTTTCCACCTTTTATTAGAATCCCCTTCTTAGATGCTCCACCAATACCTGCAAACAATCCAAGTGGGATTGAAACTACTAAAGCACATGGACAAGAAACAACTAGGAATAATAATGCTCTATATATCCAAGTCGTAAAATCACCATTTCCTAAAACTATAGGTGGTACAACTGCTAATAATACTGCTAAGGCTACTACTATTGGAGTATATACTTTTGCAAATTTAGTTATAAACTTTTCTGTTTGACCTTTATTTGCAGATGCATTTTCTACAAGTTCTAAAATTCTAGAAACTGTTGATTCTGATGATAACTTTGTTACCTTCACTTTAATTGGAGATGATATATTTATTGCACCTGAATATATACCTCCATCAACTTTAACTAACCTTGGAACTGATTCACCTGTTAATGCAGATGTATCTAAATAACTTTCACCTTCAATAATAACACCATCTAAAGGTACTCTTTCCCCTGGCTTAATTAATATCATTTCATCAACTAAGACATCCTCTGGAGAAACTGAAACTTCATTATTATCTCTAATTACATTTGCATGATCTGCTCTAATATCCATTAATGAAGATATAGATTTTCTTGAGTTATTAACAGCATAATCTTGTAGCATTTCACCAACGCCGTAGAATAACATAACTGCTACACCTTCTGCATGTTCTCCAATTGCAAAAGCACCAACTGTTGCAATAAGCATCAAGGAGTTTTCATCAAAGATTTGTCCTTTAGCTATATTTTTAAGAGCTGAAAGGATTACCTTACCACCACTTACTATATAAGCTAGCAAGAATATAACTGTAGATATCACTTCATTATCTTTAATCACTAACCCAACTACAAATAATATCATTCCTGTAATTAACAACATATTATCTTTAATTAAAGATACATATTTATTATTACTATATGATTTATCACTTGTTTTACTGTGGTTATGACCTTCATGGGTATTTCCATGACTATGTCCACTATGCTTATGATCATTATTTCCATGTTCATGTTGATGATTATCTGATGATATAGTACAACTTCCATCTGTACACTTAGTCTTATTTCCACCATTATTAGGTTTACTAAGTTGTACAGTTACACCATCTTCAATTGAATCTATTAAAGCTTGAATCTTTTTAGCATATTCGAGCTTATCAACCTCTTCATTAAGTTCTAAAAATAACGCTAATGTTGAAAAGTTTAAATTTGCTTCTTTAACTTCATCTAACTTATTAATTTTATTTTCTATCTTATTTGCACAGTTAGCACAATTTAATCCTTGTAGATATAATTTTAACTTCATATTTAATTCCCCCTTCAAAAAATTCTTAGCTCTATCACTACTTATTTCAACTTATATAAATATAATGCATTAATGATAGTCTATATGTTCTTTATATTATTGCTACATTATTCTGTTACATGTCTTAATCCTTCATCAAATATATGTTTTATATGCTCATCATCTAATGAATAATAAACTACTTTGCCTTCTCTTCTAAACTTAACCAGCCTCGTTGCCTTCAACCCTCTAAGCTGATGAGATATAGCTGATTGAGACATTCCAAGTAAAGCTGCCATATCACATACACACATCTCACTTTCAAATAATGCACATAATATCTTTATTCTTGTTGTGTCACCAAACACCTTAAATAATTCAGCTAAATCATATAATATCTCATCTTTTGGAATACTATCCTTAACCCTTGTAATAACATCTTCATGTATCATCGTACATGAACAACTTTCTACCTTTTCTTGTTTCATTTTATTGCCTCCGTTCATATGAACGATTGTTCATATGTTCATTATATGCATATGTATCCATTTTGTCCATAGTTTTGTGAAAGTATTTTTTATAAATAAAAAAAGGCGCTAATACCAACGGTATTAACGCCTGCAATTCCCTTTGGAATTGCTTCAATAATTCAAGTTTTAACTTGACCTTTCATAGGAACAAAGTGAATATATCACCTAAACTCTCTCATCTGATACAATTCTTCCATCCTCTATCCTAACTATTCTATCTGCTTCCTTAGCTATATTAGGATCATGTGTGATTATTACTAATGTTTGATTATATTTTTTTACTGATAATCTTAATAGATTTAATATTTCTCTTGTTGTTTTTGTGTCTAGGTTTCCTGTTGGTTCGTCTGCTAGTATTATTGATGGTTTGTTTATTAATGCTCTTCCTATTGCAACTCTTTGTTGTTGTCCACCTGATAGTTGACTTGGTAGATGGCTTTCTCTATTTTTCAGTCCTAATATTTCTATAAGCTCATTTGTGTATTTTACATCTTCTTCTTTGCCATCTAATAATGTTGGCATTAATATATTTTCTCTAACATTTAATACTGGTATTAAATTATAGTATTGAAAAATGAATCCTATTTTTCTTCTTCTTAATGTTGCTAATTCATCATTGTTCATTTGGTACATATCTTCACCATCGATGAATACTTTACCTTTACTTGGTTTATCTATTCCACCAATTAAGTGCAATAATGTACTTTTTCCTGATCCTGATGGTCCGATTATTGCAACGAATTCACCTTTGTTTATTTCAAAGTCTGTTTCTACTAACGCCTCTACCTTTGACTCTCCATCACCATATGATTTTCCTAAACCTTTAATTGTTAGTACTTCTTGCTTTTTTTCTATTTTTAAAGCTTCCATAGCTAATCCCTCCATAATTTTATTTAATACTTACTAATCTCTAAGTAATTCTGATATACTTTGATTCTTTAAAATACCAATAGGAACTAACCCTATTAATGTAGTTATTATCATAATTACTACTATATAAATAATTATACTTGCAAAGATTAAAGATTCATTTGTTCCGCCTCTTCCAAATTCATTTCCTATTGACATCAATACTAATGTTAATGATGCTGGCATTGCAATAAATGCTGTTTGTAATGCCATTGAGAAACTTTCACAAACTATCATTTTCTTTTTTTGTTTAAAGTTCATTCCAATTGCATCTAGACCTGCAAGTTCTCTACTTCTTATAAATATATTAAATATCATTGTTGAAATTAAACTAACAACAACTAATATAACAACTGAAATTGCAAACATTAGGTTTAATGAAATACTCCTCATATTTTCTTTATTCAGTTGATTTTGAACATCAACTAAATCTGTTATTGAATCTCCACTATCATATAGTTTCATTTTTAAATTTTCTACTACAACTTCTCTATTATCTTTATCTACATTTATATCAAGTTTATTTTGAGTATTAACTCCATAAATGTTAGCAAAACATTTATCTGATACTATAATCATTAAGTCTTCTGAACAATTATTTGCATCTGAGAACCTTTCTGATTCTCTTAATGCATCTTTACTTACAATTGCTTTAACTTTAAACTTCTTAGTTTCACCACCATTACTATAATAAGAATCGCTAGGTTTATCCTCTACCTCTTCCTTTACAAGTAATTCTTGATTAAGAGGGATATTTACTTCATCTCCAACCTTATAATTTAATACATTTTCTATATCTACTATTTGATGTCTTACTCCCCCATCAGAAACTATCATCTTATAATTTACCCAATCAGAAACTAAAATTATCTCATCTTCTTTTAATTCACTAGTAAGATCCCCATCTATTAAATATTTGGAATATAAATCTATACTATTTCTATCAATTCCTCTTACCCTTGTATTTAAAACTGAATATTCATCTCCCGAAAGCCACTTTAACTCATTCTTAATAAGATTTATTTCTTCAGTACTGATATCTTTATTTTTTGCTATTACTTGTGTTGTATTTGTCATTTCTCTATAAACATCTTCAACACCATCTATTTGTTTTATATTTTCTATATCTTCATCAGTATAATTGTTTGCACCTTTTTCAGCTTCAACATTCCATTCATTAGACGGAATTGCATAATTAGCTGCAACACTATTAACTGTATATTGGCAGAAGAATGCTGCACCTAGTAACATTGTAGCCATTATTGATATCTTACAATTTTTATTCATAGCTCTGTTTCTTGATAAATTTTTGTAAGCTATTGTACCCTCTAGTTTAAAGACCTTCTTCATAAATTTAAATTTAAAAGTATTTTCTTCATGCTTTAAAATTTGCTCCATTTCCTGTTCTTCATTAATTACTTCACCATATTTAGTTTTGTACGTAGTTGAATTTATACCACTTGAATTATTCATAGCTTCAATAGGAGTATATCTATAGAATCTTTTTAATGCATATATAATAGATCCTAATGCTAATATTGCTACAAGTACTAATATTACAATTAAATCATTTGTATTTAACCCTATATTTAAATTGCTCAAATCTACACTTAATACTTTTGAAAGTATCATAGATAATACTTTTACTTGTAAAATACCTAATGCTATTCCAATAGGAATTGATATAACAGTAATTACAAATGTCTCCCTAAATACCATGCTTCTAATTTGTTTTTTACTGCATCCTATTGAGGTTAATATCCCCATACTTTTAGTTCTAAATGCTATACTTCCAATAAATGCATTGAAAATTATTATAAATGAAAGTATTGAAACTATTGTTAATTCTATAGACCATGTATTATAAATATTATCTACATCATAATCTTGTTTCCAATAATTCGGATACCTTACTCTTGATGCACCTAAACCATGTCCTGGGTTTGGATTATCTGCATTCCTATCATATTGAATATACTTTAACCCTATTTCTTCTGCTATCTCTTTGTCTGTAACTCCATCTTCTAACTTAGTTATTACTTCGAAATCTGTATATTTACTCATAGCTTCTGGACTTAATACTGTAAATAACTTATTGTGCCATAGAATATTATTGTCACCGACATCTATAATCCCCACTACTTTTAATGTTTTTTCTTCTTTAACTAATTGACCATATTCATCATTTAACCACGTACCATCAAATCCAGTATATCCTTCTTCGCTATACCATCTATCATAATCCGTAATCCTTAATATACTATCTTTAAAGTATGAATATGTTCTATACATGTCATAAGTTCTATTTGTTTCAAAATCTAATGTAACTTCATTATTTACCCCTAAGTCTACCCCTACACCTGAGTACTCACTTAACATCTGAGTAGTTACCATAACTTCATTTTCATTTTGTGGCATTCTACCTGCCTTAAGTTCATAGTTAAACACTTTATCAAATACATTTAGGTCTACTGCATATAATTCGTTAATTGAATAATCACTCTCTAAGTATTCAATTCTATAATTATAGGTATAATTCTCTATTGGGAATATATTCACACCTAAACTTTTCCCTAGATAAATTGACTCTACATTCTCACTTTCTTTAAGCTGATTAACTTGATCATTAGAAACATCTAGTAACCTTACATCATACTTACCTTCTCGTTTTTCAACTACTGCAAATTCATTTTGCAGTTTAAATTTGCTTAGAATTATTGTACCAACCATCAATGCAATGACTAATATCATTGTAATAAAAATAAATCCCGTATTTCTTTTATCATTTTTTAAATTCCTATAAGCTAAACCTTTATAATTCTTCAATATAGTTCCCCCTCCTTCTCTCTTCTATAGTGTTAGTATATTATTTCAAAATGAATTCTTAATTAATTCAATATTACAGTTTGTTAATATTGAAATCTTTTTTTACTCTCTAATTCTATCTGCAATGCTCTTATCAGCCATCATTTTTATTGGTATCAACCCAATAATAGTAGTTATAATTGCGATTGAAATTATAAATATACTAATAGCCGCAATTATAGTAGATTTTGATGTACTACCACTTGATATTTCATTTCCAAGTGATAATACGAATAACCCTATAGAAATTGGTACAACTATTGTTATCGCTTGAAGCGCCATTGAAAAGCTTTCACATAAAATCATATTTCTTTTTTGTTTTTTGCTCATTCCTATAGCATCTAGTCCTGCTAACTCTTTTGTTCTTATAAATATATTAAAAATCATTGTAGATATAAGGCTAATTAAAACTATGCTTATTATTGCAATTCCATATGTTATGTTATTTGCAGCTTTTATATTATTCTTTTCTTCATAAGTTTCCTTTACTTCAACTACATCAATAACTGAATCACCCGAAACATAAAGTTGATTTTTAATTTCTTTAACTACTGATTCCCGTTCATCTTTTTCTACATCTATAATTAACTTATTTTTAGTACTATCACCAAATTTTTTTATAAATTCATTTTCTGAAATTATTAATACTAAATCTTCATTTGTGCTTTCTGGATCTGAAAACCTCTCATTTTCTTTAAGTGCATCCCTACTAACTATTGCTTTTATTTTATAGTTTTTAGTTTCTCCACCATTAGAATAATAAGTATCTACAGGCATTATTGCTGTGCTCTCATCATAATCTTCATTCCAAATTATCTTTGATCCATTTAGTAAATCTTCATTTGTTGGAACTGCTATATAGTCTCCAACTTTATAATCCACAACTTTATTAATAGGTAATATTGAGTATGTTGGAGAATCCGAAACATTTAATTCTAATTTACTTACCCACTCTGAAACTAAAATTATCTCATTATCCCTTAATCCACCATCTAGACTTCCATCTATTAAATATTCTGAGTATTTATCTATACTTACATCATTAACTCCACGAACTCTAGCTTGGAGTATAGAATATTCTTTCCCTATATTTGAATTCATCATATAACTACTTAATCTATCTAAAACATTTGAATCAATTTTGCCATTTTCAACTATTATTTTTTCTCTATTTACCATATCCCTATATACATTATTCACCTGATCTATTTTTTTAATTTCATCTATTTCACTATCACTATAATTTCCTATTCCCTTAATAGCTTGTACATTCCACTCATTGGATGGCATTGAATATGTTGTATTTAAATTAGATTGTACATATTGAAACATAAATATCATTCCTAAAATCATAGTAGATAAAATAGAAATTAAACAATTTCTATTCATAACTCTATTTCTTGATAAATTTTTATAAGCTATAACCCCTTGTATTTTAAATATTTTTTTCATGAATTTGTATTTTATAGTCTTTTCATCATATTCTAAATACTCCATCATAACTTTATTTTCATCAATTACTTCTCCATACTTTGTTGTATAAACTGTGTTCTTTATTCCACTACTGTTACTCATAGCCTCCATTGGAGAGTATCTATTAAAATGTTTTAGTGCATATAAAATAGCTATAATTGAAATACATAAAACTAATACTATTATCACAAACACATTATTTAAACTTAACTCAACCTCCATATTCATTGAATTAATATTAAATGCTTCAGATGCTATTTTTGAAATTACTTTTGTTTGTAAAATCCCAAGTGCTAGTCCAAATGGAATTGCTAATATTGTTAAAATTGCAGTTTCTCTAATTATTAATGTTCTTATCTGCTTTTTTGTAGCTCCTATTGCAGTTAATATCCCTAAACTTTTTGTTCTAAATGCAATACTAGCAATAAATGAATTAAATATAATTACAAATGACAATATCACTACCATAATCATTTCTATTGAGCTTGAATTTGAGTATAATGACCCATCATAATCATTAGCCCAATAATTTGGATATCTTAACTTTGATTCTCCATACCCATATGGTGGTGGAATTGGTGAATCATAATTTTTAATATTTCTTTTAAATGGTATGTTTAATTCATTTGCAATATCTTTATCTAATACTCCATATTCAAGTGTTGTTAACACTTCGAACCCACCTAAGCTATTTTTCATTTCTGGTGTTAACACTGTAAATAATTTATTGTGCCATAAAACATTATCTTCACCAACATCAATTATTCCAACTACATTCAATGTTTTATTTTCTCTTTTAATATCACCATATTTTGCATTGATTTTTTTTTGAACCTCTTCAATATCCATTGATTGATTCCTTATTGCATATGTTAGATACATATCATATGTTCTGTTTACTTCAAACTCTAAATCTACTTGATTTCCCACACTTAAATCAATGCTATTATCTCCGTACTCTTTTAACATATCTGTTGTAGCTAATATTTCATTTTCATTTTCTGGCATTCTACCCGACTTTAATTCAAAATCAAATATCTCATTAAATACGTCTAAATCAACTGCATATAATTCATTTATAGAATTCATGGAATCACTACTTGTTGTAATTGAAGCAAAACCTTTTCCTCTATTCATATCATATTGATTATTTGATTGTTTTATAAATAAATTTACACCTAAGCTTTTACACATATATAGGCTTTCAATGTTATCACTTTCATTTAATACCTTAAGTTGTTCTTTATTGATATCTATCAATCTAAGATCATAATTTCCTTCTATCTTTTTTATCTCATCTAATGCAATTTTTGTGTTATATCTGGTTACTATTAATGTAGATACTAATACTGCTATTATTAATACTACTGTTATAAATACAAAACCTGTATTTCTCTTGTCGTTTTTTAAATTTTTATAACATAAAGCCTTATAATTCTTCACAAAAAAACCCCCTTAGTATAGTCCTAATTAAACTATACTAAGGGGATATTACTCTCTTCTTACTCATTTATTACATTTTATTAATATTACTTTTTCCTGAATCTAAAACTGAACTTTTATGAATAGATATTTGGGTTATTACTAGCGTTAATATAGCTATAAATATTGCTGTTACAATCATTACAAATATCCATATTAATATTAATTCAAAATTAGACCTTACAAATTGTAACTGAGTAACTAGTGATACAACAAGACTTAAAACTAAACCTACATATATAGATTTTCCTATTACATAGTAATTTTCATACCTTACCATTGTTTTAAGTTGAGTATCTGACATTCCTATAGCTGCTAAAAGCTGTCTTTCTGTTTTTCGTGTAAATATATTAAATATTAAAGTTATAATTGTATTACTTAATGATAATATAACCAATAATAATGACATAACCATATATATTCCTATATTAACTTTAATCTTCTCAAATACATCCTTTTCATAATCCTTTAAATTAGTGTACTTGTCTCCCTTATTTTCAATCATCTCTTTAATATTATTTATCTTTGTATAATCTGCTTGATCTTCTAATTTTATATATACCTTCCTATAGTTTTTAAACCCTAATATTTCTTTTGCAGTACTTTCTCTCATTATTATTTTTATTGAATCATCTAAATCATTTCTCACTCCAAAATCATCATAATTGATAGTTTCTTCTATTATTATACTTTTCATATTATCATTACTTATCTCTTGGTAACTATCTGAATATACAAGTTGTATAAATTCACCTGATTTTATCTTTTCTGCCTCACTTAAATTTCCTGCTTGGTATTGATTAGTAGTAACTATAGTACTAATATCTATAATTACACCATCTTTATTACTTATCTTTTTATCTTTTAGATACTTATCATATACTTTATCTTCCACAACTTTTATTGTAGCATTATATAAAAATTTAGCATCATTTTCTTCGGTTGTTTCCCCACCTACATATCCTTGAACACTTCTCTCTACTGTCTTTGTAATTGGAATTCCAACCATCTTAGGAACCTCTTCAATGGCATAAACTTCTTTTATTCCATCTACTGTTCTTAATTTACTTATTTCACTATAATTAAATACAGTTGCTACTTTTTCATAAAGAATTTCTGCATCTATACTTACTTCTGAATTTATATTACTAGCTCCCATTAATAATTGATTTAAAAACATAACAATAAGTAAAAATGAAATTCCAATTGATAATATTGAAAATCTATTTCTGTCCATATTGTTCCTATAGTATGAATATGCTAATCTTCTTTCTATTTTATCAGCTTTATAATAGTATTCTATTTCTTTATCTTTACTTTTTAATTTAAACATAATAATAAATGCAACGAAATTAATAATAAGAATTACACTTGATGAAATAGCCACTATATTTAAGATATTAACATCTAATATTCCTATTATTACAAAGCTTAATATACTTGATATTAACCACAGTAATACTACCTCAATTAATAAAATAAATTTTATTTGCCTATCGTTTGCCCCTACAAATATAAGATTTTTCAAATCTTTTTCTTTTAACTTATAAATCATACTTATAGAATTGATGCAAACTAGTAAAATAACTATACTAAATGTAAGTACTGCAAATGGAGTATTTGTCTCAATTATACTACCTGTAAATCCTGAATTGTATTTCAATGCTTTCCTACTATACCTACTTTGTAATTCTAATGGTTGCCTATTTTCTTTTATTTTAAAATCTCCATAAATATCTTCTACAACTCCTGATGCTTGTATATAACCTCTGTATAATCCATGTGGATCTTCAATTTTTTCTTTATATATAAGAAGATTCTCTCCTATACCTTCGCTGTCATGTCTTATTATATTATCTTTCATCATTGGAGTTATTCCTTCTATTATTCCAACAACTTTTGTTTTAACTACTTTTGGTATTCCAAATACATCAATATATGGTATATCAATTTCATCCCCTACATATACTTCTCTACCTACTATCTCCATTACTTTATAGGAAATTATACATTCCCCATCTATCTCCGGTAATCTTCCTTCAATTAATGTAAAATTGTTAAATTTATAAAATATATTTTTATCACACTCTAGCAACTGAATTTTAAACTTAGATTCAGATAATCCTAATGGTTCTGTTTCGCCTAAAATATTTACTTTTGCAATGTCTTCAACTGCATTATGTCTCTCTAATATATTAATTTCATCATAAGTTATTCCATTTAAGTACGCATCATACATGCCGTATTCTTGTATTATTTCATTATTTAATTTATCTGTTTCAACCTTATATATTCCTAAAATAATGCTTAATAAACTAATTGCACTTACTAAACTAAAGATAACTATTGTATAGCTTTTAAAATCTTTTAAAATATGTTTTTTTATAATCTTTAAATAACTATCCATTTATATAGCTCCTTGAATTCTTTTGTACATTGTTATAGTAAATGTTGTTCCTCTATCTTTTGTACTGGTTACTTTTATTTCACCATCTTGTCCATCAATAATTGATTTAGCAAGTGATAGTCCAATACCTATACTATTTGTGTTCTTAGGATTTTTTCCTCTATAAAATCTTGCAAATATTTTTTTCCTATCATCTTCATCTATTCCAGCACCTTCATCTATTACCTTAATAGTCATAAATATAGGTCCCTCTTCACACCTAACTATTACTTTTGAATCCTCTGGTGAATGTTCAACTGCATTTTTTATAATGTTACTTAAGGCTTCTGAAGTCCAATACGAATCATGATTTACCTCTACGTCTAAATCACCTTTTAAAATTATTTTTTGTCCATCTTTAGATAAAAGCTTGAATGGAGCAATTGATTTCTCTAGTGTACCTCTTATATTACATAAGTTTTTTTGAAAAATTATTGATCCTGATTCAAGTCTTGCTAATTTTAATAGGTTTTGTACTAACCACTCCATTCTAGACAATTGCTCTCTAGAACTTTTTACACAATCATCTAAAATCTCCACATCTTCTATTGTTAAGTCATCCATAAGATCATTAAACATTATTAATGATGATAAAGGTGTTTTTAATTGATGTGTTATATCTGAAATTAAGTCATTTAAAAAATTCTTTTCTTTATTTAATAAACTTATATTTTTTTCAAGGCTTTCAACCATAAGGTTAAAAGATTCCTTTAGTACTGGAACATCACCTTCACTATAATTAACTTTTACTCTATTAAAATCACCTTCAACTACCCTTCTAGCAACCGAAGAAACAGATGTTATATCACTATAAACATTTCCCATACTTTTATAAAAAACTATATATATTGCGAAAATAATTACAATCATAATAACTATATATATTGATATAAATTCATTATATATAGTAGTAAATGCTTTGTTATCATTTACATTCATCATAGTGTCATAACCATATTTAGATAACACTTCTTCTCCTAAAACCTTATATTCATCTTGAAACTCTCTAGTTAAATTTCCAACTATTTCACCTTCTAATTCAGGATGTTTACTTATAATTTTACCTACTAATGATGAATTAACTTCAACAACTCTTTTATTTATTATATCTACGCTACTATTAATCAAAGCTATACTTGCAATCATTCCTAATATTGCAACTAATAGTATCTTTTTTGTACCATCAATTATTTCCTTATTTCTAAATTTCTCAAACATACTTTTCCCCCTAAAAAAAATTGCAATGCGTTTAAAAGCCTTGCAATCCCTTCATATACCAATTTTCATTTTATATATTTTAAAATTATTGCTTTATCCCATCATTCCACTTATAACCTAATCCCCTTATAGTTTGAATGTAGTTACTTTCATCACTATCTACCTTGTCTCTCAATCTTTTTATATACACAGTTAAAGTATTTCCATCCACAAAATTACCTTCAAAATCCCACAGATGTTGAAGAATTGCATCTCTTGATAAAACTTGTGCTTTATTTGTAACTAATAAAATCAACAGCTTATATTCCATAGCTGTTAAGAATATTTCTTTTTCTAATTTTTTAACCTTACATCCTAAAAGATCTATTGTTAAATTACCAGTTCTTATTATATCTTCGTTGTCTTTTATTCCACGTCTTCTTTGAACTGCTTTTATTCTTGAAACTAGTTCTCTTATTCTAACAGGTTTAGTTATGTAATCATCCCCACCTAAATCAAGCCCCAATACAATATTAGCTTCATCTTCACACGCTGTCATAAATATAATAGGAACATTACTTTCAGTTCTTATTTTTTCACAAATATCATATCCACTACCATCTGGTAACATAATATCTAATAAAACGAAATCTATTTCATTGCTATCAAATTTTTCTAATGATTCTCTTACATTTGATGCTACGCTAACTTTAAATCCTTCTTTTTCCAAGGTGTACTTCATAGCTTTTTGTAAAGCTAAATCGTCCTCAACTAAAAATATTCTAGTGTCCTTCATATAAACACCCCCTACTTAAAATGATAGTCTAATCTAGAAATATTTTCAAATAAATATTTTGTAATAATCTATGTCTATTATTCTAAATTAAGTCTAATACCACTTTCAGCAAATGTGATACGGCCTCAACTTTTATTTTTTCTTATTTAATATATATATTACTAAAGTCCACACAAATCCTAATAGGATAATTATATCTCCTACAGCTGAATAAATAGATCTTTCACTAATCATTGCAACACTTGAATTTATTACACCTTCCTCTAACAGAGGTATATCTTCTACTACTCTTCCCTTATTATCTATCAATGATGAAATTCCTGTATTTGCAGCTCTTACTACATACCTATTATTTTCTACAGCTCTAAGTATCCCTTGTTTGTGATGTTGATATACTGCCGATGAATCTTTAAACCAAGAATCATTTGTTACTAATACAATTAGTTCTGCTCCATCATTCACGGTATCCCTAACTATTCCAGGGAAAATTGATTCAAAGCAAATTATTCCTCCAACATCTCCATACTTTGTTTTCTGAAGATACACATCATCACCTGGAGTAAGATTACTTAATTGATTTGCTATATCTGGACTTATTTTAGATATTAACTTAGTAAATGGTACATACTCTCCAAAAGGAACTAAGTGTCTCTTAGAATATGGTTTTTGTAATTCTCCCATTGGATCTATCGTATAAATTGAATTATACGTTACTTCATTATCCTCTATATCATCACTTGAAAATGCTCCAATCATCATATATGCATCATATTCTTTTGATAATTGTAAAATCTGTTCATAGGCAAAATCATTTGTTCCTAAATCTGTTGTTACTGCTGTTTCTGGCCATATTATTATTTCTGGTTTAAAATCATCTTCTTCAATAAATTTCTTTGTTAAATCAATATACTTTTGAACTTGTTGCTTTGTTGTTCCATTCTTCCACTTCTCTGTAGATGCGATATTCCCTTGTATCAATGATATATCTATATCTGCAATTATTTTTTCTTCTTTTAAACTAATTACTCCAAATGCTAAATTAATCACAAATATTGAAACTGCAATATAAATATAGTTTTTATTTCGCTTTTCTAATGCATACATAGCTAAAAAACCATTTACTAATACTATTAAAAATGAAATAAATAAACCACCAAAAACTGCTGCACTTTGAATTGCATATGTATTATATGATTGAGAAATAGCAAGTCTTGCCCAAGGCATCCCAAATTGACCTATACTTTGTATCCATTCAAACCCAATCCATATAAATGCAAAACTAATAACGTTTATTACTATGTTGTTAGACTTTACCTTCATATATATAGGAACTAAAAATGCCATTATCGCTGCTTCTATTGCTGCTAATGTGATCCAAGCTAACCCTATCATAATAAAACTAACTATATTATTTATCCCCATCCAATCTAGCGGATATAATTCAAGAATCCAACTAAATACTACAATATAAAATACCATAAAGTATTTAAATCCAAATTTATAACCTTCTCTTGAAGAACATTTCAATTTATTTACACTCATAATAAATGGAATAATGCTAATCCATGTTAAACTTTCTAAATTATTAAATGTTACAGCTAATAATATCGCCGAAGCATATATATAAAGTTTTTCTCTATTCATATTACAACCTCTTCTTATTTATAAAATCTCTTCTATTCTACCAAAATAGTTTGTTATTAATAATTAAATTTATGTGAAATATATACTAATAATTAGTATATATTTGAGAAATACTATTATAAACAACTATAAGGAGGAATTCACATGGCAAGCTTAAAAGATGATATGAAACAAAGTGTTGAATCTATAAAAGATACTGCTGAAATTGCTGGTGTTAAAGCCAAATTTGCAGCTAAAGTTACAGGTGCTGTAGTTTCTGAAGGTGCCAAAGAAATGATGAATGCTGCTAAAAATGTTGGTGAGGAAGCTATTAATGCTGCTAAAGATGTTGGTGAATCTATTTCTAATAGAATTAACTCTGATATGAAATAACTCTATATTTTTTACTAATTTTTATTAAAACGTTAGGCTGTATCAAAATTAATTGTTTATAAATCTTATACAATTATAAACTAATCCTTATACAGCCTAATTTCAAACTATCTTATACGCATTTTCTTTTAACCATAATTCTTTTTCTTTATAATTAGGCATTAATTTCAAAACTAAATCCCAATAATTTTTAGAATGATTTTTATGTACCATATGACACATTTCATGAAGAACTACATATTCTATAACTTCCTTAGGGCACATTGATAATCTCCAGTTAAATAATAATGCATCTTTTCCAGTGCAACTTCCCCATCTTCTTTTTTGTTCCTTAACTTTAATTTGAGTTGGAACCTGTGCAAATGATGTTTGCAATTTATTCACCGACTTAATTATTTCATTATATGTCAATTTTCTATATAAATTTTCCAACATATTTTTAATATTCTCGACAGAGTCATCATTGGTAGATATACATAGTATATTATTATGTAATGTCGTATTATTAGCTCCTAACTCATTTTTTACTATTATTTGTAATTTATACTCTTTTCCAAACACTAAATATATTTCACCATCTGTATACTTTTTTTCATATACTTTATAATTAACCAATTTCATTTCCTTAGATTTTTTAGAAATCCAATTCTTTTTACTCTCTACAAACTCTACTATTCTTTTAACATCAACTCTACTTGGTGCCTTAACTTCAATTTTGTAAGGTTCTAAAATTCTTATGGAAACACTTTTTCTTTTTGAGAAATTTATTTCGTATTCTATTTCTTTGTCATCTATAACTATTATATAATTCATAAAAACTCCTTAATTAAATTTAAAATTTAATTTATACTATGAGTATTGACAATATTATTATAATCTAAAATTAAAGTGGGATATATTATGATCATAATATATCCCACTTTAATTTTCCCAAACTAAGCTCTGCTTAGTTTGTTCCATAATTCTAAATTTAAAATTCTAAATTCTAAATTAAACATCATATATAGTAATTAAAGTCTTCTTCTTCACTTATATCATTTAATAAATGCTTTATCTCTTGATCTTTATTCTTGTCCATAACCAAGATGACATCACCAGCATCAACGACTACTAAGTCCTTAACACCAAACCCTATAATTAAATTCTTATCTCCAAAAACTGAACAGTTCTCACATTCTTGAAGATATACATTTTTACTTATACTATTTGATTTTAGCTGTTCTAAATATCTACTTAAAGCATTAAAACTTCCTATGTCATCCCATTTAAACTCGCTTTTTATGACATATGCTTTTCTTGTCTTTTGCATTACACCAAAATCAATTGAAATACCATCTATTTGAGAATATTGTTCTTCGATAACCTTCTCTTCATTTTCTTCTCCTAAAGCTTTATAAATCTCCATTAAAGACTTATATACTTTAGGAATATATTTCTCTATTTCACGCAGGATTACATCTGCTCTAAACACAAACATTCCAGAATTCCAAAGATAAGTTCCTTTTAAAAGAAAATCCTTTGCAACTTCAACATTTGGTTTTTCAGTAAATCTTGCGACTCTATAACTTGGTCTCTCACCAGATACTCTTTGTCCCATTTCAATATAACCATACCCAGTTTCAGGTCTAGTTGGTTCTATTCCTAATGTGACTATTCCTCTTCTTCTATTAGCAATCTCTACAGCTTGAGCTATTATTTCAAGATAATCCTTCTCACCATCAATATGATGATCAGATGGTAAAACAACCATAACAGCATCTTTATCCTTTTTCAATAACTTAACTGCTGACAATCCTATACATGTAGCAGTTTCTTTATTCTCTGGTTCAGTAAAAACATTCTCTTTCTTTATATCTGA
>JAVWLU010000022.1:0-29462 GCA_036637795.1 Clostridium sp. | reverse complement strand
TTTTCTTTAATCCAATTTAATACCCATGGTAATGAATTAGTTTTGAATGAATATCCGATTATAAACTTTTCACTCCATGCAGCTGTAAAACTGTTCTTTAAATCATAATAGTTTTTCTCTAGTTTACCTTCATCTAAAATATAACATGGTGTTTTTAAATTTTTATATGATTCTTTAATTGTTAAGTTCACTTTAATTTAAATCCTCCCATCTTATTAATTCATCTTGATGCATATCTCTATTTAATGTTCTACCTACTATAACATCTGCTAATTCAGGTTTAATACCATTACCTGGTCTCTTATATGTAAGCATAGACTTCTCTATAGTATCACCCTTTTTTAATGGTGCTGAAGCAACTATACTTCTTCTTACATCCTTCATTATTAATATTTCTCTTTGAGTAGGTCTCTTAATTCCATCACCTAATAATTTTTCTGTATTTCTTATAGCTTCAACATACTTCTTAAATTCTTCTGGTGGCATAGATGCTTTATGATCTGGACCATCCATTTCTCTAGCTAATGTTATATGCTTCTCTATAAATTCAGCTCCTAATGCTACTGAAGCAATTGCAGCCTCATTTCCTACAGTATGGTCTGAAAGTCCTACAGGAACCTTAAATGCATCTCTCATTGTAACCATTGCTCTAAGATTTACATCTTCAACAGCAGTTGGATAATCTGTAGTACATTGCATTATCTTAACTTTTTGGTTTCCTGTTGATTTTAAAATATTAATAGCTTGCTCAACTTCACCTAAGTTGCTCATTCCTGTTGAAAGAATTATCTCTCTTCCAGTTTCACCAAGCTGTCTTAAAAATTCAACATTTGATACTTCTGTAGAACCTATCTTAATAACAGGAACATCTAAACTAACTAAAAAGTTTAAACTTTCTGTTCCATCTGGAGTTGAAATAAATTCAATCCCTTTTTCTTTGCAATAAGCTTGAATTTCTCTGAATTGTTCAAAAGGTAATTCTAGCTTTTTGATCATTTCTAATTGAGACTCTTCAACTGGCATGTTTTCCATTTGATACTCGGCTTTTTCAGCATAAGCACCCGTGCTTTCTTCTGCTTTAAAAGTTTGAAATTTTATAGCATCTGCACCACAATCTGCTGCCATATCAACTAGTTTTTTAGCAAGATTAAAATCTCCATTATGATTAACTCCAGCTTCTGCTATTATAAAAACTGACATATTATCAACTCCATATTAATTTTTTCTGTAATAGTTTTTTGCCTAGTTCTATAGTTTTTAATACTTTAACTATTTCTTCACTAGTATTTCCCTCACCATAAAGGCTTTCTACATTTTTAACAAACTCTTTAAACTCTGGTGAAAAAGCTTTCTTTATAGCATTATATATTTCATCAGATTCATATCCTGTTTGAATTATATTTTCTGCCATAAGTCTTCCTTTTTGCCTATTCCCTATGTTTATAACAGGCTTCTTCATATATGGAGCTTCAATCAATGCACTTGAAGAGTTACCTACTATTAATCCACATAGTTCCATTACACTAAGGTATCTTAAACTTCCTAAACTTTTAAATAAATGAACGTTTTTATTTTTAGCTCCAAATTCATCTAAAGCTTTAATAATAATATCGCCACCATTATCAGAGTTAGGATAAGTTATAATCATTGTATTATCTATTTTTTCTAGTGCTGAGATTAGATTATGTATCTGTTCTTCAACCTCATCAACTTCTAATGTAACAGGATGATATGTAGCAAGTATTGTATTTTCATCTATTTCTACACCTAAAGATTCTTTAAGCTCATCTTTGTTCATAAGATTAGTTAACTTAATATTTTCAATACCTGAATCTCCAACATTGAATACTCTCCAAGATTCCTCTCCCATGTTTCTTATGTTCTCTGCATATACTTCTACACCTGGGAAGTGTATATGAGCCATTTTAGTTATTGAATGTCTAATTTGCTCATCTATAGCCCCTTCTGTTATTTCTCCACCAGCTACATGCGCTATTGGTATATTCATTGCCATTGCTGCTGCCGCCGCTGCAAAAATTTCGTATCTATCACCTAATACTAATAATATATCTGGATTTAATCTATTAAATGCACCAACATATTCTGTTATTGCAAGTCCCATTTCCCTAGCATTCTTATCCCTACCTTGGCAGTCAAGAAGAATAGGAAGTTCTTCATCAATCGTAAATCCATCTTCTATAATATCGTTTTTAGTCATACCATACTTAGGAGATAAATGCATTCCTGTAACTACTAATTGTAGATTTAATTCATCATCATTATCTATAGATTTCATTATGTTCTTAAGCAGACCATACTCTGCTCTAGTTCCTGTAACTACAGTAATATTTCTCATACTATACCTCGTATTAAACTATCTCTTTAATATTATCTATTATTGCTTTCATTTCAGAGTTTTTACTCATAAAGTGTTCTGCAACAACTTGCATCAGTTCAAAATCTTCTTCTGAATCAATATCTAAAACAGCTGTATCTGTCATTGTAATAGCTCCACATGCACCTTCAAATAGTGTTTTAAGTTTCTCATCTCTAAGAGCTTCTCTTTCATAAACATAGATTGAAGCATTCATATCATAAGTTTGAGGTGCTTCTTGTCTTGTAAGATAAGTTGATTCTATAATCATCTTATAATCACCTTCAATATCTTGAACCATATTGAAGTAAGGATTTCTTCTTGATGGAACTACTGAGAATACAACATTTTTATCTCTATCTCTTAGCTTTTCATCAATTGCTCTTTTAACATCGTGAGCAACTCTTAAAGGTGATGTTATATCTAAATCTATTACTAAATCATACTTATTGTTTAATCTATCTTCTATTATGTCAACTGAGTTCTTAATAACATCTACTTTACCAATTGAGTCACCAGCTAGAGATGCATCTCTATTAATTAACTCTATATTTTGATTTACCTTTTTCACTAAATCAAGTAATTCTAAGCTATCACTATTCACACAAATATCCATAGCCCCAAATTGTTCTTTGTAAGTTTTCTTAAAAATATCTATACAAGAAATTGTAAAATATAAAAGAGGAGATCCTAAAAATTCCTTCATATTTTTATTCTTACATCCTTTTGATCCTGCTCTACCACATATAGTAAATAAAATATTCATTTTACCATTCTCCTTCTGCTAGTTGTAAAACTCTATACGCATGTTCTATATCATTGTCATTATGTTCTTTATTAACTACAAGATTTAAGAAATGCTTTAGTTCTCTAATATATATTTCATCATCATCATTTTCAAAAGTTATAGTTTCTCTACCATCTGTAAACCTAACTTGATAATTAATGAAATCTCCAACTATAGTTCCACTCTTAGTATATAATTCTATTTCTCTTTTGCTTTCTCTACCAATATAATCTAAATGAAGTTCAACTAACTTATCTTTATACTGTGCAATATAAACTGATAAATCATCACTATCTATTTCTAAATGAGAGTATTTTCCTTGAAAATTAAATACTTGTTCTGGGAAACCAAATAAATCAACTAAGTAATCCCACTCATGAATACAATCTAATGATACTCCACCACCAAGATTTTTCTTAGCACTATAGTTATCTCTATAATCAATAGATGGTCTCCAATCTGGAAGATATGTTGAACATATATTTCTTACTGAATATACCTTCTCATCTTTAATTATCTTTTTTAATTCAGTCATTACATCAGTATATCTCATTGGAGCTGCAATATAGTAAACTCCATCTTTGTGTAAGTTTAAATCAGTTAAAGATTTTTTTGATGTTTCAAATATAGGTTTTTCAATAAACATATTTTTTGCACGTTGTTCAAATAATTTAATCACATCAAAGTGAAGTGATGTTGGATTAGTTATAAAAGCAATGTCATACTCATCATCTAAATCTTCATTACAAAAAATTTGTTTATTAACTAAACTATTTATTTCTGCTGGCAATTCACTTTTTGCATTTCTTAATGCATGAATTTCAGTTTCAATTCCTAATTCTTTTGTAACGCTTACTAAGTTTTTTAAATGTCTTTTTCCGATTGATCCTAAACCTACAAAGCAAACCTTCATTACTAATTCCCCTCTATCTCATCAATTAATCTTAAAGTTTCTATGTCATCTTCAAAAGTATACTTAACTCTATCATTTCCATTAATCTTATCTACATATACTTTCAACTCTTCTAAATATGGGTTTTCGATTATATTTTGTGCATATCTACCATCTTTTTCAATATCTTCGTAAGTAGCTATGTTATCGAATGACTTAGTTTCTAAATCTAAAGCCATTAATGAATCTGGAGTACCTGCCCATTCAACATGCATTCCTTCTCCATATATTTCAAGGTTTGTAACACCTCTACGAGCGACAACATCTACACACATAACACCTTTATTACCATTTTCATGTTCAAAAATGCACATATAAGTATCATCATATGATAAGTCTAATGTTGAAATTTTATCCTTAACAGTAGTTACTTTTTTAATCTTTCCAAAAACTTTTATTATCCAAGGTAATTCTATTGTAAATAATTCTCTACATCCATTTGTTCTCTTATCATTTACAAAGAAGTTTTTATAACTTTCCCAAGGATGCCAATCTGGTAGGTATTGACCTATATGATATGTGTAATTTACTCTTGTTTGTTGCTTTGCAACTCTTTCATCTATAACTTCAATTTCTTTTCTATATAATTGAGTAGATGATAAGAATAAAACCCTATCTTTTTCTTTTGCTAAAGAAATAATTTCATCATATCTAGAATCAACTAAGTTAATTTCTGTAAATACATGAAGATTTTTTTCTAAACACTCCATTATTATATTTGCATGAGATAATGGTGAAGTACTTATAACAACAGCTTCTATACCATTATTTTTAATTGCATCATCTATACTCTTAAATGTTGGAACATTAAACTCATTCTCAACTAAAGTTCTTCTTTCCTCATCTAAATCTATTCCACAAATGCTTACATTCTCAAAATTAGTTTTAAGCAGACGTAATCTTCTCTTTCCCATTGATCCTAAGCCAATTACAGCAATTTTCATAAAAACACTCCTTAAATATAAACTAAGCTTTAACTACACTCTTTATAACTCTACATACTTCTCTTATTTCTTCTTCTGTTAAAGAAACTGAGCTAGGTAGGTTTATTCCCCTTGCACTTACTTCCATTGTTATTGACATGTCACCAGCTTTACAACCAACATATGGTGGCATATCATGAACTGGCATAAAGAATGGTCTTGCCCCTATTTTATTCTCTTTAAATACTTCTAGTAATTCATCTCTAGAAATAGGGAACTCGTCTTCTACTAATATTGAATATAACCAATAACAATTTTCTATTTCTGGGTTTTTATTTTCAACTAATGTAATACCTTTAACATCTTCTAAAAGCTCATTATATAATTTACCTGATTTTACTTTTGCACTAACATACTCAGGTACCATTTCAAGTTGAGCAACACCCATTGCTGCTAAAACATTTGGCATTCTAAAATTGAATCCAATTTCTTTATGATACATAGCACCATTTTCAGTAATAGTTTTAGTTTGGTTTGAAAGATATTTCGCTCTATCAGCAGTATCTTTATTATTGCTAACTAACATACCACCTGCACCAGTAGTTATAAGCTTATTCCCATTAAAGCTAAAGCATCCAATATCACCTAAAGTTCCTGCTAACTTACCTTTATATACAGTCCCTAGAGCTTCTGTTGCATCTTCTATAACATATAAGTTATATTTCTTAGCTAACTCATTTAATTTATCCATATCAACAGGATATCCATAAATATGAACCGGCATTATAGCTTTTGTTTTTGGTGTAATTAATTCTTCAACTTTATTTACATCCATAACAAATGTATCTCTGCAGACATCTACAAAAACTGGCTCTGCTCCTGTATATTTAATAGAATTAACTGATGATATAAATGTCATAGATGGCACTATAACTTGATCTCCAGCTCCTATTCCTAACGTAACCATAGCTAATTGAAGTGCTGCAGTTCCATTCATAGTTACTATAGCAGCATCCGCCTTTAAGTATTCTGCAAATTCAACTTCAAATCTATCAACAAAGCTACCTACAGAAGAAACCCAATTTGTATCTAGGCACTCCTTAACATATTTCCACTCATTTCCTTTTATTTCTGGTATACATAAAGGTATCATAATATCCCATTCCTTCCTTATATATGTTTTTAGAGACTGCCTGCAAGCAGGCAATCTCTATACTTTTTCAAAATTATACGTTATATATATCTGTTTTATATTTATCTAAGTTCTTTTTAATCCACTCAACAGTTTCTTCTAAACCTCTGTCTATTGAATACTGTGGAGCCCATCCAGTTAGCTCTTTAATCTTAGCATTGTCAGCCCAAAGTCTGTTAACTTCACTCTTCTCTGGTCTAATTCTTTCATCATCACCAACTATGCTGATTTCTTCACCTAATATGTTAACAATCTTCTTAACTGTATCTCCGATTGATATTTCATAGTTTGATCCAGCATTGATAACTTCTCCAATTGCTGCATCACATTCAGCAATTTTAATGAAAGCTTCAGCAGTATCTTTAACATAGTTAAAATCTCTTGTAGGAGTTAAGCTACCAAGTTTAATTTCTTTTTTACCTGCAAGTATTTGAGAAATAATTGTTGGAATAACCGCTCTTGCAGATTGTCTTGGTCCATAAGTATTAAAAGGTCTAATTGTTGATATTGGCATATTGAATGACTTATAGAAACTTTCTGCCATTTTATCAGCACCAATTTTTGAAGCTGAGTATGGTGATTGTCCTTGCATAGGATGCTTTTCATCTATTGGAACATATAATGCTGTTCCGTAAGTTTCTGAAGTTGAAGTATGTACAATTCTCTCAACATCATGATTTCTACATGCTTCAAGAACATTTACAGTTCCTTCTACGTTTGTTCTAACATATGCCATTGGTGAAAGATATGAATATGGAATCGCAATAAGTGCTGCTAAATGCATTACAACATCTTGACCCTTAATTATTCTGTTCATTCCATCTAATTCTCTTATATCACCAGTTTCTACTCTAATGCTATCTAATACATTTTTATCAAATGTATCAATCCATCCCCAATCATTAAATGAGTTATATTGAACTAATGCAGTTACATCTGCTCCCATTTCAACAAGTCTCTCTGTTAAGTGACTTCCTATAAAGCCTTCTGCTCCTGTTACTAATACCTTTTTTCCTTTTAAATTCATAGTATACACTCCTACTGATTATTTTTTTCCTTTTTTTCTATTCTCTCTACCATATCTTTCATCTCGCTAATTTGCCCCATATCCATCCATGATTGCTCACTTATAGGATATACACCAACCTTAACATCTTGATTCATATATTCTTCTAATATATCTGGTAAGTTATAGAAAGTGTTATCTGGTATATCGTTTAAAACTTCTGGTTCTAATATGTACATACCAGTATTTATTAAGTAAGAATACTCTGGTTTCTCTTGTATTGATTTAATACTTCCATTGTTATTTAAATTAAACACTCCATAAGGAATAGTAAAATTCTTAACTGAAGCAACCACAGTAATCTTGTTTTTACTCTTTTTGTGATGTTCTAAAATTTCTTGATAATCATCTTCGATTATAATATCACAATTTGATACAAAAAATGTACTATTAATTTTACCTTTTAGTAAAGATAGACTTCCACCAGTTCCTAATGGTTTATCTTCCTCAACATAGTTTACACTGTATGATTTATCTAATTCATTAAAATAAGATTTTATCATATTCTTTTTATAGTTAACTGTTAAGAAAAATTCATCTGAACCAAACTTATTAAATTTATCTATTATTCTCTCTAGAATTGGAGTATCTCCAATTGGAATTAACGGTTTAGGTAAAATCTTAGTGTATGGATAAAGTCTTGTTCCAAGACCTCCTGCCATTATAATAACTGGTATTCCCTTCAACCCTAAATTCTCCTTAGTTTCTTCTTCTTCAAAAAGAAATTTTGCATCACAAATAGTATTATCCCTTTTTAATACAGGCACTGCTGTAATACACTCTTTATTCATTAATTCTCTAGCTTTTTCAATTTCATCTTCATATAAGAATTTTGCACTTTTAGAAACTACATTCATAACACTCTCATCCATGCTTCCATTCTTTAATATCCATCTTCTAACATCGCCATCTGTAATAGTTCCAATAAACTTTTTATCATTATCTACTACAAATACAATGCGTTTTCCTTCTTCATCTATTTTCTTTAATGCATCTCTGATAGATACATCATTTTTAATTGTAAGATTTTCGACTTTTTTCATCTAAACCTCCATACATCCTAACGTTTTTTAATAACTAAAATCCATAATTTATATTATATAACATTATAATTCTAAAATCTACTATTCTTATGTAGAGTTTTCCGTAAAATAATTTTTAACACTATTAATTTTGCAGTAATTTTATGGTTATGCTAAAATATAGATTATGATAAAAAAGTAATTAATTTGAGAATTTTTTTCTCATCTATCAAGGAGGTTAAACTTGAGTAAAATAAAAAGTTTCTTATCCCAAAATTCATTGTTAAACTCTGCACTTTGGTATACAGTTGGAACATTCCTTTTAAAGGGTATAAATTTTTTAACAATGCCTATTTTCACATCATTATTAGGCGATAGTGGATTCGGTACCATGTCACTATATTCAACATGGTCAAGTATATTCGCTGTATTTATAGGACTTGGTATTAGTGGAACAATTTCATCCGCTGCTGTAAATATAGATAAAGATGAGTATGATCAATATTTATCTAGTACATTATTTTTATCTACAATTAGTTTTATTGTAGTAATGATATTATTTTTGATTTTTAAAAATCCATTAACTAATTTTATAGGTTTTTCTTCGAATCTTATTATTCTATTAATTGTTCAAAGTTTCTTCTCATTTGTTATTGACTTTGTTTCTAGCAAATTTGTATTTGATAAAAACCATAGATCTTATTTAATTGTATCTGCAATTGTTACTTTTATTAATGTAGGATTATCTATAATGTTAATTTCAAATATAAATTCACCAGATGAAAAATACTTTGGAAGAATATTCGGAATGGCAATAAGTACAATCTTAGTTGGTATTATTTTATATATAAAGATTATACTTAAAGGTAAAAAGCTTGTAGCTATGAATCACTGGAAATTCTGTATTCCACTTGCATTGCCTATAATATTCCACAATCTATCTCATCTTGTTTTAACACAAGCTGATAGAATTATGCTTGATAAGTTCACTACAGATGCAGCAGTAGGACTTTATTCTGTAGCTTATAATGTTGGTATGATGTTAAATGTTCTTCATATGGCGTTAAATAATTCTTGGGTTGCTTGGTACTTTGATGCATTAAAAGGTAACAAGGTTAAAGAGATAAAGGAAACTGCTAAAAAGTATATAATTGTTTTCACTGTTATAACTTGCTTATTTGTTTTAGCATCACCTGAAGTTCTAAAGATAATGTCTTCTAAAGAATTCTGGGGAAGTGCAATCCAAATCCCTATGATTATTCTAGGATACTATTTCGTATTTTTATATACATTCAGTGTTAACTATGAATTCTATATAAAAAATACAAAGTTTATTGCAATAGGTTCAGTGCTTGCATCCATATCAAACGTAGTTTTAAACTTAATCCTAATCCCTAAATATGCTGGATTTGGAGCCGCTATAGCTACTGCAGTATCATACTTCATGTTATTTATTATTCATGAGTTTATAGTAAGAGTTATTTACAAACACAGAGATTTTAAGTTTAACCTGTATATATACTCAATAGGAGCTGTTACAGCTGTTATGATTATAAATGCTATATTTATAAATAGTTTAATAATACGACTAATAATAGGACTAATAATCCTTGGAATTGCTGCAATATATGCAAAGAAAAATTTACTTAATTTTAAATAATACAAATTAAATTTTAAATAAAAAAATCCAATTCATATTTTAATGAATTGGATTTTTCATATCCTTAATTTTCCCGTGGTTATATAGATAATCAAATAGACTTACAGTAGCAAAGCTATCCACTCCATATACATCCTTTAGAATATTCCCATACGAAATTGCCTCTATATCACTTCTTAAATAAATTGCATTTACTAAAACAGAAGAATAATCTGAAATAACTTCCTTTATTCTACTATCACCAAGCAATGTTTCTGACATATACTTACCTTTTTCAAGAAGTATTATATATTGACTATATTTACTTGATAACTCTTTTACCATATCATAATATTCATCTGCCGGATGTAGATTAATTATTAATTCGCATTTAGCATCATAATATGATTTAAATATGCTCTCAAACAACTCCATTCTAATTTCATTGCTATACCACATACCTGATGGTAATAATACAGAACATGTATCACATTTAATTTCTTCTATATGATTACTCTTAAATTCTACAATCCCTCTAAACATCTCATCATTTATTGTAATCTTATTTACTTTAGTATCAATTAAATTAGGTTCTCTAACCATTATGTTAGTTAAAAAATCTGATTTAGCATGTGAATTATACTTATATTTCTTCAAACCTAATAATGTTGAAGTAATAAATGCAAACTTCTTTTGATCATTCGCATCCTTTTCACTTTCACTTACTACATAAGGTGCTAAACCTTCTTCTACTAATGTAATTATTATATCTTTATTCTTCTCTTTAAGCTTAGATACTAACTCTTTATATATAACTGGCTGATCTGTAAAAAGAAATACTTCATCTGCATTAAACTCTATACACTTATTAAAAAATTCATTAACTTCGCTTTTTATTGCCCTATTCTTTAGCAACATATTTTTAGCTGTGTGTAATAGTCTATAATATAACACTTCTGTATATGAATCTTTTTTTATATATTTAATTAGTTGGTCCTTCTCAATACAAGTAAAAGATGATAATATTATTAAATTTTCACTATCTTTATTTAATTCTTGAGCAATATAATTACTTGCTTTTATATGATACGGTGTAAAAGCTAAATATAGTTTTTTCATATTTAAATCACCCTATCCTTTTAATTCTTTAAATAAATCTACCCATTTATTTAAAATCACATCTTCATCTAACTTGCCAAGTACCTGTTCAGTATTTCTTCCCATAGTTTTTCTTAGCTCGTTATCATTCATAATAGTAATCATGTTATTAACAAATTCCTGAGTATCATCCATTTCAGAAAGGTATCCATTTTCTCCACTAGTAATTAGTTCTGCTGGACCTGTTTGACAATCCATACTAACTATTGGTATTCCAAAGCTAAGCGCTTCAATTAAAACCATAGGTAATCCTTCAAATCTTGATGTCATTGCATAGATACTAGATTCTAAATAATAATCCTTAATGTTAGAAGTTGCTCCCTTTAAGAATATAGAACCCTCTAAATTATTTTGCTTTATAAAAGCTTCTAACTTTTCTCTATCTTCACCTTCACCTACAATATTAAGTATCCACTCATTTGTAGGATCTTGTTCTTTAAGTCTTTTCCAACATTCTAATAATATATCAAACCCTTTTTGATATGTTAATCTTCCTATTGCTAATACACTTTTATTATCTAACTTTGATTTTTCCTCTGGTTTAAATACAACTGGATTAGCTATTGCTCTAATCTTAGCAACACACTTTTCATTCTGCTCATAATTAATTCTATCAGCTTCTGTTAGCGTAACAACTGCATCTGAATATTTAGCCGCAAGCTTCCTCGCAAATGCTCTTTCTTTACGTCCAAGTGTTACAAAGTAATTGAAGTGTTCCCAAGTTATTAGTTTTGTAGATAATCCCTTTAAAGCAAACATTGAGAATAATCTATTATATACTTCTGCTTCTACAACAAAATCATATTTACCGGTTTTAACTATATTTCTTAAATTTTTAACTACTTTAAAGTAACCTAATTTAAAATTCGTAGTACCAACGTTTAAATCAACTACCTTCACATCTTTGTGTAACTCATAGCCTGATTTTTTCACATCCATAAACGAAAGAATAGTTATGTCATATCCTGCTTTTGATAAATTATTTGCCACAATTGTAACAGCTCTCTCAGTACCAGCTTTCATATTTAAATCATTAACAATAAAACAAATCTTCATGCTTAAACCCCTCTTAAATCAGAATATAAATCATAGAATTTTTGAGTATTTTTACTCATATCAAAATCTTCTATTCTATTTAAAGCTTCTAATCTTACATTATTATACTTTGAAAAATCACTTATAATATCTAAAGTTAAATCTATAGAATCATCACCTTTATAGTAATATCCATTAGTTCCATCTGTAATTATATTTTTAATTCCTCCAACTGGTTCTCCTAAAACTATAGCTTCATTTAGCATAGCTTCAAGAACTACCAATCCAAAGCCTTCCCATCTTGAAGGAATCATTAATATCTTTGCTCTTCTCATATAAAAATGAGGTTTATCAGAGAATGGTTCTATTGCAATATTGCCTTCAAGCGAATTTTCTTTTATCATATTAATCATTTCTTCCTTTAGAGGACCATCCCCTACTAAACAAACCTTAATATCATTATTTTTCTTTACTAATTTATTAGCAAAATTTATAACCTCTAATGGATTTTTTTCATCTTTAAATCGTCCTACATAAAGAATATCAATATCTTTTTCACACTCTTTATCCCATAAACGTTCTTCTTTATTTAACCAGTTTTCAATAACACAAGTTTTCTTTTCTAATCTCTTGCTAAAAACAAACTCATCCATAGTTGTTTTTGAAACATAAACAATTTTATTTATTCTTAATGATGCTGCTAAGTACATTATAGTTTTAATATTAATACTTTTTGAACTTTCAGCATTATTATGTATGTGAGAAATTCTATATTTTGCTTTTAATACAGCACCTTTTATAGATGCTTTGAAGTCATGACAATGAATTATATCTATATCATTATTCTTCGTAAACTTCTTTAACTCTGCAAAATTGTTATATAAAAAGTGTTTAACCCCTAACTTTTCTAAAACTTCTCTTATTGGTCCATCTTTAGATACGTACCAACATTCATTTTGTTTATCATTCTTTATTAATTCGATAGCTATCTTTTCCGCCCCTGAATATGCTGAGCTATCTAATAAATGGATTATCTTTGCCATTATACTCTCCTCATAATGCCTTCAAAATTTATTTCTTTATACTCCAAAATCTTCTAACACGTTGTCCAATTCTGAAATTACATAAGAACTATCATATTGCTCTGAATTACTCTTACTACATTCCTTCATTTGTTTAAGTAACTCTTTATTCTCATATAAAGAATCTATTTTTTTAGCCAACTCTTTGTAGTCACCAACTTCAACTATATATCCATTTTCGCCATCTTTAATCATGTCTCTAATACCTCTAGTATTAGTACCTAAAATAGCTAATCCACTTGCCATACCTTCCATAATGCTCTTTGGAAGTCCTTCTCTATGAGAAATTAATGTAAGTATATCAGATACAGCTAGTATATTCGGAACATCCCTTCTATAACCAAGGAATTCAACATTACTTAACTTATGTTCCTTACAATACTCCTTTAACACAACTTCTTGATCGCCTTCACCAACTAGTATTAGCTTTATATTATATTTATTATTACATTCATTCACTGCCTGTAATAATTGTATTTGATTTTTATTACTATTTAATTCTGCTACACAAGTAATAACTAAGTTATCTTTAGTTATATTTAAACTATTATAATAATCATTTTTTATATCTTCTGAAGCATTAAATTTATCGGTTTCAATTCCAACACCATTTATATAATAAAATTTACCTTTGCTTCTTAATCTAAATTTATCATTTGCTCTTTTAAAGTCTTCATTATTAATTAAAATCATTCCATCTGTCCATCTTGAAGCAATTTTTTCTAATGGATAATAAATAATCCAATTAACTAATGGTGCTCCACTAAAGAAATGTAGACCATGAGCCATATAAATTGATTTTATCTTTAAATCTCGTATAGCTATTCTTCCTATGAATGCTGCAATAGGAGTATTGAATACTATAAGATCATAATTCTCTTTTTTGCATAATTCACGGAATTGACTATAGGCTTTACCATGTAAAAATGTTAAAGCCTTTCTTTCGAAGTCAATATTTACACATTTGATTCCGCTTTTTTCAAAATCATCTGTGTCTTTATTTATATTACATCCTATTTGCACATCATATCCTCTGCTTTTTAAATGCTTTAAATATGATAAATGAAAATACATATGAGTTAAGTCTCTCGATACATACAAAATCTTCTTCATAAGCTACCTCACATTGTATATTTAATTTTTATCTTGCCCCATCACCTGTAATAACTACAGCAATAGTTTTGAAGAATATTTTAACATCCAATAAAAAACTTCTTGTTTCAATATATTGTATATCGTACACTAACTTTTCTGCTGGTGTTAAGTCATATCCACCACAAACTTGTGCTAATCCAGTTAGCCCTGGCTTAACCTCTAGTCTTCTACCAAAATCAGGTATAGTTTTAGAAAATTCATCAGCAAATACTCTTCTTTCAGGTCTTGGTCCAATTAAACTCATATCCCCTACTAAAAGATTTAATAATTGTGGTAACTCATCAACTCTTGTTTTTCTAATAAACTTACCTACCTTTGTAACTCTACTATCATTTTTAACGGCCCATTTAGCTCCGTCTTTCTCTGCATCAATAACCATTGATCTAATTTTATAAATATTGAATTCTTTTCCATCTTTACCAAGTCTCTCTTGCTTGTAAATTGGATTTCCTTTTGATTCTAATACGACAGCAATACATGTTATACCTATAATAGGTATGGCAAACACTAACATTATAATTGACATTATAATATCTAATCCTCGTTTTACTATATCGTAAATAATTTTATCGGTCTTATCAATTTTGTTTTTCATATTCATAACACTCATATCCATTCATCTCGTCATAATTCGTTATTTTAGTCATTTTTTATTCTATATTAATTTCATTTGCCCCTATACAAGTAAAATTATACTATCAAACCTATATTTTTTCAATAACTGTCTGTATCAAATAGATTTTTATGGTTAATTATTATAAATTATCCTAATATATATACATAAGAGAGATGACTATACGCATCTCTCTTATGTATTAAATAATATATTCTATTATAATTATAACCTTTTTAATATTTTACTATTCTTAAATACTTTATATATTCCTGCTGCTATTATCATATATTGATATGGCAATATTTGAAGTTGTATTCTTAAGAACCAACCACCATATTCTATTCTATATATAAGTATTAAACCAAATATAAATACTAATATAGATATTACAAATTCTTTGTTTTTCTTAAATGCTTGAACTAATCCCACAATGAATAAAGGGAATGTAAGAATTAACATTAATGTATCTGGATACATTAATCTTATTCCCGAAGATTTAAGTGTGCTATATATATTATCTACTCCACTAGTTAGGAAGTCTAAGTTTAGCATACTTAAAATTACACCTTTAGTTACTTCAATAATGCCAGTATTATTTATATAATTAAGAACCATATTAAATATGCTGAAAGAATATAAATCACTTGCAAGATTCAAGACAACAATTCCTAATATGCCAATTACTACTACCGCTATCCAAATATTTATATTTCTTCTAGTAGTAAACTTTAAAATAGTATATAAAATTGACATCCCCATTAATATAAGTAATGCAAATCTTCTAAAGTACCATAATATGATACAAGCTACAATAAAGTAGGCTATTGATTTAACATAATTATCACACTTACCACTATTCAATTTAACAATCTGATAAATTACAATTAGCATAGCAAAAGATATAATTACATCTCTTAATGCAAATGCTGAGAATAACGGGAATGTAGGCATAATTGCCATAATAATTGCTGCTAACTTGGCTACTCTTTTATTTTCTAATATTTCAAATGTAAAATCATATACTACAAATATAAATACTAAACTTATACATACATTAATAAGCTTAACTATAAAGAAACTGCCGCTTCCATTTATTAATTTAATTATTCCTATAAATACGTTATATCCATATTGCTCTAATCCAACTATTGCTTTAAAGTCTGGAATACTAAAGCTTTGGAATATATTAGACATTAATTCCCCACTAGAATAATAGAAAATCTCGTCTGGTTGTAAATATGAGAATAACGTCCCAAATTTTAAATAAGTTAATCCTAATATGGCTATTGCCACTAAAACTCTTATAACAATACCTAGTATTGCAATATTTCTAAAGTCTTTAAAGTTATCACTTTTTTTACAATATCTATAGATTAAACTAAATGTAATTAGTACAGGAATAAGTACTAAAGTTAAGTTGAAATATAATGCTACAGCTCCAACTACTAATAAAATAATTCCTTCAAAATCTTTTTCTTTTCTCTTTTGATATTTTTTCAATGTATTTTTAGCAAATAATATACTTAACCCAACAAGTATAGCTCTAACTAACATCCATATAACATTATTTATCTTGCTATATGAAAAACTCATATCTTTATATTCTAAACTTGAAACATGATATATATTATCGACATTATCTATTAACCCTTGTTTATATGTATTTATTATATCAGTTACAAGATTTTCTGAAATTTGCTCTTTAGATTTTATGCTAATTAAATATTCATTTGCTAAACCTGTTACAGGTTGAACATTTATATGTGTTCCATTTTCACTTGTTTCTTCAATAAATGTGTCATTGAATTTATTTAATGTTTTTAAACTTCCCTTATTCACACTATAACTTATATTATTATCTTCTACTGTATAAAACCTAACAGTAGTATTATATACATTCTCAACTGGCTTTATATACCCAATAATAATAGCTATTACTGCAAGAAATAATATTAAATATTTTGATATTACTTTATTAGTCATTATTATTCTCCACCTTCAATTGTAACTTTTCCAATGTTCCATTTAATTCATTAAAGTATTTACTATCTCTTTTTATAAGTAGATTAATATCTTCTTTTAAATTTACATCTTGATTATCCTTACCTACAATCTCTTTTCCTTGTATATCATTACTAACAATTTCATTATCAAATAATAAACCAATAATATTACTATCTGTAGCTATTGTTTCATTAAGATTATCACTTATAATTGCATTTTCTTTAATGATTAATCCTTTACTTTCTAAACATTCTAAAACCCTTGGAGAAATTATAATTTTCTTTTCTCCATTTACTGTTTGAGGTGAATTTATTATGTTCATTACATCCTCAAAGTTCATAACAATATCAATTGAATTATTAACAACAAACTTTACTTCATCTCTATCTGCTTTAATTGAAGTAAATTCATTAGTATCAAATTTAGATCCATACTTAAGTATTATATCTGCATCTTCCTCATGGTCAACATATGTAACCGGAATATCTATTTCAGTTTGTATCATTTCAAGCATCTCATCTATTAATTCTATACTTCTAAAATCAGAGTACAATTTAATTTTTTCAACTTCCACATGCGTTATACTATCTATTTGTGGAGAAAAAACAGCTCCCCCAATAACTATTAATATAATTGCAATTATCCATATACTTCGTTTTTTCATAGTAATTCTCCTAAAATTATAATATTATTTACTTTCTTCATGAACATACGTACATAAATATGATGAATACGTCCAGAAAATTATTGATATAAAACTTATATTATAAAGTAATGTACTTTCCATCAATGAAACTAATGCAATCCCTACAAATACAGCAAATAAAGGAATTACTTTAATTTGTTTTGTCTTATTTAAACTATCAATTTTGTTTAATACAAATAAGAATATAGATAATAGAATTCCAATAAATAATATACATGAAATAACTCCATTTACAGCAGCTACTTGTATGTACATATTATGTAGTCCCCCTGCATCTATTCCTAGCAATTCTTCATAAGTAAGTTCTCTAATTCTAGGAACCAAATCTGAATTTCCAACGCCAGTTAATGGAACAGTTTTTATTAACTTCAAAGCTGTATCCCATAATATTTCTCGTCCAGTTAATAGCAAGTATAATTTATCTATATATTTACAAACAATTATAACCATTAAGCCTATAGGTGTACCTATCATTATTAATCTTATAAATATATTTTTAAACTTTACAAAAACATATATAAATATTAATGCCATAAATACAATATAAGAACTTCTTCCACCAGCTAAAACTACTGCAATTACTTGAATTATCATATTAATAATCATTGAAAATTTAATAATTTTATTATTTTTAAATGCAAAAAACATATATAGTGATATTAAAAATGCTAAAGCAGCACTAAGCCCTAATGAGTTTTCGTTTGAAAATGCATTTGTATATATTGTTCCTACTGAGTTAGTATAAACTTTATCCGTTATCAACATACCTACTGATATAACTGAAGTTATAAATGAAAACCCTATAAATACTGTTGATATTACATTTAATTGCTTTTTGCATCTTGATAAACTTGTTTTATAGTCTGGTAAAAATAACACTATTAAATAAATATTATTAATTAACCAATTTTTTAAATTTTCTGTTGTGAAGTAACTAAAAATATTTAATGCTAAAGTCAAAAGTAAAAATGCAATTATTAATATTTCATATACTTTAATACTAGATTTTCTATTTGCAAATCTCCTGTAAATAAAATATGGAATTAAAGCTACTCCCCATATTATCGTTACCTTATTTATTAAACCTATAAGTGGAAGCTCCGATGCAAATGTTACAAATAATAAACTAATCAATAAATATACAGAAACAAATATTGCCCTATTGGTTACAATTAAAGATATATTCTTCACTAAACTCTTCATTATTTCCTCCCTCAAAACAAAGGTGGAGTTAAATAAACATCCACCTCTATTACTATATTGATTTATTTATATCCATCTGGATTGTTTTGTTGCCATCTCCATGAATCTTCACACATTTCTTCAAGTCCTTTTTCAGCTACCCAACCTAAATCTACATTTGCTTTAGATGGATCAGCATAACAAGTTGCAACATCTCCTGCTCTTCTACCAACTATTTCATATTTTATTTCTTTTCCACTTGCTTTTGAAAATGCTTCAATTAATTGTATTACACTATACCCATTTCCTGTTCCTAAGTTATATGTTACAAGACCTGGTTGCTTATCTAACACTTCTAAAGCTTTAATATGACCTTTTGCTAAATCAACAACATGAATGTAATCTCTTACCCCAGTTCCGTCGATAGTATCATAGTCATTACCAAACACACTAACTTGTTTTAATTCTCCAATTGCAACTTTAGTTATATATGGCATTATATTATTTGGTATTCCATTTGGATCTTCACCAATTAAACCACTCTTATGTGCTCCTACTGGATTGAAATATCTAAGTAATGCTATATCCCATGTTTTATCTGAAATATATAAGTCTCTTAGTACATCTTCCACTATTAACTTAGTTCTTCCATAAGGATTGGTAACTGATAATGAGAAGCTTTCTTCTATTGGCATAACTTCTGCATTTCCATATACCGTAGCTGATGAACTAAAAACAAATTTTTTAACATTGTTTTCTTTCATTATTCTTAGTAAATTTATCGTACTAGTCAAGTTATTATCATAGTACTCTAATGGAAGCTGAACAGATTCTCCTACTGATTTTAATGCTGCAAAATGAATTACAGATTCTATATAATTTTCTTTAAACACATTACTAACTGCTTCTTTGTCTAATAAGTCTATTTCATAAAATTTAACTTCTTTATTTGTTATTTCTCTTATTCTATCTTTTACTACATATTTACTATTAATAAGATTATCTATAATTACAACGTCGTGTCCTTCATTTAATAATTCTACTGCAGTATGACTTCCGATATACCCCATACCACCAGTTATTAAAATAGCCATTATTACTCCTCCAATACCTTAATACAATTTTTTTAAATATGCTTATATAATACTACAATTATCCATATTAATAAACTTAATTATGAACTCTACTGTAACCTTAATATTATTCTTCCCCATATATAAACTTGTGTAATTCTTTAGTATTTAATTCTTTATCCCAACCTAGATAGTAAAACTCATCAACAATATCTTGTGTAGTTCCATCCATTGGTATTCTAAATTCATTTAAAGAATCTATATTAAGTGACATTACATACCCTGCCATATCAAGTAGTTCTGTTAATGAAAGATTAGTTTGTACATTTGATGATAGGTCAGAAATAACTTTAGGATAACTAGTTACCTCTACACCTTTAGCTTTTTTAAATATTCCAAGCATAACATCTCTTTGTCTACTAGTTCTAACATAATCACTATCAATACTTCTAATTCTAGAATACGCTAAAGCTTGTTTACCATTTAACGTAACTTTACCACTCGAACTCACAGCTTTTAATTCACTTGTTCTATTAATAACTAATCTTTCTTGTTCTGTTATATTAAGTTCGATTCCACCTAAATAATCAACTACATTAGCTAACCCATCAAATGATACCTTTGCATACTTGTTTATATCTAAATCAAATAGCTCATTTAAAGTTGTTATAGTTAATTCTGGACCACCATAATTATATGCATAATTGATTTTATTAACCTTATCATCACCTAAAAACACTTGCGTATCTCTCATAACTGATGTTATTTTTGCACTTTTATCATCCTTATCTAAAGATAATATCATTATTGTATCTGAAACATTTTCTTCTTCATCTACACCTAATAAAAGTATATTTTTCACATTATGTCTCTCACTTTTTTTAACTGTTTCTTCTGAAACTTTCAATTCACTATCTGTTGATTTCAATTCTACATTTTTAATTTTATTTACATATTTATATGCTCCAAATGCTCCTGCACCTAAAATTATCAAAATAGATAATGTAATAATTAAAATCTTTTTCCCTCTTTTTTTCATAATTACAATCCCCTTTATATATATATAATACTTTTAATTAAGATCTTACTCTATAATATACCTTTTTTATATTTTATTAATATTTTATCAACACCATACATAGCTAGTATTATAAATATCCATCCAACAATATATGCATATCTACCTTGCATTTCTGAAATAAGATAAAAGCTTCCGTACCCACATAAAATTAAGTAAAATAAATTTATAAATGAACCTTGCTCTTCTCTTCTACTTTTATTAAATAATCCATATATACACAGAAATAATATTCCTATATGCACTAATTGAAATACTACTTTTCCTTTTTCACTAATTATGTATTTAATATCATTACTACCATTTTCAGACCATGATATACCAGACATATCCCCTTGACTCCATTGTCCTATTGTTTTTACACCATAAAACACACTTAATTCTAATGGATTAGAACCTAGTAATCTATCCTTAATTATTTCCATGGACACTTCTTTTATTTTATCATAATCCATATTATACATTTCTGGAATAGCTGCATCCTCTTCATTATATCTACCAAAGCTTTTTAAATTACTTCCCTTTAATACATTTGTTATAGCAGGTTCTTTACCCTTCCAAAGATTAACCTCAGTAATATTATTAACTTTCAAAAATAAATTGCCTAAACATAGAATTATAAAAAATCCAGAAATTAATGCAATTAAACTTATACTTTTCTTCTTCCAGCTATTCGTAGTAAATACAATTATATAAATTACATATGCCAATAGCATAACTGTACCAACCATTCTAAATAAATTTCCAACGCCTAAAAGAATTCCAGTTAATAACACTAATTGAATCTTCATATCCTTTTTAACGAATACAATAAATGCATAAACACTCATTAAATAAAATGGTATTGCAATATTTTCTGTCGCTAACACACCTGAATAAGTTACCATTGGTGGAAATACAGCAGCTAAACTTAATGCAATTAAAGCTATATGTCTTTTATTAAATACTTCGAATACAATTTTATATATAAAAAATATAGATAAAATTGAAAGTACTATGTTAACTAACTTAATTATTACAAGTGGATTTTCAAATATCATAAACTTACTTAAATAAAATACCATATATGATAAATGTGGAAATCTCGCTAAATATCCATTTCCAGTAAAAATCTCATTATTCCCATTGCTTAACGCCTTTGCACTCTCAAATAAAGTCTCAAAATCTGACGCAGGAACTGTATCTATATTAGCTATCCATAATAACCTAGCTATAAATCCTACAAATAATATTATACCTATCTTATACTTTAAATTTAAACTTCCAGATTTAATACATTTATAAAATATCACTGCTGATATTATATAAAAAACAACTAATATTATCGTTGCTGCATCTATCCCTTTAAAAAATAATACCCCCATAGCTAAAGCCCCTATTAATACTAATGGAAATAGCACTCTCAATAGATAATTCATAAAATTACCTAAATATAAACTAATCTGCTTCATACAATCTCCTTATTTCCCTAATTTTTTATAAGCTTGTCCAACCTACTATATTATAACTACCTTGTAATAATTAATCAAATTACCATTTAGACTCTTTTATAGTAATATTTATTCATCATCATCATTATTATCAATCTTCAAATGTAATAATTCTACATTTTTAAACATTATAATTATGATTTATACTTAAATATGTTATAATTACTTGTTATTATTTAATAAAATTAACTAAAGAGGAGATATTAAATGACATCTAAAAATACTATTACAGAAATAAACCTTATTAAAGGATTTGCAATTATATTAGTTTTTATAGGACATGCTGCAACCGGAACATTTCTACCTAGACCTTCCATGTATGAATTTATAGTACAATTTATCTATGCTTTTCATATGCCTGTATTCTTTCTTATTTCTGGCTTCTTATCATATAAAATGATAAATATGAATTTAAAAACTGAATACTTTACATTTTTAAAAAATAAATTTAGCCGTTTAATAATTCCATTTATTACAATATCATTTATAACTAATATTTTAATTATAGTACTTAAAAATTTATCTGGTGAATCAATAAGCTTAAATACTATATTAGAAATGCTAAAAACAATTTTTCTATTCCCTGAAACTGGAGTAATGGGTGCACTATGGTTTTTATATACGTTGTTTATGTTAAATTTAATTGCCCCACTAATAGCTAAAGCTCCATTAAAGGTAGTTCTTACGTTTACTTTAATAATAAATATATTTATGCCTAAAGGTATCCATTTTCTTGCTATAAGTAGAATAAGCTTCTTTCTAGTTTATTTCTTTATAGGAATTTCCATCAGAAAAAATTACGATAACTTTAAGTCTTCACTAAATAAAAACCCTATTATAATTATAGTAATTAGCATTTTCACTATTTCTATCTATGCTTTAATCTTAAGTAACGGATTAACATTAAATCCTATTATACTTAGCACTTACTCATTTATATGTGGTTTGTTAGGGTCTGTTTTAGTATCTTTCATAGCTTATAACTTAAAAAACAAAAAAATAATATATTACCTTGATATACTTGGTAAGTATTCCATGGATATTTATTTATTCTCTTGGTTTTTCCAAATGAGTTCTATGATTGCAGTAATATTTATATTTAAAGTAGATAACTATATGATTTTCTTTTTAAGTAATATGTTAATTGGCTCTCTTTGTTTGCCATTTTCTATCTTAATAATAAGAAAAGTAAACTTATTTAATTTACTGTTTTTAGGAATAAATCATAAAAAATATCCTAATTCTAATGAATTATTACCAATCTAACCATATATAAATATTTTTAACTATATCTCCTATATTACTTACAAATTAATATCACCCTTTTTTGTTATTCAACGTTCAATTTACCTAACATTAATTCTGTTAGAGAATCATTATCATCAATCTGCCATTTATCATCAATTTTTACTAATGAAATATCACCAGTTCTTGTTTCTTGTTCTGATGAATTCATTAGTTCTATTAATAGGTCATTAGATAATTTAGTTAGTTCTTCTTCTGGCATTTCTTTACCTTCAAATGCTATGTTTAAAATTTCTGTCATGTATTTGTTTAAAAATTGCATAAATAAGTTTGAAAAGTTAACATTATTTAATGAAACGCTTACAGTTGCCTTGTCACCATCTATTTTTTCTTCACCTATTTTATATTCTATTTTACTTAACATATCACCCATAGCTTTTTCTGCTTCTTCTGAAAATGAGTCTTCTTCTAATATTTCATCTTGTCCATTTGGGTTTACCTCTTTTTCAAGAGTAGTTAAAATCAACTCTTTTGTGTCACCATTTTCACCTAATTTTACTTCTTCAAAATAAGACTTAACACTTGCACTTGGTGAATTTGACGATCCACACCCTACTAGACTAATGATAGCTACCATTACTACTACCATTGTACTTAAAATTCTCTTCATCCTACTTCACCCTACCTCGTATGATTTCACTTTTAATTTACATATTTACCTATAACTATACAATTTAACCATTATAATAACAATACATCTTTTCTATTTACAGTTACTAACCTTGGATGGGGAAATCTATTGATGACAGTCACTTGCAATTTTCCAAGCGACTATCACCTTGATTTATTGAGGTTAGTTACAATTTATTTGGCAATCTACTACGTCCATTTTTTGTTTTAGTATTAATTCTAGTATTGTTATTGAGTTTATCATTTCTTCTACATTTTTATTTAAACATAATAATTCCTCTGTTGTTATGCTATTCATAGCTACCATAGCTTGTATCTTTTTGCCTTCTGAATCTACTATTGATGCTAAAGCTGCTTCTTCTAGTGCTATTGAATTTATTAAGTCTGTTATTTCTTTAGAAAAATTATATTTAAATACCTTTGTAGTTGCTATATTACTTTCTGACACTCCATCTATTCCATCAGGATTTTGTGGGTCTACTGTATATTTATAGGTTGATTTTGCTATATTTTTTATTGGATTTGGATTTGGTATAGCCATGACTTTTATTAAAAATGAAATTGATATCACTTGTCCTGGGTTTATAGAATTTGTTAGATTAATTCTTGTTGATATATCACCTGTATAAGGTACATTTACTGTTAATGAACCTACTACATAGTTTGTCCCATGTGGAATTTCATCCTCTATTACTACATCATTTGCTGGTACATTTCCCGTGTTTTTAATAGAAATATTATAATTTATTGTATCTCCCATATATGAAATACACTTATTCACATTTTTCTTTATTTCTAATTTTGCAATTGATATATTAGTGTTTACAGTATTGCTTACTCCTGTTACTTTTACTTCATCTGGATTTGCTGGATTTGTTTTATAGTCATATTTTATTCCAGCTTGATTAGGAATTGGATTTGTTGATGGTACAACATTATCTACTTTAACTTTGAAAGTAATTGTAACTGTTACTCCTGCTCCAATTGGAGCCGTTAGATTTATAGATGTTAATGGACTACCTGTAAAGGCTTCACTTACTACTATTGAACCTAGTACATAAGTTGTTCCTGCAGGAATAGGATCTGTAATTATTACATTATTTGCTGCAACATTCCCTCTATTTGTAACTGTTATTGTATAAGTTAACATATCACCTGGTTGAGCATTTTCCTTATCTACTGATTTTATAAAATTATCTCTTTTTATTAAATCTGCATGATTAACTTTAGTTGTTACTTGATTTGTTGGTGTAATTTTCCCACCTGGTGTAGTTATTACCCCTACATTTACTATAGGATTTGGTGATGGAATTCTATTGTACATAACAATAACTTTCCATGAAATAGTTACAGAAGCACCTGCTGCAACTGAGCTTATAACTAATCCACTCATAGGGTCAACTCCAGTATATGGGACACTTACTACTAATGAATTTGCATAAATCATTCCATTTGGTAATAAATCTTGAAATATTACATTATTAACAGCTACAATTCCAGGATTTTGTAAAGTTACTGTATAAACCACCACATCACCTAAATCCGCATATGACTTATCTACAGATTTTATAGCTATTACATCACCAACTGCTGTATCAACTGTATTGCTTGTATTACTTCTATCTATTACTTGTCCATTTGGTTCTACTTTATAAGTGTAATTTGCTTTTGCAGTATTTAAAATTGGATTTGGTACAGGCAATGTGTCTATCTTAACTTTATAACCTATCACCACTGTATTACCTGGTGCTAATGGAAGTATTAAATTTATTGTTGTTGTTAGGTCTCCTGTGAATATAACATTTGCAACTGTGCTTCCTGGTACATAGATAGTTCCTGGTGGAATTGCATCTGTTATGACAATTGAAGATGCATTTACATTTCCTATATTAGTTACATTTAATGTGTACGTTAATATATCTCCCACAGCTGCTTCATTTTTATTTACAGATTTTATAATTTCTAGTTCTGCCTCATTTATCTGAGTTGTAGCTTGATTTGTTTTAAATTCAGTTCCACTTGATAATCTTATAGTTCCTACATTTACAATTGGATTTGGTGTTGGTATATAATTAACAACTTGTACTTTCCATGATATTGTTATTGTTTTACCAGGATTTGTAACTATTAATGTAATTCCTGACATTGGATCAGTACCTGTATAAGTTGAACTTACTGTTAATCCTCCAGCATAAGTTACCCCTATAGGTAGTGGGTCATTAAATACAGTATTATAAACTGGTGCAACTCCTGGATTTGTTACTTTTACGGTGTAAGTTAATATATCACCAACTGTAGCATTCGACTTGTCTACAGATTTACTTAGAGTTTCAGTTCCTACATCTGTTCTTACTGAATTGCTTGTATTACTTCCATTTACAAGCACTCCATTTGGATCTACTAAAAATTTAAAGTCAGCCTTAGCTGTGTTAACAATAGGGTTTGGATTTGGTAATGTATTTATTTTAGCTTGAAAACTTATTATTACATTGTCTGATGGTGCAATTGGAGATGTGACTGTAATCCCAATTGTAGGATCTCCTGTTATTGGCTTGTTTGATATTATAGATCCACCTACATAGCTTGTCCCGCTTGGTAATATATCTGTAATAACAACGGAACTTGCTGGAACATTTCCTGTATTCGTAACATTTAAAGTATAAAGTATGATATCTCCAACTATTGCACTTGTCTTATCTACTGATTTTACTATATCTAAATTTGCATTTTTTATAGTCACTGGAACTGTATTTGAACTTTCTTTGAAATCATTTGGAATTCCACCTTGAACTGGAGTATATTTATAATCCATTGTAGCTGTATTTAGAATTGGATTAGATGCTGGAATTGAAGTTACTTTTGCTTTGAAAGTTACTGTAGCTGTTGAATTTCCTGGGATATCTAGAACTAAAAATCCAATATTAGGATTGTCTGTACTTGGATTTGTTCCTCCAGTTACTGAACCTGCTACAAATTGAAGTCCAGGATTTAGGATATCTTGAAAAAATACTGATGTTAATGGACTAGCACAACCATTAGTCAAAGTTACTGTATATGTCACAATATCTGAAACATTTGCATACACTTTATCTACTGATTTTACTGGAGTAAATGTTGGAACTGTAATTGGTTGTAACTTAATTTCATCTATCGCATAATCATTTCCATTATTTGAAAGTGCACCATTACTTAAGAATTTTACAGTTACCTGATTATTGTTTCCTGAATCAAAAATTGTTCCAATCTGTTTCCATTCTGGAACTGTACTATTTGCTGGAATAGCATTTTGCAAATCTTCATTATACAAAATCCCACCACTTTGATCCAATATTTCAACACCTAATTTAGGTGGAGTTAGGCTAGTATTATTTGCTAAGTTAGCAACCCATGTTGTAAAAAGATATTTTTTATTTTGAGCTACACTAACAGTTTCTTGGAAAAATGCTATCCCTGGGAAATCACCATTAATAGCCATGAATCTTCCTGTTTCTTCACCTGTTGATTTATCTGTTAATCTCCACCAAGAATAAAAAGGGAATGGTACTAAGATATTAACAACTGTATAATATCCATCAATAGTTGCTACTGATGGTGGGCTGTAAGTAAACCCTTGTGTTACAGTTGGATATGGTGCAGTTATTGGTCCTGAATTTGGTGGTGCACCTGCTGGTTCTACTCCAAAAGTTCCATTGTCTGCAGCTGTTATAAGATTTATATTTTGCACTGTTGCACAAGAATCTAACAAGTTGTTAATTGGAGTATATTTAATAGGACCATCAAAAAAATTTTGACCTATAAAATTATTATTTAAAACTGTTAAAAAAATTGTGTTTGATGTAGTTGAATCAAGATTAGTTGCCCCTACTGGAGGTGCTATCACATTTGTTATCAATGGATCTTTTGCAACTGGAGCTGGTCCAATACTTGCCAATGAAAAATCTGCTGGATAATTGATTCCTGCTGGCTCACCATAAGCCTCAACTAACCTATAATTTCCATTTGGAACATTTATAAATTCAAAAGCTCCAATTGAATTAGTAGTACAAGTAACCCTTGCGCCTGTAATAGTATTTTGTAATACTATAGATATATTTCCAATACCACTATCACCGCTAGTAAGTGTTCCACTTCTATCCAAATCAAATATCAATGAACCTGATATTGTTGACATAAAATTCTCTCCTTTTGTCTTTAGTATTTTTAAAGGAAATTTGTCTCCTCTTAATAGTATACTCACAAATTTCTATTATGTTACCAAAAAAGCAAAAGGTGACAATTACTTGTAAATTTATTTCACCATCATTTATAGTGAAATTTTTTTCAAGTAACTGTCACGCAATATATTTATATGGTAAAATATTACATATTAATATATTGGAGTGTTGGTTTTGAAAAATATAAAGCAAGTTCTTTTATGGATATTAAAAAATACTAAATCATCTACTATATATATAATAGGGATAATTTTAATTGGATCTATTCTTTCCATTTTAAGTGTGAGTCAAGCTATGATTTCTAAATCATTAATTGATTCTGCTACTCTTGGTGATTCTTCTTTGATTAAAAAGTGGATTTCTGTACTGGCTGTACTTTTGTTTACTCAAGTAGTTCTTAGAAGTATTCAAACTATAGCTACTACATATTGTTCTGAAACTATTAAAAATAAGATTCAGAAATCATTGTATTCTCATATCATTAAAAGTTCTTGGCTAGATACTTCTAAATATCATAGTGTTGACTTTTTAACTCGTTCTACTAATGATGTATCCACAATTACAAATATGATATCCACAACTATTCCACAAATAGTTTCATTAGTTGTTATGCTTGTTACTGCGTTTTTTGCATTGTTAACTATATCACCAATGATGTCATTATTAGCTATTTCAATATTTCCTTTTTTAATTATTCTTAGTAGACTTTATGGTAGAAAGTTAAAGAAATACTATGTAACTTTACAAGAAAAAGAATCTTTCTATAGTAGGTTTATGCA
>JAVWLU010000021.1:13587-30497 GCA_036637795.1 Clostridium sp. | reverse complement strand
CCTGCGACCTCATGGTCCCAAACCATGCGCGCTACCATCTGCGCCACACCCCGGTTACTTCGTCGCATCTCTCAGCGACAAAGATTATTCTACAGTATCATTTCAAAATCGTCAATACTTTTTTTTAAAGAAAAATGGTTCCATATGAAAATAAGAGCATTTTAAAGCTATTTAAATATATTGTCGAATTTTTAATGCTATTTATTGCAATTTACTATAGTACATTAAATGTTTTTCAAATAAATATCCTTAATTCTTTCGTTATCTATTTCTATAACTCCATATCCTGTTTTACCAATTCCATAACTATGTGATACACTTCCTGGATTCATAATATATAATCCACTACTCTTCTCAATTATCTGAGTATGAGAATGTCCAAATAAAACTATATCTGCACCAACTTCTTTACCTTTATAGAAAATTGAATTCAAATTCATCTTAACACCATATCTATGGCCATGGCACATAAATATTTTTATTCCATCAAATTCAATAACTCTTTCACTTGGATAATCCCCTGAAAAATCACAATTACCTAAAACGGCATACTTCTCCCCATTAAACCCACTAGTTAAAGTTTCAAAATCACTTATTCCGTCACCTAAGAATAAAACTCTATCGAATCCATCTAGTACATTATTTAATTTTTCAATTGAATTCATATTGTTATGCGAATCACTATAAACTAAAATTTTCATCTCTTCCTCCTATAGTATTTCCCATAAAAGTTCTTTTAATTTATTTAATGCAATTGCTCTATGAGAAATTTTATTTTTTTCTTCAGCTGTTGCCTCTCCAAAACTCTTTTCTAATTGTTCATTGAAAAATAATGGATCATATCCAAACCCACCTTCTCCAGATTCCTTTTCTAATATTATCCCATTTACACTACCTTCAACTATTCTACAATTAAGATTAGAATCCACTAATGCCATGCTACAAACAAATCTACCACTTCTTCTATCTCTTTTAACACCATCTAAAGCACCTAATAATTTCTTATTGTTTGCCTTATCATCTCCATGTTCACCTGCATATCTTGCTGAATATACTCCTGGTTCTCCATTTAAATAATCAACACATAACCCAGAATCATCTGATAACACGAAAAATTCTTTATCGTTTCCTTCATTTAAAACTTTTGCTATTTCTACAGCCTTCTTTTTAGCATTAGCAGCAAAAGTATCACCATCTTCTTCTACATCTATATCTATGTTCATATCTTTTAAAGAAAATACATCAATATTTAAATCTTTTAATATTTCCTTTATTTCTTTTATTTTACCTTTATTATTGCTTGCAATAACTAATTTCTTCATCTATTTAGTTCCCTCCTGTACCAATCCATAATGCATCCATTTTTAATGCATCCTTTTGGCATTGAATCATTTGTTTTAATCCTTTTTCACTTAAATCTAACAATCTATTTAAATCACTTCTTTTGAACGGTGCTTCTTCACCAGTCCCTTGAACTTCCACAAATTCACCTTCATCTGTTCCTATTACATTAAAATCTACCTTTGCTGTAGAATCTTCTTCATAACATAGGTCTATCATAAATTCATCTTTAACTATCCCAACACTAACTGCGCTAACATAATTTCTTATAGGATAAACTTTAAATGGCTTATGTTTATGTAACTTGTTAACCGCATCTACCAATGCAACAAAAGCACCTGATATAGATGTAGTTCTAGTTCCACCATCAGCCTGTATAACATCGCAATCTATCCATATGGTCTTTTCCCCAAGAGCTTTTAAATCAACTACAGATCTTAATGCTCTCCCAATTAATCTTTGTATCTCCATAGTTCTTCCATCTATTTTTAACCTAGCTATATCTCTAGGTTTTCTTGTTCCAGTAGCACGCGGAAGCATATTATACTCTGCAGTAATCCATCCTTCTCCAGATCCCTTTAAAAATGGTGGAACCTTATCCTCAATTGAAGCATTGCATATTACTTTTGTTCCTCCAACTTCAATAAATACAGAACCCTCTGCATATTTAGTATAATTCCTCGTAATTTTTATAGGTCTTATATTTTCATTTTTTCTGTTATCTATTCGCATGTCACACCTCATTTTTTTATTTTATATTTTTCAATAACTATATTTAATATATGGATTTATGCACTATTTTAAATTTCATCTCATATTATTAGTATAAGCATTAATATATGAGGTGAATAATTTGCGCTATATAGGACCATTTTTCAGAATGAATAGTCTATCCAATACCGAAATAAACGGACAGTTATTCCATCTTTCTAAAGAAGCAGTAAAAACACTTTCTTTAGAGTCAAAATGTGGAATAGTATCGTCTATTAAAAGCTATAAGAGATTATCTTCTTCAATAGATATTACCACAATTGGTAATTTTTCACCAGTACTTTGTTTGTATAGAAAAGGATCTCCAAACTATCTTCACAGTAAGAATTCTAATGGCTTTGATGAGGATACATTTAAGAAAGATATCACACCATCTACAAACGCACTAATGACTTTATGTCTACTTGAATTACTAGATTACTATGAAAAATTTAGAGATGTAGATGAAACTTCTTATAGCATGTATGAAATTTACAAAAAGTTATCACAAGATCAATTACAGTTTTACTCAATTAACCTAAGAAACTCAGAAGGAATTTTCATAGATAAAAAAAATCTTTTAGAAAATAGCTTCAAAGGATTTAGCTTAGCTGACAAAGATAATAAATTTAAATTCTCAGACCAAGGATATATGATGTTAGCTTACTATCTATATTCTAAGAAATGTTCTGATGACTCTATTGCTGATGATTATAAAAACTTCGCTTTAGAGATACATCAAATGTTTGTAGATTTTAACGACAAACTTTATGAGTGCTCTTTTAATGAACTATCAGAGCTTTTACTTATTTTTAACTATTTCTATAGTTACTCTAAATTAGAGGATTCAAAGAATTTAATTATCGATATCTGTGATTATTTAGTAAATAAATTTGATGACAAAGATTATTATGTTGATTCTCTTGAAACAACTTGCCTGTTTAATATAGGATTACTACTATCTTACAAACATACTAAAATTATTAGTTTTTACGATAAGTCTCATGAAATATCAAATAAGCTTAAAGGCTTATACTCTGAAGAAAAGGAAGTTTTCTTAAAGCTTTCTGGTAAAAAAGATATTAAATACTCTTGTTTTGATATAGTACTTTATTTTATTAGTATGTCACTTTATTCAGAAATTAGTGAACGTGGAAAAGAGTTCAAAAGTAGTTTATCATCAATTTACAAACGCTATTTCCTAAATTCAGGAATAATCCAAAGTTGGCCTGATGCTCCAACACTAGATGACTATGAACGTTATAAGAGATTTTCTCTTTCCTCTAAAGATATGTTAGATGAAAGTTATTTCAGAATGCCTAATCTCCCTTCACCATCTAGTTGTGGAAAAGCACCTATATTTAATAAATCAGTTACTTACTCAAAGAAAAAAGATTCCTTTGAATCTACTAAAGAAGGGTTTGACAGCTTTAAAAATATGTTTTTATTCTATATACTAATTTACTTCACAAAATCTGAAGTTATAAAAGATATGGAATTAGATAAAATCGAAATAACTAAACCTGAAGAAAAAGATAGTTCAATCATAATTTCGTCTTTAATTAAAGAATTAGAAGATGAGAATTCTATATCTAATAACGATAATACTGATAAATCAGATACCGATTTAAATTGTACTGAAAAAATTGATTGAATTTAAACTCCTATTATTAAAATTATAAATAAAAAAGCATTTGTAGATATTAGTAATTATTACTTTTAACCTATATCTACAAGTGCTTTTTATATTACCAATAAATATTCTTTTATATAAGTAATATTATCTATTTATTAACCTTAGAAAAATCCATATTTCCATTGCCATCAAGAGAAACATTCTTAATCTTATTATTTATTGCAATATTATCATTAAAGAAAACTAATGGTAATACAATACATGAATTAAATAATGTATCTTCCATTTTATAAAAATCCTCTTTAGTAGCCTCTTCACCTAATTGACTTAATAAATCTTTAGGTAAATAACTTTCTGCTTTTACATAGAATTGACTATCCCCTTTAGGATTATTGTAATTCTCCATTAAAATTATATCGTACTTATCTTCCTTAGAAATTTTATTTAACTCTTCTCTTTTTAACAACTTATATGAAATTGTTTGCTTACTATTTTCACTAAACCATTTTTTTATCCATTCACACATTTCTTTATTTTGTGTATTTTCTTCTGCAACTATCTGTATTACCCGTTCCTCATCCCAATCTTGTTCTGTATTCATAAATACTTTTCTAGCTTGAAGTTTATCTAAATTCTCTTTATCCTTACGGAAGTAACTTCCCTCAGCCATAACCAACAAATTAGAATTTGAATTTTTATATTCCTCCATTGATTTAACAACATTTCTATAAACTTCTCTTCTCCCAACTTCCGGAATTGATGTATTAGGATTGAATGCTAGATACATTCCCCTATCAGATTCCATAGTAACTAGCCTATCTTCCGATTTAAGCCTATCTAATTGACCCCTTGGTGGGTTTATTACTACATCTCTATTGCCAACCTCAAAAGCTGCCATAGCAATTTCCTCACCATCATCTTTCACAAATTTTATACTTTCAACATAAGATTTATCAGACTGTTCACTTCTAGCTAATGAAAATGAATCTTCTTGTACATCTTCAATTTTATAATTTCCAGAGTACTTAAGGTTTTCATAATTTTTATCTATGTTATCCCATAATAATAAATTATCCCTAATTCTATATTGTGGTTTACTAAGCTCAGTTAAAAAATCATCATTTTTGTGATTCAATCGTATAACTATGTTATTTTCATCAGAATTAATAGCTACCGTTTTAGTAAAAGTAGCTCCACTTTCTCTATATTGTTTTGCTCCATATATATCTAACAATGCTGCTATATCTTCACTCTCTTCTTCTAATATTGCCTGTCTAAAAAATTCTACTATATCTTGTGATGTTATTTTAGACCCATCGCTCCAATATATATCCTCTTTAATTTTAAAATCATATTCAATACCACTATCTCTCACTTCAACACTTTCCGCTAAAGAAGGTAAAATCTTTCCATTTGAATCAATTTCAATTAACCCTCTACTTGTTGCACATATTATATCCTGTTCTCTTTTTGTTAAGTTTGTTACTTTCTTTAAATCGGTTGAAAAATTATTAAGAGAATAAACTAAACTTTCACTATTTGGAGTACTATCTGTTTCAACTTTATCTATAAATCCAAATAAAAATACTACTACTAATATTACAGCGATTATAGAAACTAATATCTTCTTCAATCATCCTTCCTCCTTCTTTGCTACTATTAATATCTAAATTATAGCCATTTAAAAAGAAAGCTAAACAAAACTTTTAATCTTTATTAAAACCATTTTATGGTATAATAATTCTGAAATTAATTTAGGAGGTTTTTCTATGAACGAAACACTTAATGTTTTACAAATAATCTTTTATTCTATAGGAATACTATTCATGTTAGTATTTATGATTATTGGCATATGGTCATTTGTTATATATAACAAAATGTATAGAAGTAAAAGAGTTGAGAATTATATATTAGAAAAGATGTATCAAACAATGTCTAAAAGCCCTAGTAATAATGCATCACAAGAGGTTGCTTTTGATATCAACTCACTTCTTGAGGATGATAATTTATTTGGTGTAGATACTACTAATGAGGAAGTTTAAAGAAAAAAGGGATATATAAAATGATTAATCATTTTATACATCCCTTTCAATTTATAATTTAAAATTTAAAATTAAGGATGTAATTCTAAAGAATTACTATATATATTTTTATTTTAGAAACTCCTTGCGGAGTTTCCTCAATCACTCTCAATTCTAAATTTTATAACATCTTCATAAAAATTAATAATCCTATTGAAATTCCAAAACTTATAATAGAATAAAGATATCTCTCTTTGCCTCTATAATAAAATAAGAATCTTAATGCCCATAATGCCATTGTTATGCTAGCACCTAGTTGCATTGAGTAATATGAGTTAAACATTTGGCCTAGGTTTTTAAATTGATATGTTGTTATTAGAGTACATATAATTACAGCACTTGTAATTATAGTTGAAACAATACATCCTATTGTTAATATATTTTTTAACGTTAGTTTATCACCCATCTATTTTCCCCCTAATAACTCTTCAAATTCTCCCTCTGTTAAAACTGCAACTCCAAGATCTTGAGCTTTAGTAAGTTTTGAACCTGCTTCTGCTCCTGCTATAACGTAGTCTGTCTTTTTACTTACACTTCCTGAAACCTTAGCTCCAAGACTTTCAAGTTTTTCTTTTATAGATCCTCTTGAATAGTTTTCTAAAGTACCTGTTACAACAACAGTCTTTCCTTCAAATTGGCTTTCTATTATTTCTATTTCTTCATAAGAAGGATTAACTCCTAATTCTAAAAGTTCATCTATTGTAGCTAAAACCTCTTCTTGTTTAAAGAATTCTAAAACACATTTAGCTACTATATCACCAACATCTGAAACTCCTACAAGTTCATCAAACGTAGCATTTTTTAACCCTTCTAAAGATTTAAATCTAATAACTAAATCTTTAGCTGTTTTAACTCCTACATTAGGAATTCCTAAAGCATAGATAAATCTATATAGTTCACAATCTTTACTCTTTTCAACTGCATCTAAAAGATTCTTAACTTTTTTCTCTTTAAACTTATCAAGTTCTAATAACTTTTCACTATCAAGTTTATATAATTCTGATATTGATTTAATATCAAGCTTTTCAAATAATTGCTCAGCAGTTTTTTCGGAGAATCCAGCAATATTCATAGCTTCTCTACATCCAAAGTGAACTATTGATTTAACCATTTGAGGTTTGCATGATAAAGTATTTTCACAGAAATAATGAACGCCATCTTGAACTACATGTGATCCACAAGCTGGGCAAAGTTCTGGAACTTCAATTTCTGTAGCACCCTCTAATGATGATTCAACTACTCCCATTATTTCTGGAATAACATCATTCGATCTTCTAACAAATACTTCTGCTCCTATCTTTACACCTTTTCTTCTAATATCATCGATATTATTTAAAGTTGCTCTTCTAACAGTTACACCTGCTAGTTCAACTGGTTCTAAAATAGCCGTTGGTCCAACTCTTCCACTTCTACCAACATTCCATTCTACATCTACTAATTTAGTAGTAGCTTCTTGAGCTTCAAACTTATATGCAATAGCCCATTTAGGGAACTTAACTGTATAACCTAAAAGTTCTCTAGTTTCTATATCATCAATAGCTATAACTACTCCATCAATATCATAGTTAAGAGTGAATCTTATATCATTTATATATTCAATCTCTTTTTGAACTTCATCCATAGTAGTACAGTATTTAATATAATCATCCATAGGAAGTCCTAGCTCTTTGATGAAAGCTAACATTTCTTCATATGTTTTAAAGCCTTTACCTTCTTTATATCCTACATCATAGAAAAATGCTGATAATTTTCTCTTTGCAGTTTCCTTAACATTTAAATTTCTTAAAGCACCAGCTGCTCCGTTTCTTAAATTCTTTAATGGAGTATCTGAATTTTTATTGTATTCTTCAAATGCTTCTTGAGTCATAATTGCTTCACCATGAACTTCAAAAATATCATCACACTTAATTTTTAAAGGAACTGAACCTATAGTCTTAACTTGCGCAGTTACGGTTTCACCTGTTTCTCCTGTACCTCTTGTAGCAGCAGTAACAAGCACACCAGCATTATCATAAGTTAAATTTACAGTTAACCCATCAAATTTCTTTGTAACAACATATCTAAGTTCAGGTAAGTTATGCTCTTTAACAAACTTAACATTTCTATTATGCCAATCTCTTACCTCTTCCATTGATTGCGCCTTATCTAAACTCCAAAGTTTCGCTTTATGCGTGTACTTTGTAAATCCATCTAAAACTATATCCCCTACTCTTTGAGTTGGAGAATAAGGAAGCACATATCCTACTTCCTTTTCTAATTCTTTTAACTCATCATATTTTTTATCATAATCTTTATCTGATACTGATGGCTTATCTAGTGAATAATATTCATAAGCATATCTATTTAGCTCTTCAACAAGCTGTTCAATCTGTAATTTCTTATCCATAAATTACTCCTTCTTATAAAACTTCTAAATTAGCTAGTGATTGCATTAAAATCTTAATACCTTGATTATCAAATGCAATAGTAAGCTTTTTATCTCCACCTGCTTGTGTAGCTCCAACTATAGTTCCTACTCCAAACTTAGGATGTTTAACTTTTCTACCTACAGTTAATTCATCTCCAGAAACACTAGCCCCAACTGTTTTAGCAACATGAGTAGTTGCTGGTTTTGAATATGATGAATTACCTCTTAAGCTATGAGGATTATTGTAAGCAGAAGGACCTCCAAATACTGTTCTTCTTATTTGTGATCCATTATCTTCTCCCGAAACATATTCCTTTAAGTTACTCTTAACCTCATTTACGAAATCAGATTGAGCATATGAAACAGTTCTACCAAATACTCTTCTAACCTCTGCTGATGTCATATACAACTGTTCTTTAGCTCTTGTTATACCAACATAACAAAGTCTTCTTGATTCCTCCATTTCAGAATCTTTTTCAAATGAAGACATTCCTGGGAATATTCCATTCTCCATTCCAACCATAAATACTATTGGGAACTCTAATCCCTTAGCACTATGAATTGTCATAAGAACGACTGAACCCGATTCATCTTCCTCATCCTCAAGCTTATCAGTATCTTGAACTAAGGATACCTTTTCTAAGTATGCTTCTAAAGTTTTCTCTTCACTAGTTTTCTCAAAATCAACTGCATCTGATACTAATTCTTTTAAGTTTTCTATTCTACTTTTATCTTCAATCTCTTTTGACTTCTCTAGTTCTTCTATATATCCAGTATCTTTTAATATAGCTTCAATTAAATGAGAAACAGGTACTGTAATTGATAAATCCATAAACTTATCTACGAGTTCCATAAAACCTTCTATTCCTACACAGTTTCTTGCTGTAAGAGTTGGAATAGTTCTCACTTGTAATAATGCATCATATAAAGACATTTCATATTCATCTGCAAAAGTCATTACTTTATTTATTGTTGCATCACCAATTCCTCTTTTAGGAACATTTATGATTCTTCTTAATGCTATGTCATCAAGTGGGTTAACTAGAACCTTAAGATAAGATAACATATCCTTAATTTCTTTTCTGTCATAGAATCTAGTTCCACCAACAATCTTATAAGGAACTTCATTCCTTCTTAAACTTTCTTCAAAAATACGTGATTGTGCATTTGTTCTGTAAAGTATAGCAAAATCTTTATTCTTATAACCATCATTCTTATGCTCATTTATCTTTTTAGCAACGAAATTACCTTCATCACTATCAGCATATGCTCTATAAACCTTAATCTTTCCACCAGGTTCTTGCTCAGTTCTAAGAACCTTATCTTTTCTAGTTGCATTATTAACTATAACGCCGTTTGCAGCATCTAGTATATTGCCCTTAGAACGATAATTCTGCTCAAGTTTAATAACCTTAGCATTTGGATAATCCTTCTCAAATCCTAAGATATTTTTGATGTCAGCCCCTCTCCATTGATAAATGCATTGATCATCATCCCCGACAACACAAATATTCTTATGAGCTGCTGCTAATAATCTTACCAACTCGTATTGAGCACCATTAGTATCTTGATACTCATCAACCATTATGTATTGGAACTTTCTCTGATAAAACTCTAATGTTTCTTCATCTTTCTTTAATAACTCAACAGTCTTGCAAATTAAATCATCAAAGTCCATTGCATTGTTTTCTTTTAATCTTTTTTGATACATTAAATAAACATCAGCAATCTTCTTTTCTCTGAAGTTTGACTCATGTTCTCTCATATAACTTTGTGGTGTTTGTAAATTGTCTTTTGCTTTACTTATCTTACTTGCAATTTCTCTAAAATCTATATCTTTATCATTAATTTGAAGTGCTTTCATACATTCAGTAATTAATGTCTTTTGATCTGATGAATCATATATAGTAAAGTTCTTTTTATAACCTAACTTTTCAATTTCTCTTCTTAATATTCTTACACAAGTTGAGTGGAATGTAGAAATCCACATATCCTTAGCTCCTTCTCCAATTATTGCTTCTACTCTTTCCTGCATTTCTCTAGCAGCCTTATTTGTAAAAGTAATTGCCAAAATTTTATATGGTCTTACTCCTAAATCATTTACCATATGAGCCATTCTATATGTTAAAACTCTCGTTTTTCCTGATCCTGCTCCTGCTAAAATAAGCACTGGACCATCGATAGTTACTGCACCCTCATACTGTTCACTATTAAGTAATGCCTTTAAATCCATAAAAAACATCCCCTTTCCTATTACTAACATATTATAGCATATCTACTTATATTTTTGCCTAATTTCACTTATTTTAGTAGTATTCATTTTACTTAATATTTTTAATATCACGATATTTTTGTTAACATTTTATTTACATTTATGAATTAATTCCTTCATATCTATAAGATGTATGAATAAATTTATTCACACTATTTTTATATCTATTTTCCTTATTTATCATTGTCGATTATTATATTTTTACCATTATTTAAATGTAACAGTTTTCGACATTGCAATTTAATAAATGTAATCGTTTATTTTTGAACAACAAAAAAACGCAACCCTTGGGGCCAGGTTGCGCTTTAGCAATAAGCAATAAATAAAAAGGGGGCTATTTATCCTTTTATTTATCCTTGCAGAAATATTATAAAATAATTTTAATTATATTGCAAGTACATTTGAAAAATATATTGTAAATCTTGCAAAATATGAATGATAATACCTCTTATTTTCCAAACATTCGTTAAAAGCTTTTTAGATGTGCTAATTCTTCTTCAGTAAGCTCTCTATATTCGCCTTCTTCAAGCTCTTCATCTAATGGAATTCCACCAAATTCGATTCTTTGAAGATATACAACTTCTTTGCCAACAGCTTCAAACATTCTTTTAACTTGATGGAACTTACCTTCATGGATAGTAACATGTATCTCAGAACCTTCTTCTGATGCACTTAATATTTCAAGCTTAGCTTCTTTACATAAGTATCCATCATCTAAAGTTATTCCGTTCTTAAATTCTTCTACATCTTTTTCAGTTACTTCTTTATCTATCTTTGCATAATAAACTTTATCAACACCCCATTTTGGTGAAATTAATCTATGATTAAGGTCTCCATCATTAGTTAAGAATAATAACCCTACTGTATCCTTATCTAATCTACCTACTGGGAATGGATCAAATGCTTGATGATCAACCTCTAGTAAATCAACAACAGTATCATCTCTATTATCATGAGTAGCAGAAATAACTCCAGCTGGCTTGTTCATCATTATGTAAATAAATTCTCTATAGAAAATTTGTTCTCCATTCACTTTAATTATGTCATTTTCAGGGTCAACCTTCATGCTGCTATCTTTAACAGTAACTCCATTTACAGTTATTGCACCCTTTTTAATTATCTTTTTTAATTCACTTCTTGTTCCATATCCAAGATTTGAAAGTATTTTGTCTAATCTTTGCATAATCTATCTCCTATCATATATTGTAAATATTATTTCCATTTTAACATTACACTATTATAACATATATTAATTTAAAATTAAAAATTTAGAATTTAGAATTGTTGTTGAAACTCTTTCAGAGTTTCTTTAATTTAAAAAAAGTGGCTATACCACACCCACTTCGTGGTTGTACTTTTAATATTTTACACACTTAAAAGTATTAGCATCACTATGTTTAAAAACTATATTTTTTTATACTTAATATAAAAAAAGAGAGAATATCAATTAACTTTGACACTCTCCCACATTAATTTAGAAATTATAATGTAATCCTAAAAGAATCACTAAAAATATCTCATTCCATAAACTCCTTAAGAAGTTTCGTCCATAATTCTAAATTCTCAATTCTCAATTTTAATATCTATTCTTATAATCATTATAGTAGTTTAATACTTTGGGTACATAATTTTGTGTTTCTTTTGGCATTTTATATAAATCACTTGGTGATTTAACACCTCTCTTAGACATTGTTCCTGGTCCACCATTGTATGCCATTAACCCCATTTCAAGATTCCCATCAAACATATCTAAATAATCTTTAATATGAGCAACTCCACCTCTGATATTTTCTTCAATATCATATGGGTTTTCTACACCATAAGTTTCACAATTGAAATCCATAAGTTGCATTAATCCCATAGCTCCAGCACTAGATTTTGTATCAGGATTGAAATTAGATTCTGTTTTTATTATAGCTAAAACTAAATTAGGATCAACACCATACTCTGCAGAGTACTTTTCAACAGCATCATAAATCCTACTCATTTTTTCATCTTCTGTTATTTCTGATATTTTATTCATTTTACTAGTTTTATTAACAGAATTATTAGTTGAGTTCGTCTTATTATCAGTGCCTAATGTCTTAACTATATCTATTGGTGTAGTTTTATTTACTGTTATTCCTTCACCCTTAATTCTCATTGGAATATCTTGAAGTGTTCCACCTGCTTTTGTTGAAACAGGATTATATATAGTTTGTTCTCCATCTTCTGAAGTTTGGACACTTGGTGAATTTTCTTTTATTTGTCCTAGCAATGCTTCATATAAAATTTCAAACTCTGGACCATCACCAACTGATTTCTTTAGCATCTCTTTATTTACAGCAAACTGAAATAATTTATCTACCGATTCCGTTTTCATATATACTACCTCACTACTTTAAATTCTAAAGTTACATAATCCTCATAATTAATCTTTTTATAAAAACTCTTACTTAACACAAGAATTTTATAATTACCCTCTACAAATGGTAAAAAAGTATAATATGCTTTCTTACTATAAGATTGCATCTTTACCCAATTCCCCTTCTCCATTATATAGAATTCATAACATACATCTTTTCCACCTTTACTATACACATTAAAAGTAACTTCTTCATTTGTGTATATAATATCTCTATCAACTTCAATCGTTGTATTATGAACAGGTGTTGCTTCATTAACAAAGATCACTATTTTATTTTTATCATCATATTCTTCTTCACTATTTATATTTTTAGCATACGATTCAACAGTGTACTTTCCAGCACATCTTGGTTTAATAATGAATTTCTTACTCCTTATAAAACCAGTATCTTCAACTTCATGCCCATTAATTTTAGTAACATATTTAACTAGTACATTTTGCGTATCAGCACAAACTGCCTCTACCTCTATACTATCGCCTACTAAATACAATTCTTTAGAATTCTTCAGCATATAATCAATTTTAGCAGGAACATACTCTTTTATTTTAAAAGATACAAACCCATTTGAATCATAATCTTTTTTAGAGTATTTATCTTTAACCCTTACTTCGATTTCATATTCACCTTTTTCTTCTGGGATAAAATTAACCCAATTTGAATCACCATACTCAACTCTTTCATTTTCAACTCCATCTTTAAATACTATAAATGAATATTTAACAGAGTTTCCACCTTCAGATTCAACCTTAATATTAATTGGTTCATTAATAACTGAATTCTTTTCCTTAGAAGGTTTTATAGAAATAATTTTAGGAGGTTTTTCACCTTTTTTATCAATAATATATTTTATAGATGATGTATCTTCATGCTCACCATCAAATGATATATCCTTAACCTTTAAGATTATCGAATAATCCCCCTCTTTTTTAGGTTCCCAAACATAATTTGAATTTCTTATATATCCACTATCTTCTGATATTGGCCCCTCAATAATATATCTATAAACCAATCTTTTACCGCCTTCAGCATTTGAAATAAGATTAATCATAGTTCCTATTAATTGAGGCGAACAAACATCACCATAAAATTTATTAATTTTGACAACTTCATATGGTATAACATTATAAGATATCAATGCTCTATCATCATAACTTTTCGTAGAAAACATATCTCTAACCAAACAAAGAAGCTTATACTCTCCAGCTTCATTGTTTTTAAAGCTCACAAAATTATGAGAAGAATAATCTTGAATACATCTCATCTCCCCATATTTATCAACTTTAACAAACTTATATAATATATTTCTTTTATTATCACAATTAGTACTAACCTTAAACTCTAAATCTTCACCAACAAGTAATTTTTCATCCAAACACTGTATACTTGTTATCTCAACAACATTAAGTTTTTCAATATTAACTGTTATTGTTTTATAATCATCAATAGGTTCCCCTGAGTCTGGACTTTTACATTCAACTAAAATTTCTTCTCTACCTTCAGTTACTGCTGTATATGAAAATTTATTTTCTAAATCATAATCTTTTAAAAGTTCCCAGTCACTTTCAGCCTTCCTCCAAAATCTAACCAAAGAAGGGTTCCTTGACGTTTCAACTTCTATATTGATTTTTTCTCCAACTATATAGCTTATCTTTTCTAAATGTATATCTTTTATTGTCACTTCTTCTATTATGTCACCTATTCTTTCAATATCTTTAATCTCTATACTAGATGATCTAGCCGAGCAATCAAATGGTCTTTTAGAATCAGCTTCTTTAGCTTGAACCATCATCATATATTTACCAGATTCCTTTGGTGACCATATGCATGTATTATTATTTGAAAAATCGGTTATAGGTGTCCATACTCCACCTTTACCTTCAAAAAATTTATATTCTAAATTAGAAGCACCTTTAGCAGATGCTTCTAATAAAATTTCCTCATCTATAACTCTTTCAGCTTCTGTGTCAAAGCTCAAAACCAGATCCCTCACCCAAATACCCCCTATTAGAAACAAATACCCATAGTTTCTTACATATATTATATCCTTATTTTACCTATTGAATAAAGTTTTTTTATTTTTCTAACAACTTTATTAGATTTTCTCTTAATCTCTCATCATCTTCTTTAGTTCTCTTTTTAGGATTACTTGTTTTAAATCCACCTTTTCTAAGCTTTTGTGATATGTGTCGCTCTTCGAGCATTTTATCAATATTTTTCTCTGTATAATAATAACCTTTAGGGTTAATGCAATAGCATTTTCTTGGAAGACATATAGCTGCAACTCCATAATCCTGAGTTATAATAATATCCCCAGTTTTTGCAGTATTAACAACATACATATCCACACTTTGAAATCCACTATCCACAACTTTAACCTCACCATAATCTAACATTATGTAATGATGAATGTCACAAAACAATAATAGCTCTACTTCATACTTCTTTGCTAGATTTTCAATAATGGAGACACCTGGACAGGCATCTCCATCTACAATAATTCTCATATTATTTTAATCTTGCATCCAATTCAGCTTTTAATTCTTCAAATCCTGGTTTACCAAGTAAAGCAAACATGTTTTTCTTATATGCTTCAACTCCTGGTTGATTAAATGGATTAACTCCTAAAAGATACCCACTCATTGCACATGCTTTTTCAAAGAAGTAAACTAAATTTCCGAAATAGTATGGTGTTAATTCCGGAATATTAACAATCATATTTGGTACTCCACCATCATTATGAGCTAATAATGTTCCATTAAATGCTTGTTTGTTAACAAAGTCCATAGTTTTTCCTGCTAAAAAGTTTAATCCATCAAGGTCAACTTCAATACCTTCAATAACAATTTCTTTTGCTACTTTTTCTACATTTAACACAGTTTCAAATAAATCTCTTCTACCTTCTTGGATATATTGCCCCATAGAATGTAAGTCAGTTGAGAAATCAACTCCAGCTGGGAATATTCCCTTGTTATCTTTTCCTTCTGATTCTCCGTATAATTGTTTCCACCATTCATTAAAGAAATGTATTGATGGCTCATAATTAACTAGAACTTCAATAGTTTTACCTTTATTATAAAGAGCATTTCTCATTGCTGCATATTGATAACAAGTATTATCTTGTAATGATGTATTGCTATATTCGACCATGGCATCTTTAGCACCTTGCATCATTTCATCAATATTAATTCCAGCTGCTGCTATTGGTAATAATCCAACTGCTGTTAAAACAGAGAATCTTCCACCAACATCATCAGGAATTACAAATGTTTCATAACCCATTTCATCTGCTAAAGATTTTAATGCTCCTTTAGCTTTATCAGTTGTAGCAAATATTCTAGTTTTAGCTTCTTCTACGCCATATTTCTTTTCCATATAGTCTTTAAAAATTCTAAATGCAATAGCTGGCTCTGTAGTTGTTCCTGATTTAGAAATTACATTAACACTAACGTCTTTACCTTCGATAGCTTGTAATAAATTAGCAACATATGTTGAACTTATATTGTTTCCTACATAGAAAATTTGTGGAGCTTTTCTATCTTCATTGCTTAAAGCATTATAGAAATTATTACTTAACATTTCTATTGCTGCTCTAGCTCCAAGATATGATCCACCAATTCCTATAACTATAAGTACATCAGATTTGCTCTTTATCTTTTCTGCCGCTGCTTTTATTCTTGCAAATTCTTTTTTATCGTAATTTTCTGGTAGGTCTAACCACCCTAAAAAGTCATTTCCTGCACCTGTTTTATTATGAATTACATCATGGGTTGCTTTAACAAGGCTTTCCATATGATTAATTTCTTCTAAGTTTGCATATGGTTGAACCTTAGATAAATCTAAGCTTATTCTTTTCGTCATTGTAATGCCTCCATCTTTTAGTAAGTTTTCGTTATTATTATAACATAATTTAGCTTTATCAGAATATTTTTTACTCTTCTTTTAACTCCATATTAAATTATATACAAACATTATTCTACATCAATTCCTATTAACTGATTTTCATTGTCTGAAAATG
>JAVWLU010000021.1:13089-13487 GCA_036637795.1 Clostridium sp. | reverse complement strand
TACAAACATTATTCTACATCAATTCCTATTAACTGATTTTCATTGTCTGAAAATGCATAAAATTAAAGTATAAAAATAGGAGTACATCAAAATGAATTAATCCATTTTAATATACTCCTATATATTTATATTCTATTTTACTGCTTTTAATCTAGCAATATCACTATAATTATGCGCAGTTACCATCTCAACTGTAGACATATCTGATCTTAACATTTTAATTTCTAACTTTATTTCATCTATGTCAGCTGTTACTTTTTCCCTAAACTCTAATAAATCTGCTGTTTGTTCAGCTATAGCTTCAACTTTAGCTTCTAATCTCTTTTGACCTTCTTGAAGTTCTTTTTGACCTTCTTGAAGTTCTTTTTGACCTTCTTGAAGTTCTTTTTGACCTTCTT
>JAVWLU010000021.1:0-12989 GCA_036637795.1 Clostridium sp. | reverse complement strand
GAAGTTCTTTTATATTAACTTGTATCTCTTTTAAAATAGATAAAATTTCTTTTTCCATAATTACCTCCAACTTTCATTAAATATATTATACATATATTTAAATTAAAATTCAACATCCATTTTTTGTAATACATTTAGATTGATTTATCTATATCCTCAATCTTGTTTATTTTCTCTTTTATTGAGTATGTAACCTCTCCGATTTCTTCCAACAATTCAATTATATCCTCTCTTTTTGATTCTAATTTTACTCTAAAAAAATCACATTAGATTGACTTAATCAATCTAATGTGACATATTTATTTATTCGAATTCAATTGTAGCTGGTGGTTTTCCTGTGCAATCGTACATTACTCTGTTAACACCATTTACTTCATTTATTATTCTTGTAGTTACTTTTCCAAGAACTTCCCATGGAAGGTCAGCTGATTCTGCTGTCATGAAATCACTTGTAGTTACAGCTCTTAAAGCTATTGCATAATCATAAGTTCTTTCATCGCCCATTACACCTACTGATCTCATGTTAGTTAGAGCTGCAAAGTATTGTCCAATCTCTCTTGCAATTCCTGCATTTGCAATTTCTTCTCTATAAATTGCATCAGCATCTTGAACTATTCTAACTTTTTCTGCTGTAACATCACCAATTATTCTAATTCCAAGACCTGGTCCTGGGAATGGTTGTCTGTACACTAAATGTTCTGGTATATCAAGCTCTAATCCAGCTTTTCTAACTTCATCTTTAAATAATAATCTTAAAGGTTCGATTATTTCTTTAAAATCAACACAATCAGGAAGTCCTCCAACATTGTGATGTGACTTAATAACTGCTGAATCTCCAAGTCCACTTTCAATTATATCTGGGTAAATAGTTCCTTGTACTAAGAAATCAACGCTTCCGATTTTTTTAGCTTCTTCTTCAAAGACTCTAATAAATTCTTCACCAATGATTTTTCTCTTAGTTTCTGGATCTTCTATTCCTGATAACTTTTCGTAGAATCTTTCCTCTGCATTTACTCTAATAAAGTTTAAGTCATATTGTCCATCTGGTCCAAATATAGCTTCAACTTCATCTCCTTCATTTTTACGAAGTAGACCATGGTCAACAAATACACAAGTTAATTGCTTTCCAATAGCTCTTGATAAAAGTACAGCTGCAACAGATGAATCTACTCCACCTGATAATGCACATAGAACTTTTCCATTTCCAACTTTTTCTCTAACTTCTTCAATTGTCTTTTCAACAAATGAATCCATTTTCCAATCACCTGAACAGTTACAAATGTTATAAACAAAGTTAGATAACATCTTGTTACCTTCTTGTGTATGCATAACTTCTGGGTGGAATTGAACAGCATAAAGGTTCTTTTCTTCACATTCCATAGCAGCTACTGGACAAACAGGTGTATGACCTGTAATTTTAAAGTTTGCTGGTGTTTTTTCTATATAATCAGTGTGACTCATCCAACAAATAGTTGAAGAATCCACATCCTTAAATAACTTAGATGAAACCTCAACATTAACTTCTGTCTTACCATATTCACTAACTGGTGCAGTAGCAACTTTACCACCTAACATATGAGACATAAGTTGTGATCCATAACAAATCCCAAGTACTGGAATACCTAATTCAAAAATAGCCTTATCGCATAAAGGAGATTCATCACCATAAACACTATTTGGTCCACCAGTGAAAATAATTCCCTTTGGATTCATTTCTTTTATCTTCTCTACTGATATTTTATAAGAATGAACTTCACAGTATACATTACATTCTCTAACTCTTCTTGCAATTAATTGATTATATTGTCCACCGAAATCAACAACTAATACTAATTCCTTCTTCATCCAATTCACTCCCTAATTTTATTTATCTATATAGTTAACTATTGTCTTACACTATAATTTGGTGCTTCTTTAGTAATGTTTATATCATGTGGATGTGATTCTCTAAATCCAGCAGATGTTTGAACTATAAATCTTGCATTTTCACAAAGATCTTCGAAATCTCTTGCACCTAAGTATCCCATACCTGATCTGATTCCACCTAATAATTGATAGATAGATTCTGAAACAGTACCTTTATAAGCAATTCTTCCTTCAACGCCTTCTGGAACAAGCTTTTTATTACCTTCTTGGAAGTATCTATCCTTAGATCCACAGCTCATAGCTCCAAGTGAACCCATTCCTCTATAAACCTTGTAGCTTCTACCTTGATACATTTCAATATCCCCAGGAGCTTCTTCACAACCTGCAAATAATGAACCCATCATTGCAACAGATGCACCAGCAGCTAAAGCCTTAACAATATCTCCAGAGTACTTAATTCCTCCATCAGCTATAACAGGCACTCCATGCTTTCTACCAGCCTCTGCACAATCCATAACAGCTGTTAATTGAGGAACACCTACTCCTGCAACTACTCTAGTTGTACAAATTGATCCTGGTCCTATACCTATTTTAACACAATCTGCCCCAGCTTTGATTAAAGCTTCAGTTCCTTCAGGAGTTGCAACATTTCCTGCAATAATATCTAAATTAGGATATTTCTCTTTTATTAATGAAACACCTTCAAGTACACCTTTTGAATGACCATGTGCTGTATCTATTGTAATAACATCTACATTAGCCTTAACTAAAGCTGCAACTCTTTCAAGCATATCTCCAGTTACTCCAACAGCAGCTCCACAAAGTAATCTACCTTGCTTATCTCTAGCTGAATTAGGGAACTCAACAGCCTTTTGAATATCCTTAATAGTAATTAATCCTTTTAAATTTCCTTCTGCATCAACTAATGGTAACTTTTCAATCTTATTTTTGCTTAATAACTGTTTAGCCTGTTCCATTGTTGTGTGAACATCACCAGTAATTAAGTTTTCTTTAGTCATAACTTCTGAAATCTTTTTTGTATAATCAGTTTCAAAAGTAACATCTCTGTTAGTAATGATTCCAACAAGTTTTCCGTCAACTGTAATTGGAACACCAGAGATTCTGAATTGACCCATTAATTCCTCTGCATCAGCAATAGTATGGTCAGGAGATAATGAGAATGGATCTGTAATTACTCCATTTTCTTGTCTTTTAACTCTATCAACTTGATTAGCTTGAGCTTCAATTGACATGTTTTTGTGGATTATCCCGATACCACCTTCTCTTGCCATAGAAATAGCCATCTTAGCTTCTGTTACAGTATCCATACCAGCACTCATCAAAGGCATGTTTAATGTAATATTCTTTGTTAACTTAGTTTTTAAAGAAACATCTCTTGGTAGCACCTCAGATTTGTTTGGTACTAAAAGTACATCATCAAATGTATAACCCGTTTTAATAATTTTTGCCATTTTAATTACCCCCTATTTTAAAAATTTATAATATGTATTTATTATGTATTCCGTTAGGCATAATATAATATAATAAATAATACGCCTTATAAAAAAAAGCACACTAACTCCATAAGTGAAGTTAATATGCCTAGAAATATCCGTCTACATGTATAGCTATATTAATTCACTCATAGTCGGAAACTTTACGGTTTTCCGGTAGAAACTCCCTGCCTTATTCAGGGGATATACGAGTAGTTTGTGCTATTTATTAAATTATAAATATTATATGTGATTATGAAAACAAAGTCAATCATTTTCATAATCACATATAATATAAAAATGAAGGATAACCCCTCATGTTATTCTCAACATGTAAAGTTATCCTTCATTACATTATTTATTTGAAATCATATATAACATCATCGTAATATATATCTGGTCTTCCACTAATATTTGAACTAGCTCCATATGAAGTCATATACTTTTGTAATAGTTCATCAAATGTTTCTATTGCCAATTGAGTTAAGTTATGTCCACTTCCTGGTGTATTTCCAGTTCCACCAACATCATACAAAGGAGACCCCTGCATAGTAAGACTTCCTGTCAAATTCATCTCAATAGTTGTAGGATATAATGTTGACCTATATAAATGTACGCCTGCTGAATTAACAATTAACTTTCCATCAATTATAATAACTGCACTACTTAATGCAGTCGTTCCACCAGTATTATTAATATATACATCTGAACTACTCATTAATATTACATCTATTCCATTTAAATTATAATATCCTAATCCATTTGTTAGTTTACCATCATTTTGATCATTTTTTGTTAATGTCATTTGTCTAAATTCACTTATTGGATTTTTTGCTTCACTTATTAACTCTGCAAAATTAGCATAACTTCTTGGTACATTAGATTTTACTACATAATTTGAAAATTCTGGTTTTTTTGTATCAATCTCTTCAATTACAGGTCCTACCATAGAATTTGCATTTATCGTCTTACTTCCATTCGCTGGATTAAATGCTACCTTTGCTGGATTAAAATCTAATGCACCAGTTGAATTAATATCAATCTTTCCAGCGGGGCAAACTGTATACTCTAATATTTTAGCTATTCCATACTTCCCCTTTATAGGTAGTACTATTTTTCCTACTTCCTTCATATCTTTATTATAAACCGTACTTACTAATTCATGTGAACTCCCACTAGCTCTACATAAAACTCTAACCTCATAAATATCCTTGTCATTAGTTGTAGATGGATTTCCTAAAAAATCAATTTCCCTCCCAATATCACCTTTCACTGGATCAATATCACCAGTAAATGGACCTTCCTTGGAAAACACCTCTATTCCGTATTCAATTCCACCCTCTGCTGCATAAACATAATCACTTTTATGTTTTTCTAAATCATTCCCTTTAGTTGTGAATACTAATGCACTACTAACAACTGCTGATAACATTATCATAACTGTTGCAACCATTAATACTAGCAATATTGTACTACCTGATTTTTTTCCCTTCCTTTTTAAATTATAGTTCACACATACCCCTCCCATTTATTCCATATATAACTTATTTTACATCATATTATATTATATGTAAATATTTAACTTAAATTACTTATTACCCCTAGCTTGTTTGTTCAAGCTTCTATCATATATAACTTAATTGTTTATAAGAATATATAAAAAGAAGCTATATCAAATCAATTTTAATAAAAATTGATCTAATATAGCTTCTTTTATTTTAAACTATCGTATATCATACTCTATATTTCCATAATCTATTGTGTTTCCACTACCCCCACTACCTGAAATACTAAAGTTAGGTATATATTTTTTTATCAACCCATCTAGAAAATCTACCTGCCACTGTTGCAAATTCAAAAGTGATGATCCCGTTGCATTTAATGGTGATCCAGTCATATGCACTGATGCTGCTTCATCTATAATAAGTCCATCTCCATACAGGGTAGTTGCACTCAATCCATATGTTGAATTCAGTGGTATTGATGTTATCTCTATCTCTCCACTACAAACCACTATATATCCAATATCCGGTGTAACTCCTCCAAATGGTATATCTATAACTAACTTTGGTGCATCTACAAGTATAACTTTATAACCAATAGCACCATATGGATCTCCTGGTATACCACTTATATTAGGTAATACAAACTTTCCAATCCCATTAGGCAAATTACCTATTGCTGGTGTAGGATTCTCATTCATCATTGCAACTTCTGGTAGATTATATAAGTCCGTTAAGCTTTTAACTCTAAGTTCTCCTGTTCTAGATATTACAAGTTCTGATTTAAATGTTGGTTTCACTGGATTATTTACTGGTGTTGTATTTTTGGGTGGCTTAAAGCCAACTGATGTTGGCAAGTCACAATTTGATGTATCATTATATGCTATATTACATATTTCCAAATTAATAGATCCTGTATCTCCTATTTCTATCCCCGAACTTGAAAATAACGTATTTTCTAATACATTTATTCTAGAACTTCCTTCGTTTATAGGTAATTTTATTTGAACTAATATATCATCATTCATATCATATACTGTACTTACTATTTTTTCTTTATTGGTTAATACATCTTTATGTAACTCTACTGTAACCTTCTTTATACCACTTGTTGAATCTTCTAAATAAGCTATATCAAAAGGAAAATCCGTTATTCTTCCTGCCTTATATACCTGTATTCCTGATTCTAAACCACCCTCAGCCGCATAAAGAAAATCAGCTTTGTTTTTTTCTATACTAGTTCCCTTAGCTGTAAATACCAATGAATTTGCTATAACAGAAGACACTATTATCATAACTGTAGCAATCATCAATACCATTAATATTGTAGATCCTCTTTTTTTTCTCATAATGTATCCATCTCCACTTTTCCAACTTTATCCTGCTTTAATTCCTAAGTGCAACTGTAGACTTAAATTCTAAATCTTCAATTCCCTTCTTCATCTTTAATTCTATTGAATATACCTTATTATCTCCAGTTACAGATGTATCTTCGACGATATCTATATTTTCTACATTAGTCGCTACCGTAGCTATTTCACTATCTAAATTATTAGATGCATCTAGCTTACATTTTTTCAATGTTTTATCTGTCGAATTGTAAACATACGATATTATATCATCTGCAGAATTTTCGCATTTATAAATACTATCGCCCTGTCCTGGAATTGGCGTTATTGTAAAATCTCTATCTTTAGCAACTCTTATATCACTTTCCATTGCACTAAAAGCAAGTCTTGCCTGATCTTGTAAAACAGTACTATCTTGAACGTAATTCATACTTTTATTTTGACTTAAATATAGTGTCATTACCATTCCACCAAAAATAACAACAATAGCAATAACAACAACTAGTTCCACAAGGGTAAATCCCCTTTTCTTTTTTTTCATGTTATCCCTCCTATGGTGTTCTTGGTGCAATTAATGTTTTTCTATTTACTAAAGTTGTTTCACCTTTTTCAATATTCCATGTCCATGTTTCTAATTTATATACTTCATCATCAACATCCCACATAACTTTGATCATAAATCCTATAGTATGATCTGGATTATCTGGATTTGCTTTAACATTCGTAATAGCAGTTGTTAACTCTGTATCTGAAGACACTAAGTTACCAGGATTTTTACCAACTATAGTTGCATCAGATGTATCTATAATATTAGCAAACCCATCTTTAGCATATTTAGTTACTTCATCAACATCAATAAAGGTCTTGTAATACACCCTTGGTGAAAATACTACAGGGGGTGCTGATGGTTTCTTAGGTTTACACTCATTATTCTTTATCGCCTCAAAGAATGCTTTTGAATATGAATCAGCATCATAAGTATCCTTATTTATATAATTCATTCTTAATGAAAATGACATTACTGAGACTAATACCATTGATATTATTGAAAATAATGCAATTCCCACCATAACTTCTATTAAGGTAAAACCTCTTTTTTTCCTATCCTTAAATTTAAACTTCATTTATAACACCTCGGATTTACTAATTGAATGGATTTTCTTTTCCATAATCTCCTGAGTTAAAGTCATAATCCTCTTGATCAATAGTTCCTGATACAAAGTAAGACAATGTTATTGTTGCAGTTTCTTTACTGCTTGATATTGATTTAACATCAACAATTCTTTTATCTTCTTCTAGTTTTCTAACAAAAGCTAATATATTATTGTAATCACCCTTAACACTTAAACCTATTGTATAGTTGTTCAAACTGCTTCCTGCACCAGTTGTTGCTTCTCCAGTCTCGCTATATGCAGTTGGTTTTGATAAAGAATAACTTGAAATTGCAACTGTTGTTGCTTCAGACATCTCTCTTATTTCTTTAACTAACTCTGGGTATCTATCTCCTCTTGGAATTACTTTAGTTGCTTCATCGTATTGAACTTTAAGATTCTTCAATGTTTCCTCTTTTTGAGTTATATTAGATTGAATTGACCCAATTGCATCTACTCTTTTTTGCAAATCTTCTACTCTTGTACTAACAGGTCCTACCTTATCTAAAGCAGGTTTCATTAAGAATATCCAATATAAAAATAATGCACTTACACAAGCTAAAATAGCAATTAATGTTTTTTCACTGCTACTCATAGCTCTTCCACTTCTAGCTATTGGCTTCATCTGTTACAACCTCCTTACTTAAAGTTATTTCAACTGTAAATGTAACCTTTCCATCTGCATTAGTTAAACTAGCAATATGACAATTAGAGTAATCTTTTGATTCTCTCAAGTTTGCATAGAACTTTTCTGCTGACGCTTGATCAGAAGCTGTTGCAGCAATAGCTATATTACCATCCTTAGTATAATTAACACTTGCTGCCACTACTGTTGCTGGCATTAGTTTATTAAGTTCTTTTAAGAATGTATCTGTTTCTTTTGATTTTAATGTATCAACTTTGCCTGCAATTTGAATATGTTCATTTACAAGTGCTATCTCTTTATCAAGCTTATCTTGTTTTTCAATTAAAGCTTGACTCTTAGCTAATTCTTTTTGTAAATCTTTTTCTTTATAGCCCAAGTAAACTTCATATCCTTTTACTCCACCAAAACCTAATCCCATTGCAACTACAACAGCTATTGCTACTGCTACTGCTGATTTCTTTTGACCTTCTTTCTTTAATGCATTTTCTTCTTCTTGAGGCACAAGATTCAATTCTTTTTCATCTTGTTTTAACATTAAAGCATAAGCGTAGAAGAAATCTTCCATTTTAGCTTTTTTAGGATATTTTATACTTGTTCTTAAATCTTCAAATCCTGGCATTAATTCCACTTGAGTATTAAAACTTTCTTCTATATACGCTTTAAAGCCATGTACTTTTGTACCTGAACCAAATATATAAATTTTATCAAGTGTCTTTTTAACTTTACCTGAAGAATAGTATTGAACTATAGAATTATAGTGGAATACTAATGATGAAAGAAATCTTTCTGTTTCTCCATCTGTGAAATCGTCAATACCTTCAGCATTTATATCTACTTTATTTAAAAATACTTCATAATCCATTTTAGAATCGAACTTTTCATCTGATATAGATGCCATCCCTTCTCCTCTAAACTTATGTTGCATTAATCTTCCTTTGTCTATAATTGTAAAACCTGAATTTTCTGCTCTTAAATCAAGAACACCAATAGATTTTACTCCATTTTTAAAAACATCTTGATATGAACGCATAGTTCTTGCTGTAAGATTAGCACACATATCAATTACTTTAACCCTTAACCCTAGAGCCTTACCAAGCTCTACATAATTAGCTACTTTAGCCTTTTCAGTTGCAACCATAAGCACTTCAAGATTTTGTTCTTGACCTTCTGCTTTTTTAGCCAGTACTTCGTAATCAACATAGTACTCATCTGCTCTATCACCAACAACTTGTGTTAGTTCCCACTCAACTGAATCTTTTAAAGCAGCATCCTTCATTTGAGGAAGAGATATTTGTCTAAGGATTAACTCCTCACCTCTCACTACAAAGTAAACATCTTTGATTTTCTTTTTTACATTTCCATTAGATATTTGTGGCATTATTGCCGCTTTTAATCTGTCGATATCAACTATCTGATCATTCTCAAATGAACCTTGAGGAGTTTCTATTAAAGCTGAATGATATATCTTGAATCTTGTACCAACTAAAATAGCTATCTGCTCTGATGTTATATCAATGGTTATTCTCTCTTTATCTAACATGTCCTCACCCCTTACCTAAAAAAAGTATTTATATACCAATTTAAAATGTTTTCTCCATATAAAAGTGTAAAATAAGTTCCAATAGCTATGTACGGTCCAAATGCAATTCCATCTCCAACCTTTTTCAGCTTTATCACCATTAATACAGCTCCAATTACTCCACCAATAACAATTGATAGGAATAAGTTCAATATTCCAAGTTCAAATCCAAGGAATAAGCCAACCATAAAGATAAGCTCTACATCTCCCCAACCCATAGCATTAGTTAACCAAACGATTAATGCCAAAATAAGTGCAGGGATAACTGCTCCAATCAACATATTAATTAAATTGAAGTCTTGTTTATAAATAAAACATAAAATAAAATAAATAATTCCTATCACTATACCAGTAACAATTGTACTAGTATAAATATATTGAGTTTTAAGATCAATCATCGCTATAACAATAAGCAATGCTGTTAATGCACAAAAAATAATAGTTTCTATAGAAAAACCATATCTAATGAAAACACCTAAAAATAATAATCCTGTTAATCCTTCTATTAGTGGATACTGCTTAGAAACCTTTTCACTACAATACCTACATTTTCCTTTTAAAAATAAATAGCTAAAGATAGGTAATAAGTCCTTTGCCTTTAGCTGAGTGTTGCAACTTCCACAATGACTTGGTGGAAATGCTATAGATTCTTCTTTTGGTATGCGATAAATACACACATTTAAAAAACTTCCTATTAAGGAGCCAAAAAAGAATACAAGAACAAATATTAAAGCTTCCATTTTACTCTCCTTTGTTTTAAAAAGACCCCTTTAACCTTAATTAAAGGGGCCAATTTTATATTCTATTATTATGGTGTTGGTGTTGCTGTTGCTGTTGGTGTTACTGATGTAAACTCATCAGCATCATTCATTTCAATCATGAACTTATCTGTTTGTACAATTTTTCTACATTCATCTAAATCTGCTGTTTTTATCTTATCAACAAACTCTGCTGCTGTAGTGGCATCTACATCTAATAATGCTAATACTTGTGGTTTACCAATAATATCAGTTGATACATCATCTCCTTTTATTGTTGAACTTCCATATTTTGCATTAACTGAATCAGAAACAGTTATAACCTTTCTTGCTTGTTCAATTATGTCTGTTCTTTTTGCATCTTTAATAAAACCAGTAATTTGTGGAATTAATACAGCTGCTAATATAGCGATAATTGCTATAACAACTACTAGCTCCACTAAAGTGAACCCTTTCTTTTTCTTGTTCTTAAGATTTTTAATCATAATAATACCTCCTAAATTTTTGTTTTTTAATTTATATAAATATAATTTAAAACTTATTGAATAGCATTCATAATACTAAACATTGGTAACATTAATGAAAGAATTATAAATAGCACAACTCCTCCAAGCACCATAATGAATATAGGCTCTATTGCTGCAATCATTTTTTCAATTGCAACTTCAACTTCACCATCATAAAACTCTGATGTTTTAATTAGCATTTCTTCAAGCTGACCTGTTTCTTCTCCAAGTGTAACCATTTGAGTCAACATTCTTGGAAAAACATTTAAGTCTTCAATAGTTTTACCTATTGGGTTACCTTTTTTAATATCTTTAATTGCAATATCTAGCTTCTTTTCTACATACTTGTTTTCTAGTATCCTAGCTGTTATTTCTAAAGCTTGTATTATTCCAACACCTGATGAACTTAACACTGCAAATGTATTTGCAAATCTACCTGCTAAAAGTTGTCTATTTATAACTCCAAACACTTTACCTTTAAGACTATTTTTAGCTCTTGTTTCTATAACTTTTTCATCTTTTGAAAGAACTAATTTATTAAATCCAATGACTACAGCTGCAATTGCTAACCATATAATCCAGTAACTTGTTAACATATCTGAAATCCAAATCAATAATTTTGTTGGAAGTGGTAATTCCCCTCCCACTTCATTAAGTGTTTGAACAAAACTTGGTACAACAAATGCAACAAGTGCTAATACTACAATTGTTGAAAATCCAATTACTATCTTTGGATACATAGTTGCTGAGCTTATTTTTTGTTGTTGTTTATATACCTTTTTATAGTAATCTGCAAGCTCTCCCATAATTTTCTCTAGTTTACCTGATGCTTCTCCAGCCTCGATCATATTAACCATCAATTCTGGAATATCATCTTCATGCTTTAAAGCTTCTGAAAGAGAACGTCCCTTTTCTACTTTCTTATAAGATCTATTTAATATATCTTTAAGTTTTTTACTATCACATTGCTCTGCTGCTAGTTCTAATGCCTTAAGCATTGGCGTTCCTGATTGAAGTATAAATGCAAACTGTCTACAGAACATAGATAAGTCTTTAAGCTTAACCTTATTAAGCATATCTATTTCTATATCAGCATTCATCCCTGTTCCTTCTTCTTTTACTGCAATTGGGTAATACCCTCTTTGCCTTAAAGAAGCTATTACTTCTTCTTTTGCCTGAGCGTCCATTTTATTTTTTATTGTAGTTCCATCTATACTTTTCGCTTCATATAAAAATACTGGCATAACTCATTTTCCTTTCATTTATTCTCTTAGGTATGCTACTCTCATGTATTCATCAAGTGTAGTAATTCCATTTACTACATGTTCAATACATGCTTTTTTTAATGTTTTCATTCCATTTTTCATAGCTATATCTTTAATAACATCTGTTGTTTTACCTTCTGTTATAGCTTCTCTTATTTCTCTATCTATTTCTAAAATTTCGTATATACCTATTCTACCCTTATACCCTGTGCCACTACATGCTGGGCAACCTTCACCCTTATTAAGGATTAAATCATCCTTAACATCATAATCAAGAAGTAACTTCTCTTGATCTGATGCTGCATATGGCCTAGCACATCTTCCACATACTTTTCTCACAAGTCTTTGTGCAATAATTCCATTTACAGATGTTGCAACTAAATATGGTTGTATTCCCATATCTACAAGTCTTGCAACTGTTGATGGTGCATCATTTGTATGTAAGGTACTTAAAACTACGTGACCTGTTATTGATGCTCTTATTGCTATTTCTCCTGTTTCACTATCTCTAATTTCCCCAACCATTATTACATCTGGATCTTGTCTTAAGATAGATCTTAGACCAGTTGCAAATGTTAAACCTGCTTTTGGGTTAACACCTACTTGGTTTACACCATGAAGTGCATATTCCACTGGGTCTTCTACTGTTATTATATTTTTATCCATGGTATTCATTTCTGATAATACTGCATATAAAGTTGTAGATTTACCTGAACCTGTTGGCCCTGTAACTAGTATAATTCCAAATGGCTTACTCATTATACTCTCTAATCTCTCCATATCATCAGGCATCATACCAAGCGATTTTTTTGTTAAAACTTCAGAGTTTTTTAATAGTATTCTTATAACTATTTTTTCACCATGTACTGTTGGA
>JAVWLU010000020.1:0-30700 GCA_036637795.1 Clostridium sp. | reverse complement strand
TATCACAATTTATGACTGAAATGTTATTATCCTTAGGTCTTGAGGATAATATAGTAGCTACTGCACTTTTAGATAATCCAATTTTACCTGAATTTAAGGAAGCTTATGATAAAATACCAGTTCTTCAAGTAGGGGAAGGTCATTCGATTTCTAAAGAAGCTTTTATTGCAACAGGAGCAGACTTTGTTAGTGGGTGGGATTCATCTATATCAGAGCAAACTACAGGGTCACCAGATGAACTTATTTCAAAAGGAATAGTTCCTTTTTTAGCTAAATCTTATGAAGCGGATGCTACTATAGATGATGTCTATGAGGATTTTAGACTTTTAGGGAAAATATTTAATGTTGAAGATAGAGCAAATGAAGTAATTGAAAAAATGAAAGCTGATATAAAATCAGTTAATGATAAGATTAAAAATATTAATAAAGAAGATAGAGTACAAATGATGGTTTTTGATTCAGGTGTAAACGATGCATTTGTTGTTGGGAGTGGATTAGCTAACGATTTAATAAATCTTGCTGGTGGAAACAATGTATATAGTGAAGAAGCAACAAAGCCTTATATTACAGTTTCCTTTGAAAGTATTGTAGCTAAAAATCCAGAAGTTATATTAGTTACAGATTTTGAAGCTGGAACTAATCCTGAGGAAAAGATTGAGTTTTTAAAATCTCATCCAGCATTAAAGGATGTAGATGCTATTAAAAATAATAAAATTTATGTTGTTCAATTAGCTGATTTATCACCAGGAGTAAGAAATCCTATGATTATTGAAAAAATGCATGGGTATTTTTATGGAGATAATAAATAATGGATTTAAAGTTAGCTAATTCAAAGAAAAGGTTTAGATTTTTTGTAGCTTGTTTAATATTACTTTTAATTGTGGTAACTGTTGCTTCGATAGCTATAGGTAGCACATATATTGAGCAAGGTGAAGTATATAGGGTGTTACTAAGCAAATTAACTAATGGATTGCTTTTTGAAGAGGCAGGGAGTTCGATGTCTCAGAGTATAATATGGGAAATTAGGTTTCCAAGGGTTTTACTTGGAGCAATTTGTGGGGCGGGACTTGCTGTTTGTGGAGTTTTGATGCAATGTGTAACTAAGAATCCAATTGCAGAGCCATACATACTTGGAATAAGTAGTGGAGCATCCTGTGGTGCTGTTGGAGTTATTGTTTTAGGTGGAGTTTCATCACTATCTTTAATGCAAAATATAAGTATAGGTGCTGGTGCATTTATTGGTTCTATATTATCTGGAATTTTAGTATTTTCTATAGGCACACAAATGGGGAAAACCACCTCCACAACTAGGTTAGTTTTATGTGGTATGGCTATATCAACAATATTTTCAGCTTTAACAAATCTACTTATTTATTCAGCAAAAAACTCAAATGTAGCAAAGAATGCTTTGTTTTGGAGTGTAGGTAGCTTAGGTGGAGCTAAGTGGGAGGTTCTATTATTCCCAGCAATTATATTAGTTTTAGTTATTTTTATATCATTTTTACTATCAAAATCATTAGATATTTTATTACTTGGTGATGATAGTGCAATTATCCTTGGAATAAATGTAAAGAGAATAAAGTTTGTTATATTAATATTAGCAACATTATTAATATCTGCATTAGTTTCTATTACAGGAGCTATTGGATTTATTGGATTAGTTGTTCCACATATATGTAGAAGCTTAGTTGGAAGTGATCACAAAAAGATTATAATTTTATCTTCTTTAACTGGAGCTATATTCTTGATTATTTCAGATGTTATTGCAAGAGCTATTTTCCCACCAATTGAAATTCCAATTGGTATAATAACATCCTTAATTGGAGGACCGTTTTTCTTGTATTTAATTTCAAAGAAAAATTATAGCTTTGGAGGAAGAGATTAATGATGAAACTTGTAGTTAAAGATTTAAGCTTTGATATTCAGGGCAAGTCCATATTAAAGGATGTAAGCTTTGAAGTGGAAAAAGGCTCCTTTGTTGGAGTTATAGGTCCTAATGGATCAGGTAAATCAACTTTACTTAAGAATATTTATAGAATTTATAGTCCAAGTAGTGGAAGTATTATTTTAGATAATAAAGATATTAGCAATATGAAGGATAAGGATTGTGCAAAGGAGATTGCAGTTCTTGCTCAGGAAAGTAATAGTCATTTTGATTTTACAGTTGAACAAATAGTTAAAATGGGAAGATACCCATACAAATCTATTTTTGATGATTACTCTAAGGATGATTTAGAAATTGTTAAGACAATGATTAAAAAGGTTGGTCTTGAGGAACATAGCAATAGAGAATTCTCAAGCTTGTCTGGTGGAGAAAAACAAAGAACACTAATTGCAAGAGCTTTAACTCAAGAGAGTGATTTACTAATTCTTGATGAACCAACCAATCATCTAGATATTGGTTATCAAATTCAACTTATGGATTTAGTGAAAAGCCTTAACATAACAACTATTTCAGCAATACATGATATGAATTTGGCTTCTATGTATTGTGACTATCTAATAGTTATGAAGGATGGTAGAGTGCATGATATTGGAAGTGTTGAAGAGGTTATTACATCAAAAATGTTAAAGGATGTTTTTAATGTAAATGCCCATGTTGGTGTTAATCCCATAAATAACAATCTTCAGGTATCTTTTATGCACACTCATGAGCATGTAAAAGGAATTGGAGAAGATCATATTCATGAAGATGGGTTCACAGGAATTCATACACATTAAAATTTTATGTTGATTTTTAGTTGCATAGGCAACTGATATCACTATATTTTATTATTAATAAAAATAGTAGCATCCAATTGTGAGTGGGGCTACTATTTTTTTGAGACTCATGAATTTCTGCTTATTATATTTTGAACTGAGTTCTTAACAGAGCAATATAAATTATCTATAGATGTTTTAGATATAAGAGATCCAATCAAAGAGATATTGCTAGTTTTTTCTCTATCGATAATTTCCTTATAAAATGTGTTAGTTAGGTTATGTGGCTTTAGATGAGGGAAAATATACCATTGTTTTACAGTGATAAGCTGTTTTATATCTATTCCGAGCTTTTCAATATCATCACTAATTCCATCAATCACATCTTTAGATATTCTTCCATAGCAATAAGCTACTAAGATTGTCCTATTTTTTTGCTTTGTAATATAGAAAAATTGGATTTTATTTTTTTTGCCTAGGTTATTTTTATAGTAAGTTGTACAAACATCCTTATGTTCTACTTCATATGCACAAGAAATAAATGGGTTGGTATCAATACTTTCCATTAGTTGATTGTATAGATTATCCTTAATTACATTTTCAGGTAGTTTAGTTGTTATTAGCACTTTATCAAAATAATCTACGCCAAATTTTGTTTCAACCTTAACCTTATTATCTATAACTTCAATATTTGTTACTTCAAGAGCATAGCGTATATCAGAAATTCTGGTACTAAGTTTTTTTATAATTTCTTCAGTTCCTTTTTCGATAAAGAGAATTTTTTTCCCACTCATAAATGAACTTATTGTATTTACATTAAACGCTTTTAAAACATAATAAGCTTGAAGCTCATCTATACATCCAAAACCAAAGGATGATAAATAGGGGCGTATTACCTGAGAAATAAATCTTAGATTATTTTTACTTAAAAAGTCCTTAAATGGAACAATTAAATCATCAGGTATATAACCATAATTAACATTATTAAGGTATGGAGAATATTTTTCTAAGATTATTTTAAACTTTGACAGCTCATCCATAAGTAAAATAACATCTTCCCTTGGCATATGCTCAACTTGGTTATAGTTTTCATCTACAAAGGTTCTATATACAAACTTTTCTTTATAAGATACTTCTAAATCTATTAATAGTTCTTTAATTTCATTTGAAAATGAGCATACAGTTCCAAGGTCTATATATACATCTTTACTTTCGATGGTTTTACAATGTCCACCAATACGTTCTTCTTTTTCATAAACAGTTACATCCATACCTTCTTTTTCAAGTAGATAAGAGGCAAGCATTCCACTAAATCCACTTCCAATAACGGCTACTTTCATATGTATCCTCCCTAATATTCTCTGTTTAAATATGCAAACATAGGCAAAATTAATTTGCTGTTAGTCATTTTATTATGATATTCAACAGGAGTATATTCTTCATTAGCATATTTAGATTTATAAGTTATATTATAGTTTCTAATAAAATCTTGAAATTGTTGTTTTATATCATGGAAAGGAGCTTGGTTATTTATTAATGGCATTAAGAAAGAAGAACTAGCCTCTGTATATGATTTTCTTAAGCTATTTATTATACCAATTTCCTCATTTTCATTACTTAAAATATGTACTTTAAAGTCGAAAGCGTTATCATTAATTAACTTATTTATCTTCAAATCAAAACTTTTTTTAGATTTATTTAATAGTTTATTATTATTAAAAAAGCATAAATAATGAATAGGTAAATTAAGTGTTTTTGCAATAGGTATAGCTGTTGAGGTTAATATATCATCAAAATTATCAAAGGTAACTTCGTTATATAGCCTAGAACAAGCAATCTTACTTTTGTAATCAAAGAAGGTATATTGAAAAATGTGTCCTACTTTACTATGTAAACCATAGTCTGTTATCCAAAACAGCCAACATTCGCCACTTTCGAGTATGTTGAAATTAGGAGTTGTATCTAAAGTATTGTCTTTGTTAGTTTTGGCAAATTTAAGTCTAGACTCCTTTGTTGTTAGATTATTTCTTTTCATTATATTATAAATAGCAGATTCACTTAAGTTGTAGCCAAGCTCTTTAAAAATATATCGTATATAACGAGGTCCATAGCTTGGGTATTGTTTAATAAGGTTAAGTAATGCTGCTTCTACTTTAGCATCTGTTTTGTTAATAGGTGTAGAGGTCTTAGGTATTTTATCTAAGCCATCTATTCCTGTAGATTTGTATCTATTAAGCCAACGGTAATATAGTGTTCTGGAAATGTTATATTTTTGACAAGTATATGTAACGCCATTATTTATACCATCAGAAATTATTTTGAATTTAAGGTCCTTATCTATTAAAATCACCTCCATTAAAGTAATGAATTGCATAAATAGTTTATAATGCAATTTATATTTTTGCAACAAAAATTGTAAATATAAATAAAATTTTACTTTATATAAGTGTTTACAAAAACTTTTCCGTTCTATATTTCTAGCCTTTTATATACTAAATGATTAACCGTTTTCAAAGTGTAAACACTTTGATAAAGTAAAACAAGAAAAAATTCATCATCAGAAAGCATATTGTTAAAAAATAAACAAGTTGTTATAATCAAGCTAACTTAATCAAACCAGGGGTGAGAGTATGAACGAATTTAAGGTTTTTACAATTAAAAAAGGCTTACATGAAGATAATGCGAAGGTTGCACAAACTACTAGGGATGAGTTAAAGGAAAAAGGTGTTTTTCTAATTAATGTTATGTCATCACCAGGTAGTGGAAAAACAACTACACTTGTTAGCACTATTAACAAACTTAAGGGTGAACTTAAGATTGGTGTTATGGAGGCAGATATCGACTCAGATGTGGATGCAAAGACAGTAGAGGATGCAGGAGCGAAGGCGATACAGTTACATACTGGAGGAATGTGTCACTTAGATGCAACAATGACTAAGCAAGGGATTGATGAATTAGGAGTAGAGGGATTAGATTTAGTATTCCTTGAAAACATAGGAAACTTAATTTGTCCTGTAGGTTATGACACAGGAGCAATGAAGAGTATTGCAATATTAAGTGTTCCAGAAGGTGATGATAAACCGTTAAAATATCCAGATATATTTGCAAAGGTTGATGCCTTAATTGTAAATAAGATTGATGTTATGCCGTATTTTGATTTTAATATGGAAGTACTTGAAGAAAGAGTTAGAAAGTTAAATAAAGATATAGAGATATTCCCAATTTCAGCAAAAACAAATGAGGGAATAGAAGGCTTTACTAATTGGATAAAAAAACAATTATAGGGGGAAAAAACAATGGCTAAGAAAAACGAGAAGACTGATTTTAATAAGTCTAAGAGATTTGATTTTGCTTTAACATGGGGAGATGTGGGCAATAGAGAATACAGACAAGAGATTGTTGATTTAGCAAACAAAATAGGAAGAACTAAAGCAGGAAGCTCAAGAGAAGCTATTCCATTTGGACCAGAGTATTATTGCTTAGCACCAATTTTAAATGAGTACCAAGCTAAGTTAGCAATGCACTTAAAATTCCGTGAAAAGGTAAGTGCAGCAGATGTTGCAAAATATTCTAACGAACCAATTGAAAAAGTAAAGGAAGCTTTAGATTATATTGCATGGGCCGGTGTTGCTTTTGTAAACACAATTGATGGTGTTGATATGTACTGGCAAGATATTTTTGTACCAGGGCATTTAGAAATGATAAATAATAATAAAGAATTAGTTGCAAAGTATCCAGAAGTTGCAGAAGCTTTCTACTACTTTGGAAGTAAAAAAGGACCAATGGCTGCAGGGGTTATGCCTGTAGGTGGAGGCCCAATGAGAGTAATTCCAATTGAAAGATCTATTGATGGAAATTCAAGAAGAGCAACTTTTGAAGAATTATCAAAGCATTTAAATGAAGCGGATGTTTTCTCAGTTTCAGATTGTTCTTGTAGAACATCTCGTGAAGCTATGGGTGAAGGTTGTGGACACTTAAAAGAAGAAATGTGTATACAATTAGGACATGCTGCTGAGTATTATATAAAAACAGGTCGTGGACGTGAAATAACTAGAGAAGAAGCTTTTGAAATAATTAAAAAGGCAGAAGATAATGGTTTAATGCATTCAATTCCAAACTTAGATGAACCAGGTCACACTCATGCTATTTGTAACTGTTGTGGTTGTGGATGCTATGCTATGAGACTTGCAAATGAGTTTGTAAATAATGATATAGTTAGATCTAACTATAAGTCAGTAGTTGATGAAAGCAAGTGTGTTGCTTGTGGAGAATGTGTAGATGTTTGTCCTACAAATGCTTTAAGATTAGGTCAAAAATTATGTTCAAAGAATCCTATAGATGAGACTATAACTAAAATCACTCCAAAGAATAATGAGTGGGAACAAGATAAGTGGAATACTGACTATAGAACTAACAGAAAAAATACTTTAGATTCAGGTACAGCACCTTGTATTACAAACTGTCCAGCTCATATTCCAGTTCAAGGATATGTTAAGCTTGCATCTCAAGGTAAATACAATGAAGCTTTAGAATTAATTAAAAAACATAATCCATTACCAGCTGTTTGTGGACGTATCTGCCCAAGACTTTGTGAAAATGAATGTACTCGTGGAGATATTGATGCACCAGTAGCAGTAGATGATATTAAGAAATTTATTGCACAAAGGGATTTAGATACAAATAATAGATTTATACCAACAAAGAGACATAATTATAGTGATAAAAAGATTGCAATAATTGGTGGAGGTCCATCAGGATTAACTTGTGCCTATGATTTATCAATTGACGGGTATGATGTAACTGTATTTGAAAAGCAAAAGAGATTAGGTGGAATGTTAACTTTAGGGATTCCATCATACAGATTAGAAAAAGATGTTATTGATGCTGAAATAGATGTTTTAAGAGAAATGGGAGTTAAATTTGAAACTGGCGTTGAAGTTGGTAAGGATGTAACTATTCAAGGATTAAGAGACAAAGGCTTTAATGCTTTCTATGTTGCAATTGGTGCTCACAAAGGTAGAGCTTTAAACATTGAAGGTGAAGATACTAAAGAAGTTGTTAGTGGTGTTGATTTCTTAAGAGATGTTAACCTAGGTGAAGCAACTGATGTTAAAGGTAAGGTAATTGTTATTGGTGGAGGTAACGTTGCAATTGACGTTGCAAGAACAGCTATAAGATTAGATTCTGTAAATAGCACAGATATATTCTGCTTAGAACCAAGAGAAAACATGCCTGCACATATTGAAGAGGTTGAAGAAGCATTAAGTGAAGATATTGATGTAAATAACTCTTATGGACCAAAGAAGGTTATAATAGAAAATAATAAGGTTGTTGGAGTTGAGTTTAAGCGTTGTATATCATTATTTGATAATGAAGGAAGATTCAGCCCTAAATTCGATGAAAATGACACAATGTTAGTTCCATGTGATTATGTATTATTATCAGTAGGACAAACTTTCGACTATGGAACTTTATTTGAAGGGGAAAATGTAAAGTTAACTAAGAGAGGAACTATTGAGATTGATAACGTAACATTACAAACATCAAAAGATGATATATTTGCTGGTGGAGATGTTGCTTTTGGACCAAGATTTGCAATTGATGCTATAGCACAAGGTAAAGAAGCTGCAGTTTCAATTCATAGATTTGTACAAAAAGGACAATCTTTAGTATTTGGTAGAGACAATCACTCATACAAGATGTTTGATAAAGAGAACCTAACAAAGATTGAAGGTTTTGATGGTACACCAAGACAACATACAGCACATGTTGATGGTAAGAAGGCAAAAACAACATTCAAAGATCTAAGAGGAACATTAACAGAAGAACAAATTAAAATGGAAACTTCAAGATGTTTAGGTTGTGGAGCTACAAAGACAGATGAATACTTATGTGTTGGATGTGGAGCTTGTACATTAAAATGTAAGTTTGGTGCTATTAAATTAGAGAAAGTACATGATGTTAAAGGTTTTGAAATAGATGCATTACCTAAGCAGGTTATTAAAAATACAATTAAGAGAAAAGTTAAAATAGCAACAAATAAATTAAATCCATTTAATAAATAATAACGTAATTAAAGTAAGAAGGAGAGCACTGTTATGCATGAATTAGGAATTGTTTATGAGGTAATAAAAGTAGTTGATAGATTTATGGTAGAAAATAATCTAGAAAGAGCAGATAAAATTATATTAGAAGTAGGACAATTATCCCAAGCAATCCCAAGGTTTATTAAAGAGTGCTATCCTGCTGCTGTAAATGAAACAGCATATGAGGATACTGAATTAGAGATAATTGAGTTACCAGCCATAGCTAAATGTAGTGAATGTGGCGAAGAATATAATGTTATTGAGCAGAGAAAAATATGTCCAGCATGTAGGGGTGAAAATTACTCCCTACTATCAGGACAAGAGTTTAATATAAAAGAAGTACATGCATACTAAAAAGTGACCGACGCACCAGGGAAAATTCCCTGGTGCGTCGGTCACTTTTAATAATAGATTTAAAAGGTACAAATAATTTAGGCAAGGGGAAGGCTATTGCAATGCTTGAATTGATTGTTTATTAATATTAACGAGATCTAATGTAGTTTAATTGATATTTAGATGAATTAAGATATAGTTCTGTGTAATCTAATATGCTACCATCATCAAGGTAAGTTGTGTTAGCTATTTTTATTATTGGTGTTTGTTCCGTTATATTAAACATATCAGATATTTTCTTTGTTGGTAGAATTGGTGATGTTTGATGATAACTATAATCAATTTTTCTACCTGTAATATTTTCTACATAATCATATTTTGAACCTTCTAGAATTTTTATTGATAATTCTGGGTTATTCTTTACAGACATATAAGTTTTTTCAAAAACTAATATTTCATTATTAGCATATCTTGTTCTTTCAATGTAATAAACCATTTCTGATTCAGAGATTCCAAGCATTCTAGTTATTTTTTCATCAGCTTCTTGAAGTGAGAAATTATTTACTTTTGTTGATGCTGTTAAGCCAAGTTCTTTCATCTCTTCATTAAAACTTTTTAATGTTGCTATTTTTTGTGTTGTTGGATTATGATTTACAAATGTTCCAACACCAGGTGTTCTATAAAGCAGACCTTGTGCTACTAAGTTATCGGTAGCTCTTCTTACTGTAACTCTTGAGACTTTATATGTATTTGAAAGTTCAAGCTCAGTTGGAATCATATCGTTCTGTTTATAATATCCAGTTGAAATCTTATCAAAAATATCATTTTCAATTTGTTTGTATTGAGCAATTCTTGGTGCTCTTTTGTCCATGTATCAGTCACCTCTTTAAGTAATATCTTATATATGTAGTATATAATAACATCAGGAGATATACAAATACCACTAAATATAACTATATATAAATGTAAATGTAAACACATTTAAAATAAAAACAATACAAAAGAAAAACATAAAAGTCATAAAACCTTTGGTTAGTTAGTTTTAAATGTAAATATATTAAAATGAATGTATTGACATTTAAAAAGAAACTGTTTACAATGAGATTAAGAAATTACAAAGGAAGTGAGCTACAAGAGATGAAATATAAATATTTATTTACAGATTTTCATACTAATATCCATCATGAACAAATGTCACAGTTAAATGAGTGGTATGAGCAAGCAAAAGAAATGTTAGACTTTTGGCCAATTGCATACTATCCGTTCTATCTTAGAAAAGATAGTAAAGGAATTTTCTTAGAAGATATTCATACTGATGATAAGGTTCAGGAAGATTGGAAGAACATTTGCAAGTTTATAGATGAGAAAAATAATAAAGATTTCCCTGTGTTTGCTGGATATGAGTGGCAAGGTGCAGGTTTGGATGGAGATCACAATGTATTTTTCATGGACAAGGGTCCATTAGTAGCACCAATGAGATATAAGGAATTATATGAAGAACTAAAAGAAACTACAGCACTAGCAATTCCACATCATTTAGCTTATAGCTTATCTCATAGAGGTAAAAACTGGTCAACTCATATTGATGAATTCTCACCATTTGCTGAAATATTCTCTTCACATGGAAGTTCAGAAAGTGGAGATACAGATATCCATATGACAAGACATATACATATGGGACCTAGAACTGGTGGAACATCAGTATTTGATGGGTTAAAGATGGGGCATAAGGTTGGAATTATTGCATCAGGAGATAATCATGTTGTTGCAGCACAATATGGACATGGTTTTGCAGGAGTATTAGCAGAAGATAATTCTCCAGAAAAAATATGGGATGCATTAAAAAGTAGAAGAGTTTATGGAATGACAAGTGGAAGGGTAAAACTTCTTTATGAAATAAATGAAAACGTTATGGGTAGTGAGTTTAGTACAAAAGATAATTCTTTAAAACATCATGTATCTGTAGAAACACAAGATGAAATAGATCGTTTCGTTATTTATAAGAATGGTAGACCACATTATACATATAATCATTCTGAAAAATGGATAGAAGATCAGTTAGAAGATATAGTAACGTTTAAGTTTAAGATTGAATTTGGATGGGGACCTGATTTAAAAATGTATCCAGATATAAATACAAAGATTTGGAATGGTAAGTTAAATACATCTGGTAAGATAAAATCTATTGAAAAATGTTGGTCTTCTAGAGGTCAAAGTATAAATCAAAAAGATGAATCATCTTGTGAGTTTGAATTAACTACTAGAAAGACAACTCAATCAGGTAAGTGGATGGGACCAGCTCCTGTTACTACAGAAGGATTTGTTTTTGAAATTGAAGCAAATAGAGATTCAAATATAATTTTAGAAATAGATGGACAAGTTTTCGAAAAATCTGTTTCAGAGTTATTAGATAATACATCATTAATTGTGTTCTTAGATGAAGCTAAGGCTTTAGCTAAAGAAAGATTTGATTTTGATGAATATTATAGAAGCGATCCATTTTATCATAATGCATATAAAGTAAGATTACTAAAAGCGAAGCCAGAAAATGCTTATAAAATCGATAAAGAAGTTAATTTAGATTTTGAAGAAGATGCTTTTTATTTAGTTAAAGTATATCAAACTGACGGAGCAGTTGCTTGGTCATCACCAATTTGGATTAAAAATAATTAATTTATTAAAGTTAATTTTTATAATTACTAAGGAGGGTCATTATGAGTATTAAGGAAAATAAACTTGCTAATAAGTCTTTTGGGTTAGCACAAAAGTTAGGAAAAGCTATTTTATTACCAATTGCTATCTTACCTGTTACAGGATTGTTCTTAGGAGTAGCAGCAGCATTAACAAATGTATCTGTTTTAGAGGCATATCCAGTACTTGCATCACCAGGGTTACAGGCGTTTCTTCAAATTTTAAATGCTATAGGTAAAAGTGTATTTGATGCTTTACCATTAATATTCGCAGTAGGTATTGCGGTTGGACTTGCAAAAGCTGATAAAGGAACAGCAGGTCTAGCAGCGGTTGTTGGTTATTTTGTATTAATTACAACGATTAATGCACTGTTGAAGGTTACTAATCAGTTGCCAGCAGCAGGGGTAGATCCTAAGTCCCTTGGACAAGGAGCTCAGTTTGGTATTATGACTTTACAGATGGGAGTATTTGGTGGTGTACTAGCAGGTCTATATACATCATGGGTACATAATAAATTCTATAAATTAAAATTACCAGAAGTACTTTCATTCTTTGGTGGTTCAAGAAGTGTTCCAATTATTACAACAGTAGTTGGTGGATTATTTGGTGTAGCTATGTTCTTCATTTGGCCAGCTATAGGAAATGCTATAGCATCATTTGGAACATTAGCATCTCAATTAGGAGTATTTGGATCATTTATATACGGATTAATGTTAAGAACTTTATATGTTTGTGGATTACACCATGTATTCTATTTACCATTCTGGACAACTGCAGCAGGTGGTGTTACAGAAGTTGGTGGAGTTATGATAGAAGGATGGCAAAATATATTCTTAGCTCAATTAGCTGATCCTGAAACAACTCATTTCTTCGGAAATATCGCACTTTATAATAGTGGACGTTATATACATATGTTATTTACAATGCCAGCTACTTGCTTGGCTATGTATCATGCAATTCCAGATAAGAAAAGACGTAAAAGAACAATGGGATTTTTATTATCATTAGCACTTACTTGTTTTATAACAGGAGTTACTGAACCAATTTCATTTGCATTATTATTTGCTAGCCCAATATTATTTGTTGTAGAAGCATTAATATTTGCATTTGGATTTGTAGCTTGTGCAATTACAGGTGTAACAATAGGTTCAACATTCTCAGCTGGATTAATTGAATTCTTATTATTTGGAGTGTTCCAAGGTAATGCTAAGACAGGTTATGTTTGGATATTAATTTTAGGAGTTCCATTTGCAATAGCAACATATTTCATTTATAGATTCTTAATTGTAAAACTAGATGCTAAAACGCCAGGACGTGAAGAGGAAAATGAAGATTCAGAGAAATCTTTAAAATCTGGTTATCAAAATGGACAAGCAAAAAATATAATTGAAGCTTTAGGTGGAATGAAAAATATTGAAGATATTGATAACTGTGCAACAAGACTAAGAGTAAATATTAAGAAAATCGCAGATGTTGATATTGAAGGACTTAAGAAAACAGGGGCTCATAATACACTAGTAAGAGGTAAAAATCTTCAAGTAATTTATGGACCATCAGTAAATATAGTTCGTGTTGAAATTGATGAATATATAGAATCATTACAAGGTTAAATAAAAATGAATACATATTGGCGCTTTTATAGTGCCAATATGTATAAATATATGGAGGGATTATGTTTTCAATATTTAAGAAAGATAAATTAAAGTTTGTTTCTCCAGCAAAGGGCAAACTTAAATGTTTAGATAATGTACAAGATGAAGCTATTGCTAATAGAGATCTTGGAGATGGATTTGCAGTTGAACCAATTGATAATAATGTTGTTTCTCCTATTGATGGAACAGTAACATTAGTTTTTAATACTTTACATGCAATAATAATTGAAAATGATAATGGGCCAGATATTTTAATACATATTGGATTAGATACAGTAAATTTAAAAGGAAGAGGCTTTAAATCATTCTGTGAAGTAGGACAAAAAGTTAAAAAGGGCGATTTATTAATGGAAGTTGACTTTGAATCTATTAAAGATGAGGTTATTTCTTGTGATGTAATTGTGTTATTACAAGAAGAGGCTAACTTAAAGTTATTAAAGGAAAATAGAATTGTAGAATGTGGTGAAACTGAAATTATAGAAGTTAAGTAGAGGTGTGGTGAAATGAAAAGAGATATAAATGCTTCAGCAAAAACGAGTAAATTTCCTAGAATTATAGCATATGGTTTAGATTATTTAGTAATTGTATTACTTACAAGTGTAGTTTCTTACTATGCTATTAATACTAAGCTTGGGATTAATTACATTATTTTAAATGAGTTACCGACAGATTATAGGATGTTTTATGATGTAATAGCAATTGGTGTTGCGATACTAGCTATAGTTGTAATTCCTTTATTTAATAAAGGTAGGACTATTGGAAAAACTGTTATGCATTTAGATCTTACTAATGCTGACAACTCTTTGATTTCTAAGAAGAAGGTTTTAATAAGACAAGGTTTAATAATTTTTATACTTGGAGGATTATTAAATCCAAACCATATTTATTTAGTGGATTTTTTCAAATTGAATATGAACAACTCTATGGAGTATATACAAATGATAATTAATGCATTTAGCTTATTTTGTGGGTTTATGTTCCTTTTTACAAAAGGGAGTTGTACGATTTACGATAAGTATTTAAAGTTAAATATAAATGTGAATAAGTAGTAATAGAAGGAGTAATTAGATGAATATTTTATATATACATACACATGATTCTGGTAGAATATTATCACCTTATGGATATGATGTACCGACACCAAATATGAAGAAGTTTGCTAGTGATGCAACAATTTTTACAGAAGGTTATTGCGTTTCACCTACATGCTCACCATCAAGAGCAGCTCTATTAACAAGTACATACCCACATCAAAATGGTATGCTTGGACTTGCACAAAGAGGGTTTTCAATTGATTACAGTAAGCATTTAGTAAATTATTTAAAGGGTAATGGATTCCAAACAGTTTTATGTGGAATTCAACATGAAGCAGGTTGGTATTTGGATCATGAGGCAGGGGCAGAAATGATTGGGTATAATGAAAATCTAACTTGTGATAATAGTGGATATAGACAAGAGGATTTAACTATATGGGATCAAAAAAATGCAGGGATTTTAGAAGATTGGATAAATAAGTATGATAATGAAAAACCATTTTTCATATCATATGGTATGTATGCAACCCATAGAAGATATCCAGATGTGATAGATGAGGATATTAATGAAAACATGGTTAATCCACCAGCACCGTTACCTAATAATAAGGAAACAAGAAAAGATCATGCTGGGTATTTAACAAGTGCAAAGAGTGCTGATATTTGTTTTGAAAAGATTATTCAAAGTCTTAAGGATAATGGATTATATGAAAATACAATAATTATTTTTACAACTGATCATGGGTTAGCAAATCCATTTAGTAAGTGTACATTATTTGATAATGGAATAGGTGTAAGCTTAATTGTTAGAGTTCCAAACTCAAAGTCTAATGGGCAAGTTGTTGATAACTTAGTATCACATGTGGATGTATTCCCAACTTTATGTGATTTATTAAACTTAGAGAAACCAGAATATTTAGAAGGAAAATCTTTTGCAAAATCTTTTGAGGATGTTGATGCACCTACAAGAGATGCAGTTTTTGCAGAAGTTAGTTTCCACACATCATATGAGCCTATTAGATGTGTGAGAACAGAAAGATATAAATACATAAGATATTATGATGCTACTTATTTAAAGGTTAATAGATCTAACATAGATGAATCACTTTCAAAGGATTATCTACTGAAGAATGATCTTGATAAACAAGTTAAATATGAAGAAGCGTTATATGATTTGTATTATGATACAGGAGAAAGAAATAATCTTATTAATAATCCTAGATATGAAGAAGTTAGGATTGATTTAAGTAATAAATTAGAAAAGCATTTAAAGGATACAGGAGATATTATTTTAAACGGAGAAATCCCAATTAGTAAGGATTGGAAAGTTAATAAAAAGGAATGTATGCAAGCTAGTTCTAAAGATAAAAATGATTATGTAAGTTTAGGAAAGTAATATACATGTGGAGTACTATAATTATGGTACTCCACTTACTTTATAATATTTTATACACATAGGAGGACATAATGTTATTAGTATATTTTTTAATATCTATATTAGCTACAACATTAGGAGCTATGGCTGGACTTGGTGGAGGGGTAATAATAAAACCTCTGTTAGATTTTTTAGGTGATTTTAATTTGTCTACGATTAGTGTTTTATCATCAGCAACAGTTTTTTCAATGGCAATAGTTTCTATAATAAAGCAAATTAGATACAAGGTTGATATTCAAGTTAAAAAGACAGTTTTAATTGGATTTGGATCAATTTTCGGAGGATTATTTGGTGAACAAATATTAAGATTTATATTAAGTAAGTTTGATACTAATTTAGTTATGATAGTGCAAAATGGAACACTTGCAGCATTGCTAATTCTAATATACATTTACATGAATAATAAAAGTAAGTTTAAAAGTTATAATGTACAAAATTCTATTGTTTGTTTAATAATTGGAGTAGTACTAGGATTAGTGGCATCTTTTTTAAGTATAGGAGGAGGCCCTATTAATGTGTGCATATTAACTATATTCTTTTCTATGGAGGCAAAAGAAGCTGCAGTTAATTCTATAATTACAATTTTATTTTCTCAAGGATCAAAATTAACAACAATAGCATTAACAACAGGATTTAGTAGTTTAGATTTATCAATGTTACCAGTTATGATTGTAGGTGGTATATTAGGTGGACTTATTGGATCAAAATTCAATAAGGTATTTTCTAATGATATAATATTAAGAGTATTTAATATTGTAGTAGCGGCATTAATATTGTTGAACATATATAATGTGATAGCTGCAGTAATTTAAGAGGTGTAACAAATGAGAAGAAATTTAAATATGATGATAAAACCGTCATCTAGCAAATGTAATTTAAAGTGTAAATATTGTTTTTATAACTCTATATCAGAAGCTAGAGAAGTAGAAGATTATGGATTTATGTCAAAAGATACAATTGAGGAAATAGTTAAAAAAGCAAAGGAATATTGTAATGGAGGCGTTTGTACAATTGGATTTCAAGGTGGAGAATCACTTTTAGTGGGAATTGATTTTTACAAACACTTAGTTAAAGCTATAGAAACAGATAATAATGGGACAAGATTTAACTTAACAATTCAAACAAATGCTACACTTATAAATGATGAATGGGCATGCTTTTTTAAAGATTATAATTTTTTAGTTGGGGTATCTTTAGATGGAACAGAAGAAATTCACAATCTAAATAGATTACATAAAAATAATAAGGGTAGTTACGAAGATGTGATAAGAGGTATAGAAATATTAAAACAACATGAAGTGGAATTTAATATTCTTACTGTAGTTACATCACAACTTTGTGAAAAAATAGAGGAAGTATATAAATTTTATAAAGATAAGAATTATAAGTATTTGCAGTTTATTCCTTGCATTGAACCATTAGAAAATAATAATATAAGTTTAAATGATTATTCGTTATCTGTTAGAGAGTATGGTGATTTTCTTATTAAGTTATTTGATAAGTGGTACGAAGACTTGCAGAATGGGAATCATGTAAGTATTAGATATTTTGATAATATTTTAGCACTGTTTATGGGGTATGAATATGAGGCTTGTGAAATGAAGGGAAGGTGCTCATGTCAAAATATAATTGAGAGTGATGGCAGTGTGTTTCCATGTGATTTCTATACTTATGAGAATTATAAAATTGGCAATATAAAATTAGATGAATTCAATGACCTTATGAAATGTGATAAAACAATAAGTTTTATAGAATCTTCGTTAAATGCAAATGAAGGTTGTTATGAATGTAAATTTAGAATGTTATGTAGAGATGGTTGTAGAAGACTTAGAGATGGAGAAAGTAATAGAAACTATTTTTGTGAAGCCTATTATAAATTCTTCTCTTATACATTTGAAAAACTTAAAAATATAAATCTTTAAAAGTATAACGATTAAGGTAAGATAAGAAGTTATGGTAAAATAGGAATATGTATGATATGTTCACGGTAAAAGGAGATAGGTATGAAAGGAAATAGAAAAGTAGTTATAACACTATTAATATTTTTTGGAATAATAATTGCTGGTGCAATATATGTACTTAATGAAATGAATGACTATATACAGATGAATAAGCCAAGAGAAATTACTTCAATTACACAAGAACATAGAGATATAGTTAATAAATGCTTCAATCTAAACTTATCTGAAGAAATTGAAATAAATTCTATAATTTCAAAGGATGAGGGGTATGGAGTAGAGTTAATCGGGATAAAAGATTTAAAGAGCTTTATTTATAATGATTTAAATGTAAAACTTGAAGATAAATCATTAGAAACATTAGCTAATAAAATTAAAGAAGAACTTCTAAATGGAAATGTAGATTATTTTTATGAAAATATAAATGGTGAAAAATTATATCCAGCAAGCTTTATGTATAGTGATGGATATAAGAATCCTAAAGATGAAAATAAAGCAGAATATGTAATATTCTATAAAAGTAATGATAAGCTATGTGCTTATTTATTTATGGATCATGCCTTTTCAGATGGACCAGGACTAACAAAATTATTTTTCTAAAATCAAATTAGAAGTATCTACAGAAAAAATATAAATCATACCATATTTAGAAAAAATATGGTATGATTTTATCATGATATAGAAAAATAACTAACAAAAGAGGTGCAAAATGGATATTATATTATTTTTATTTATTTTAGTACGAAATATTATACCTTGTTTTTTCTTGCTTGAATGGAAGGAAGAAAAGAAAAAATCTATTATAAAGGCCAGTATATCTATAATTGTTATGATTAGTATTTATCTTACAAGTTATTATATTTTAGAATTTAATAATACTTTGTTATTATTATCTGCTACAACGATGTCTAGTATGATTATTTTTTATTTCTTTACTGAGTATAAAGATGCTAGATATATATTAACTTTTATAATGATAGATACATTATCAGCTATTTTAATTTTTTCAATTGATTCATTTGTTTATGTAACAAACATGAATCAAATTGTAAATTTAGTGCTTTACATTGTATGTTTTGCAGTCGGTTTTATATATGTAAAAAAACTTTCAGCTAAGTATCATTATTTAATGGATACAATTGAAGAGGGTTTAGGAGTAGTTACATCTATTTCTTTAGTTTACTATGTAGCTTTTTATGTATGTTCACTTAATCCAAATGTCCTCAATAAGAAGATAGAGTATTTACCTATAATGGGTGTACTATGTATTTTAATTGTATTGAGTTATATAGTGATTTTTAGAATGTTAACATTAAAAAAAGAAGTATATGAAATTAAAGATAAAGAGGGAGATCTTACTTCACAATTAAGGCTGAAGGAAAATGAACTGAAGTTAAAAGAATTGTATTATAAGATGGCTTATGAAGATAGATTAACTGAGTTAAAAAATCGTACTGCATATGAAGAAAAACTTGTTAGTATTCAAAAGAAGACAAGAAGAGGACAACATGTGTGGTATATTTCTTTAGATTTAAATGATTTAAAGATGATAAATGATGGACAAGGACATCATAGAGGGGATTTATTAATTAAATCTATGGCTACTTCACTAAAAATAGTATTTACTCAATATGGTGAGATATTTAGAATTGGTGGGGATGAATTTGTAGTTATCATTGAAAAGGAATTAAATGAGTTAAGTTTAAGAGAAAAGCTTAATGAGTTAGATGAAATATTGAATGACTATGGAAGGCATACAAATATGGATATAAAATCAGCTTGGGGTTATTGTTTATATACAGCTTCAGAAAATGATACTATAGTAGAAGCTGCCGTTCGTGCAGATGATGCAATGTATGCTAAAAAGAGGAAAATGAAAAAAAATAAACTCATTAAGATTGAAAGTATTTAAGGTGCAATCAAATTAAGTGGGAAAAATATTAAAAAAAAGATCGATTAGATAACAAAGACCGTAGATAGATTGATATCATGCAATCATCTACGGTCTTTTGAATTATTTAATTGAAATATAATATAATTCAACTTAATACATGGAAAATATTGTATAATGGGTGATGGGTATTTATATTATATGTTGGGGGTATTGGGATGGTAAAAAAAGTTTCGAAAGTTTTATCGTTAATTATTACATTTAATATTTTATTTAATGTATTTAGTAATGGTATTGTAGCAAAGGCAGAGTGTTATAAGGTCGTTGGCTTTAAGGAGAATTATTCTAAAGAGGATGTTAATAAAGATGGTTTAATTAATGTGGTAGATTTATCACTTTTAGCAAGTAATTATAATTGTAATTCGGAATCATTAGATTGGAACTCTGATTATGATTTGAATAATGATAAGATAATTGATTTATATGACCTTGTTATAATTGCTAAGGTTATTGAAAATGAAGATGGTGTAGAAGAGGATGAGTTTGAGCCAATAGTATATGTGGCAAAATCAATTGTTACTATGAGAGAATCTGTTGAAGCTAAGCATGGAATAGGTGAAGATAAGCATTATTTATTAGATATTGAAAATCTTGGATTTCAAGAATCATATAAAGAATCTATAAGATTAAAGAATAAACATTATAAAAATGATAAGTATAAAGCCTATGCAGACGAGCTATATTTTATATGTGATTCTATAAATAATAGTATTTCATCATATAAAGTAACAAATGATGAAAAGTATTTGAAAGAATTAGAATCTAATCTTGATAAATGCAAAACATTTTTTCTTGAAATAGGAGAAGGATATTCAGAGGAAGAAGTTATATTAGATGTAACAAAGGAAATTCTTATTATCATAGAGGTTATTTTTACTAAATATGGAGATGATGTAAGTAGTGCATATATAACCAGTCTTGAAAGATATGGGTTCCAAGAAGCTTATCTAAAATCAATAGAATTAAAAGATAAGAATTATGAAGATGAAAGTTTAAAAAGAGATGCAGAGAGATTATATGAAATTTGCAATTCTATAAATAATAATATGATAGGTTATAAAGAAACAAATGATAAAATGTATTTAGAGTTAATGAAAGAAAACTTTACAGAAGTAAGAGAGTTTTTTTATTACTATGAGGCTAAAATTATAGGTTAAGGATTTAAGTGCACCACAAATGTTAGGTAAGATATATTTAACATTTGGAGGTGTATTTTTGCTATAAGCACTAAATAAATAGTAGGTAAAAAATATATATAGCCTAGGAGAGAGATTTTGAAAAAAATTATAAAAGTGCGAAATAAGTCTACAATAGCAGGTATAATATAATCATACATATTGATTAGGAGATAAAGAATAATGAGTACAAGTTTAAAGCCACAAAATTATATTAGAGATATTAAAGTTAAGTCTATAGATAAAGAAAATAATAGTCTTATTCGTAATGAGATTATGAAGGCTAATGAGACAGGATTTGTTAATAGTGCTGTTGATTCTAATTTAGCATTGACTCCAAAGTTATTGGTTAATGATCACTTAAAGGGGAGTAAGGTTTTAAGTGATATAATTTATGAATTAAATAGATGTGATGAGTTTTATATTTCTGTTGCGTTTATTACAAGTAGTGGAGTGCTTCCATTAATAGAGACTTTGAAAGACCTTAATAAAAGAGGGATAAGAGGTAAGATTCTTACTACTGATTACTTGAATTTTAGTGAACCAAAGGCTTTAAAGAAATTATTAGAGTTTGATAATATTGAGGTTAAGGTTTATAGCAAGGAGAATTTCCATACTAAAGGATATATCTTTAAGTATTCTGATCATTACAAGATGATTGTTGGAAGTTCTAATTTAACTCAAAGTGCTTTAACTAAAAATAAGGAATGGAATTTGAAGGTATCATCTTTAGAAGAGGGATCGTTAACTGAAAATGTTATTTCAGAGTTTGACATGTTATGGAATGATGCTGATGTGTTAACTCTTGATTGGATTTCTACTTATGAAGAGATTTATAGAAAACAAATTGAGTTTACTAGAAAGAGTAAAGTTCCAAGCATTGAGCAGTATAAGTTAAGACCTAATAAGATGCAGGTTGCTGCAATTCAATCTTTAAATGAATTGCGTGAAAATGGTAAGGACAAGGCTCTGTTAATATCAGCTACGGGAACAGGGAAGACTTATTTATCAGCTTTTGAACTTAGAAATTTCAATCCAGATAGGGCTCTATTTATTGTACATAGAGAGCAAATTGCTAAACAAGCTTTAAAGAGTTTTAAAAATGTTTTTGGTGATACTAAGTCAATGGGATTACTTTCTGGTAATAGCAAAGAAGTTAATAAGGATTTAATTTTTAGTACTGTACAAACTTTATCTAAGGATGATGTTTTAACATCTTTCAAGAAAGATGAGTTTGATTATATTGTAATTGATGAGGCTCATAAGGTTGGAGCAAAAACTTATCAAAAGATTGTATCTTATTTTAAACCAAAGTTTTTACTTGGGATGACAGCTACACCTGAAAGAAGTGATGACTTTGATATATTTAAGATGTTTGATCATAATATTGCCTATGAAATTAGATTACAACAAGCATTAGAAGAGGATCTTTTATGTCCATTCCATTATTTTGGTGTTTCTGATATTTCAATAGATGGAGTTGAACTTGAAGATAAGACTGAATTTAGATATCTTGTTGCAGATGAAAGAGTTAATCATGTTATAGATAAGATAAACTTTTATGGATACTCTGGAGATAGGGTAAAGGGATTGATTTTCTGTAGTGATAAAAAAGAAGCAAGGGAACTTTCTTCTATATTTAATACAAAAGGATATAATACTGTAGCATTAACAGGTGAGGATTCACAAGATGTTAGAGAAAGAGCTATCCAAAGGCTAGAACAAGATGAAAAAGAGAATTCTTTAGATTATATATTTACTGTTGATATATTTAATGAAGGTGTGGATATTCCAGCAGTTAATCAAGTTATTATGCTTAGACCAACTCAATCAGCTATTATATTTGTACAACAGCTTGGAAGAGGTTTAAGAAAATTAAATAATAAAGAATATGTTGTGATAATTGATTTTGTAGGTAATTATAAAAACAATTTTTTAATTCCAATAGCTTTATCTGGAGATAGAACTTTTAATAAAGATACTTTAAGAAAATATGTTATGGAAGGTACAAGAGTTATTCCTGGATGTTCAACTATTCATTTTGATGAAATAACTAAAAAGAGAATATTCCAAGCTATTGATACTGCTAACTTCAATGATATTAAGTTAATTAAAGAGAATTATGAAAACTTAAAAAAGAAGTTAGGGAGAATACCATCTTTAGAAGACTTTGAAAAATATGAATCAATAGATCCACTTAGAATATTTGATAAGCTAGGTTCATATTATAATTTCTTAAAGAAGTATGAAAAGGAATATGAAGTTGAGTTTAATGATAAGCAATCATTATTTATAGAGTTTATGTCAAAAAAACTAGCATCAGGAAAAAGACCACACGAGTTAATAGTGATAAATGATGCCATTAATAATAAAGAAGAGTTAATATCTAGCTTAAAATTAGAGTTAGATGAAAAATATAAGATAGAATTTAAATACACAACAAAAACTAATGTAGTAAATGTACTTACAAATGAATTTCCAACAGGTACAGGTAAAAAGACATATGATAAATGTATTTTTATAGAGCCTGATGGGGAGGATTATAAAATATCAAAAGTATTTAAAGAGGCCCTAGAAAATACAGATTTTAAAAATATGGTTTTAGAGCTAATAAACTTTGGATTATATAGATATGAAAAATTATATAGTTCTAATTATGAGAAAACAAATTTAAAGCTTTATCAAAAGTATACATATGAAGATGTCTGTAGAATTTTAGAGTGGGAAAAAGGTGAAGTAGCATTAAATATTGGTGGATATAAATATGATAAAATAACAAAAACATATCCAGTATTTATAAACTACGATAAGTCAGATGGGATAGTAGATACAATAAATTATGAAGATAGATTTATATCTGAATCACAAATAATAGCAATATCAAAATCAGGTAGAAGTATAGCATCAGATGATATTTTGCAAGCATATAATGCAGAAAAGGATGGCGTGTATATGCCACTGTTCGTAAGAAAGAATAAGGATGATAAAGCATCAAAAGAGTTTTACTTCCTAGGAAGAATAAAAGCGGTTGGAGAACCACACCAATTTACAATGAAAAATACAACAAAAACAGCAGTAGAAGTACAATATCATTTAATAACACCTGTAAGAGAAGATTTATATGAATATTTAACATCTGAATAGTATAAAATGGGGCTATATCAAAGAATGATATAGCCCCTATTTTTATCTCTAAATTTAAAAACATATATGTATAAACAACAAGGTTAAAAACCTTACTCTGATATAGGCAAGTTTACTAATTGAGTTACTGCTGGGATATCTGCAGGAGCCCAAGTCAATGTTTCTAAATAACAAGTAGGTAGCCATAAAAGCTTAGCATGTTCACAAGCTTTAGGTGTACCATTCACAAGCTTACATTTCAAAGTAATTAAATTAACAATTACATTTTCATATTCGTGAGTATTATCATTAAATAAAGAAATAAATTCAATATCACAGCCTAACTCTTCTTTGATCTCACGAACAATAGCATCTCCCATTGTTTCACCTTGTTCAATCTTCCCACCTGGAAATTCCCAAAGGCTAGGCATAGACATATCTTTTGAACGTAAAGCACAAAGAATCTCTTTATTTTCATTTTCAATTAGTGCACCAACAACCTTAATAGTCTTTTTCATTCTATTCACCTCTAACTATATAGTAGCATAAATAAATTATGTAAAAAAGCACCAGAGTACAAGTAGAAATGCTAAATCAATAATCTATGTTCTATTAAAGTACTATCTAAGTAGTGATATTGAAAAATATAAATAATAATTAATCTTAAAGCACTTAAATATTGGAAGATGATTAGAATGGTTGTGGGAAATAATGTATAATAAAATATATATTAGCGTACATAAAGATAAATTATGATAATTGTAGAGGAGGGGATGTTTATGCTTAAGAAGTTTAATTCATTTACATATTTGTTTTTAAATGCATTAAAAAGTTTGAAAAGACATAGTACATTAACTATTTATTCTACAGTTAATGTAGCTATAGCTTGTTTTATATTTGGAATAATTTTTTTGTATATGAAACTAATCAATATGAATGCAGATATTGTGTTTAAACATGATAAAGAGTTAGTGCATGTTTTAGAGGTAGGCGGAGTTTTTGTTTTAAGTATTATTTTACTAGTTGTAATACTATTATTATTTAATACATTTAAAATGGCAGTAATACCAAGAAAAGATGAAATATCAATAATGAGAGTTATAGGTGCTACAAATTGGTTTATTAGGGTTCCATTTATTATTGAAGGTGTAATAATAGGAATTGTAGGGGCTATTATGGGAAGCTATTTATTATTATTTCTTTACACATTTATTTGTAATGAGATAATTAATATAACTAAACTTATGGATGCTTACGACAAATTTAGTTTTATAGAGCCTGAATTTATTACTAATATAATGATTTGGATATTTATAATAGCTGGTGCGATTATGTGTTCAATTGTTAATATGATAATACTAAGGAGAAGTAAGTCATAGCAAGGAAATTAATAAGAGTAAATATAAATAAGAAAAGAATACGAATTCATTTAATAACATCTTAGGTGGTATAGATTGTGAAATTAGTGGAATTATACTAATGAATAATATATCAATTTAGGAGGTTAATAATGAAAAACAGTATGGCAATGGAATATCCAATGTTCTGTTATCAATGTGAACAGACTGCTGGTGGAAAAGGGTGTACAAAGTTAGGGGTATGCGGTAAAACACCTGAAGTAGCTGCATTACAGGACCTACTTATATATCAAATAAAAGGAATAAGCTGTTACGCAAAGGAAATAGTTGAAAAAGGTGAGAATTTAGATAAGGATATAGTAATATTTATAGAAAACTCATTATTTACAACTTTGACAAATGTAAATTTTGATGCGGATGTGCATGTAGAAATGCTTAAGCAATCTCAAATAATAAAGGAATCATTAAAAAAGAAAGTTGGAAAGATTAAAAATGATACAGACCATGCTACGTATAAGTTGAGTAGTACGAAATCAGAGATGTTAGAGGATGCAAAAAAGGCTGGTATAATGTATGACCAAGAGCTAGACCCTGATATTCGTTCATTAAGACAAACAATAGTATATGGTCTTAAAGGAATAAGTGCATATGGACATCAAGCAAGAGAATTAGGATATTATGATGATCAAATAGATAATTTTTATGCAAGGGCATTGGATGCTACTTGTGATGACACTTTATCTGTAGAAGAGTTAATTAGATGGACTATGAGAGTTGGAGAAATGAGTGTAGCTATTATGAAAAAGTTAGATGAAGCTAACACTACAGTTTATCAAAATCCAACACCTCATAAAGTAAATGTAAATATTAAAAAAGGTCCACTTATAGTCGTATCTGGACATGATTTAAGAGATTTAGAAATGTTATTAGAACAAACTGAAGGTAAAGGAATAAATGTATATACTCATGGTGAGATGATACCATCTCATGGATATCCAGGGCTTAAGAAGTATTCTCATCTTGTAGGAAACTTTGGTGGAGCTTGGCAAGATCAACAAAAGGAATTTGATAATATTCCAGGTTGTATACTTATGACCACAAATTGTCTTATGAGACCAAGAGACACTTATAAGGATAGAATATTTACGACAAGTGTAGTTGGTTGGGATGGATTAAAATATATAGGTAAAGGTAAGGATGGTAAAAAAGATTTTACTGAAATTATAAATAAGGCCTTAGAACTTGGGGGATATGAAGAGGATCAAGAACCACATGAAATACTTGTAGGTTTTGGACATCATGCAACTTTAAGCCATGCAGAAACTATAGTCAATGCAGTAAAGGATGGGAAGGTAAGACATTTCTTCTTAATTGGTGGATGTGATGGAGCAAGACCAGGTAGAAATTATTATACTGAATTTGCTAAGATGGTTCCAGAAGATTGCATAATATTAACTTTAGCATGCGGTAAATATAGGTTTAATAAGTTAGAGTTTGGAGAAGTTGCAGGACTTCCAAGGCTTCTAGATGTAGGTCAATGCAATGATGCATATTCAGCAGTTAGAATAGCAACAGCACTTGCTGACGCATTTAATACAGATGTAAATGGATTACCATTATCAATTATTTTATCTTGGTATGAACAGAAGGCAGTAGCTGATTTATTAGCATTGTTATCATTAGGAATAAAGGGAATATATTTAGGACCAACGCTTCCTGCATTTTTAAGTCCTAATGTACTTCAATATTTAGTAGATACATTTGATTTAAAAACTATAAGTACAGCAGAGGATGATTTAAAATCTTGCTTAAAACAGGAAGTTTAATGTATAAGGTTATATAGAAATAGTGAAACTAGAGGTTTAATTAAAATCTCTAGTATTTTTTTATTTATATAGTCAACATATGAAGTTGAGTTACATATTTTATTATTAGGACAAGTATTTACTAATGATAAAGGAGAAGCATAGTATGTATGAATTTGAAAATATTACACCGACTAATGGCTTTGATATAAAAGACCTAAATAATGCAAGACAAAATAATTATGCATGGTCAATGGCTGAATTAGATGGATATATCTATGTAGGAACAGGAAGAAATATACCTCTTTTAGTATTACAATCTATTTCTCCAGGGATTAAAATACCTTCTATACTTGCTACAAATGGACAAGATAATGGAGCTGAAATTTGGAGATATAAGAAAGATGGAAGTTTGCCTTGGATTAGAGTTTTTGAAGCGGCTAATGGCTCTGGCATCACTGGGTTTAGATATATGATTTCAGATAATCCTTTAAATGGTGCTCCAGCATTATTTGCAGCTACTTTTGGAACAAAAGCAAGAGTATTTAAATCAACTAATGGTGTTAATTGGTTTGAAATGCCTGATACCTTAGAGGGAACATCATCAAGAGCAATGATAACATTAAGAGGTAAGTTATATATTGCAACAATTGATGAGGTTAGTGGAGATGAAACACCATTATTATATAGTAGTGATGATCCAGAATTTTATCCATGGAAAAAAGTTATAGATCCTACAAAACCAGGTTTTGAAGAGGATAAAAATCCACAAGGTGCAATATCCAATATGGTTATATTTAATAATAGATTGTATGTTGCTACAAGTAGTTCAGAAGGTGCAATGGTATGGAGAACTAATTCATTTGAACCTAAAATGAATGATTGGACTCTTATAGTAGATCATGGATTTGGAGATAAAGCTAATAAATATGTTTTAAGTATGGGTGTATTTAAGAATTATGTTTATGTTAGTGGAACAAAATCATTACCATTAGCGTGGGCTATTCCAATGGGATGCGATATTATAAGGATAGATAAAAGAGATAATTGGGCATTAGTAGTTGGTGGAAGACCATTAATTCCTAGTAAACCAAGTAAAGGAGAAAGAAGAAAGAGTTTGTCAGGATTAAATTCAGGGTTCAATAATCCTTTTAATGTGTATGCATGGCAAATACAAGAGCATAATGATAAACTTTTAATTTCAACTTTTGATGATTCTAGCAATATGGAAGTTATTTTAACAACATTGTTAGCTAATAGAGAGTATTTAGAAAATGAAATTGGTGAAGTAATTACACGTATAGTAATAGAAGCTTATAAAATTGTTGTAAGTTTATTATCAAAATATCACTATCCGATTGGTTTTGATATGTTTGTTTCATATAACGGTATAGATTTTAAACGTATAGTAAAACGTGGGTTAAATAATCCAAATAACTATGGTGGAAGAATACTATTTGTTGATAATGAAGATGAATTATATCTTGGAACAGCTAATCCATTTGAAGGCTGTGAAGTTTTTAAAGCTTACGAAGAGTGTGATTCTTGTGACCAAGATAGTTGTTATAATTATGATTATGATTTAATGAATGCAGATAAGATGATGGTGGATGAATTTATAAGAAATTTTGATATATTGAATAAACACTTGCCATTGATTTTAGAAAAATTAGCTATTCATAAATAATAAAGCGTTAATAATAGTCAAATAGAGATATAGATACTAGAGTTTGAATTACAAGCTCTAGTATTTTTGTATATTGTTTAACTTGTAGAGAGATGATTATAGCGTGGATAAGATATTAGTGAATTGATGTACTTATTGAGTATATTAATAAGTACATATACGTAATATTAAGAGATATATTTACTTGAAAAAAATATTAGAGGATAAAAAGTAAAAGTTATCAAAAAATTCAAAAAAGTGATATAATTAATGAGAGTAAAAAAGTAAATATAAAAAATAAAGGAGAATGGAATATGGATACAAAATTCTTAATTTGTAAAAACTGTGGAAATATTATTGAAATGGTAAAAGATTCAGGAGTACCAATAGTTTGTTGTGGAGAAAAAATGGCTGAATTAAAAGCTAACACATCAGATGGTGCAACTGAAAAGCATGTTCCAGAAGTTACTGTAAAGGGTAATGTGGTTGAGGTTGTAGTAGGAAGTACATTACATCCAATGCTTGAAAATCACTATATTCAATGGATATACTTAAAAACTGATAAGGGAATTCAAAAGAAATACTTAACTCCAGGAAGCGAACCAAAGGCGCAATTTATTATTGAAGATGATGAAGTTGTAATTGAGACATATGAATATTGTAATTTACATGGGCTATGGAAGAAATAAATTTAATTAGTTGGAGGATGAAAATATGAGTAATATAAAAGGAACAAAGACAGAAGCTAATTTGATGTCTGCATTTGCTGGAGAGTCAATGGCTAGAAATAAGTATACATTCTTTGCATCAAAAGCAAAAAAAGATGGATATGTACAAATTGCTGAGTTATTTGAAGAAACAGCTAATAATGAAAAAGAGCATGCAAAGATATGGTATAAGTTATTACACGAAGGTATTGGTAATACAATTCAAAATTTAAATGATGCAGCAGATGGTGAAAATTATGAGTGGACTGATATGTATGAGAAGTTTGCTAAGGAAGCTAGAGAAGAGGGATTTGATCAAATTGCTACTTTATTTGAAGGGGTAGCTGAAATTGAAAAGGAACATGAAGAAAGATATAGAAAACTTCTAGCTAATATTAACGAGAATTCAGTATTTTCTAAGGAGAATGAAGTATCATGGAAATGTGCAAATTGTGGATATATATACACTGGAACAGAAGCTCCAGAAGTTTGTCCAGTATGTGCTCATCCTAAATCATACTTCCAAATTAAAGCGGAAAATTATTAATAAATAAATTCAAGTATCTATTTAATGACTAGCTTATTTCAAGTAATGATAAGATAATATATATAATTAAGAAGCATATTTTGATTATATATTAGGAGATTCGACTTTAAATGGACATGTGAACGTTGGAGTTGTTATTAGATATCTTTACAGAAAAATAATGTTAGCAGTAGGAAAGATATAGTTTTTAATATGGTATACAATAAATCTCTATGAGCTTAAATATAATCTCATAGGGATTTTTCTATTTAGATATAAAAAAAGGGGGGGAGGAGTTAGAAATTTGTGCAATTTATTGATGTTTTATTAATAATATGCGTATTAAACATTGCAACAGTACCTAGCGTATCAATATAAGTATTATTAAGTAAATAAGTATAAATAATAGTATTTGAGGGATAAATGAATTAAATAACGTAAAATGAAATAAAACAAAGTATTCAGCGTGATATTATTAATCTCGTTCCACAGGGAACAAA
>JAVWLU010000019.1:0-31209 GCA_036637795.1 Clostridium sp. | reverse complement strand
CATTCGGTTAAATTTTCGCAGATACTTCCAGCTTCTTTATAAATAAATAACGCTACTGTAAACCCACATAGTAAAAAGTTAAGTCCCAACACTAGATCAATGCCGACTACAAATATAATTGCTACAATTTCAGCTATCCACCTTACTATTCCATCTCTCATTGTTCTACTTCTGTAATCTTTGTTTTTCCACGATTTAAGCACCCCCAAAAGCATATCAAGTACTTTACACCCTAGATATCCCAGTAATAATACTGCTATTGATGTTGGTAATAATTTTAATAATCCTGTTTGTAAAAAATTCATTTTATTCATCCTCTCTTTTTGATATTATTTAATATAAAAAAGCACCATCTAAGATAGTGCTTTTAATTACTTAATTTTTCAATTCCTATGATCTGTAAATATTCATCTTGTGTTATCTGTTTTTTATCAACCCTTAATTTCAAATATTCTTCATCTATTCTATTCATGATCCACATGTTTTTTAAGAAATCAAACATAATATTCCTCCTCCTATAACATTGCTAACATAGTTTCTTCAAGAGCTCTTATTCTCTCCTCTTGTGTTGGTTCTTGTATTTGTTCTGTTTGTTCTACCTCTCCAAATATCTCTTCAAAAGTTTTACCTGAATGATCTAATATTTTATATACTTTTCCTGATTCAATTCCTTTTTTATATTCATTCATTATTTCCTCACTTAGAGTAATAGTATCAGTGTATAATCCATCCGTATCAAGGATTATAAATTCTTCATTAGTTAACATCTTTAAATATCCCATTACTAGTTTTCCTCCTTATTCTTGTAATATTGCTATACATACTAAATATGATCTTCCAGCTTCTACAGAATCAAATTCAAATGTTGTTGGATTATAATATATTCCTGTAAATGCATTAGCTACACCATTCCCTTTTATTACATGACCACCTATAACTATCATAGAACCCCTATCTGTTCCTAACGGGTAAGGAAGTATAACTCTACCTGATGTTGGAGTTCTCCCAGCAATGTATGTGGTAAACCACCTTGTTCTTGTTTTAATTGAGGCAGTACCAATATTTCTACCTATATAAAGATCTCTCCATCTTGCTATATCATTTCCAAGATTCATTTGATCATCTACCCTTGGCGATAATGACTTTTGAGTTTCTGATATAAATACGCCTTGTGTAGGTGTATATAAAGTTAGTAGGTCCACACCTGAAGCAATGTCAAATTTATCTCCCCTACTAGACCCGATACTTCCCTTATTCATAACGTATATACCACCGCTAATAGTTCCTCCGCTTTTCTTAAAAGTTTCATCTAATGCCTTTTCAACTGTTTTTCCATCTTTACTTATTACTTGATCTGCATTTGTTTTAAAATGTATCTCATCAAAATCACTTCCATTATCCACCTTATATACAGCATTTTTAATAGCCATTTAAATCACTCTCCTTTTAAATTAATTGAACCCATACTCTACCATTAACCTGCCCAGTTGGTTTACTAGCAGATGTAATTATAAGAGTTCCATCTGCTCCTTTCGCTCCAGTTGCTCCTTGCGGCCCTGTTGCTCCATTCTTTCCAGGTACACCTTGTATACCTTGAGGTCCTTGTAATCCAGCAATTCCTTGTGGTCCTTTTATATTTTGTGCCACTGGTATAGTAGTTCCATTGTTTAATGCCCAGGTTAAATTGCCATCTGCATTTACTGTAGGTCTCCAAGTTTCTCCCTTTGCTCCTACTGCTCCAGTATTACCTGTTGCCCCTTGTGCTCCTGTTGCACCTTTTACTCCAACATCCCCTTTTGCTCCTGCTATACCTTGAATGCCTTGCGGCCCTCTATCTCCTGTAAGTCCTTTATCTCCTTTTGCTCCTTGTGGGCCAGTTGCTCCTTGTGGGCCAGTTGCACCCTGTTCCCCTGTTGCACCTTTTATACCTGGAATCCCTTGTATTCCTTGTGGCCCTTGTGGCCCTTGTAAATCTACTACCATTTGGAATGCTTCAACAAATACTTTATCTCCATCATTTAAAGGTACTTTAAATTGAATAGCATTACCTCTAATTTGTTTTATAATTCTATTTGATAATCTAATACCATTTAAATATATTGATATAGCATTAATATTTATGGGGTATACATAGCCATCATTCCACTCAAATAATGTTTGTCCTTGAATTGCTATAAAATGCTCATGAAATACTACATAAGATTGACCATTACCAGCTGGTCCTTGTACCCCTTGATCACCTTTTAATCCTTGTACTCCCTGTGGACCTTGTAAACCCCTTAAACCAATATCACCTTTTTGTCCTTGTATACCCTGTATTCCTTGTTGACCTCTTTCTCCAACATCGCCCTTTGGTCCTTGTGCTCCAGTTAATCCAATATCCCCCTTAGGGCCAATTAACCCAATATCACCCTTTACTCCTGGAGTTCCTTGTGGTCCAGTTGCTCCTATTGAACCTTTTAACTCCTTATATACATAACTTGTTTCATCTTCTCTTTTAACGCCTAATTGGGTACCATTCCACGCATAATCTATACTGAATCCCTGTGGCCCTTGAACTCCACTTGATCCAGTATCTCCTTTTATGCCTTCATTTAATGGTGCATCATTCATTTGTTTAATTTTTTCACTTACAATGGGTACGCTATTCCCAAAAGTAGGTTCAATTTTAAAGTTACCTGGTTCATAAACTTCTTTTATTTCTGCAACTCTATTATTAATTCTTCTTTTGTACTTTTTAGAATTTATAGTTACTAAATCCCCTAAATCCCAAGTTTCTTTATATCCTTTTGGATCTACTACACATTCAAAATTTTCTACTCTTGGGGTTTCTGCCAGCTTAACTTTGCCTCTATCCTCTAAGCTACTATTTTCATCAATATCCCTAGCATCAATAAATACTTCTCGTCTATCTAATCCACTTAAATTATCATTTAATACTTCTAGTGCTCTGCTTTCTCCCTCTCCTTGACCTCCAATATACCCAACATTCTTATAACCTATATTGCTATCAAAATAATTTTGACTTCTAATATTATCATATTCAACTGAGAATATAGCAGGCGGATTAACATTTTGATTAAATGTTAAATCTCTTCCCTCCAGAACCTTTAGAATTAGCTTTTTTTGTTTATAATCTAAATCTATCGTTACTCCTAACCCGCTTGATTTAGATAATTTAGTTATTTCATCAGCAAGGTTTTTAAATCTACTTTGAAATTCTAATCTTTCTCCTCGATGTAAAGATGTTTCAAAAGTTAAATGTGGTATTTTCCGCAGCTGGTTTAAAGGATCTATTGCATTTGCTTTTACTAATCCGATAATAATATCTTCAACATTCGTATTAAATGCATGATATGCTTTCCCAGGAGGTGGCTCTGTTAATCTAAAATTCAATAAATATAACAAGCTAAACCCTTTTATTATTATTTCATCTTCTGTATCTTCCTTTATTTCAATATGCTCTATAATACCTACATTTCTTTTTTCTTTACCTAATGCAATAATATTACCCTTAGCAAATAGATCATTAACAGCACGAATGTGTATTTCAAACTCTCCGTATTGTTCCCACCTTCTAATAAAAAATAGAGAAGTGTAATTATCCACTTCCCCTAAGAAATTTATATCTTTATCAAATATTCTTATACTTACAGTATTTCTATCCATATTGATCCACTCACACTTTCAGTTGGTCTTTCTTCTTGTATAAATACATTTCTCCACCCTTTAGATTGTTGAGAATTAAACCACCTATCAAATTCAGCTGTAAAGTTTTTTAACATACTATTAAATTCCGTTAGATTTTTGGGTCTTATTGCCCCACATAATTCTTGCCTGCTTCTTTCATCTATTACAGTAATATCACCTTCTCTAGGTACTTTTAATTGTGCTAGAGATAATTCATATATTAGATTATCTCTTTGCAATACAGGAACTTGTGGATTACTAGCTGCAGCACCTTGTTTTATGTTTATACTTACTGTCTTTGTACTTAAATTAAGTCTTATAACTACTCTATCAAGTCTTGAATAATTTGCATCTCTAGTTATTGTTAATGCCTTAACACTATCATTGTATAAATAAAATCCCTTTATAATACTAAATCCTGTAGCTATATCAATTCCTTTTACACTTTTTGAAACTCCAAGGCTCATTAGTGAATTATCTTCAATCGATACTCCACTTTCATATATTTTGTCAAAGTACCTGCAAAATTCATCTTGCCCATACTCCTGTTCACCATTGAAAAAACCATAATGCTCCATACGTTATCTTCACCTCCTAAATTCCCAAATATCTATTTTTATATTTTATTTCAACACTCTGAGGTTCTAGATTCTCGGTTGAATACTCTAATAAATTATCACCAACTTGTAAATTGAAAAATGTAGAGTCTAAATCAATAAAATTAAATGCATTTATTTTTTCGCCTTCATTTCTACTAATCTCAACCGTTTTATTTCCAAACTCTGTTGTAATTACTAAAGTATCATCTGTAGTTAATGTTCTATTAACCTTTATAAATTCTCCTGTTGTATAATTAGTAATACTAGGATTAACAGCTGGTCCTTTAAATATAATTTCTAACGGTGTTTCAATATGCCCATTATTAGTTATATTTCTCTTAGTATCACCCTTTTGTTTAAACCTAAATGGCAATGAAAATTTGAATTTCCATCCACCTATCCAAGTGCTTATTTCCTCTCCAATATCATGTGGCTCTGTGAAAAATGGATTATGTGCTAAAAGTATTACTGATCCATCAGCTATATTTTTATTCCCCTTTAAAGGAATGGTAGGAGTTCCATCAGGAATGCATTTAATACTTCTTTCAAGTCCTCCGTATTTATAATGTAATGTACCTTCTCCATTCTTAGGATTAAACACTCTTAGCATTAATTCTCTTAGCTTTAGGATGTGATCTGCATCATCACCAAATAATATGAAACTTATAGTTAACTGTTTTTTACCTAACTCAGAGTAATTATAAGTTTCCCCATCTTGACCAACATTTTTATAACTTATATTATTAACTTCACTTTCGCTTAATCCGTCTATAGCTTGTAGTAAAACTGGCTTTTCATTAGAAAAACTTATCTCTTCTCCTCTGCTATTTGTATACTTAATTAACTGTTTCATCTTTCACCTCTATGCAAATTGTAATGCCATTTTTTGTTGTTGATTTTTTATTTGTCTTGCAACCTCGCTTGGAGTTAATGGATCTGGACTATAAATATTAACTGTCATACCTGAAGCTAATCTATCTTTAGTTTCAGTTGCCGTATTTACTCTTGCTCCTCGTGGCATTTCAACTAATTCAGGTCCTTCTTCTCCAACAAGTGCAACTCCACCTGCGAAGTAATCTGTTCCCTTTGCCAGCATTGGTATTTTAGGTAAATTAATACCAGAACCGCCAATTAATGGCACCCAATCAGGTATCTGTAATGTGTTAAGTCCATCTATAAAGCTATTAACTATTCCTATTACTAAGTTTAAAGGTGCTTTTATAACGCTTACAATTCCTCCAAATATTCCACCTACAGCATCAACTATCCCTGTAAATGCTCCAATAAAATCTCCTGAGAAAACTCCTGTTATAAAATCAGTTATTCCTGTGAAAACTGGCTTTAAAAAGTTACTCCATAAACTACTTATTAATTTAAACGCTGTATCAACTGCTGGTGCTATTATGTGATTAAAAACAAGTTCAAATGCTGGTGCTAAAACTTTATTTATGAAATTACCTATTGCATCAAAACATGGTTTTAAATTATTCTCCCAGAATATTGATATATCTGATACCATCTGTTTGAAAAATCCTGATATAGCTGGCATTCTTTCTGCAAAGAAATCAGCTACCAATTTAACAATACCAATTATTAAATCAAATATAGGCTTACCTAATAAAGTCCATGCTCCCATCATTATTTCCCATAACGTTTGGAAATATAGCTTTACACTATCCCAAATAATAACCCAATTATCATATACAGCTTGTATAAGTGGTGCTATTGCTTCAAACAATGGGACCCCATAAGTTTGCCATAATAACAACATCGATTGCATAATCCCATCCCAGGATAAATTAAAATCACCAAATAAAGCTTTGCATATGTCAACAGTGGTAGTTACAAACCACGATACTCCATCAAAAAAGCCTCCAATAACAGCCTGTATTGTTGGCATATTACTCATAATCCAATCAGCAAATGTTTGGATCATGGGCATTACATTTACTCCTACTTGTGTTACAACTGCTCCTAATCCTCTTTTTAAAGAATCCATAGTGTCTGTAAATAAAACTCCTGCGTCAATTGAATCTCCTGATAAAACTATTCCTAAATCATTTGCTTTTTGCATTAACTCTTCAACACTACCACTACTTGCATTTAGCATTGGTAACATTTCCTGACCTTGCTTACCAAATAACTCCTGTGCTAACCTAGCCTTTTCAACTCCATCTTCCATCCCTTGGAATGATATTATAGTTTGCTTAAATACTTCCTCTTGGCTAGCACCACTGTTTATTACATCTATTAACGAACTATCTAACCGACTATAAACTGATATACTACTCTCTGCCCCTGAAGTAACCCCTGCCATATGTTTAGTTAGCTGTTTCATACCAGTTTGCATACTATCGATTGATACTCCATTTTGAGATAGTACATAATCCCATTGTTGAAATGCTTCTCTAGACATTCCAAGCCTCTGAGACATCTTATCGATTCTATCTGTAGCTTGTGCCGCATTGTTTGCCATACCGAAAAGTGCTGCTCCACCTGCTGCAGCTGCACCTCCAATTGCTAATCCCCACTTACCTACTGTCTTTATCCCATTCCCCATACTAGTCATTAACCCTTTTGCTTTTCCATCTGTTTTTGAAATAGAATCGTTAGCTTTTGAATTATCAACCATTATAGACCCGAATAGTTTAAATATTTCCATATAATCACCTACTTTCTATTAAAATTCTAGTTGTAGGATTTCCTTTACATCTTGCAAAATTTCCAATGTATTATTTTCACTAACCTTATTTTTATCTATATTTTGTTTTATCTTACTTTCAAAAGTTTCAAAACTCATTCCATTTTGCTCGTAGTTTGAAACCCATCTATTAAATAACATTTCTCTTTCAATCTTAAAAAGAGCATGATTAATTAAATCTATGCCCTCTTTAAAATTCATGTTTAAAATATAGTCAGTATTGTTATACCTAGAAAAGATTAGATCTTGAACCTCTACAATTTCAATTTCACAACTTGTTTGAAAAAACCAATTAAATCATTCTCCTTAGCCAATAAAGTAATATTATCTAATAATGTATTTAACTCCATCATTTTTACTTCCTCTGAAGTGCACTCAAATGGTCTTGATAATAAATCATAAACTAGATTTTCAACTTCCTTTTCTACACATTCTTCAAAGATTGTGTAGAAAACATCAAATCCAACTTTAGCTACATCTTCATCATTTGTACTTTTCATGCTTTGTGAATCAAAATATATGTTTTTTATCTTATCTTTTAAATTAACTTTCTTAATAAGTCTTGCTGCTTGAAATACATCACTAAATACTAACTTTCTCATTATTTATTCCCCTTTGTTTCTGAAATTTTCTTCTTTGGATAATAAATTGAAAATGGTGGTTCATCTAAAGTATTAGGATCATAATGTCCTATGAAGTTTAAAGCAATTACAGCTTCGCCTTTCTTCTCTGGCTTAAATGCTAATCCATCTTGATTTAAAGCATTAAACACTTGAATTATTACAGGAGTTCTACTTCCACTTAATGTACCAACCCACGTTATATTTTCAATATAATCTTCAAGTTTTATTTCCATTTTTCCTTTTATAATTGTATAATCCTCATTGCTGGAATTATCAACTTCTGATGCTGCCAATGCAAGTTTTATTATATCTTCTGTTACTTCCATAACATTAGCTGTAATATTAACTTCATAATCATCTATAATTTTAGCACCCTTAGTATTCGCATTTAGTCCATCTATATCTAATGCTCTAATTTGTGGTTTAGCGTTAAACTCACCACCACCTTTAGTTGCCCCTAATAGCTTTCCTTCTATTACTGCACTGTCAAATGTATCTGTTGCAACATTATAGTTTCTAAAAAACACTCCCGTATCTAGTATTAAATTTTCAACTGTATCAGGAGTAAAACCTGTGTATTTATTTTTTTTCATTTCATTGCCTCCCAAAGTAATTTATATCAAATAGTATCCTACATTTTTTTAAGTCCTTATTGGTTTCCGTTGGATTATTTCTCGTATTCACATAAAAAGAAAGATGATGAAAGTCATTAAGAATAAAAGTTTCCCCTAATTCTTTTTCTAATTCATCACCTAAATATTCTATTCCACTTGTGTCTGCAGACATATCGCAGATATTTATCTCTAATTGATACTTCCTAAATCCATCTACGGTAAACGCTTTTAGACCATAGACTAAATAAGGATATTTAGCCTTAGTGGATGCATTTTGATAATAAACATTTTTACATACTTTTTTAAGTTCTTCTGTAATAGTATTTCTTAATTGACTAGTTTGTCCCAATGTTATTCTCCTTCGTATTCATCATCACTAATTAATCCTAATGCTCTATTTTCATTTTCAATTGCTGATAAATACTTACCTTGAATTTTTCTTATTTCATCAATATTATTTGCTACTGTTGAATGTAATGCAGCCTTTTTAGACAGTTTTGAAGTCCCCACCTCTTGGAATCCAGCATAGAATGCAGCGGGTTTAAATCCTACTTGGAGATCTCCACTTTTACTTCTAACCCAATATTGAGTGTTCTTAGATGATTTCCCAGTCTTTCTCTTTATAAGCTTTCTAGTTCTACTACATATAAACTTCCCTGTATCTCGCAAGGCTGCCCTTACTAACTCATTTAACGTATAGTTAACTCTATCAACATTTGATATATACTCAACTCCATTTTTTTTAATCTTAATTGGACTAGGTATCGCCATGTAAATCACCTTCGCAAACAATTTCAAAGTCAGTACTATTTTTTTTGTATGTTCTTATAACTCTGTAAATAGTCCCATTATATTCAATCTTGTTTTCTCCTTTGTATTCAAAAGGAAATATAACAAATGTAATTACAGGCTTTAATCCAGCAGTATGAGCTTGATATACCTCGCTTTGATTTATAGATTTTTCATCTGCAAATCTCTTTCTTTTTTTCTCTACTGGAATTGAATCTCCCATTCCATTTTCTTCTTCCGTATGACTTATAAGATATATCAACTTATCTCTTTTCATTTTTATAACCTCGCTATTTGATTTGCAAATGTAAAGAATGCAGGGGAAAACTGTGTTTTCCCCGTATCTTGATTTAATAAATCATTTACTCCTATTGCAATACAAGTTATTCCAAGTTCACTTTTCAATGAATCTGGACTTGCACCTGCATTCTGTATATAACATTTAGCTGCTATTACTTTAGGTAAAAGACCCCTATCAAAATCTTCATCTTCAATATTAATAAGTAGTAAAGACTTTACTTCTTTTAATAATTCTTTATTATCCATATTATTTATTATTTTCTGCTTCTTCTTTAGCTAATTGCTCTGCTTCCATTCTAGCCTTATCTAAAGCTTTCAGTTGAGTTCTTGAAAGTGCAGTTCCTTTCTTTAAGAATAGTAATCCATCTGCTCCAACCAACTTATTTGTACTATCTTTACCCATTGCCATTTTCCCATCTGCAATCATTAATGCTTTATGAATCCACTTATTTTTATCTTCGTTATAGTACTTTTTGTAATACATTGCTAAGTTAGAATTTAATAAGTATTGTGATAAGTCAATAACTGCTCCGAATATATCCCCTTCACTAGCTGAATCTAAAGATGGTAGCTTATCTAATGTTAATACTTCTCTACCATTAAGTATTTTTTGACCTCTTTCATTTATCTTTCCTAATCCAATTCTTTGTCCTAAAGTATCAACCATTCCGTTTAGATACTTTTCCCAAGTAGGTTTAGCCATAATGTAAATAACACTATCTTCTACAGCTTCAGGTATTGCACCCTCAACCTCTGCCCACTTGCTTACTGTTCCTATATTTGTAGCATTCATTGAAATTACTTTTTCATTTGGTAATTCAACTTTAGTAAATCCTAACGGTTGACCACTCCCTGATCCTTTAACAATTGCTGTTTCAATTGCTCTTATCATAGCTTTCTTTAATTGTTTAACTACAGTTGTTTCAAATATTGATAATGAAACTGTTGCTGATAATAACCCTATTGCAATTTTTGCCTCTAAAACATGATACCCAAATGTTAGTTTAGCTTCCATTTTTGCTTTTTGTTCATCTGATACAGTTTCTTCATCAGATAACCAAGTAGCTTCAGGGTTTACTTCTGAAATTGGTATTGAAATACCACCTTGATACGAAGTTTGAGTTATTCTATTAAGAATTTTACCTTCTACAGTAATATCCTCTATGACCTTATTCATAATAGTAGTTGGAATAACTGCTCCAATATCTCCAACTGTACTTAATGCATCTGCTCTCTCTTCTGTTACATTGAATTTATCAGGAATTGGTGTTCCTTTAACTATATAATCCTTAAATGCATTTCTATATTCAACCGAACCGAATGAATCCTCTTCAGAACTTCTAGTAGTAAGGTCTGTTGGGTTTGAATATGAAGCTATTGGGTTAAACCCACCACCTGGTCCAGATTGTTGCGCTCTTGTTTCTCCTTGCTGCCATGATTCGTCTGTAATTCCTGGCGTAGTTCCTGCTAATGCATCATAAATTGATCTTAGCTCCGTAATTTCTGCCTCTAAGTCTTCAACTTCCGTCCCAATAGATCTAACCTCTTCTATATCTGTAGATAATTGTGATCTCTCAACTAAGCCCTTCTTCTTATCTGTCTTTGAGTTAATTAAAGCTAATAATTTCTTTAAATCCATTTGTGTATACCTCTCTTTACATATTTTTTATTTTGATTTTTATTTTTTCTAATTCCAGTTGATTGTCTAAACTTAAAGAAACATTTCTCGCTTCTTGTAGTTCTTCTCGTGCCGTTACTGGCTCTGTGCTCCTTGCACTTACACTTGCTCCAGTATAAGCTGGTCTGTTTACAACGCTAACTTCAGTTACTTTTCTAATCTTTGTTATTCTTCTAGTAGGCATTTTAGTATCTAAGTTTTCCCACCTTTGTTCTTGAATTACAAAAGCAAAAGACATGCCATCTAAGTCATGTCTTTTAATCGCATTATAAACTGCTCTTGATTCTGCATTGCCTTCAATATCAAGAAGTGCATTAACCGCTAGTCCAGTGTCATCTACGCCTACTGTCATTGTAGGCTTACTTCTCCTGGCTCTAGCTAATGGTATTTTGCTAGTATTATGATTTACATGTAACATAACGTCACTTAAATCACATTCATCAAACGCCCCTCTCTCAACTATTTCATAAAAATAGTTGCCAATATTAGTACGTTGATTAAATACTGCTGCATGACCTTTTATTCGTCCCTCGTCTTCTACAGTTTCAAAATTATTAACATCAAAACTTCTTGTAACAAATAATCTATTCTTTATTTTCACTCACCTCCTTTCCCAACTGTATTTTAGATGCTTGATATTGGTCTGCGATATCCCTATTAATATAGTTAAGGCTCATATGCCTTATATCCCCACCCTCGAATGGTGGATAGCCAAATAATCTGCACAGTTGATTATCTGTTAAGGCTCCTCTATTACCTAATATATCTGCTACTGCTATTTTGTTTTTTGTATTTGTAAATAACAGTTGTTGGGCATAAAAAATAACCTCATTTCCTACTTCTAATTCTCTGCTTGAAAATAACGTCTTTGAAAACGCCTGTCCTAAAGAATTAATCATAGGTTCTAAGGTTTTATCATAAAATGCTTGGTATTGTTCATCTGTAAAATCTCCTGTCAAGATTGGTACAGATACACCATAATTATTTAATATTTTCGATTGCATAAACTCTAATATGTTCTTATCTACCATGACTGGATTAGCTTTATTTATAGGAATATAATCTCCCTTCAAATCCATTGCTATAATTCCACTATTAGATGCTCTTATTTGTGCTTCAAACTTTTCTCTTTCATTTTTCTGCTTATCATCATCCAACATTGTATTGATCTTCATTATTCCATTTACAGTTAGACTTGATTTTACAGCCTTATCTAATCCCTCAACTATAGTATTATTAATGTTTAATACTTTTAATATATGAGTATTATCAACATTTCCATTTGCATCCCCACCCATGAAATCATTTAAGCTATAGTCTTTCCTCCAGTGAATTACTTCACTATAAGGTAATGTAAAATCACTCCCATTTCCAAAAGTGAATTTTACAAATATGGTTTCTGTACTATCTTCTAAGAAATCTACATTTATAGGCTTTAATGGATATAACCCTGTATATATCTTCTTCTCCCCAGTATATACATACGTTGGATATATAAAGCAATTATATGTGGTTTCTCTAAGCCATACACATTTTTCTAAAAACTCTGCTATTGTCATTATTGGATTAGGTGAAAATCTCAATAACCTATTTATTGAACTCTTTATTACCTCTTGCTTATCATCATCTAAAACCCGAATATGTTGGGGTTTCAACTTACTCATTTCCGATGCAATGCATCTAACGCAATTCTTAACTACATCACTTGCATAAACATCTTCTCCAAATTGACTAAAGACAGGGGTTTGACCACTAAACATCTTTGCATACTGGTACTCTCTGTACTTACTTTTAATGCTTTTAAATATGTTGAATCCCATCTTTTATTATCTCACCCCCTTATTTAAGCATTGCATAATATTCTCTCCTAAACCTATCTAATACTGCATATAACATTATCAATGTTACTGCCCCATCAATTCTCTTATTTCCTGTATCTTTAGGTTTCATTGGCATAATTCTTCCTAGAGTATTAATCTTTGCACAAGTATTTTTTAAGCACCATTTATCAATTGGATTATTATTATAAATAATAAGTTTTGCCTTTAGATCTGCTTCGCAAAGTTTCATACCTGGAGATAAATTTTCTGGATCTTGTGCTATTTTTTCTAAATCAAACCCATAGTCTTTCATTTCAGTTATAAATGACTTAGCATTCCATCTATCATATCCTGTAATAAAAATTCTTATATTATATTTTTTATACAAACTAAAGAACCAAGTAACTACATCTGAGTAGTTTACTTCGTTCCCCTCACATATTGTTATATAGTCAGCTTTGGCCCAAGCAAGATAATCCTTCTTATCTGAATCAGATAACTCAGCTACTTTGCTTTCTGGAATAAAGTAATGTTGTAATATATATTTCTTTTTACTACCTTTATTCATTAGCATTACTTTACTAGAAGTTAAATCTGTAGTTTCTGATAAATCGGCAGCACCTAATCCTATACATCCAATAAAGTCTTCAATATCAAATGTTTGTTCATTTAATATATCTTTTTCCATTAGCCATGCTTCAGAACTATTCTGCTTAAAGTTAAAATCTTTAGATAAAGTAAATATTCTTTCAGATTTTTCAGCCTGAGCCTTTTTAAGTTGATCTCTTAGATAATCATATTTTTTAATCTTGCCTAATGATGGATTGGCCTTCTTCCATGATTTTTCATCATCATAGACTTCTTGCTCATTGTCCATTGTGTAAAGCCAAGCCAATAACGTATCATCTTCTCGCTCTTCCCTTAATACTTCTCTAGCATACTTTAACTCTTTATCTAAATAGCCATCATCAACAAACCCTTCAGTTGTTATATTGATAAATATAGGTTCATCTTTGATAGATTGCGACTGCTCTAAAGATTTAGCTATAACATTGTCTTTCATTTCGTGTGATTCGTCTAATATTGCAAATTCAATGTTACGTCCTTCTTTATTTTTAGTCTTATCCGAAATTTTCTTTATTGTAGATTTATTTTTAAGATTAAATATTCCCTTCATGTTCTTATGTGTTCTTTTATTCTTAGAATCAAACATTTCTCTCATATTGTTTATTTCATCGAATATAAGATTTGCCTGGGCATCATCATTGGATGAACAAATAAGATCTGAACCAGATTGCCCAATCATAAACTCTGCAAAACTTAATGCAGCACATAATGCACTCTTCCCATTTTTTCTGCTAACTAGAAGAATTAATTTTTTAAACCTTCTAAAGCCTGTCCCAACTTTCTTAAATGAGTAAAATGCTTCAATAACTGCCTTTTGCCATAACTCTAAAATAAATGGCATTCCATTAAATGGGCTCTTACTATGTTTGCAAAATGTTTCTATAAATTCAATCCTAAATTCTGAATCACTATTATCATAATAGAATCTTCTATCTCTTAAATCACTTATTAGGTTCTTAATACAGATCATTAATTCTCTACCAATTATTATATCGATATTATTAGGATCTCTAGCCATGTTATAATACTCTAATAAAAAGGAATGTTTGCCATTTATAAGATTACTATCTAATAAAAGTTCATTAATCTTCTGATTTTTCATTTTCCATTCTCTTCCCCTTTACCCACTTATCATATTCATCTTCATCCTCTACAGTATTTTTCATTAAAATACCATTTAGTGTTTTAATAATTACTGAGTAACTATTAATATTCTTTAAATACTGTTTACCAGCTTCAGTTTGTTTTTGCATAGATAGGTTATTGAGATTTACTTTAACCATCCCACCTGTTTTATCCATTAACTCTCTTAACTCATAATTTTCAGAAAATAAAAAAGAAGCATCTATAATTAATCCTTCAACTAATCCTTGCTTCTCAACTTCAACATTCTTAAATATCTCTTTCAACTTTAAATATTCTTTTTGACATACTTCACTTTTTTTCATTTCTCTTAAAACCTCCAACAGTTTTTTCAAAATTTTCGGTATGTGCGGACCTGGGGTATTCCTTCAACGGTCCTTTGGGGGTCTAAAAATAAAATATATAGGGGGGTCTATAGAATAAATTCATCAAACCAATTATCTATATACCCTTTCCATTCTTCTTTATGATCTTGTCTATAGTCATTACAATATTCTAATCTATAGTAACAATCTTTTTTATCTGCATCTATATATACAAGCTCTGCTCCAAGTTCATTGGCCAATCGTTCTCTATCAAACTTGTTAGGATAACCACCGACTACCCAGGCTGTATTAAACTTCCCATACCTTGTCTTAATATTATCTATCAATAAGTTTCTTATAGAAAGAACATTATACTTTAAGTTGTCAGGCTTATTATATATAGGCTGTAATGATACTGCTTCATATAGCTTATCCATATCCACAACTATATCTCCTGGTGTTATGTTGTCTTTAATATAAGTATGCTTACCACCCATAGGTGCCCCGTATACAATATAGATTCCTTTAGTCTTAATCTTTCTCCTGGCTCTATTAGTAAACCTTCCATGTACCTTGTTGTGACATGACTGGCATATAACTTCTATATTGTCAGGGTTAAGAGTAATGCTAACATCATTTATATTGTCAGGTGTTAACTCTATAACATGATGTAACTGAATAAACTTAGACTCTATTATTTTATCTCCACAATGTTCACATCTAATAGGTTTAAGTTCTCCTGTATCTTTATCTACCGTTCTATCTAGTAGTATAGTCTGTCTGAATATAAGCCAGGCTTTACTTCTATAGAACTTCTTTGCGAACTCTTCAGCCATTGTTATGCGCTCCCATTACCAACCCTTATTGTCTATTTCTTTTTCCTTAAGCTTTACCATCTTACTATCATACTTAACTTTGTTAGGATCATCTTTCCAATCCTTGTTTTTCCTGTTTATTAGGTAGAACTTTTGAGCTGCTAAATCAGGACCTCTATGTTTCTTAACACTACTTACCTTAACACGCTCTTTAATGAGTATAGTTTTACCATCCTCAGCAAGTACTTCTTCTTTAACTTTAGTTGCAATCTCTTCATAATAAGAGTACCCAATTGCAATTTTATGTAGAGCTAACTCTACTGCATGAGTTCTCTTATCTTTAGCGTGAGCCATTTGCTCTTTTAGGCTCACATTTTGAGCCTTATGTCGCTTGAAAGTCGAATAAGGAATACCTATCTCTTCCGCTATTTCTCTTTCACTCGAACCCTTCTCAACCATAGATACTATCAAGGCTAAGGACTGTTTTATCTTGTCTTCATTCGTCACTTTTTCACCCCCTTTCAGAGTGAGCCTTTTGTGAGCCCTAAAGTGAATATTGGGCTCACTTTTTTGTTGCATTTCCCAACTTTTAAAAAGCCTATAATTTTTATAGTTTTTAACACTTTAAGCAAACCCCCTTTAAAGCGTTGATATTACTAGCTTAGATGTACTTTTATTAACACTCTTCAAATGCGCCATAACAGTATAGATTACTCATTCCTTTTTTGCCCTATATATATTAGTAGTATTTTTTTATACTTACTCCTAATAGGACTAGTGGACTTTTTGGACTATTATATACGTAAAAAAAATTAGAGTTTATCATCAGCTATCTGAGCCGATTCTTCTCTAACTTCACTTTCTAACCCTAAATATCGCTTTGTAGTTTCAATGCTCTTATGCCCTAATGCCTTTCTGCAAAACTCTATATCTCTACTAGCATTATATATTCTAGTTGCATATGTTTTTCTTACACTATGACCACTTATATTTTCTATATTTAAAGCCATACCAACTTTACTTAATATATTACTATAAGATTTAGAAGTTATATAACTATCCCCTTTGCTGCTCTTAAATGCATATTCTGACTTTGATTTGCCTTTTATATATGCTCTTAGTAACTTTCTAAGTGATGTTTTAATTAATACAGTTCTTTTCTTTGGTGCTTTTCTCTTAGAATTATTATGATCTTTAATATACTTTTGCCAAGCCTTGTATTGCTTTTGCTCTTGTATAGTAAACTCACCACATTCTAATGATTCTTTTATTTCACCTATGGTTAGGCAACATATATCTTGTATTCTAAATCCAGTTGCTACGCCCAGGTAAAATAACATCATGTTTCTTTCACAATTTTTTTCGCTAATCTCTTCTAGTTTATATTTAAATCTTTCATATCTAACCTCTGGAATTGGATTAGCTGGTACTTTTTCACCTCTTAATACTTCCTTATCCATATCATTTGGCTAACCATAACCACCTCCGAATAAAAAAAGCACCAGTAATTAATTACTAGATGCTTCCCGTTTCTATTTCCATATTACTATAGTATCATATGATTTAAATTATTTATATATCAAAACCGTATCATTTTCGTACGATTTTCATAGCATTTTCCATGCATTTTTATAGCATTTTCTATGCATTCTCTTTTGCAATATGATCTATTCCATTGCTTAATAATCTTTTAATATGGTTTTGAGTTCTCTGCATTTCTCTAATAACTGTACTCATTGGCTTACCTTCTATATAAAATTTATATACGGCATCTTTTTCTTTTTCCTTATCTATCTTTTCAACCATTAATTCGACTCTTTTATTTCTTAACTCGTGCCTTTTCTTCTTCATAAGTAGATTATTCCTTTTAATATATAGAGAATCATTATTTGGACAATTAGCACCCGAACCCTTAGGCATATCGCTATACTGCTGTGCCTTTAATGGACTACTATCTAACTCCAATTCTTCTAATTCTAACTCTATATCTTGTATTTCAATTTTTCTTATAGAATAATGTCTTAATTCTAAATGTGCTACTTTTCTATCCATAACTCTCTCCTATCACTTATCAAATAATTTACTATCATCGAAAATAAAAAATGTTCTCTTTCTACCTTTGTATTTTTGCTCATATTTTTTACTATTTTCTAATTCTTTTTTCTTAGATCTGGTAAAGCTTATCTTCATTAAATTTATTGCATTATACTCTTGCCTTAATGCTCTAACTGTTATTATAGATAATTCAAAGTTCTCTGCTGCATCTTTATTTATTTTGTCTACATCTCCACTTTTACTATCAAAATACTCTAATACTAATTCACTTTTTGTTTTATTCATCTCATTCCCCACTTAATTCAATACATATTTTCATAGTTAAACTCATGTATGATCCTCCTATATTTATTTTGAATTGCGAACGAAAAAATACTGCACTAATTGAATAATGCAGTATAAAACTTACTCTTTTTTATATTCTTTTTTGTACCATTCTAAAAAGCTTTTATGATACTGTTCTTTTGCTTCTTTTCTAATTGCTATAGCGTCATCTTTATTTTTATATCTCCCTAAATAATATATTTTATTTTTAAACTGTATTTCCGATAACCATAACTTTCTTCTTTTATCCCATTTAACACCAGTACACCCACTAGTATTAGAAGCTATAAGATTAGAATTGCTAATAGCTTGGATGTTAGTACCTTCTACTATATTCTTTTCTAAGTGCACTTTAATTGCTTTATTTATAGATTTAGAGTGTATTTCTGAACTTAGACAACCACAGCTCCTAACTCCACGTCTCTCTAAATTATGACTAGATACTTCTTTTGAATTATTACAGCTACATTTACATTCCCAAATTACAGAACCATTAGTATCTCTTTTATCTGTAGCTTTAATAACTGTTAATCTACCAAAAGTTTTATTAATTAAGTCCTTAGTTTCAAATTGTGTTTCTTTCGCCAGGCAACCACAACTTTTAGTAGTTTTTAAGCTATCTGCCCTTATCCAAGTTTTAGAACCACATTCACATTCACAGTAGCAATAAGTCCTTTTATCTTCTCGTTTTCTATCCAATACTGTTAGCTTTCCAATTACTGTTCCTATTTCACCTACACCCATTTATATCACCTTTACTTGCTTGTTATTTTTTTTATACCGTCTGGACTAAATAAAATTCCTTGCCCTTTCCCCATTCGCCTAAAGTCTTCTCCATCTATAAGATTTAAACTCTTTAATGTAAGTCTTGTTTTAAGCGTATCGACTGAAATATTATATTCTAACGCAACTTCTCTCAATGTTTTTATATCTTTTAACTTCATTTATTTATCCACCTTTAATCAGAATGGGGAATTAATCCCCTAATTCTTTTTCTAATTAACTTCTATAACTTCTATATTCTTCTCTTCTGTTTCTTCATCTATTGTTACATTTACATATAATATAAATTCTTCTGCGCCTTCTATATCTTCGTGTACAGAATACACTTCACATTCTATATTATCAATATTATTTGTTGTATTTAAATCAGATACTATAATTTCATTTTCTACATCTTCAAAGCAACATGAAACCTCATTACCAAAATCTTCTTCTAAACAATTTATTCCCTTTAGGCTATTTAATATTTCTTCTCTCATAATTAAAATCTCCTCTTATACCTTAACTCCCTTTTGGTGAGTAGCTTGTCTTACTTACTATAATATAATTATACACCTACGCAGTTGTATAGTCAACACTTTTTTGTGTCTTTTTTTATTATTTGAGAATAATTTTTAAGTAAGTTTTATACTACACTATTCAATTTTCAAAGATCATTTTTATCAATCCATTCGCATTGCTTATATTGTTAGATACCATTTTCGTGACGTCACGAAAATGATGTGTTTCACCACGTTCTTCATCTAATTGCATTGCGAACTAAATTTCTAATAATACAATATCTAATTCACCATCAAATGCTTTCTTTAATCTGTCCCAAGTTTCAAATTTACCATCAAAAGCAAATCTTTTATCTAATATAAATTTAGGATATTTATTTGTTATTTCATAAAAAGTAATTTCTTCTACCTTACCATTCTCTTCATAAACTCTATAAATAAACTCATCTTTACCACTCTCTTCATCTTTAAAGTATAAATCTGTCATTTCGAATTTAACCTCATTAAAACCACTACTGTGTTCATCTGTTGGCACATAAAAACAATAATCTGTTAGTTCCTCTATCGTATCTATAAACATATTTTCAATATATCTCTCCAATTTTAAATCCTCCTTATTTCGCATTTTTTACAATTGGTTCAACATTCGAATTAGTAACTATTCTATCCCTAGAATTACATAATCATTATCTAGTCCATACTCTCCACCAAACAGTATATAAGTTACTACAACTTCCAATGCATCCCCTGTGTAATCGCCATCTTCAAACCCTTTTAGAATAAGAGTATCACCTATATTAAAACCTCTATCATTTTTCCTTAGTTCAAAATTTTTACGTCCACTCCAAATATCATTAAAATATTTAGGAAGTATTTTTAACTCATGTATTTTACCCATAACTCTATCCTCCCTATTTTAGTTATTGCTCTATTAAGATATGCTCTTTTTCTATGTAATCTTTTTTTATAAGACAATTATCTTCACATTCATTATTTGCACAAACTATAAATCCCTCAAGTTCTTTAAATTCTGTGCCATCACACTCTGGACACATATAAACTATTTTCAATGTCATTCCTCCTCTTTTTCTCTAGTATCTTTCATCTTTGCACCTCTTTATAAATTTATAGGGGGAATTAAATCCCCCTGAAGACTTACAATTCTTCTAAACTAAGACAAGCAACAAATAGTATCAGCTATTTTATAACTTGTGTAATCCCTAGTTAGTTGTGTAAGATTTTAGCTATTTATTTGTGTATTTATTAATTTATAAATATTAAGTAACTCAGTTCTGTTCTCTTCCAGTTGTTTTAATTGTTCCTGGTATGCTGCTTCAACATCATCTTCACTTTTAAAAACATTACCTGAGTTTTTTACAATATTATCTTCTACTTCATAAGTTCCAAATGTTCCTTTTAGCTGCATCACTAACTTTTTACTTACTATTTCTATAGTATTTTTCTCTTCCACTTGTTTTTCTTTCTTTAAATCCTGTACTTTTAACTTCTCTTCTTTATGATCTGCAGCATTACTTCTTGTTTTTGGTGCTTTTTCATCATTAAAAATATAATCATACGCATCTTCTATTTCATTTTCTTCAGCCTTATCTTCATCAACTTTATCCTTTAAATACTTTGCTATAGTACTTTTAATTGATGTTTGAGTTAAAACTGGAAATCTTGCTACTAACTCTTTCATTAATTCCTTATTATTTTTCATCTTTCCAGCCTGTTTTATTTCTTCATAGGCCTTACAAATTTCATCTTTGTACTTATCTACTTTTTTCATATAATCAAATCCCTTCTTATTCATTTCATTTATATGCATACCCTCATTTGTTACATCATCAATTATGTTTTCAATTATAATTTCTGTATCATCTAGGCTAAACGTCTTTAGTAACTCACATCTCAATACTCTTTCATATGTAATGCAGCATACTTGTAAATCCGCTGATGCTGATTCTTTTGCATATCGATATACAAATAACCTCTGCTCCATATTTAACCCTTCTAGCCACTTATTAAATCTTCTTTCCTGCTCTAATTTTGTATATCCAACCTTTTGAGTTTTATTTTTCTTAGCCATATTAGTACGGCCCATATAAGTTTGTTATTCTTTTTAATAATTTATTTTTAATTCTTCTGCTCTTAGTCCTTCTAGCAATCTTAATTAACTGTATTTGCTTATAAATAACAGGCTTGTATTTTTTTAGATACTTTTCATAACTCATAGTGTTATTATTTTTTATACTAATTACCTCTTCTTTTTGCTCTTCTTGAATAACTTCTTCTGTCTGCTCCAAATATATAACCGGTATAACTTTTTGCTCCTTAGGCTTTTTAAATGATCCTAATATAGACTTTAAAACGTTCTTCATATTTACCTCCCTAACTGCGCTCTCATACTTTTATTTATTTCATCATGTAATTTACTGTCTGCGTCAATTACCTTGTTGTAGTCTAATCCATATTTGTTTATTTCCTTGTATAACTGATCTCTCAACTTTTCCATTACTTGCTCACCTCATTAGCTGCTTTTTTTAATGCATCTTCTACATTTAATCCAGTAAAATAATTGCTTACTGCTGAATTTATAAACTCTTTATTAAGTCCACCTGGATAGATCTTAACGATATCTTCATCTTCTAACTCCCTTACTACCTCATGTAGTAATAATGTGTAGTAACCAAAATTGAATTTTTCTCCTTTATGATTAAGGGCCATGCTTCGAGAACTTGCTAAATCTACAAGTTCTCTAGTCATTTTACAAAACTTTATTTTATTATTACTTGTCATCATAGTTAAGCCGTTTTTTTATTTAAAGTATCTTTAACCATTTTTTTTACTAGATTAAGTTGCTCTAAATACTCAATTTCTGCTTGTACTACTTTTTTCATTTTTAGTTACCTCCCAAGCGCTTAATATATCTTTTTCTGGTACTCCGTATATTTCTGCTAATGCTTTTTTATAAATATTAATATTCTTTCTTTGTCCATTTTCTATTCGTACTATTTGTCTTTTTGAAATTTTCATCTTGTTGGCAACATAGTACTGCAATAAACCCTTTTCAACTCTCAATTTCCTTAAATTCATAACATCACTCCTTACTTATATTATGACACAAATCGGTGTAATATTCTACTTTAAGATGTCTTGTTTAATCTAATTATCTTGCAAATGCTCTGTAATGCTTTATTTTACTATTAATATGTCACAAATTGGTGTATTAAAAATTGGTTAATTTATTACTTTTTAGTCAATTTATCCAATTTTATACTTGATTTGTCACTTAAAAGTGTATATAATATAATTATAGAAACAAAGGAGTGTCAATTTTATGAATAATGAAGAAAGATATATAGGCCTTACTAAAAGGTTACATGATTATAGAATCGATAATGGATATACTACTAAGACTAATTTCTCTAAATGGTTAGATATGAGTAGAAATATCTATACAATGATAGAAAATGGATATAGAGATCCAAATAAAGCATTTTTAGATAAGATAGTAACTAAAACTGGTTTGTCTGAAGCTTATTGGTTGTATGGAGTTACATCAGATATAGAATTATCTGAAGCAAGAAATGAATTTAAATCTGTAAGATCTGCAATAGATGATATTTTAGAATTAGAATTAATAACACTGGATGGGGAGTATACATCTGAAAAAAATATGGATATTGCAAAATCTTTATTAGATGTTGCATTAAAGGCAGATATGTACCATATTCTTTACAAAAAAAGACAAGAAAAAAAGCAAGATTAAATCATCTTGCTTTTTTTTGCTATTTTTAAATTAGTGACCATTTCTTTATATAATATCTCATATTCTATAACAATTTTCATACCAATCTCTCCCTATTATGTTTCGTTGATATATATAGTCTAACAGAAAAAATATAACTGGTAGTTATATTTTCGACATTCTTCGTCAAACCATTAAATATTGGTCTTAATTGGGAAAATTTTAATATTTACAATAGTCACCATTAGTTTTATGCTAGTTTTGAGGTATTTCATGTCTAATATTATCAAAACATGTAGAACGAAAATACGCCTAACTCAAAAACAACTTGCAGATCTACTTAAAGTTAATCAAAGTTATATATCTCAACTGGAAAATAATAAGGCAATTCCATCTATAACATTAATATTCTCTTTATCTAAAATACTAAAAGTCCCTCCGTTGGTGATTGCTATTCCGATTATCTGTAATAAATGTCCTCATGCATCTAGTTGTACTGAATATTGTTTTAAATGATAATGCCAGGAGTTTATAAGTAAGTATATACTATCTAAGAATTTACTAACCATATATACTTACTTATAATCTACCGCACTATCGTTTGCTGCTACCGCCTTCAACTAAGACTTCGACAAGCTACGTATTAGTTTACGTTGGTCTATCAATTTCAGTGTATTTCTTTATTTTTAAATACTATTTATATAAGTTTTTGTTGACTTTCAAAGAAGGGAATAGATACTGAACCGGCATTGAGGGAGTGAGCAAGACGCAGTTATTCCCTTATAAATGCCAAAAAGAATTTTAACGTTTTGACATTTATAAGAAAATAACTACATTCACTTTATTTACTGAACCGTATATATCGGTCGCTTCGCTCTCTGCACCCTATTTGTTACGTGTCTTATTTATTTGCACCCACAAGCTTTCTGCATTACTGTTCTATCCTAATGCTATATATAAATATATCTGCTAATGGTTCCCGAGCACCTATGCTCCTAGAACTACCACACCCGACCTTTAAGTTGTCGTCACTACTCGAACCCAAACGAACGTACAATAGGGGGACGTTACTACTGTTTGGAGGTTCACTTTATGCATCGGCTGAACTCGCCGTATAGCACCTATTTAAAGGGTAAATCTTTATAGTCTTCGCAAGACTCCGTTTATTAGTTACTGTTATCTCAACATTACCTTTCCCGGCTCCCATCTTTAAGTAATAGGGCAACTGCTAACATTCTTGTTATTAGCTACTTCAATCTAGCTTGTACCAATTAAATTTTGGTACTAAATAAATCTATTTTTAATTTATTTACTTTCTATTTTGTTTGTATATCCTATCTACTAATACGTCTGTTATTACTACAGGCTTGTCCTTATCTTGGCATATATAATTTACTAATCTACACCATCCTTTATGTTTAGAGCAGTAACCTTCAGTATTATTTTCACAACTCAAGCATATTTTAGCCTTATCTATTTTAAGTTTTTGCTTTATCTTATTTTTATTTCTTGTTTTCTTTAATTTAGTTGATCCTTCAGCATGAAATAATTTTCTACTCATTGCTCCTCCTAATCCCCTAAAAAGGGTACAAGAAATACACCTCCTGTTAATGTATTTTTTTACAGGAGTTGCTCTTTTATCTGTTTATGACAATAAAAAAAAGCCATTCTTGTACTAGTAAAAGTACAAAAAAGGCTTGTAGTAACTTTAATTATTTGATATACTAAACTCAAATGAATTTAGATATTCAAGCAAACACATTGTTTGCAAAATCATAGTTCTCGTAGGCTTTTTGGTATTCGTTTTACCAGTAAAGTTTAGTTTATCCAAAGGTTTAGGAGCCTTTCGCTAAATGTGAGGACTTTTTTTTTATTCTCTTTTATAGTGCTTATTATACACCTGTCACATATGCGTGTAAAGTCTTTTTTTATTTTTCTTTGCTTTGCCTATTATGTAACCTGTTATAAGTTTAACTTATTATTCCACAACTAACAAGAACTTTATTCCAAACTTTATGTTTTTATAACATATTTAGATTAATTATTACTTAAACTAATCTAAATACACATAGAAGGTGTTATTATGATTAAGGCTGCAAGGAAGATAAAAGGGCTTACACAATCTAATTTAGCTAGTAAACTTAATATAAGCCAGTGTTATGTTTCTAATCTTGAAAATGCTAATGCACCTGGTGCATCTATTAGTCTTATTATAGATCTATCTAATATTTTAGACTTATCTCCTGTAGATGTATTTATTTTTTTAATATCTTCACACCCAAATTGTCGTAAAAAGTGACTTTAATTTTAATTAATGTTATATATAATAACTATCCTATTAATAAACAAATCTTGTTTTAAACTTGTTTATTATGGAGGATAAAAATGATTGGTGATATTATAAGTGAATTAAGGAAAGATCAGGGACTTACCCAAGACGATTTAGCTATTAAGTTAAATGTTGCAAGATCTACTGTCGCAAGCTGGGAAGTTAATGTTAATGAACCTGGTGCAGCTTCAATAGTTGAGATTGCAGATCTATTTAATGTTAGTTGCGATTACCTACTAGGTAGGACAAAAGAACGGAATAATTTACATCTTGAAAGTAATGATAGTAAAGAATTTATATTAAATCTTTTTAATTTTTTAAAGGCATATAAAATAGTTAAAAAATAAGAACCAGTAGCAAACTTACTGGTTCTTATTTTATATACTTCTTCTTAATGATCTATTTTGTATTATATATGCTGCAGCTAATATAATTAGTGCTATTGTAGCAAATACTATAGCTGTTATTCCTAGCCACTTAGTACCTTGTAGTAGCCATTTAGCTACCTCTATTAAACCTAATACTATTTCATTGTTCATCATATTAATATCCCCTTTACAAGGACAGAACCAATATGCTACAATCAATTTGCGGATCGGTGGTAGCTTTTGTTACTGCCTTTTTTTATTTTGTTTTTTAAAATCATTCTTCATGAGTTAGTTGTATTAATTTTTCTATATCTAATCTATGTATAAAATTATTACTATAATCTTTTCTACTTGTACCTAAATCAGTAAATATAGTAATAACTTTTTCAAACACACCCAAAAAACCTAATTCCTGATAATATATAGTAAAATTATGTATAATACTTTTACCTATTTTGTGTTCTGATTCTATATAATCTAAAATAATACAGTTACTTTCATGTGTTACTACCTCTTCCTTTAATTTTTCTAGTAGATCTGATGGTATATTCTGTTCTACACCAGCATTAAATTTCATGATAACTACTCCTTTCCTTTGTTATCTTTTCAACTCCACTTGGGCTTAATATAGTAGCTTGTCTATGCCCTAATTTCTTATAGTCTTCCCCATCTATAAGACCGAAACTTTTTAGTTCTAATCTTTTTTTAAGAGTAATTATTTTTATACCATACTCTTCACTTACTTCGTTTAATGTCTTTACCTCGGATATATTCATTTGTATCAGTTCCTTATTTATTATTTTTACCACTTTACTTCTGTCCCAAACTCTTGCTGCTCTTTGGCTGCATTTAACAAAGTTTAAAATTACAATTTTGTTCTTTCGAGGGGCGAACCCCTCAGTATTTTCTATGCAGCAGCTATAACGCACATATGTTTTTCGCCTGTTTCATCATCTATAGTTACCTCTACAAATAATTCAAACTCTTCTGAGTCTTCTGTATCCTCATAAGCTACGTATACATCACATATAGTATTCATAACATTGTTTGTTCTGCATTGATCAGATACTATTATTTCATTTTCAACATCTTCAAAACAACAAGACACTTCATTTTTAAAATCTTCTTCTAAACAATTTATTCCTTTTAAGCTTATTAATATTTCTTCTCTCATTATTAATTTCCCCTTTACACCTTAACTCCATAAATGTGAGTGGTTTACTTACTTTCCATAATATTATTATATATCTACGTGGATATAAAGTCAATGCTTTTTTGAAAAGTTTTTATTAGTATTTATACTTACATTATTAACAAAAATTATTAGGTATAAACCCTCATACTTTTAGTATAAAAATAAACTAGGACGTATATTGTCCTAGTTTATATATTTATCTTATATCTTATAGATTTTCAAAATCTATTTCATCAATATCAAGTTCTTCATTTTCATCGCTCGATACTGACTCTATTTCCCTATCCTCATTCTTTTGTTCAACACTTGGCACTTGTATAGGAACTCCAGTTACTACTACTTGCCCATTGTTATTTATATCATTTAATATTAATCTTTTTATATATTGACTAGTTTTTCTTTGCTCTAAATGTTCCCATATTAATTTTTCTTCCTGATCAAGTAAGTTAAAGTATAAACTCGCTCTTTTTTTGTTAGGATCTTTACTTTCTTTTGCCAATCTTAATCACTCCATTTTTTTGCGTTTAATAACTTTTTATTCCCCTTAACATTAGAATATAAAGGATTATCAAACATCTTCGCTCTCGCATTTAACTTTTGTATTACTTCTTTTAATCTTATAGTTCCTCCACCAGTGTAAAGTAACTCAGAATAGTTGTTTATATTAATTTTAATTTTCGTAAAGTTCATAATTTCATTAAAGAAATTAGTATATTCAACATCTACATTATTTACTAAATTATCATTAATTAATCTTTCAATATCTTCTAACTTTTGATTATTACCACCTGAATTAACTCTTATTCTTATCTCTTCTTGAACGTTTAACATACCTTTAGGTAAAGTAAAGTGGTGCTCCAATCTTCCATTAACAAATGAACATATATTAACACTTAATCCACCTATATCGAATATTACAGTACTCTTTTGTCTAGTATCTTTTCCAAGGCTATAGAAAGATGATATACCTTCTCCAACAACCATTAAGTGCTCAATCTTTATAACTCTTTCAGAATTACCAACTGTATACTTAAATGATTTACCTTCTAGTTCACTTGTAAATCTCTCTTTTAGTCCAGTATTATCTAATGGGCATCCTATACATAAATCTATCTTATTTATTGTAAATAATTCATTGTTTTCTTCTAAAGTTCTATGGATTGCAAATAATAATGATTGTATATATTGTTTTTCTATCTTGTTATATGTTAAATCTCTTGAACCCTTACCAATAGAATAAGTTACACCATCATATGTTATTTGGTCCTCATTAGAATGACTTTGTCCATCATCTAAACAGAACATAGAACTAAATGTTATTTCATTCTCTGTCTTATAATTAAAATTACCACAGTCAATTGCTATTTTTACATTACCCATTTTACCATTCTCCCCTTTGCGTTATTTTAACGCTTTTTTTATGTTATTTACTACAATTATTATTGTAATACACATGTTTTATTATGTCAATAATTTTTATACGTTATTTTTATGTTGTTTTTATGTTATAGTTTTTCTCTTTAAATTCTCTCTTTTTAAAGTGCTGCTACTTATTCCAGTTATAGTTTCAACTTCTTTATAGCTACATTCTCCACCATTTACAGTTAGTAGTGATATTGCATATTCTACTAACTTTTCATCAAACTTTTTAGGTCTGCCCTCTTTAAACCCTTCTTTGGTTTTTGCTATAGCTTTTCCCTCGCTTGTTCTCTCTATTATCATATCTCTTTCAAATTCTGCAAAAGATAAAAATATATTTCTAATTAATTTTCTTGAAGGTGAGTTATCCATAATTCCTATATTTAATATATTAACTATTATCCCTTTGCTTATTAGATCTTCTACTAATTTAGATCCAGAAATTAAGCTTCTAGCAAATCTATCTATTTTAGTCACTGTAAAAGTATCTCCACTCTCCAACTTTGCTAATACCTCTTTTAATTTAGGTCTATCGTTATGTTTTGCTGTAAACCTCTCTTCAAATATCTCTTCACATCCAGCACTAAATAGAGCTCCTAACTGTTCTTCTAAAGAATTTCCATATCCTTGTTTAGTTGTACTTACTCTAGCATATCCATAATTCATATATTCCCCTCCTGGGCCAAAACTTAGTATAAAATTCTATAACTTAGTATCATAAGTCTATTTATATTATATATCTTTTTGACCTAAGTTTTGAACCCCTTACAGTTCGCATTTTTTCGTCATAAATTTTAGTAGCTCATAAGTTTTAAGTTTTGACACTAATTTGAAATTAAAATAAACCAGGACTTAAATTTGTCCTGGTTTATTTTTTTATTATTTGTTTGTTAATTCTTGTTTTCTAATTTCTATTAATTTAATCATTTCATCCAGATCTGATAATTCAGATCTGTTTTTTATGAAACTTCTTGCCCTGGATCTATCACTCAAATATTTTGCTCTCTCTTTATTCTTATCTTGCCATTTCTTGTTAGCTTCAGTTTGCGAGTTCTTTTCCATTTTTTCACCTACTTAATTATTAAATTTACTAGTATATAACCTAATCCTACTACTAATATAAGTAGTCTTATGATTGCCCATATAAGTTTAAAAGATTCTTTGTATACTTCTCTCATATTGTTTGTGAGTGGTTTTTGTGTTATTTTATATTTAGGGAGGTTTCCCTCCCTTTTGTTATAAGGAACTTAGTATCATTTTAATGACTGCTAGTAGAGTTCCTATTCTCAGACCTAAGTCGGTAAGTGCTTCAACCACTTTTCCGACTTCTTTTAATTTCTTAACCACTCTTTCCCTCACCCCCTAATTATATTATACTACGCATAGTATAATATGTCAACACTTTCTACCAAATTAAATAAATTTTCACAAAAAAAAGAGTTAGTAAATAGATTTCTCTACTTACTAACTCTTTTGCATTACATACCTAGCATTGCTTTATAACATTGTGGTCCAAATGCTCCATCAACAGTTAATCCCCAATCCTTTTGATATTGCTCTACTGCTGCTTTCATTCCTGGACCAAATGATCCATCTATTCCATTAGTGTTGTAACCTAATTTATTTAACATTTCTTGAACTAACTTAGTAATGTTTCCTTTAGATCCATGCTTTAGTGGTGTTCTTTCACACGCACTTAATGTACATTTGCCAGGATAACCATTTGCAACTAATGTGGATCCATTGTAATCTCTAAATCCTTGTGCATTTAGTTCTCTTTGTAGTCTAGTAACCCATTCATGAGCACTATTAACACTTAATATAGTTTTCTTTCTTCCTGTTGGTTGTGGTGGTGTAGGCGTAACTGGTGGCTTACTCTCTTCTATCTTTTTAACATCTCCCGAATATACCCAACTATTAATATCTGATAACAATACCTTGTTTCCTGATATTTTAGTTACTGTATAAGTATTCTTTTTAACCCAGTCAGGTATTACTTGTCCTGTTGCATATGTCTTTCCAAACGCTTGTACCTTATCCCCTATTTTTATACTTGCATTAACATCAGGATTAGTGCTAGGTATATTTATATTTGCATTGTCTAAATAAGCCTGTACTTTAGACTTAAACTTAGATATATCGGTTCTAGAAGGACAGTTCTTGTTGCTAAAATCTCTGTGAGTTTTAATTCTATCTATTCCCCATCCTCTTTTCTTTAATTCTTCAGCTAAGTCCTTAGCTGCTCTTTCTTGTGCTGCTGCAAATAATGAAGAATCTACACTATGACTTCTAGCAATTTCCCAATGAATATATTTTCTATTTCCTGTTCCTTGACCGCCATCTCCGCTGGCCCAAGCATTACGATTAAACTCTATACATTGTATACTTTCATTTTCATCAGTAACTACATGAAAACTTACTTCAGAATTATTATCTGATCTGTTAAGGTTATTCCTTTCATTTATTGCTGGTGCTGAATTATCCGTATTATGAATACAGAACCCAATCGGCTCCATTGGATGTGGAAACTTCTTTGATTGTTTACTTGAATCTAAAATCATTCTTTTTAACACTAATATCACCTATCCTTATATATTTTTATAATTTAAAAAGGGTAAAACTTAATGCTCTACTCTTCCTTAACTTCTGTAACTTGTATCTTATTAATTTCTTTCTTATTAAAAACTTCTAACTTTTCTTGCACTATAGATGGTAAATTCACTCCACATTCGGTTAAATTTTCGCAGATACTTCCAGCTTCTTTATAAATAAATAACGCTA
>JAVWLU010000018.1:0-31874 GCA_036637795.1 Clostridium sp. | reverse complement strand
GCGTAAAACACTGATGTTATTTAGATAATTTAACTACACACTCACCATGTGGCGTTTTGAGAAATAAAAAACTTTATTGCATTTTACCGCTTTGATTTGCTATATTATATTTGATTTTCCAATGTATCAATACGATACTAATATTTATTGTGATTGATTTTAGTTTAAACTAAACTATTTCACTAGTTATACATTGTCGTCAAAATGTCGCCAAATAAAAAACTGGCGACATTTAATATGAATTTTAAAGAAAGGCTAGATACATCTTTATCTAGCCTTCTCTTGCCTTATAAGAATTCAACTATAAATATTGATATAATACTTCCTATCAATAATAGTACAAAAAATATAATTACTTTAAAACTTGTCTTTGCGTACTCTAAACCTAAATTTTCTTTTGTCAGATAGTCCTTTCGGGCAGTCTCGCTGAGATAGGCTAATACATACCAATATACTAATAAGATTATATTAATAAAACTATATGAATAATTATTATTAGCTTATACCCAATCATGTAATATTATTTCTTGAAATTATTCTTAATTTTATATTTTTAGGCAATAAAAAAATCTCTGGATAATATCCAAAGATCTCTTATACTTTCTTGCTCCAAGAAATGGAGTAACCTATAATATCTGCAATATCTAATACTTCAGTATATTTAAGTGATTCTTTTCTTATTTTGTTCGATAAATTTTGAACAGTATAGTCTGTTCCATTCTTCTCATTCAAAGCTTCAACCACTTGAGTTATTGTATATCCACTTAAAACTATATATCCTTTAATTTCTTGCTTTAAAGACATTTATTTCACCTCTTTTATATACTTATATTATATCAATATATTAAAAACATATCAATATAATTAAAAAATAAACTAAATAGTTTAAAATAAACTATTGACTTATTTAATCTATTAGTTTAATATTTAATCAAAAGATGGATGTTTTAAATTATTACATTTAAAAAGGAGGCGAAAACATGGCTAAACATACTCAAGTAGATAACTCAATCCTACTTAACGAAAACTTATCTCTAGAAGCTAAAGGCTTATATACAATTATCAAACACTTCTCTACTATTCCTAATTTTGAAATTAGAAGAAGTTATCTACTTAAAATGTCTGGTTATGGTGAAAAGTCTTTTAGAAGAGTATGGAAAGAATTAAAGACTTTCGGTTTGCTAGTTGAAAGTAAAACTAGACAAGGCTCTAAGTGGATTTATAGCTTCACTTTAGGAACTTTGAAAGAAATAGCCACTAATGTAAAAGAAGGTGTTAAAAAGGCTATTGATGTAGTTAAAAACACTACTTATAAACCAAAAAATGAAAATACTGAACTTATAGAAGGGAAAACAGGATTAACACTTTCAAAGTGGCAATCGTATGTTGCTGGTACAATGGATAATAGATTTTTAATACAAGCTCTTGGAAAATTTAATAAGTTTAAAGGTAAGAAATTTACTTTCCTGATTGACTGTTATTTAGATATTATAGCTAGAAATAGAATTAATATAACACAAGATATGTTAAAGCTCTTTAAGAAAGAAGATTCAATGTTACCTGTTATTTTTAGTGATGATGAACTAATAGAATCATTATCACTCGAGGATCAATTAAATAAATATAATATGGATGGTGATTGTTATGAAAATAGATTTTGATTTATCTGCTAAAGCACAAATTAAATTATCAGTAATGATTTACTCAACAATAAGTAATTCAATTAAAGCTAAGAAAAATAATGATTAACTCGATTTAAGCTTAGAAACATCAACAGAACTTGTAGAGTTCTACGCTGCTATATTTGCATTAAGTGCTAAATTCCTAAAAGAAGAATTAAATGCTCTTATTAAAGAAACTGAAAAAGATAAATAAAAAAGGCAGCAACTAAGTTACCACCGATTCTCGCAAAATTAGTGTAACTTATATTGCTCCTCATTACAAGGAGGAATTGTTAAAATGGATTTTAATTTATTATTTGAACTGTTAATAGTATTCGTAACTTGGAGCTTTTGGGCTGTAGTTTATGGGTGTGTAACTATAATAGCTATATTTTTTATCGTCAATTTACTTAAGTTTATAGCTCCAGGAGCTTATAGATTTCTAGTTAGAGAATTTAATGAAATTAGAGGTTATTAAATATGGATGATCACATGATTTATAGAATTAATGAAGAAATAAAATTATGCTTTTTATTAACATCATTAGAATTAAAGAAATGCCCTAATAAAGAAGATAACATTAATTTTAAAGCTGCTAAAGAACTTATAAAAACTTATAATGCATTAGTTAGATTATATTATAAACCTGAATACCATAAGGATTTTTTATATAAATCAATCAATAATGCATGGAAACAATATATTGATAATGAGGTGTAAATTAATATGAGAAATATTGTTCTTGATTTAGGAAACTATAATACTAAATTTGTTGGTGATAAAAAAGGGAACTTTTCTTCAAAGTTCTCTACTGGATTCAATGCAAATGGTGAAGCTTTTGAAAGCGTTAATTTTAATAATAAAACAACTTATATATCTGTTGGTGAACTTGATAGAGAGTATAATAAGGTTGATAAGAATTATATGCCTATTGCTCTATATGGACTTAATAAAGCAACCTCTGATACAAATGTTAACTTATGCTTATTACTCCCAGTAAATCAGCTGCTAAATAAGGATAAGCTTATAGAACAATTTAAAGGTAAACAGTTTGAATATAAAGTAAATGACAAGATTGTGAAAAAATATATACATAATGTTGCCATATTACCTGAAGGTTATGTATCATATTATAGCTTAGATCAAACTGAGGCTAACAAGAAAGATATTATTCTTATTGATATTGGAAGTAGAACTATAAATGTTGCTTCATTCATTGAAGGTAAGCTTGAAAGAAACTTTACAATTAAGCTAGGTATATTTGATTTGTACAGGATCATAAAGGAACTAGAAAATGCTAAGGGTAATGATTATGTTGAGGAAGATATTGAAAGACTAATTAAGAGAGGAAAGATAACTGTTGCTGATGATGTTTATCTTGATTTCTTAAAACAAATTCTTAATGCTGTAAAGGGTAATATCAACATTAAAAATTACGATGTAATCTTTGCTGCTGGTGGCTCTTTAGTATTAAAAGAATACATAGAGAAAAGTACACCTGCTACAATACATCCTGAAGGGTTATATAGTAATGCTCTTGGTGCTTTAAATCTTTGTAATAAGGTATGGAAATAATAATGAGAATAAACTTCACGCTAAATGAGGATAAGCCAAAAGATAAAACTATAATAGACTTCTTAGAAAACCAATACAATGCTGGTGATTATATAAAGTATATTTTGTACCAAAATGCAACAAATCGTGTAGTTTTATCATATTCTGACACAATTAATACACCTATCGAGGTTATTGAATCACAAGAAAGTGATAAAAATGTGCAAAACTGTGTAGAAATGACACAAAATGAACAAGCTGAAAATATTGAATTAACTGATGAAATTATGAATTTCTTTTAAATTCAAAAAAAATGGGAGTTAAGACTCCCATTTTTCTATAGTTATATTGTTAATTTGCTAATAGTATATAGGTACAGAAGATAACATTTATTAATGTTAAATGGCCAAAATATCGTATTAAAACACTCAATATTAATTTCATTTTCTAACATACGTACAGCTATATCCCTATTGCCATTAGATGCACCTGAAATTAAGTTTTTACTTACTATTTTATCATAAAGATTATTGAAATCTCTTCTTGAACAGTAATCCATTATTGAAGGAATTAATATAGCAGTACCTAAATCTTTACTTATTTCCATAATATCAAATCCCATAATAGCCTTGCTTGTAATATTCTCTAATATACAATCATTTAATCTCTTCGCTACTTTCGTATTCATATATTCGATTTCTTCATAGACCTTTTTTATTTCTTTTTTATCGTAATTATTTAAATAATTTGCTAAAACTCCTACAAATGTAATTGTTATCTGACTATGAACTCCTAGACAAATTGCTACTTCATGTTTCTGTAGATTTAAATCTATTTTACTTTCTAATAGTTTATTTGCTTCCCCTCTTAAAAATTTAACTATTTTTTTTATTGGTGTTTTATTAATTAGCATTTCTTCATATTCTTCATAGGTAGCATTAGATACTCCTAAAAAGTCTATTTTCTTAAATTCTATCCCCTGTTCATTTTGTAATTTATGCTTTTCAATTGCTCCTTGTAAAGCTATTTCATTAAAATCAATCAAAGTAATTTTATTAAATTTTTTATTAAATCTTTTTAAGTCTATATCATTACACTCACCAGCTCCAAATATAATCAAGCTTTTATTTTCATCGTCAAGCTCTTCTAACATTTTATTTGTTATTGCTTTTCTATACTCAGTCCAATCTAAAAATGTATCGTTACCCATTTGAGTATTTTTAAATTCTTTATATGTATATTCCATAAATTTTCCCCTTTGTTGTTATAATTCATAATACTTATTTTATCGCCAATACCATTAACTACTTTATATTTAAATCAAAACTTTTTTTCTATGCCACACATAAAACAATTGTATACATACAATTTTAATGATATAATCTATTTAAAGTTATTTTTTAAGTTCTAGTAAAAAACTAAAGATTGTGAAGTTAATTTTTAGTTTAAGGTATTTAAATTTCATATGGCACCTCCTTTCAAGAGTGTGTTGCAAAAGATTAGATATTGCTGTATCTAATCTTTTTTCATATCCAAAAGGCAGGCTAGAATGAAATAATCTAACCTGCCTTTTGTTTATTTTTTAATTGCTTCTAAAAACACACCAGTAAAGCCTTTTGCTTCTAACTCTGCTTTTCTTTTATCTGCATTTGCTCTTTCTGAATAACTACCAGCAATTACTCTATAGAATGTTTGTCCAGTTTGTACTGGTGGTGTAGGTGGTGCTGGTTTTACTTTTGGAATATTAGGATCAATTGCATTAGCAACTTTTCTAGCTATAGTATCCCAAGAATTCTTATTCCAAATGTCAACATCTCCTTGATTATCTACGAATAATAACTCGAATATAGCTGCTTGCATTGTAGTTTGTTTTAGATCATGATAGCCTTGATTATGTTTTAATCCTCTATTTCTTAACCCCAATTCTGCCATGTTTGCACATAATCTTTTCCCAATATCATTTGCTTTTGTAGATGTAGAATTATAAGTCCACACCTCGGTACCATATCCAGCCCCACCACTTGCATTCATATGTAGTGTAATATAGATATCACATTTGTTTTTATTAGCCTTATCTGTCCCTTCTCTAAGCTCTGTACTTTGTGTTGAAGCAGTAGAATTACAGTCTATCACTGTATGCCCTTGTGCCTTTAATAAGTCTCTAACATACTTAAATAATTCAATACATTGGTTATATTCATTTAGATATTTATTTGCTCCACCACATTTTGCTGAATGCCCTGCTCTTAATCCGATTATCATATTATTCTTCCCCCTTAATAATTTGCTTTGCTGTTTGATTAATCCCTATTGATATACCCCAACATAAAATCCCTTGTAATAATGAATTTACATTGAACCCACTTATTAGCATAGATGCAACTATTGCCAATAATACTAATACAGTTGGAATGTAATGGTCTTTCACCCTCGGTTGAGATTTTAAATAAATCCCCATAACATATGTTGCTGCTATAACTATCCCTAGGTCATTTGGTACTAATTCTACTAAATTGTTCATATTTTTTACCTCACTTTATTTATTATTTTTAAATATATATTTTTTAATGTCTTTGACATCATTTTCAACATTTTCTATATTTCTATTAAGTCTTTCAGATAAAGTTTCAAGTAGTTTTTGATACTTCCTTTCTCTATCTCCTGTTGTCTTAAGAACATAAAGCAAAAGGGCTATGAATAATCCATATCCAAGCCCCTGCTCCAAACCTCTTGCTATTAATTCCTCCATATAATAATCACCTATTCCTATTATTTTTAATAATAAAAGAGATAGATTAAATATCTACCTCTTCTAACTAATATTATTTAGCATTTTCTTTTAACAATTGTAATTCTTCTTCTAATTTATCTATCTTTTTAATAGCCTCTTGGAGTGCTATCATTCCTACTGTCACATAAGACATATGATTATACATTAAATCACCATTTCCGCTATCAATTATAAATTCTTGAGCAACTTTATCATTTTCCAAATCATAGTCCTGTGCAATAAATCCTATATTTTTTAATAATTTAGATTCTTCTGCCGTATCCATATTTCTATCTTTTTTATTGCCATCCATATCTTCAACGAATTCAGGTGCTTTATAATTATAGTAAGTAGGAATAAATCTGCTTTTAATAAACTCATAATATTCAGAAGACATCGCTTTTTCTAGTTTGATTTTAGTTTTAGATCTAATTAAACATTTTTTATCTTGATCGAAATAAAGCTGTTCTCCATTCATTCTAACAATATTTTGTTTAAACCTTGCGTCAGATCCTCCTATAACTCCACTCATAGAACACATTCCAATCCAACGTTGTTGCGGGCTATTTGTTCCAAGCCAATGACTATTATCACTATATGGATTAAAGTTTCCGTTACTTCTTGTATAATAATTGTTAGGGTGTAATTCCACACTATCTATATCCGAAGTTACATGCATTACATTATTTCCTGGCGAACCATTACCAACATAACCATACCTTTTTCCATCTGCTCTATAAAATCCAGCCCAACAATGATCTCCTGTTGTGCGGAATTCATTTGCATTACCTTGAGGAGCTACTATAAATAAAGGTTTCATACTAGCTCTATTCGCATGATTATTTAGCACCTTAAAAGTTCCTGCTTCATTACTAATTCTGTAAGATACATTTTCTCCTCTGTTCAATTCTATACCCACATTTGCAGAACCTTTTGCAAACATTTGAGGATATAAACTGTCTTGAGAATCAATACTTAATTTTCCCATCTGTACGATAGATTTATTAGTAGCTGCATCGGCAGAAAATTTAAAAATATTGTTAGTATCATCATAAATAATTTTATCATCATTACTAAAATTAATACCATTAGTTGCATTTACCTTTAATTCTCCAGTAATTGTCCCTCCACTTAATGGCAAGTAACTATGAGTATGATTGCCAGCTGCAGCTTGATTTGAAGCTGTCCCTATAATAGGCGCGAATGTACTAGGTTTTCCACTTACATCTCCCCAAGCCACAGGTTGCTTGTTTCCTTCGTGATATATTTCATAAGTTCGCCCCCAAGCAGTTGCATCATAATTAGCCTGTTTAAAACCTATTCTAGGCCCAACTTTACTCATTACTAATGCATTAGAAGTTTTAACGTCTGCTCCTGCATATGAAGACATCCATAAAACATCTGCCCACCCACCTAACCCAGAAGTTGTTGAATTAAGCATGTTTAATTTTAATTTACCTGAACCAAGATTCGCAGGAGTTTGTGTTCCTGAAGATGTATATTCTCCAAGTGTATAATAATGATTATGGTTACCTGCAGCTGCCTGATTGCTTGCGGTTCCTACTATTGGAGCAAATGTACTCGGTTTACCTGTTACACTTCCCCATGCTACAGCATCAGCTACTTTAGAACTTTCTGCTTTAGCAGTCTTCCCTAAATAAGCAGTGTCATGATTATGATTACCTGCTGCTGCTTGATTGCTTCCTGTTCCTACTATTGGAGCAAATGTACTCGGTTTACCTGTTACACTCCCCCATGCTACAGCATCAGCTACTTTAGAACTTTCTGCTTTGGCAGTTTTCCCTAAATAAGCAGTGTCATGATTATGATTTGAAGGCGATGCTCCTATATCTGCTACTGTTGGCTTCCTACTAGTAGTATAAACATTAGCCCCGCCAACTTGAAGATTTGGTGCATTTAGCACACCACTTGAGTTGATAATAACCTGCCCCTCTGTTACTGTATCCCCCTGTGGTCTTAAATACATATCACCTGTTGTTGCACCACTTAATATTACATTTCCAGCATCACTTCTTCTAAGGAAGGTTGTACCCTTGTATTTAACTACTCCTAATATGTTTATATCGCTATTTACATGTAAAGTTCCAGTCATTGTTCCACCAGTTTTATCTAGTTTTTTATTCATGTTTACATCTATCTCCGCTTCAGTATAATACCTATCATCATGAATGTGATTTGATGCTGATGCTCCAATATCAGATGGCGATGGTTTTCTACTTGTTGTGTATACATTAGCCCCGCCAACTTGAAGGTTTGTAGCATTAATAGTTCCAGTAACGGTTCCACCTGTTTTATCTAACTTCTTCTTATCCAAATCTAAAGCTTTACTGTCTAAATCATTAAGCCCCTTACCTATATTATTCATATCTTCAGGCATCACAGTTTCATTTAGTGTCCAATTCGTTTTAAACTCCATTTGTTATAACTCCCTCCTCTACTTTTAGCATATGTTTAATCTCTAAATCTTCTATTACAGGTACATATACATCTATAGTTGTTAATACCTTATTATTTCCATCAATAACTTCAATTTTATTTATATTATCTACTACATCTTTCTTTAATACTGCGTATTCTATTATTATGTTTTTGCTCTGTAATTCTTTAATTATAAATGTATTTATAATTAAAGTGTTGTTAATTCTAATACTACTAATTCTACTTAGAGCTTTTTCTCTTAAGCTATCTAACAGATCTTCTGTTACAGATTTTCCATCCTTCATTTTTAATCCCCCCTTAGGATTTAGAGATTTAAATGGTTTAGCCCCCAGTCTCCACCTAGTGCCTAATCTGTAGTTATATTCTCTTTGTGAGTATGTAACCTCTTCATTTACCACTATTGAAGTACCTATCTTAGGCTTATTTACAAATACCATATTCGCAGGCTTTATTTTATTTATTGTTATATACGTTTCTGAAAACCATTCTTGGTTTAAGGTTATAGATTCTACATACATTATGTAATTCCCATAATCTATATATATTTCGTAATTATTCTCACCAATTATTTCATTTAATTTTTGTTTTAGAAATTTTAAAGTAAATGCTGAGTTCATAGATAACCTATTTAACATTCTTTGTCTTCTGAATATAATACTTTCTCTTGGATCTGGAACTATCTTAAGCATAGTTTCATGCAAGTTAAGTGTTTGAACATCACAAGTATTTATAAATTGATTTAATAACAGCCTGTTTAATTCCTCATCGAGTTCATTAAACAGGCTATTTTCTGCTTTTATTAAATTATCTGTTTCAAGTATTCCTTCATAAATATTAGGAAAATATGGTTTAATGTCTATCATTAATTAAATACCACCTCTCCTAGCATAGGAAGTTCCTGCACTTCCCCATCTTCTCTTAAGATTAAATCTTTATCTTTACCATTTATTCTTATGTTGCTAGCATTTGCTACTCCAGTGACTTTTAATATACTTGCAGTTATTTGAGATGTATATATGCTTAAAGAATACTTGTTGTAATCATCTGATATACCCCAATTCTTTCTTAGTGATTTTAAATACTCATCTATAGATGATTTGATCTGATTATCAACTTGTTCTAAAATATATCCTGTCAGAAGATTTATATCAGCATTTATATTTATTGTAACAACACTTGGAGTTGTTACTGTTACTTTATGACCTATTGGTGCTAATCCTAACCCTCCACCAGTGTTCTCTTCTGGATCAACTAAATTCTGTACATATTCTAAAAACTCCCCAGTAACAGGTTTGTAGTCTGAATCAATAATTGAACACTTAACCGTACCCCCACCATTCCAAGTTGGATATACTTGTGCAGCTGCCACTCCATCTAAATCAATTAATTCTTGATTATATTGAGCACAATTACCTCCAAATGGTTTTTGATTTACTGCTAATAAATATCGTGTTCTTAAATCCTCATCTGATTCTTTATCTCTAGCTGGAGATATTAATGTTGATAATTTACAACTTTTTAAATTGCTTATATAAGTTACAGGAAGTAAGTCTCCCATATATGAATTACCTGCAGTACCTCCTTTTTCACATTCTAAAATATATTCTCCTACTATTTTTCTATTATCAATTTGAACTTCATCAATTATTTTATATATTAGATTTTCTGTTGTGTTTACCGTAGAAAATCTACTTCCCTTTTGTAATGTAGCAGGTGTTCCATCTTGAAATGTGAATGTACCCTTCTTTAAGGCTTTAGTAGAGTCATATCTGCTTAATCCTTGCTCTATAACTTTATTATCGAGATACTCACCATAAGAAGTCATTATATATGTATCAAGGATTACACTCCTCATAGTCATATACATATCAGCTAATTGATAACATGCAGGTGCTAATGCATCATATATAATTGAACCTTGCCTTTTATCAATATCATCTGGTACCTTCTCTAAAGCAGATTTTATTAAATAATCGAAAGTGTACTTTTCTAAATGTTCTCCTATCATGTTCTCACCTCACTTTTTATATTAATGGATCCATAGATTGTCCTTACTTCAAACTCTATGGCCAATACATCTGATTTATTTAAGGATGTAAAATTAAACACTTCTAAAACTCTATCATCTACAAGTAGAGATTCTTTTATAGTTCTTTCAATATCAGATTTTATAAAGTCTATATCTTTCCCAATAAACCTCTTAGCTTCTATTCCATAACCATCATCATAGACTATATTTTCAAATCTCTCTGTTAATAAAATTTTCATTATAGCTTGATTAGCAGCATCATAATCATCTATTTTTCCATATATTCTTTTATTAACTAGATCTAATTTATAAGTTAGGTTAGAGTTTTTCTTTTCTTCTAATTCACTTACTTTAAAACTAAACTGTGGTATCACTACTTCCCCCCTTATCTAGCACATAAAATTTTTGCCCTTCCGATACTCTAAGTAATGATACCTTATCTCCAACCTTCAACCCTTCCCAAACTACAATTTGTATATTGGTCTTTTTTCCTTCTGAAATATTTGATGAGTGCTTTAATGTAACATCATCATTTTCTTGTGTTTCTTTTGTTTCATCATCTAATTTGTGTTTATGTTTGCTTACGTTATGGTCATTTATAGTAACTGTATGAGTGTGTGCTGGCACTTCTACTGTTAACTTCTTCTCATAACAAAAAGGAGATAGTAATAAACAACTACTATCTACCTCAAATCTATCCTCTATACTTATTTTAATTGGTGAAATATCTGTAACAGTACCATACGTTAAGTCTGTTAATGATGTAGGTGGGATTGCTCCTCTTGCACCTTGTTGAATTAATTTTACTAACTTCTCTCCTGCCATTTTAAACCACCTTTACTTCTATACTCATAGTATGATTGCTATTCTTGAAATTATGAGTTACCTTATTTACTATTACATATTGATTATATGGAATACTATTCTCTAAATCTTTTATTATTAAAACTATTCCAGATCCAGCCTTAACTCTCAAATCTCCAATGCATTCTAATTTTAAATTTTTCTTTATTTTATTATAATGTTTTAGTAACATATTTGCTCTTTCTTCAATCTGTGCTGCATTCATATCCTCATTTACAGTTTCAAAGAATTGTAATGTTCCCCACCGCTTCATATTAGAACTATCTTTTACTATATATAATTCTCTCTTTTTAGTTTCTTTGTTTTCTTTTACTAGTTTAACCTGGTTAAAACTATCTTCTATATCTGAATCATAATTATAATCATTAAGTAAACTTTCATCACCTATAGCTAAGTCTGTTTTTTCTTCCCATACATTTAAACATTCTAATGTCCCAAAATTGTCCCTCATCATAAACCAATCTCCAGTATCTATTAATGTCTTATCAAACCCATACTGAATCATTTCAGCTAATGTTTTATTATCATTAATCCTCTGTGGCAATGTATGCCAGCTAGTATGCACTATTTTGCTTTTGATATCATAATCAGAACATATTTTTTTAAATATACCATCGCAAGTTAATCCATTAAATACATAAGTATCTTTACTCTTTAAATATCTTAGTTGATCATATGCTGTTATATTTAACTCGTGATTACTACTCTTTTTTATTTTAAATACATATCCCCAAAAAACATTAACATTCCCAACTTTGAATGATACCGGACTTCCTTCACTTACATAATTACTATTCTGAGTAACATTTATTGTACACGTTAATTTGCCAGGATTACCTTCCATTTCTGTTGTGAAATCAATGTCTGAAACTAAATCAGATATATCATAAGCTTTTCCATCATTACTGTTTTGCACTATAAATTCTATATTCATTATAATACCTTAACAGCTGATGAAAGTACCCATCCCATCCAACCATCACTTAGATTAGTAACGTGGTAAGGATGTGATCTACCATCTGTCTTAACAAAATTAACTTTACCTGTATAATTTGTTAATGTCATTCCCGGGCCACTTCCATAACTATCTCTATGAAGTCTTCCATTCACTAGAACCCTACATCCTGGTGTAACTTGTTTATTAACACTAACCGGTTTCGGTGGGGGATCAACCTTCTGTGGTCTTTTATTTTCATAATCAGCTATTTGTACAGTTTTTACCCTTATTTCTCTATATTCACTTAACGATATATTATAGTAAACATCATCATCACCAGCTTTGTAACTATACGAGAAGTTTTCAATTATAGCTAATATATTTATATTCTTATCACTTACTATGAATCGTATAGGTTTCTTATCTTTTCTTACTTTATTAATAAAATCAATATAAAATTCTGGCGCCTCAAATTGATTTCTGTTTAAAATGAACGGATATGAGTTAGTAGCTGGTAAAAAGCATTGAAACTCAATACTAGCTAATTTCATATCCCTTGCTATGTTAACCTCCCCTAATTTTACAACCTCAGTTTTTTCATTATTACCATCTTGATTAATCTTTATTTCTTCTGGATTAACAGGAAATTGTATTAATAAATCTCCATACTCCATAAATATCCCCACTGCCATTATGAAGCCTCCTCTATAATTACATTTGATAGTGCTTCCTCTGCCATATCTTCTATTGCTGCTAATATTTTATTAACATCTGCTGTTTCATTTACTGGCCCTGAAAACTCGACCTTCATTTCTGGTCTTAATGTAGTATAACTATTTATAAAGTCTGTTGAAGCAATATCTTTTAGAAGCTTAATATCCTCATCCGTTATGCTAACATCACCTTTTATTTTTCCTACTTCATCAAGTTTTCCTCCACCAATATCTATAGGCCCTTTATTTCCTGTAAATTGACTCATATCTATAGGTAAATTGGCTGATGAACTCCCAAACCCATTACTATTGTTTCCAAAGTTATTAATAAAGTTTGATCCAGTATTAAATCCATTTCCGAAACTCCCACCTATATCTTTATATTCTAATAACTTAGTTTCTTTTACTCCTGATTCTGCTGCAATTTCTGCTTTAGCTAGCTCTATCTTAGCCATTATATTCTCAAGTCCTGACGTTATATTCACTTCTACAAATGGTATTAGATTTACTAAATCTTCGATTGCCTTAGCTACCCAAAGTATTACTCCAATTATATATTCACCTAAATCATAGAATAACATTTTAATAGACGCTATTGGATCTATAAATATATTCCTTATGAAATTAGCTAATATTATAAAAGGATTAACTAACGTAATTATAATATTATATACAATAGCGCCAAACGCATATACTAGTCCTAATATAAACCCTACTACCTCTGCAAATGTAAATCCTAATGCATATAACAGCCCTATTAATATTCCTATTGCTAATGCTATTAATAATAATGGCCAGTTTGCTATTAAAAGCCCTATCGCCCATACACCTACTGCTACAACAGCATCCCAAACAGCTATAACAAATGCAGGTAATAAAGATAAAATCCAAGCGAGTAATAATATTGCTCCAACAATAAGTACAGGTTCTAACGCTATAAATGCATCCCTTAAGAAGTTTACGCCTTGAGTTACTAAGTCCAATGCTCCCATAGCTATATTAGCAAAGACAGCTATTCCAGTTGCTAATGCATCAAAGAATACATCTGCCTGTTCACTGTTTAACCACTCTGAAAACTTCTCAGCTACACCACTCATTTTAGTCATCATAATATTTTTTACTTTCTCCATTTTTTGTCCAAATGTCATCGGCATTTGTTCAAATTTACTATTAACATCATCTACTGCATTAAACATAGCACCTTTTATTATATCTGCAGTTATTGCCCCTTCACTTGAAAGTGTTTTAAGTTCTCCTTTACTTTTGCCTACATAGTTTGCAATTGCTTCAGCTAGCATAGGTGCATTCTCCATAATTGACCTAAATTCATCTCCCTGAAGCTTTCCTGATGCCATGGCCTGTGTTAATTGATACATAGCCGACTGAGCTTCCTGTGCTCCAGTTCCCGATACAACAAACATCTTATTTAATGTTTCTACAAATGCAATTGCCTCTTCATTACTTGTAAACTGCTCTGAAGCTAACATATTAAGCTTAGAAACACTTTTTGCCATATCCTCATAACTCATCCTTGCACGATCTGCCGAACTTAATAACTTATCTTGTAACTCTACAGTTGTTTGTGTCCCATCATTGATTAAATCGAGTCTAGCTTTTGTTAACGTTAAATTATCTAGAAAACTAGTAGAAGATTGAACCATACTTTTTATTTGACCTGCCAATGCTAAACCTGCATTAACATTTAACAATCCTAATCCACCACCCACTGAACTGGTATTAATAGGTACATTAATTGGATTGCTTGCATTACTTCTAGTTTTATTTAATTGATTATTAAACTTAGTTACAGCATTTGTTGCTGCATTAATATCTTTTTGAGCCTTTTTAAATGCAGTTCCTGTTACTCCTGTATTTGAAGCTTTATTAACTTTCTCTAATACTTTCAATGTAGAATTCATGGCTTTAATCATTTTATTGAATACAGGAGACATTCTATCTTGCATTGCTATTGCATTATTAATAGTTGCCATTTAGATTACCTCCTACTTTTTTTCATTCTTGATTTTTCCTTTTTTTCTTCTGCAACTCTCTCATCTATACAAGCCATTACAAAAGCTTTTTCATTTATAGGAAGGTTGACAAATTCACTAGGTTTCCAATGAAATTTATGTATGCAGTAATATGCATACATAGTTTCACCGTCCCCTTCCTTAATTAGTTTTTTGCTTCTTCTCTAATTTCATCCAAATCCTTATCAAATCCTGATAACCTACTAATCTCTTCAGATAAAGTTATAACTTCACCTGCTAGTAACACTTTATTTAATAATTGTTCTGGTGATACACATCCAGCACTTTTAATTGCTTCTGCATCCCTGAAATTAGGTTCTAACGTATAGTTTATTATTAACTGTTCATTAAATGTCTTAGAATCAAAAGTAACCTTTTGTTTTTTCCCTACCTTTGTACATTGCTTTTGAAGTTCTGAAAATTGTTCTGGAGTTAGTGCTTTAATTTTAAATTTTAAAATTTCATCATCTACTTTGAATCTATCTGAAACTATAATATCCTCCGTTAAGTTATCTACCTTATTTTCTAATAAAAAAGTCATTAATTTTGACATATATATCTTCTCCTATCATTATATATTTTTCTATCTTAAGTAATCTGGTGATGAAAATTGATCTAAAATATCAACATCATCAAATGTAAAATCTAAATCTTCATCTAATGTTTCACTATCTATATCAAGCTTTGCCATAACAACACTATCAAGATTACAGTTATATAATACAGTTGTCTGCTTACCTACCTTTGATGAAGGATCTTCATTTGTAACTATCATATCAAAGTATATATCTTTACCTGTCTTGATATATTGTAATGCCAATTGTCTAAATAAAGATGTTACATAGTGTAACTTCATATTACCACTACCAGACCACCCAGTAGCTTTATGCTGAGTGCCTCTTTTTCCTATTGTTTTTACTTCCGTTTTCTGTTTTTCCATTGTAGCTTCTACGGACTTCAAAGAAAATAACTTATGAATTTCTCCATCTATATTTACTTGCGCAAATCCTTCTTGACCACTTATTGTGTCCTTACCGTTTAAATACATTTATTTGACCTCCTATCCCATTATTACTGTCATATAAAGCTTCTCCATCGAATCTACTGGAGTTATTCCTAAATCAACAATTACTGAGTTAATATCATTTCCTGCTGCAACTATAATATCTTCAGGTTTAAAATCTTTAATAGCATTCATTTTTCTTAATTGATTTAAGTAAGAAATTATATCAGCTTTAAATATATTCCAACCATCTGCATTATTATCAACTTTTCCTATATAGTTCTTTTCAAACATATGCTTTATAGAGTTATTTACATCATCCATTGCTCTTATTACTCTGTTCTTTGAAAAATCTCTACTCTTATCAGGTGTAAATGTATATAAAGTATTTATATCGCTTTCAATTATCACTGACTCATCTTGTCTATATGAGAGTATAAACTCACCATTTAATAAACCACTCTCTATGTCTTCATCACCTTTCGGGTTAATTATTTCCACAGCTCCATCTATAACTCTATATGTATTAGATTTATTTAAATCTGTTCCAGCTGTTAATCCTCCAACATAAGCAACAAAACTATCCACTCCTATAGTTTCATCTATAGTCTTGTACCCTTGTGATACACTTATAACCCCCTCATAATCAGCCTTATTATGATTCTTTAATACTGCTTGTACTTTCTTACCTTTTACTTCTCTCTGCTCTCTAATGAACTCTACAATCGTTTGGTTGATAGATACAGTATCATTTGCAATACACATGGTGCTCCATTGTTTAGATTTTATTATATTTATATAGTTTCCATAGGCATCCGCTCCTACAGTTCCATTTGATCCACCAAATAATGAAGTTCCTGCATTTTCATCCAAACTACCAGTTCCCGCAAACTCAACCCAATCATTAGACTTTAACTCCTCTGCGTTTGCTACAATTTGACTATCCTTTTCTTGTCCATTGTAGTAAGTAATCACTTTAAATTTAGAAGAATCTACTCTTTTTATTGCTATAGATAACCTATTCCCTACTACTCCCTCATATTTAGCTATTGCCGTAAGCGGTGATATTTCTGCAATGGCTTTTTCTCCATTGCTATCTAATCTGAATAGTAATAACGAATGACTGTTTTTTAACGCTTCTCTTATTGATTGAACTTCATCTTCACTACCATAATACCCTATTTTATCAAGGCACTTTCCGTCTGCTATATCAGAACTAAATACCTCTATAATTCCATCATTCTTTCCCCATCCCATCTTTAATGGCATAGTAACTATTCCCCTGTTACCTACAAGTCCTAAAGGCTTAGCTACACTTTTAAAATTAATATACGCACCTGGTCTTATTTTATTTTGACTAACAAAAACTCCACCTGCCATTTATTTCATTCCTCCTTTAATATCAAGTGTTTCCATAGGTATTCCACCCTCATCTTCTTTAACTAATCTAATACTATAGTTAACAAAAACATGAAGCACTTCATCTATAATTTCATATCTTAACTTATTACCAAAGAACATATCTTTATCTATTTCTAATTGATCTAATATACCTAATAGATCTATACCAACTTCATCTAATTCTGTTCTAGTTGATGCATCTATGTGATATCTAATATTAAAAACATAATCTCTTTTATATACTGTTTTGCTTACTTTCTCTTGTGATGTATCAATTTGAGATATAAAAAAACAAGGCATTTTCATACCTTGCTTAACTTTATTCTTATATATATTTACATCTGGATAATTAGACTTTATCTTCAGTGAAATTGCACTTTTAACAGTTTCGCTTAATATCTTAGCCACTAGCTTATCCCCTTTTCTTTCATAAATCTTGTAAACTCTTTTTCAAATCTACCTGGCAACTTTCTTTCCAGTTCTTCTATTGATATAGTAGCCATATAGTAACCTTCAACCCAATCTTCTCTATTCCTGGTAGTATGTCCATACTCTACAAACGTTGCATAATCCTTTTTGTTATAGAGATAAACTATAAAGTCATTACCTTTTCTAATGACTTCTGTTATAAACCAGTTCCTTCTAAGTTCTGTTGTATCTACTGGCGTCCTCTTCTTCGTTCTAGATAAGCAATCCATAGCAACTTTTAGTACAAATTCATTTAAAAACTTACTATAGTCTTTATTCATTTTTATAAAGTTATCTCTAAACTTTTGTAGCTCACTATAATCTAGTCCCATTATGCTGCACCTATATCTTCTAAAATAAATTCTAAATGATCTGAATAGATCATTGGCTCACTTGCGATTCCTTCATACACACTAACTACTCTATCATTAATAATTTTACTAGCTATTACTTTGTCACCTTTCTTTATATCTATAGTTGGATTAGTGAATATTTTAGTAACTAGCTTTTTAAAATTACCATCAATACTCTTACTGTCGTTCCTATCACCTGTCTGATAAGATATCTTACAGATAATATCTTTTGCTATTTCACCTTCAACATTATCTGTAGAGCCATCTGTATTCTCTGTGTCTATCCAACCTATTATGTTAAATCTATCATCATAGAAGTCATTATATAAATCATCAAATATCATTTTCTTAACTTCCTGTGTCTATTAAGAACTTTTGAAAATTGACTTGTTACCTCTTCATAGCTTAATTCCTTATAAGAAATAGTGTTATATGTGACTGAAGTATCTCCCATTGACTTACTCTTTATATCTTTACCTTTAAGAGTATAAATATATTTGCTTTTAATTATTACAACAGACATATCTATTAACGTATAATCAAGTTCTTCAGGTATATCATTTATATTACAATAATTTTTAATATACGTTTTACTTCTCTCGATATTTAAATTAATAATATCATCGGTAATATTCTCATTATTAATTTCTAACCTTATTTGTTGTAGATAGTCCAACCTAATCCACCTCTATTCTTTATTATCTACATCATCACAAGGATCATCATTACCATCCTTATTCTCTGCATTTTTTTCCTTACTACCTTTATTTTTGTCCTTATTACCTTTGTTTTTATTTTCTTTAGTATTTGCAGAAATTTTAACACTTCTAGATGATTCTCCACCAGGTGTTGTTCCTTCTGTAGCTAATACTGCAAAAGCTTCATCCTTTATAGGTAAGAATCCTAATCTCATTGTTGCCATAATTGCAATTAAACCTTGCTCCGCTAATGATAATGGCTTACCATCTGCTCCTAATGTTCCTTGTAACGTAGCTTCCTTTAATATCTCATACTCTAATCCATCTCTTATACCAACTAATGATTTTGACCAATCTGCTGCAATAACTTCTGCTTTTGTTTTATCCCATGCACCATTTCTACTGAACTCGATAGGCTCATTATAGAATTCCTTTTGATCTACTCCGTTAACATATAATTGATTTCCATTTGAATCTCTTAACTTTCTTAATCTGTTCTTAACTCCATTATGTGCTGTAAATCCATTAACATCTAATCCTGCATCTTCTACTAGTCCCATTACATCTGATACATCTAGATCTAATGTTGATGTTCCGTCTACAATGAAGTTATTTGCATCTACCGCTGATTTAAATATATTCTTAGCAAATGGAGAATTTGTACCAAATAGACACGCTGCATCTATTGCTTGATAAAACGCTTCTGCTATAGCAGGTTTTAATTCCTCAAATACATTTACTGTAGTATCTTTTAACTTTTCCTTAGTTACTGGAATTATTACAGCAATCTTCTTAGCCGTCATTTCTGGGAATATCCACTTAGCCTCTGTTGTCTTAATTCTTTCAGACTCCCCTACCCAGTAAGCCCCTGGACCATCTGCAAGTACAGGGAACCTCTTAGTATCACTTTCCATTGGTTCTACTTTTGAAAGTCTTAAAACACTTGAACCCCTTGCTATCCCCTTCATAATATCTTTTGTTTGTTCTACTGGAACGAATCCTTCTAATTGATCTTTTAATAATGTCATAATATTTAACTCCTCTCTTTCTATCTTTTACTTTGATTTTCTTGAATTATACTTACAAAACTTGCTGGTGAAGTATTAGCATCTAATTTACCACCAGCTGGATTGTATTGATATGTTGTTGTATCTGCTGAAAACATATCCTTATAAGATTCTTCTTTGAATAACTTTGTTTGATTAGATAAAACATCTAAATTCTTGATGCTACCATCATCATTAAACTCTAAACCTTCAGTTTTATATTCTTTTCTTACTAGATCTGAATACTTACAACCAACAAGTTCCTTTGTAATAGCATTATCTATTGCAAGTTTCCTTACTTTAGTAACATAATCTGTTTCTTTAGTTTTTATCTCTTCCTCGTATTCTTTAACCTTTTTCTGCAGCTCTTCATTATCCTTGTTACTAGTCTTTAAACTTTTAATAGTACTATTAGCATCTTCAAGCTTAAGTTTAGTCCCCTCAAGTTCATTTGTTAATGTAGTTGCTTTTGCTTTCTCAGCCTCAATATCCTTCCCATTTTCAGCCATAACAGATTTAATTTGCTCCTCTGTTAATCCCAATTCCTTTAGTAATTCTGTTTTCATTGTTTCTCCTTTCGTATTAAGTAGTTTTAGGTGTGTTACTTCCCACCACTAATCGACTATTTTAGGTCTAATCAGCTGACCAATTTTTGAACGTAAAAAAAGCCTTAGAATTTACTCTAAGACTTTAATACTTTTAAAACTTATTTTCTAATCTTTTTTTTTCAAATATACTGCTATGCTCCATAAATTTACACATATTATGATTGTTGATATCAAAATAAAACCTTGTGTATCGGTTGCATGAAGTATCTTCTGTAGAATCACAAATATAACATACGATATAATACCACTTTTTACTGGAAGTTTCCAGTTTATATTATTCATATTACACCTCATTTTTTAATATCATAATTTTATTCTGACTATATATTATTAATTTGAAAAATATACACTACTATCAACTGAACTTGTCCCAGTTGTAGGACTGACAGACACTCCTGCTTTTCCTCCAGATGCACTAAAGCTATAACTTAATCCCATATTAGTTTTAATATATCGTGAAAATAAATTATGTCCACCGCCTGAACCATTATTTAATGTTGCTCCTAAATAAGCACCGCTTATGTCTTGATGAGAATATGAATAAGCCAATGTATTATTAGACCCTCCAGTTCTAGTTGTACCATTCCATGCATCATTGCCAGATGAATGAACCAATTTTATACTATAATTATTAGATAATTTCCATGGAGAATCCCAACTTAAACTTACATTATCCTTATAATACCTACTCACCCCTAAAGACTCTGGATATTTTATATACGCATTAGTTTGTCCCCATACGCTACTACCACTTCCTGAAACTGATGTATATAATCTAATTGAATTACCTTCTGTTGGACCATCAAGAAATGGTCTAATTCCTTGACCTTCTATTTCTTCTTCAGTCATTGATATTACCGGCATTTGATTTGTTATCTTTTTATTTTGCTCCATAATCTCTATTACTTCTTTATGAATACTTGAGTCATTCAATTCTAATTCTAATAAATCTTTTGTTTTTTTTGCATTCTCTATTAACTTATCTTTTTTTCGCTCATCAAACCTCTTAGTTTCTACAACCCTTTGTATTTTGTCATAGTCAATAATAGATACTATCTTTCCATCTTTAACAGTTGTCTCTAAACATGAGAAATCTAACGTATATTCATTAGATTTCCTTACAAACAGTTCACTCGGTAATGTTTCTTCAACATATCCTGTAACTATATCGTATTCCTCTGTAGTTGCCTTTGCTTCTATCGGATTAACCATACTACTAAATATTAGTGTTAATCCTAAAAGTCTTGAAATTGTCTTTTTCAAATTACTCATCTCCCTTTATTTTTTTATCACTAATATCTTACTACATTTGTTAAACATATTTTCAGTTTTGTAATTTTCGTTGATATTTTTGTAATTTCTGTTGATATTTTTAAAATTTTTGTGAATATTTTATTAGATTTAGCTTTTCGTTTCTTTATTCTTATAAGCAACGCTAAATAATATTTTTATGAAATTATAAAAAGCTATATTTTTTGTTTACTAATACTAGACCTTCTCCTAAGAAAGTATTATTCCGTGTTTCTCAACACGAAATAATATCAATTTACTATATAAAAAAAGCACTTACCTTTTATTTATGTAAATGCTTTTAACTACTTATGTAGTCTAATATCTTTAGTTTTTCATTTTCAAAGTCATATCCATTTTGAATATATGCATCAATACTTTCTTCTAAAGTATTTTTCAAATCGTTATTTTCATTATCCTCAACTACTTCCCATATCCCACCAATCGAACTTCCGTCTAATGGTTTAGGTCTAATTATGGAATATAAGTAATCTTCCTCTTCATCATCTATGATTCTAACTAAATCATTATCTATTTCAATAACATCATAAATCTTATTGTTTGTTAATGATAAGATGATTGTTTCTCCTATATACTTTAGTTTCACAGTCTCTTCTCCTTTCTATGCTTTAATTTCATAATATACTGTTTTCCATCAAGTTCATTCCAATGTACATCAAATATGTATTTATCAGATTCAATTCTGCCAGTTTTCTTTGACCACTCTTCTGGAATTCCTCCAAAGTTATCACTTAACATCTGCGAACTTCTTAATAATGTGTTTGATCCATTACCAGCTATTATCTTTACATTTGTTATCTTTGCTTTTGTAGGAATGAATGACTTTTGCATATCTTGTATGTAATCTAATCTTACCTGCATTGATGATTTATTATATAAAGTATAACCTCGCTTTAATTCATTCCATCTATTACTATTATACTTTATTTCTTGGAACTCATCAAAGTTATTTGTAACACCTTCTCCTAATACTTCTTTATATCTCTTATGTTGTTTCTTATCAGATGTTTTATTAATTATTTTCTTTCTTAATATCTCTATGCTATCTTCACCATATTTTGATATAACTTCACTTCTCCACTCAGTATAGTTGTTTACCTTTGTATAATAACTTCTGCCTGTATTAGGATCTCTGGCCATTCTTTCTGTATCAGCATTATCTTCACCTTCAAATTTTATTACTGGTACTGTAGTACTTCTACACCATGGATGTATTGGAGGATAATTAATACCTATCTTTGCTTCCTCTCTCTTAAATATCTTTCCATCTAAAGATGAACATATATCACTAGTTCTTAAATCTAATGTTGCAAGGAATTCATATTCTTCAATATTAGATTTATTATACATATCCATAGTGGCTGACTCTGCTATAAATGCCGACTCTGTTCTTACAAGCCTTTGACATTCATATAGCTTACCATTCTTACCTAGTCCTGCTTTATGTAATTCTGAAGCTATAGACTTGCTACTTTTACCTTGTATTAGTCCAGTAGTTAAAATACTATCCATCTTATTTACAAAGTTATCCGTGATGTTCCATACCTTATCACTATAGTTTTTTCCACTCCAAGGATATTCTAATAACTTCTTAGTAACTTCATTACCTGGCAAGTCATATCTTACCTCTATTCCAGTTGAATTTATTATATTAAAAACTGAATTTAATAATCCATCTCTATATGTTAGTTCATAGTAATCTATTTGCTTATCTAATAGTATTTCCTCTAACTTCAAAGCTTGGATTCTTATATTTGCTTTCAACCCTTCTAATCGTCTAATTCTAGCCTTTGTTGATAATGCTTGTAATTCATTTCTGTATAACTTTGCCTTTTCCTTATTTTTATAAGTATCAATATACCATTTTAAAGTTTTTTTAAGTTCCTTTACCTCACCATTAGTAAGATAGTTTAAGCTCTCCTGGTAACTCATCTTATTATCTACAGCATATTGGGAATAAATCTTATATATATCCTCTTCTATTTGATTTATAGAATCCTCAATAACTGATCTTATCTTCTCCATCTGCTGTTCTATTACATGATCCTGAAACTTTAATTTTTCTTTTTCTCTCTCTATCCAATAATCCTTATTCTTCATACGGATCTACTTCTCTTTGGTTCTCTTCTTCCTCTAAAAGTGCCATTGTTTCTTCAACATCATCTACCCAAGGGTGATTCCTTATTATAATCTTTCTTGGTAATATTCCTGAACTTACCTGAGCTATCTGTGCATTTTCTAGATCATTAGATATCATATTTCTTGTATAGGTCTGTTGTATATTAACAAACTCTTTTATATTTAAAAACGTAAGTATTGCTCTTACTAACTTACTGAATCCTTTCTTAAATTCAGTTTCTAATAATCCTGATTTTAATTCTAGCTTTCTATAAAAGAATTTTAATGCAACACCTGATGCATTACCAAAACTTTCAGTGTCCTGCTGCAGTCCTTGTCCACTTTCATAAATTTGCTTTTTGAGTATATCTAATATTACTTTTCTAGCTTCAACTGGTATCTCAATCTGTAGTGTCTTAACTCCTCCACCATCACCATTTACACCAGTCTCAGTCTTTATAGCCTTATAACGTCTTAAGTCTCCTAGAAACTCACCTAAACCTTCACCTCCATAGTTCTCTAAGATATATATAATTTGTTGTATATCTTCTAGATCATTTGCAAACCCACTAATTACTTTGTCATATAGATCTATTAGATTTTTATATCTACTTAAGTCACATTTCTTTATTTTATTGTTTGCAAACTCTATAAATGGTATATCCTCTATAATATATGTTATGTTTTCTTCATTAAGTAATTTAGCTTTAGCACTCTCTAATCCACCTTCTAAAGTGTACTTAACTAATTCTTTATGTTTCCAATGCTCAAATACCGTTACTATCTTCTCACCCATAAAGTCTTCATAGTATCTATATACTTCTATAAGATTTCTTTTTAAAGTAGAATCATAAACTGGTATAACCTGTTCTGTATTAACTATTGCATACTCAAATTCCTTTTTACTATCATTTATCCAATAATGTAACCATGCTGTACCTGCATTACTAGCTTCAATACATAAATCCTTACTAATACATTCAAATTCCTCTGATAATACTTCTGTTATTTTAGAATTCAATTTATCATCATCATTTAAATCAAAGTTAACTGGATATGTAAACATATAAGCCGCTTTTTCATTAACTAATATTTCATGGAAATTATGACTTATTCTATTATCTGCATTTCTTAAAGGATCTTTGCTGCTATCTTCAGAAGTTACTCCCGTTTTTAGTATATTATTTTCATTAGCATAATACTTTTTAGATTCCAATATACCTTTTCTTCGTGACATATCATTCTGAATTATCTTAGATATCTCTTTTACATCCATAACACCCTCTCCTTTCTAAAACACGAACGTTTTTCTATTTTTTCCACTTAATCGAAACTCTTAATTTTTGACTACACTCTTTATTTTACCTATTTTCAATTGCTTTAACTCAATCATAACTTATAGTCATAACGAATCACTTCATAATTGACATTCCTCCACCTTTTAAGTTAGAAACTTCATAATCATCTAAGGCATACCAAATAGCACTTAAACTATGAGGGTCAATATTAAATTCATCCTCTATGATTTCCCCGTTCTTATCTTCCTTGTAGGTTAGGTCTTCTAATTCATCTACAGTGTTACTGCAATTAGAAGAACATATAATTTTGTGGAATCTCTTAACCTTCTTAGTATATTGTGCCCTAGAGCCCTTAAACTTTTTACATGGTTTCATCCTAAATCCTTCTTGCCTATAGAATCTTATTGCCTTTGGCTCTGCACAATCCGCTTTAATTACTTCTTGGGTTTCTATAAACTCAGCTATATCTTTTGCTATTTCAATATCTGTTTTATCTCTAGAGAAATAATCCCAGTATATATACAGTATCTTTTTGCTATGATCTACTGCTAATCTAACAACTGCATTGTAAGAAGTTACAAACCCAAAGTCCATTCCATTTCTTAATAATGGCTTTTCTATACGCTTTATGTTCTGCATTACCTGATCATGTTCCATAACTTCAAATTGTGGGAAAACTATCTTTCCATTTACCCCAAACTTTCCTTGTCTTGCTATTCTCCATAAATCAGGATCATGTAACTTAATACTATCTAACTGCTCTATATAGTCTTTTGGTGCAAAAAAATTATCATCAACTGTAGAATGATGATAATACGTATTATTAGTTATTATAGTTTTCTTTTTGTATAGTTCTTCATCATCTAATAGTTGTACATTATTTCTTTTATCTTGAAAGAAATGTGTATATACCCAATTAGATTTTGATATAGGATTAGTTGATAATATTATGTGATTACTTAGCAAAGGATGTCTTAATCTCCCTAGTAGTTCTTTAAACCCAGCATATTTAATCTCTGAACATTCTTCTAACCATATAATAGATACTCCATTTATAGATTTTAACTTTGCTGGATTATCCATACCTTTGAATATTATCTTACTTCCATTTGCAAATCTAACTTGCATAGGTGATGAGATAAACCTCATCGTATCATGTACCCCCATTGTAATGGCCACCTCTTCAAGTAAATCAAAACATGAGTCTCTTAATGTATCAAATACCTCTCTTACTACTAATGCTTTTCTCTTTTCTTCTAGTAGCTTTGTAATAAGCTTTGTAGCTACATGATAACTTTTAGAACTTCCATATCCTCCAACCAAGAAATTAAACTTATGATCCCAATTACTAATGAAGTCATAGAATCTATCGTTGATAGCAAAATCTACATTAGCCATCTTTTTCACTAGCCTTAACAAAAGTAATCTTAACTGGTTCAATTTCCTTAGTCTCAAATTTAGCTTTTAATACTTCAATTCTAGCTTTCTGTTCTTCTGTTGCTAAATCCCAATTTTTATGTAACAATTCTTCATATTGCTTTATCATATTGCTTAATGTCCCCATAGCAGTAGATTGAGCTTTTAAGAATCTCTCTTGTCTATCCCAAGCAAACTGAATTTCATATTCTTCTTTTTCTGCATCTCCCCACTTACCTGGTGAAACTTCTGTTTTTTTCAGTTCCTTTGCTATTTCACTTTTTGATGTGACGTGCATAATCTTTTGTGATCTTAATATAGCTGCATAAGCAATCATTATATTATCCCATAACATATCTAAAGGCTTTAATCCTTCTTCTGAAATTCCTTTTATAATATTCTTAGTTGCAGAAGGAATATACTTGCTTAGAAACCCCTTATCTAAAAACTTAGATGCATTACAGTAACTACCATGTTTTAATCCATTTAAATTGCCTTTTGGTGCTCCGCCACCTTTATTACCTTTTGCATTTTGATTGCCTGGCGGTGCTCCTCTTTTAATTTTTGTGGCCCATTTATCTTTTGTTCTCCAATACTTTACTTTTGAACTTTCTATGCCTAGCTGCTCTGCAATATGTTTTGTAGTTGCTCTTCCTCCACTAGATCTAAATATTTCAAATGCTTGTATTCTTAATTCCATTTAACCACCTCTTTTTTTTGTAAAATAAAAAGCCACCTAAGTGACTTTTCTCTTTCTTTTCTCTCTTACTAAACTTGATACTGATATACCAGTCATTTTTTCAACTTGAGTAAAACTATTAGTTTCTAATAAACTCATAGCATTATCTAATTGCTCTTTGCGAAACTTGGCTGGTCTACCTTCCTTATAACCTTCTTTTGTTCTTGCAATTTCTTTTCCTGATTGTGTTCTTTCTATAATAGTGTTTCTTTCCATTTCAGCTACTGCCAACATAGTTGTTAAGAAAAACTTTCCCATACTCGTATTTTCTAGTAATCCTATATTTAATACATGAACTGATACACCCTTATTAAATAAATTTTGAATTATATCAATTCCTTCAACTGTATTTCTTGCTAATCTATCTAATTTAGTTACTACTAACATATCCCCTTGTTGTAATTGATTTATTATATTACTTAACTTAGGTCTATCTGTTGTAGTTCCCGTAAATTGTTCTTTATATATTTCTGCCGATGGATACTTTTCTAATATATCCTTCTCTTGACCCTCAAGTCCATAACCTTCTTGTAATTGCTTCCTCGTTGATACTCTACAATAACCAAATATTTTCATTTTTTACCCCTCCACTTTTGACCATTTATTATGACCATGCTCTATGTGTCTATTTTACTACATAGCCTAATCATGGTCAATAGTTTAAAGTTATGATTATGATAAAAAAATGAATGAAATTTTATTTAACTTGCATTTCCAGTTTTTGTAGGATAGTCGCCACTAAATCGCCTCAACTCCTTATATATAGGGGCTTTAGTGATATCATTTAAGTTTAGACCTTCCTAGAATAAATTACCTTTTTCAAAACTGTTTTTTCTTAATTTCTTATTAACATACTGTTATCCATTGGTATCACTTGCTTTTCTGGTTTTTCCCTTTGCTTTTTAAATAGGCCAAAACCGTATAAATTAACTATTTGTTTTTTAGTATATATATATGTATACTTTTTTCTTTTCTTCTTTAATAGACCTACTGGACTTTTTGGACTATTTAATACTAAATAAAAAATTAAAGCCTATCATCTGCAATCTTAGCTGCTGAATCAAAGACTTCTTCTTCTAACCCTAAATATGCTTTTGTAGTTTCAATACTTTTATGCCCTAACGCCCTTCTTAATCCTTCTAAATCTCTTCTTACATTCCAATATCTCGTAGCATAAGTTTTTCTCATACTATGACCACTTATATTATCTAGATTTAATGATCTACCAACTTCAGCCAATATGTTACTATATGTTTTAGATGAAATATGGCTATCCCCTTTATTAGATTGAAAAGCATATTGTGACTTAGGTTTCCCTTTTACATAAGCTTTTAATAATTTCCTTAAAGTTGATTTTATAGGTACTTCTCTTTTTCTTGGTGCTTTTCTAGTACTGTTAGGATTTTCCCTTATATGCTTCAACCAAGATTTATATTGTTTCTGCTCTTGGATCATAAATCGCTCTTCATTCAAGAATTCCTTTAATTCTCCAATGGTCAAGTTGACAATATCTTGTGTTCTATATCCTGTTGCAACTCCTATAAAGAAAATCATTAAATTTCTTTCTGCGTATCTTTCGCTAATTTCTTCAAGTTTATATTTAAACTGTTCATAGCGTAGTTCTGGGATGGGATTAGAAGGTACTTTTTCACCTCTTCTTACACCTTTATCAATCCCATTCACCTCCTTAGCTAATATTCAAATATAATAAAAGCACCTAACAAGGTTTTAAACTTGCTGGGCGCTTCCTTCTATCTCCATATTAATATAATAACATATATATCTTGCAAAATTAGTGCAATTTTATTGAAACTTTGATGAAATTAAACTGAAAATTTAATGAAATTTTTCTGAAACTTTAAGGCGTTATATTCTCAGCTATTATCTTTAAACCTTCTTTTAGTAAATTATTAACTTGTCTTTCGGATCTATCAATATCTTTACAAACTTCATTTATGCTTTTGCTATCTAACATTACTTTTATTACTACTTCTCTAATCAGATCTTTCTTAATACACTTAACCATATTCTCAACTCTCTTGTTTGATATTGTATATGCTTGTATAAGTTTTTCTAATTTCTCTTCATCGTAAAGATATGAATCATTATTATTGCAACGCTTTGATATCTGTACAGCCTCTTCATATCCTTGGGCTTTTAATGTATCTCTTGCCTTCAGTTCTTCCAACCTTAGTCTAAAATCATCTATCTGAACCTTTCTTATTGGATAAACCATTAATGTTGCCTTAATATCATTAAATCTATTCTTCATATGTCCCCCTATCTATTTTTGAATATAATTAACTCTATGAATTGTTCGTTAACTTATGTTATTAAGATTAATTCTATTTACTGCAGTATCATAAATTTTTTCATCTTTTTCTATTCCTATGAACTTTCTATTTGTATTTATAGCTGCTACTGCAGTAGATCCCGAACCAATACAATTGTCTAACACAATTTCGCCTTCGTTGGTATAAGTGTTTATTAAGAATTCTAATAGTTTCACTGGCTTTTGAGTTGGATGTAGACATTCCCTTTGCTTATCTGAGCTGAATATCTGAACACTTCTAGGATATCTTTCCTTGTTTCCTCCACCAGAAATTTCTTTTGATAATTTACCATATATATCCGTATTATTTTGTGTTGCTATATATTTTGTATAAGTGTTTACTGGTGCATGTCCAGTTGTTTTCTGTGGATTATAAACAGGTAGTTTCTTATAAAATACTAATATATTCTCATGAGCTTTCATTGGCATTTTCTTAGCATTTAAATGTCCTGTAGCTTGTGTCTTCTCCCAAATCCACTCATACTTAAGCATTTGCAAATTGCTGACCCCTAAAATTTTATCAAATGGAGTTTGGGCAAATAAAACTATAGCTCCATTATCTTTGATTACTCTACAGTATCGATCCCATAATCTATTCAAATCTATTTGACTATCCCATGGACACCTTGTAGTTCCATATGGTAGGTCACATAAAATCATATCAATAGACTTATCCTCTATGTTTTTCATTATCTTTAAACAATCACCCAAATAAATTTTATTTAATTCCATTTACTCACCTTCTTTGCTCGCACTATAATCAATTTGTTCTTTAAAACAATTTTTCTTGCCCTGGTATATTTGTTTTTAATTTTTTTGTATCTGTTACCGCTATATAAAATTTATTTTTACCTTCAGTTCTACTATGTTCTATTAGTCCCAGTTCTTCTAATTTCTTAAATGCTTTATTAATTGTTTGCCTGTCTGTATTTAATAAAATTGAAATTGAACTTTGATTATAACTTCCAAGATTTAATAAAAATATGATCCTAAAACACAAACCACTTAGATCCATCGTTGTTAAATGTTTTATATATCCATCCTTCATTTTTTCACTTCCTTTGTAATCTTTTTAATTTATATATGTAAGTAAATTTGACTACACATTTAATGCTTGCTAATTTCTTCAATAGTTTCAAATGCAATAATTATTTCATTAAAAAACTGTATTGCTTCTACTTTATTTTCAAAAAATATAAATCCACCATTTCTTTTTAGTAATAGTCCATTATCAAATTCTACATATGTACCATTTTCCCCAACTAGATTGCCTCCAGTACTTTTTTTCAACGTTATTTTTTTGACCCTTCTATCTAAATTCTTACTGCCTTTATAATTTTTTATTCTAAGCTTTTTCGCTTTCCATCTATAAAATAATTCTGCTGCAATATCATTCCTTATTTCAAATGTATTTACTATAAGACTTATGGTTTTTTTAGGCTCTAGGTCGTAAATTATATTAATATTTGTATCTAAAAACTTTTCTATCTTATTATCATTTAACTCTTTAATAATCTACACCTCGTTTCCTATTATTGAATAAATTTTAAGTGTTTCATCCTTACACCTTATTATTCTTGCTATTTCATTTTGAGCCCATTTTTCAACATCCTCTTTCGACTCAAACTTTTTATCTTCATTGGTTACAACATTGTCCTCTATGTGATATGTTCCAAACTCTCCAGCTACATCCATTATTAGTTTTTTATTTAATATAACTAACCCAGTTGCTCTATGATCCTCTTCCTTAACGGCTTTTATTTCTTCAGCTTTTGTTAACTCTTCATCAGTTGCTACATAATCACATTTGTTATCTTCAAGAATATAATCGACTGCTGCATCAACATTATTTTCACTTTCCTTTAATTGCTCTTCAGCTTGCTTTTTAATTTCTTCTTTAACTCTTTTAAAACAATTAGTTATCATACTTTTTGAGAACGCTAGGAACTCACCTACCAGTATTTCAATAGATTTCTTTTGATTCAATCCCTCTACTACTAATTCAATCGCTCTATCTCTTACTACCTCTGCCTTTTTTTCAACTGTTTTCATCCAATCTCCATCT
>JAVWLU010000017.1:0-41949 GCA_036637795.1 Clostridium sp. | reverse complement strand
CCCTCAATTCATTATATTCTAGCTTTAAGAAAATATTTACATTTTAATAAATTTAATAAAAAAAGCATTTTAAAGTTTTTCTTTAAAATGCTTTTAATCTTCATATACTACTTTATTCTTACCTGTAGCTTTTGCTATATACAATCTTCTATCTGCTACTTTAATTATTTCATCTAAAGTTTCTTTATTGTTTAAACGTATACTAATTCCAAAACTTCCTGTTATGGATTTTTCAATACCATCATGCTTTACTAAGTTTTTACTAATAGCTCGTCTTATTTCATCAATCTTGTAATATACATACTCATACGATTTTTGATTTGGTAAATAAATTATCAACTCTTCTCCACCATATCTTGAGAATATATCCTCTTCATCTAAGTAACTCATTATTAAATTAGATGTTTGAATTAATGCCTCATCACCAAATTGATGCCCTAATGTATCATTTAAATTTTTAAAATTATCAAAATCAATCATAACAATTGCATAATTTGAATCCGGATTTGCATTAACATCCCTATGTACGATATCAAAGAATGTTTTTCTATTATATATACCTATTAAAGGATCCATCTTTGCTGCTTTTTGAATTCTATTATATAGTATTGAATTTTCAATAGCTATAGCAGCTTGGCTAGCAATAGCTGTTAAAAACACTCTATGATCATCAGTAAAGAAATTAAAATGGGTTTGCATAACAATTATATATCCTATAAACTTATCTCTAACATTTATAGGTATTCCCATAAGTGACTGTATTTTAGTATTACCATCATCACATATAACTAATGCTTCCTCTGAATTCAATACAAACTCTCTTCTATGTTTTATTAATGTTTCACATTGTTTATCTTGATATTCTATTTGTGATTTTAAACTTGTTGCTTTAATTATAAAATCTTGTTCTTCAAGTATATACACTGTAGAGTGAGTTACTCCAAGAATACCAATTATCATATCGTTAATCGTTGCCATTAAATTATCACTACTTAAAAATGAATTAACATAATTACTTATCTCAACAATATTAGAAAGAACATTAATATTTTTTTCAAGATACATGTTAAGTGAGCTTAATGATTGAATTTTATATTCAGCATTAAATTGATAGCTTTCAAATTCTTTTTTAAGTTGGTCATATCTATGCTTATAATCCACCATAGCTCTCCTTTATCCCTTAATAACATATTTTGTTATTTTTTAATTAAATAGTTAATTTAATATTACTTCAAATTCTATTTTTTTTCAAGGAAAATAAAACCACTTCTTGTTAAAAAACCTAGAAAATTGGTTTTTCTAGGTTTTTTAGTGTTATATTGTATTTTTTATTACACCAGTTCCATCAATAGATATGTTTACATCTAAATCAAAATCTGTAACTTCTATAGGATTTTCTATATCTTCATGAGGGAATTTAATTTCCATTTCTCTTTTAACTTTAAATATATCTATTCCATTTTTCTTATAGGTTTCAAATAAATCAACTACATATTTTTTTATGTCTTCTTCTTTATTAGATTTTATTTCATTTAAAGTTTTTCCATCAATAATAAGTTTATTTTGAGCCTCTCCTAATGTGGTTTTTATATTTACTGTTCTATGTAATATAAAACCACCATCTTTTTTCTCTAATTTACACTTTGAATTAGACTCTAATATTTCAAGTGTTACATAACTTCCTTTATCCTGTGGATTAGCTACTTCTAAAGTGCCTCTTTCAATTTCTCCCATTAAAAGGTTATATGATAACCCCTGTTCTTTATCTAACCTTTCAATTAGTCTATTATCCTTGATTACAGCTGCTCCACTTAATTCAATCTTCTTGTCTAAAGCATCTTTTCTAACTTCAATAGAACCTATTACATTTGTCTTACTTCCAACTAATATATTATTTAGATACGTATTTATATTAGATTCCATAACTCTAGGATTAAATTTATTCCTTTGTGTCATTTCACTTAAATAAGTTCCTAAATATTCTTCATCATTTGATGAAATTTCTAATAGTTCTTGAACATTCCCATAATAAATATATAGTGAAGGTTTAATTTGAAACTCTTGGTTATTATTAACTAAATTTAAGTAATTATTTAAACCAAGTTTTGCTGATTTTTCAGTAAATATATATGCTCTATTTTGTGAGAAATTAATATTATTACTAGATGCCATATTAATATCTCTAATAGCTTCTAGAACAGTTTTGCCTTCGCCCTTATATATTATCCTCTTTCCCTTATCTGAACTGTCATTAGTGCTTCTATAGGGCTTTATACTCTCTATATACAACTGTACATTATCAAATTCATCTACATCAAAAATCATTGATGTTGCAAATGTTACTTTATTTATATCTTTATAATTAAAACATCCCGTTAATAATGGTGTTATTAGAATCACTAGCAGTGTTTTTATCACTTTTTTATTTAGCACCATGTTCTTTACCTCTACCTATTATTTTATTAGAAATTCGCTCTAATTTTCCCCTTAAAATTATATCCTTAAATTTATACTCTGAAAGACTTCCAACTGGGAACAGGAATGGATATCCTCCAGTTTCTAACTCTGCAAGTTGAATAAGAAGAACCATTGTTCCGATAAAGCATCCTGGCAATCCAAATGTCGATGCACAAACTACCATTATAAATGACCAAAAAGACATCGGGCCATAAAGTTTTGGAACTAAGAAATAACTTACTGTACTTATAGCCACTACTATTATTGTTATTCTTGACGCTATTCCAGCACTTACAGCTGCTTCTCCAAGTATTAGTCCTGCTACTATACTCATAGCACCACCTATAGGATGTGGCATTCTAAGCCCTGCTTCTTTTACAAGTTGGAAGGCTAACATCATGACCACAACTTCTATGAGCGTTGGAAATGGTACTCCAGCTCTAGATACTGCCAATCTAAATATAAATAATGATGGTATCATCGAAAAATGATATGTAATTACAGCAACATATATTGCTGGTAAAAAAGTAGCTATAAAGAAAGATAACCATCTTAATAAACGATTAAAATTAGTGAAGTATCTATTCATATAATAATCATCTGGCATTTGGAAATTTTCGAGGAAGAAGTATGGTACTGTTATAACAAATGGTGTTCCATCTACTATAACACCTACTCTACCTTCCATTAATTTTGCAGATATTTCATCTGGTTTTTCTGTATACCCAACAGTATCAAAGAAGCTTTTTTGTTTTTTTAATTTTGCTTCAATATAATTTGTATCTAAGATGAATCTTAAGTCCAATTTTTTAACTGTATTTTTTACTTCATCAATTAGATATTGTGGTGCTATTCCATTTATATATGTGATAGCTACGGCTGTTTGTGATTGTTCTCCAACTACTACTGTTTCAAAAACCAATTCTGGATTTTTAACTCTTCTACGAATTAATGCTACATTGTCTACAATTAATTCATTGAATCCCTCTCTTGGACCTTTTAAAACTGATTCAGTTTCTGGAATTCCAACACTTCTCCTAGGAAAATTTTTGCACTCAGCAAATAAAATTTCCTTGTGGTCTTTAAAAATAACTATAGGATCTCCACTTAATATGTGTGTTATTGCATCATCTACATCCTTAGCTATTCCTGTTGCACTTAGATCTAGTACTTTTTCAACTACATCTTTAACAGTGTAATTACTTTGCTTAGTATTAATTAAACTTTCATGACCTCTTAATGGTTGAATTACATATTGACTTATATACTGTGTACTTGATAGGTCATCAATAAAAATTAATGTAGCACTACCCAATATAGTATCCAAGTCTCTAATCTTAACATCAAATGATTTTCCTATTTTTTGTTTTATGTATTCTAAATTATTCATATAATCACCTAACGATATTATTCCTCTATGATGGTTTAATATTCACATTTTTGTAAATACTATATACTGTTTAAATAAAACAATTGGATGAGGTGGAAAAATGAACAAAATATCAACAAAACATTTAATGCTGTTTTTTATAGGAGTTACCTTTATTAGTATAAAAACATATCCTTCATTTTTTATTAATTTAGGGGGAAGAGACACTTGGATATGTACAATTGCAGCTACAATTTTATTTATGATTTTTATATCATATTTAATTCACATAATGAAAAAACATGAAACTTATGATATAGCTAAAATATTTGAGATTGGATTATCTAAACCACTTGGTTATTGTGCATTAATTCTATTTGGAATAAATTTATTTTTATCATCAATTGAATCAGCATCTGTTCACGCTAATGTAATTCAATCTTTATATTTTTTAGATACACCAATCTGGTACATACTAGCATTCTTCTTAGTACCTGCAGTTATCTTATTAAATAAAAATATTCGTACATTACTTGTTTTTACAGTTGTTGCTGTATCTTCACTTGTAATAAATGCTATCGCATTTGCACTTTTAATAGAAAAGTATAAAGACATAGAATATATAATGCCTGTACTTTCAAATGGAATCGATAAGAATTTTATAATATGTATAGGAATGATTTTCTTTTCTCTTTGTAGTATTTTGATAGCTGTTCCATTTATGAAGTTCTTAAATAATGGTGAACATTTAAATAAGCATAGTTTTATAACAAATTCAGGTATGAGTCTTTTTATTATTTTTGTAGTTCTTGGGATTATATCTTATTTCGGTCCTGAACGTGCTTCAAACATATTTTATGCAGAGGCAGTTCAAGGTCAACGTGTTGAGATAGGTGGTTTCTTAGAGTTTGGTGAACTATTCTTTATTTATCAAACAGTTGTAGGATTTTTAATTAAATATACATTATCAACTTATGCATTAATGATTTTATTTAAAAAATTCTCAGATAATAAATTTTTATTTATATTAATAAATACATTCTTAACGTTTGTATTTTCAAACTTAATAGCTACAAATAACTATTATATAACTGATATTTTAAACATATATCTTATTTCAAGTGGAGTATTGTTCTTTATACTACCTTTAATAAGTTTTATTTCATTTAATATAAAACAAAATAAAAAAATAACAAAAAAAGTTGTATAGCTTTTAGACTTATTGAATATATATGTTATTAAGATAGTATTAATAAAATAAATATTAATACTAAAATTATATGTAAAAAATAGGTCGATTGTTTTGGTGATTATATCTTTTCCCTTCTTTCTATTCAAGGGTATTAGGCAATAAAATCAAGAAATCCCTATGAATTTTAAGGAGGAATGTAAAATGGAAGATAAGAAAATTATCTGTAAAGATTGTGGAAAGGAATTTGTATTCACTGTTGGTGAACAAGAATTCTACAAAGAAAAAGGATTTGAAAATGATCCAGTTAGATGCGCTGATTGCAGAAGAGCTAGAAAGGCTCAAAAAATGAACAGATAAAAATTAATTAGGCTACTGATTACTCAGTAGCCTTTATTTTTTGAAATATATTTTCTTTTACATAATCATATTCTTTTAAATTATTGACTTCACCCCAAATCAATTCACCTATATGAATGTAATTAATGTTATATTTTCTTGCAACATCTAGTAATGTATATTCATAATTTATTAAAGGATTTTTATTATACTTATACTCATCTAACATAAGTTTGAAAAGTTTATATGACATCTTTGTTATTCCCATAAACTTGCCATCAACTTTATTAAATTGCCTTATATCCTTAGATATTTTATAAATAAATTCATCTCTAATTTCAACATAAGACTCATGTCCAATCATTGTTGCACTTGCTATGCATGCACAATCTCTATAATCACAACTTAATATATCCTGTAGAATTTTTTCTTCAAATATTAAATCACTTTCAATAAGTATAAAATCGTCTTTAACTATATTCTTTACCATTTGTAATGAATGCATAGTTCCATTACTTTCATACCCTGTGTTTGTAACTATGTTTATATCATCATCTAAATATTTTTTAAGTCTTTCTACTTCATATCCACCTACAACAATAATATTTTTAATATTATTATTTCTAAGTGTTTTAATTATTCTTCCAAGTAAAGTTGTTTGCCCTATTGGCAATAATGCAACAGGTGCAGTAAACTCTTTTTGACTTCCTGCAGCTAATAATACTGCTGTATCTACGCTCTTGTTTCCTTCATCTCTATTAACACATAATTTAGTACTATTATATAAGTTTACAGCCTCCTCTATTCGTGCTATTCCCTTATTAGTTAAGGTATAGGTAATCCCATTACCTATACCTTCTATAACTAAATATTTATTATCAATAAATCTCTTTATCTCTTTATTAATCTTCCCGAGTGACATGCCTGTTGCTTTAGAAAGTTTTCGTTGTGAAATATCTTTATTATCATTAATTAACTTCAATAACTTAAATTCTAAATCTAACATATCTATCTCCTATTTTGAGTATTTTTTTCTTAGTCTAATACTTAATCTATCAAATATAACTCTAAATACAATATTAGTTACAATAATCATAACTGCAACAGCAGCAGCTGCTGCCGTTTCACCTAAATCTGCATTATTAATCATTGAAATAGTCGCTATTCTTGTAACTGGTAAATATAAAAATACTACTGCTGAAACAGTCATCATAGAATTTACAAAGTAATATGAAAAACTTTCAACAATTGATGGTAGTGACATTGGAATAATAACTCTTTTTACAGCTTCAAACCAAGATACTCCCATTATTTCAGACGCACTTTCATACTCTGAATTTATATTTCTCAAATCATTACTTATTGTTAAGAATGGAGTTGAGAAAAAATGAATTATGTTTGCAAATATTAAAATTATAAATGTTCCATATATAAAGTTTAATGGATTACTCGCACTATTAAAGAAGAATATATATGCAATACCAATAGTTAATCCAGGTATAGCATTTGGTAATATTCCAAAGAAATATATTCCTTTATTTAATGATTTAAATCCTTTTCCTCTCATAGATATATATGCCGCTACAAAAGCAAATATTGTACCTAAAAAGGCTGTACTAAATGCTACAAATATACTATTGCCAAATATCTCAAGACCACTCATTCCCATAACATCAAACCGGAACCACTTTAATGTTAAATTAAGTTCATATGGCCAATTTTCAATAAATGCTGATGCAAATATTGTTGTAAATAATATAATTATTACAGAAGCAACAATACTATTTATAGTATAAAAACTTCTATCTCTCTTTTTACTTTCAGTAATAACTAATTCTGTTGCCCTTGCATCAATAGTAGCCTTATTTCTCTTCGTAATAATGTAATCAACTATAAATGCTATCACTGCTGGAATTATTAGTATTACACCAACAACAGCTCCCATTTCTAACTCTTGTTGTCCAAGCATCTTCTTATAAATTTCAGTTGCTAAAACAGAATAATTTCCTCCAATTATCTTAGGTGCACCAAAATCAGTAAATGCCATAGTAAAAGCTGAGAAAAATGCTGTTATTATACTAAACTTCATAGCTGGTAATGTTATAGTAAATAATTGTCTTCTCTTACTAGTACCTAATATCTCTGCTGCTTCATATAATCTATTATCAGCCTTCTTTAACCCTAAAGAAAACATTAAATATATAACAGGGAATATATAAATACATTCTGAAATAATAATTCCCCATTTTCCATATATATTAAAATCATAAGAAAATAACTTTGTAAAAATACCTTGTGCTCCAAATAAGTATATTAAAGATATACCATGTGTCATAGTTGGTGCAAAAAGAGGTAATAATGCTATCCAATGAAATATTCCTTTGCATTTTATATTACTTCTATTAACTCCATAAGCATATAAAAATGCTAAACCTAAAGTAATTACTGTAGCCATTAAAGATACAAAAATACTATTCTTTAAAGAAACAATAAATCCTCTTGTTGGTAAATAATCTATAAAGTTTTGAAAACCTACAAATTGACCATCAAAATTTTGAAAGGCCTTGAAAAATACCATTAATATTGGAAATGCTAATAACACTAAAAATACTGATATTATACTTATTCCCAAAATCCTTTGACTTCTATTTTTATTCATGTGATACCTCTTGTGATAAATCTACTGATATTTCTTGTCCAATGTCTATTTTATTACTTAACATCTCTTTCCAAGTTATATCAAGCCAGACTTTTTTATCACCTTCTAATGCAACTTGAATTCTATATAAAGTTCCTCTAAATTCAATACTTTCAATTTTTCCTCTTAAAAATCCTTTTCTAGATTCTAAAGAATATTCAAGACATTCTGGTCTTAAAAATATAGTCTTACCTTCATAATTATCAACAACATTAGTTGTTCCTATAAATTCAGCTGTAAATCTATTTTGAGGACTATAATATAATTCCTCTGGAGTTCCAACTTGCATTACCTTGCCTTCGTTAAACACAACTATCTTATCTCCCATAGTTAGTGCTTCTTCTTGATCATGTGTAACTAATATCATAGTAACACCAATCTTCTTTTGAAGATTTTTAATCTCAAGTCTAAGACTTTCTCTTACCTTAGCATCTAATGCTGATAATGGCTCATCTAAAAGTAATATTTCAGGTTCTAGAACAATTGCTCTAGCTAATGCAACTCTTTGCTGTTGACCTCCTGATATTTGTGATGGATACTTATCCTTAGATTCAGTTAAGCCAACCATATCAAGCATATTATTTACTTTTATATTTATTTCATCTTTAGATAGCTTTTTATTTACTAATCCATAAGCAATATTTTCAAATATCGTTAAGTTTGGAAATAATGCATAGTTTTGAAATACAAATCCAATCTTTCTTTCAGAAATAGAAAGATTAGAAAAATCCCTACCATTAACATTTATACTTCCACTATTCATAGTTTCAAGACCAGCAATTATTCTTAATAATGTAGTTTTACCACATCCACTTGGTCCTAAAAAACAAACTAATTCACCCTTATCTATATTAACGTTTATACCTTTTAAAACTTCATTACTACCAAAGTTCTTTTTAATACCATTTATATTTATATAGTTATTCACCAACCCCATATCGCTGTTCCCACTCCCTAAGTATTCTTGTTCTATTTTCAGATGCCCATATTAAGTTATTTTCAATCATCTGTTCATTTACACCAATAGGATATTTTTCTGCCGATTCAGGAAGGTATCCTATTTCCGTAACTAAACTTCTATACTTAGCATACATTGCCATCACTTCAGGTGATAATGCCCAGTCATAAAATTTCTTAGCTGCTGGTTTTATATTATCTTTTTTTACAAGAGAAATAACTTCTAACTCCCAACCTGATCCTTCTTGAGGTAATATAGTTATTATCTTGTCATTTTTAGATTCCATTTGGAATGACATAAAATCCATGCCAATTCCTAATATAGCCTCACCTTTTGCCGCTTGTTTAGTTGGTGCACTCCCTGAATGAGAATACTCCTTAATATTACTATTAAGCTTGTCCATAAACTCCCAACCTTTTTCTTCCCCCATAATTTGTAGCCATGCCGATACTGTCAAAAAACCTGTTCCTGAAGAAGCTGGATTTGGCATAATTATTGAACTTGAATATCTAGAATCTAATAAATCTTCATAACTAGTAGGAGTATTTAATCCTTTTTTATTAAGTTCATCTATATTAACCGTAAACGCTGTCATCCATGCAGATATTCCTGCCCATGTTGGCACCTCATTAGTAGTATCATAAAATTTATTATCTAGATTAGCTAAATACTGTGATTCATATGGAGCAAACAAATCATATTTTTCTAATAATAGAACACTACTTGCAGGTATTCCCCATGCAACATCAGCTCTTGGATTGTCCTTTTCTAACATAAGCTTTGCTGATACAACTCCACTTGAATCTCTAATAACATTTAATTTAATATCAGGATTTTTTTCTTTAAAATCCGCTAAATATTCATTAACATATTCTTCTTCTATTGCAGTATAAATTGTAAGAGTATTATCATCATTTTCTCCAGTATTTAATCCAAATACAAATATAACTATTGTAATTATTATAAATCCTAAAAAATATTTTTTACTCATATTTTATACCTCATCAACAATCTTAATTTTAGGTAAAATCAATGAATTAACTCTTTCCAAATGATTTTGATCATCTATTTCTGACCAAATCAAATCTTCTATCTTATATGTAGGAATAGGTAGTTCTCTACTTACACCAACAAACGCATCTTCATAATGTATTTCTTCTTCTACAAAATTATAATATCTAATCATTTCATTAAATAACTTGTATGAAACTTTACTAATTCCAACCCATTCACCATATATTGAATCAACTTCTGACTTTACTTTAGATGCTTTATCTAAACATTCATTTTCCTTAACCGATACATAATACTCATCACCTGAATTAGTTTTTCCACTAACTAATATACAGTCTTCCTTTGAAAAATTAATCGCTTCTGTTAATGCTCTTCTCTCATATATCAAATCACTTTCAAGAAGTAAAAAATCTTCACTTATCATCCCATCAAGACATGCTAACGAAGCCATACTTCCAGTTTCAGAATATCTTTCATTTTTCGTTGTAACAATATAGTTGTTTTCCTCTGCTAACTTTTCATAAAATTGACTTAGATTTCCAGTTACTATATATACATTCTCTATTCCACAACTTCTTAAAAGTCTTATTGATCTTTCTATTAAAGTCACCCCATCAATAGGTAAAAATCCTTTTGGTATTTTGTTTCCTGTAACTCCTCTTAGTCTTGTCCCCATTCCAGCTGCAAGAACTACAGCAGTTTTAATATCGATACTCATTACATATCCTCCCAATGTTAGTTCATTTTATGAACACTGTAATTATATCACTGTTTTTCCTTTTAAATCAAATTCAATGTAATTGTTGACATGAATTTTGGAAAAATCTATAATTAGTTATAGAAAGACGAGGTGCTTATAATGGATAACAACACTAATAAAAAAGTTATTTTCAGTGGTATGCAACCATCAGGAGAATTAACACTTGGAAACTACTTAGGAGCTTTAAAAAACTGGGTAAAGTTACAAGATGAATATGATTGTTATTTCTGCGTTGTTGATTTACATGCAATTACAGTAAAGCAAACACCAGCAGATTTAAGAAGAAGAACATTAGAGCTTTTAGCAATATATATATCAGCAGGAATAGACCCACAAAAAAACACATTGTTTATTCAATCTCATGTACCTGCACATACTGAATGTGCTTGGTTACTTACATGTAATACATACATGGGTGAATTATCAAGAATGACTCAATTTAAAGATAAGTCTCAAAGATATGGTGAGTCAATCAGTGCTGGATTATTATCATACCCTGCACTAATGGCTGCAGATATATTACTATACAACACAGATTTAGTTCCAGTAGGAAAAGATCAAACTCAACATCTTGAGCTTACAAGGGATTTAGCTAACAGATTTAATCATCTGTATAGTCCAACATTTAAAATTCCTGAAGGATATATTCCTAAAGCAGGAGCTAAAGTAATGAGCTTACAAGAACCAACTAAAAAAATGTCTAAATCAGATGATAATCCAAATGGATATATCTTAATTATGGATAAACCTGAAGTAATCAGAAAGAAAATAGCAAGAGCTGTTACTGATAGTATTGCTGTTATCAACTATACTGAAGAACAACCAGGAATTAAAAATCTTATTGATATAGCTGCTGCTATAAAAGGTGTGCAACCTGAAGAATTTGCAAAAGAATATGCTGATAAAGGATATGCAGATTTAAAACATGATGTTGCTGAAATAATAATAGAAGAGTTATCACCAATTCAAGAAAGAGTTGAAAACCTTCTTAAGAATAAAAAAGAATTAGAAGCAATTTACCAAGAAGGTGCACAAAAAGCTAATTATGCTGCAACTAAAATTCTTAGAAAAATGCAAAAGAAAATAGGATTAATTCCTAGATAATAAAGACATAAATTAAATAAAGTTATTTTATACTAAAAAAGACTCATCAGCTAAGATGAGTCTTTTTTATATCAATTATTTTTGATTATTCCAAGCTTCGCTTTTTAAATAATCAACAAACGAATCTCTTAATTCTGGTTTCTTTAATGCAAATTCAACAGTTGCTTGTAAGAATCCTAACTTATCTCCAACATCATATCTTCTTCCTTCGAAGTTATATGCATACATTGCTTCATTGCCAATTAAAGTTTTTAATGCGTCAGTAAGTTGGATTTCTCCGCCTTTTCCTGGAGCAGTTTTTTCTAATATATCAAATATTTGTGGAGTAATAATATATCTCCCTAAAATTGCTACATTTGATGGTGCTTCATCTATTGCTGGCTTTTCTACAAGATCTTTAACCTTGTATACTCTATCTTCAATATGAATTCCATTAACTATTCCGTACTTATTAACATCATTATCATTAACAGTTTGGACTCCTAAAATTGATGTCTTATATTCATCATAACAATTCATAAGTTGCTTTAAGCATGGTACTTCTGAATCTACAACATCATCACCAAGTAAAACTGCAAATGGTTCATTTCCAACAAATGCTTTTGCACAATGTATAGCATGACCAAGACCTCTTGGTTCTTTTTGTCTTATGTAATGTATATCAACCATATCTGAAATATCTCTAACTAATTCAAGTAATTCAGACTTGTTACTCTTCTCTAGTTCCATTTCTAATTCTATTGATTTATCAAAGTGATCTTCGATACACTTTTTATTTCTTCCTGTTATAATAAGTATTTCTTCAATACCTGAAGCAATCGCTTCCTCAATGATATATTGAATAGTTGGTTTATCAACTATTGGTAACATTTCTTTAGGTTGCGCCTTAGTTGCTGGTAAAAATCTGGTTCCTAATCCCGCTGCCGGTATAATGGCTTTTCTCACTTTCATTTAAATACCCCTTTCTTATAACTAGTCTCAATCTAATGATACCAAAATTTACTCTTATATTCAAATAATTATCATCTTAAAAATTATTGAAGTATATTTTGTATCATGTTATCATAATATATATTATTTTTTTGTGAAATAATTAAAGTTTCACATAAAAAATTTGACGAATGATAAGGGTGGTAACAAATTATGAATAAAAAAACAAAAGATTCCTTAATCATAGGCTTTGCTTTATTTTCTATGTTTTTTGGTGCAGGAAATCTAATTTTCCCTGGATTTTTAGGATTACAAGTTGGTGATCAATACCTGCCAGCAATACTTGGGTTTACAGTAGCTGGAATAGGATTACCTATATTAGCTATACTAGCTTGTGCTAAAGGTGATGGTACATATCAAACCTTAGCTTCTTATGTAGGTAAAAAATTTGCTATTATTTCAACAATAGTTTTATTTTTAGCTATTGGACCAATGCTTGCAATTCCAAGAACTGCAGCAACAACTTACGAAGTATTCTTAAGTCATATTATACCTAATATACCTCAAGTAATACTAATGGCAGTTTATTTTATACTTAATCTTGTATTCGTATTAAAGAGATCTTCAATTATAGATGCTTTAGGTAAATATCTAACGCCAGCACTTATCACAATATTAGTTTTGATAATATCAAAAGGTATACTATTCCCAATTGGTGATATAGTTTCAACAGATGCTACTTCCGTATTCTCTTCTTCATTAATTGAAGGATATCAAACTATGGATGCTATAGCAGGACTTTTATTTGCAACACTAATTACTTCTTCTCTTATTTCAAAAGGATATGAAAAGAAAGATATGCTTCCAATGGTATTAAAATCAAGCATGGTTGTAATTGTAGGTTTAACATTTGTTTATGGTGGATTAACATTTATTGGTGCACAAACTGTTAACATTGCTCCTGAAGGTATAAATAATACTTCACAATTATTATTTATTGCACATTCAATTTTAGGTACATTAGGTACAACTCTTATTGGACTAGCGATGGCATTAGCATGTTTAACTACATCAATCGGTTTAATATCAACGGGCGCCGAGTTCTTTGAAAATATTTCTAACGGTAAACTTAATTACAAATTAAACTCAATAGTTATTTCTGTAGTAAGTTTCGGAGTTGCATGTCTTGGTGTAGATAAGATAATAACAATTTCTGGACCAGTTTTAAATATACTATACCCTGTTACAATAACTCTAATTATAATGGGATTAACTAAAGATAAGTTAAATAGTCCTTTATCATTTAAATGTGCCGTTTATACTTCCTTGGTACTAGGATTACTATTAGAATTAGCTCCATCAAAATTAGCATTCTTACCTTTTAGCAATATTGGTTTTGGATGGATATTACCAACTATAATAATATTCATTATTTCCTATATCATAGAAACTAGAAAAACTAATTAAATAAATACTGCATAAAAAATTTAGTGTAAGTTATATTACTCTAGATTTGCATAAAAATATGGCGTATAAAAATGAATAAATCATTTTTATACGCCATTAAACTTTTCTCATATTATTAAACTATAATAACATTTCTTTAGCATCTATGACTCTTATTCCATTATATTTCATCATACATCTATCAGTTGGATATTGTCCAATTGTTTTTTCATTTACTTTATTATTAAGATTATTTGCTATACATTCAATAAAATTAACCCCACAATTATATGCATGAGGATATCCTCCACCAAATCGTGGATTTATCTCATTTACGTATAATTTACCATTTACATCTTCAAATATATCTACATCTATAGGCCCTCTAAAATTAAGCTTCTCTAGTTTTAATATAATATCTACAATATCTTGTCTATAAACTGATACTGATTTATCAGTTTCTCCAGCTCTCATACTTAATTTTTCTTTTATAAATAAAGATTTAATCTTTCCATCTATCATATCAAAGTAAACATCAACCCCATACTCTTTCTCTTTTACATAGGGTTGGAATATATAGTTTTCTTTGTCTTTATATGATAATAATTCTTCTAAATTACTAACTTTTCCTATCCCTACACTACCACTACCATCTCTTATTTTCGCAAATAGTGGAAAGTTTATTTGAGATTTATCGATAGCTCCAATTGTATCTTCATATCCATTATATGTTGGTATAACATTAAATTCACTCTCTAAAGCTTTTGAAAAATTATATTTATCAAAAGTAAAATTAATTTCATCTAAGTCTGATAATACTGGGTATATATCATTCTCTAAAAACTTATTTCTATTTTTAGCTAATAATACTAGCTCTGGATCTATTAATGTTATAATCGAACCTATATTTTTTTCTTTACATATCTCAATAACAGAATCTATATAACTATCTAAATTATTAAAATCCTTTTTTACTAAAAAACATTCATCACCCTCATATAACGCTGGTGCATATGGACTCATATCTAAAGTAAAAACCTTCTCATTTTTTTCATGAAATGTTTCCTTAAAATATTGTACAACATCAACTCTTCTACCTGGACTTAATATCATTATATTCATTAATCTCGCTCCTTAAAATATATATAAATCAATAACTAAAATAACACTTATTAACATAACAATTATATATTAAATGATATATTAAATCTAGTTCAACTACTTTTATATATAAAAAACTGATAAGCAAATAAATCTACTTATCAGTTCAATATTAAAAGTTCTTATCTACTGCATCAGCAATTATTTTAGCTGTTTGTGCCTGCATATTGGGATCAGCTAATTTCTTAGCTTCACTTGCATTCGTAATAAATCCACACTCAACTAGTACTGATGGCATCATAGTATTTTTTACAACATAAAATCTACTATCTTTAGCCTTTCTATTGACATACCCTAATTTAGAAGATAACTCATTAACTATATCTGTAGCTAATGTTTTACTCTTAGTTACCTTACTTGCATTCCTCTCATTGCTTCCTAGATAAAAAGGCTCTGAAGATAATTGTTGTCCATCATTTTTCACAATACCTCTTGTTCCAGGTGTAGCTGTACTATAATAAACCTCTACTCCCTTTACTGATGAATCATCAACTGCATTCTGATGTATACTTATAAATAAATCTGCATCTAATGAATTTGCTAAATCCACTCTTTTTCTTAAACTCTCTGTTACCGCGTCATAGAATCTATCAAGCTCATATCTTGTCATTACAACAGTATACCCTCTTCTCTCTAACTCTTGTCTTAGTTTAACAGCTACCTGCATATTTAAATCTGTTTCTAAGTATCTTATACCAGAATGAGTAGCTGTTGATCCACCATCTCCACCATGATTGTGACCTGGATCTATAACAACTAACTTATTATCTTTTATTATAATTTCTTCTGATAAGTAAGTATCCTCTTCTATGCTTGTACTATTTTTGTGCTTAAAATGTACAGTAATTGAGTACTTACCAGCTTTCTTTATTGTATGTTTAATTGAATTCTTGCTACTATAATCACTTAATATAGTCCACTCACCAGTTTGTCTATCACCAATCCAAATTCTATATAATGTATCTTCTGTTGGTAATCCAGTAGTTTTTATACTAATTTCTTCATTTGACTTAAAACTGCCAGTAACATCTAATGAAACACCTAATGATTTATTTTCTTCTAATATATAAACATCTTCTGATTTAAAATCATCTTCTTCTACATTTATACTTTTCTTATGTTTAACATGTACAGTGAAAGTATATCTACCTACATCTTTTGGTGTAAATTCTGCTACGTTCGTTGTGCTCCAATCACTTAACACTGTCCATTTATTTGTATTTCTATCACATACCCATAATTTGTATAATGTATCTGCTGCTGGTTCTGCAGTTGCTTGCATAGTAACCTTTGAACCAATAAGTTTGCTTCCTGTTACATTTAATCCAGTTACCTTAGATTCATTTTTAGCAATTTCTACATCTACTGATTTATAATCATCTTCAATACTATTTCCACTATTTTTATGTTTTACATGAACTGTAAACGTGTATTTTCCTGCTTTTTTTGCTACATATTTTACTGAATTTGTTGTGCTCCAATCACTTAATACTGTCCATGTATTTGTACTTCTATCACATACCCATAGTTTATATAATGTATCTGCTGCTGGGCTTCCTAAAGCATTCATAGTTAGTGTTGAATCTACAAACTTATCTCCAACAATAGTTAAACTATCTACTTTAGATTTGCTTTCACCTATTTGTAAATCAATAGATCTAAAATCATCCTCTAATGTACTAATACTTGATTTGTGTTTAACATGCACTGTAAATGTGTACTTTCCGGCCTTTTTAGGTGTATAATCTACTGTACTTTTTGTACTCCAGTCACTTAATACTGTCCATGTATTTGTACTTCTATCACATACCCATAACTTATATAATGTATCTGCCGCTGGTTCTGCTGTCGCTTTCATTGTTAGTTTTGAATTTACTAACTTTTCACCACTGACATCAAGACTATTAACCTTAGATTCTAATGGACTAATCTTAACATCCATTGATCTATAATCATCTTCCTCAACATTAATGCTATTTTTATGCTTTGCATGTACTGTAAAAGTATAATTTCCTGCTTTTTTAGGTGTGTACTCTATTGTATTTTTTGTACTCCAGTCACTTAATACTGTCCATGTATTTGTGCTTCTATCACATACCCATAGCTTATATAATGTATCTGCTGCTGGTTCTGCTGTTGCTTTCATTGTTAATTTTGAATTTGCAAACTTACTTCCAGTAACTTCAAGACTTGTTACTTTCGATTCTAATGGACTAATTTGAACATCCATTGATCTATAATCATCTTCTTCAACATTATTGCTACTTTTATGCTTTGCATGTACTGTAAAAGTATAATTACCTACTTTTTTAGGTGTATACTCTATTGTATTTTTTGTACTCCAGTCACTTAATACTGTCCATGTATTTGTGCTTCTATCACATACCCATAGCTTGTATAATGTATCTGCTGCTGGTTCTGCTGTTGCTTTCATTGTTAACTTTGAATTTACAAATTTATTTCCAGTAACTTCAAGACTTTTTACTTTTGATTCTAATGGACTAATTTGAACATCCATAGATTTAAAGTCATCTTCTTCTACTGAAACACTATTTTTGTGCTTTGCATGTACCGTAAAAGTATAGTTACCTGCCTTTTTAGGGGTATACTCTACTGTGCTTTTTGTACTCCAATCACTTAAAACAGTCCATGTATTTGTGCTTCTATCACATACCCATAGCTTATATAATGTATCTGCTGCTGGTTGTGCTGTCGCTTTCATTGTTAATTTTGAATTAACCATTTTATTTCCATCAACTGTAAGCCCTGTTACTTTTGACTTACCTACTGCGATGTTAACATCAACTGATTTAAAATCATCTTCAACATTACCTGTGTTAGATTTATGCTTTACATGTGCTGTAAAAGTATATTTACCTGCCTTATTAGGTGTAAATTTAACAGAACTTTTTGTGCTCCAGTCACTTAATACTGTCCATGTGTTTGTGCTTCTATCACATACCCATAACTTGTATAAACTCTCATTAGATGGATTTGCTGTAGCTGAGAAATCTAATTCATTCCCCTCACGTAACTCACCCTTTAATAAAACATCATTTATAGTTGAGTAATTTCTAGTTGTTGAAACCTTTCTAGCACTATCTCTTACAGCTAGAAGTTTCAGTCCATAATGTTGAGATGCAGCCCATCCCTTTCCATTAGGATTTTCTTTAATTCCTAAATGTTCTACATATGTAGCGCTTCCTCTTTCCACATAGTGGAATCTAGGATCTACATTTTCTTGCTTTAATGGTTCTGTTGATGCATAAGCTTTTAAATGTTGAACTACTGCTCTAATTCCTATTTGAATACTATCAAATGAATTACCTGGAACTCCATTTCCTGTAGCTCCAATTCCCGCAAAGTTATTTTGTTCTTCCTTTACATCTCCACCAAATTTAAGGTATCCAGTTTCATTCATCATTTGAGAATATAACACATCGTGATTTATGCCCTCAATGGCAGCTTCAGTAATTGTATACCCAATAAATTCTTCAAGATATGAATAACTCTTATTAGGATTATTACTTCTTAAGTGCTTTACCATTTGTTCTTTAGTTAGTGTGCCTTTTCCCATGATTGAATTTTTATTATTACTAACAACAATATTAGAACTATGTTCCATTACTTGCCCGTTAGTATCATAAATTCTAACCATAACTACATGAGACCCATTGGAAACATTTCTAAATTTAAATGTAAATCCACTATTACCTGCATTAGGATACTCAGGATACTTTTTAGCAATATCACTTCTTGCTATTCCATACTCTGCTTGTCCAGAATGATTTCCATCAAGATAAACATCAACCTTAGATATACCACTCATACTAATTGCCCATCCCTTAACAAAGAAATCTTCTGTTAATTGATGTCCATTAATAGGGTTCTCTAAATTTGATAACATGTTTGATGAATATGTACTCTGTTTTGCCGTAACCTCTTGCTCTACTTCATCTTCTTTAATTACTTCATTAGATGTTACCTCATTTTTATCTGAAATATCCTCTATAACCGTTGCTGAAATAGATATACTTGGTAGAATAATGTTAAATGTAAACATCATTACTGTTATAAAAGCTAACTTTCTCAATTTCGACATTATTAATCCCCCTTAAAATATTTTAAGAGGATTGCATTTTTTTAGGGTTGTCTGTTAGATTATACATTTTTTCAGGGTAATATTCAATAAAGTTTTATTGAATTCAGTAATATGAGTATTAAGTTTAATTTCATATTTAATTTAATTAAACTTTATATATTTCAGCACAAAAAAACCTATATAAATAGACTCTCTTTATTGATGTCCATTATATAGGTTTCATTTTACTTATTTACTACTTTTTCTATTATATACTTAGGTCTAGCTTTTGTTTCATTGTATATTTTTCCAATGTATTCTCCAATTACTCCAAGACATAATAATTGAATTCCACCAATCATCCAGATTGACATTACAATTGTTGTCCATCCATCAACAGCTTTTCCCATTATTTTAACTGCTAAGAAATATAATACTAGTAATAAACTAATACTTGTTATTGCAAATCCAAGTGATGTTATAAGTCTTATTGGTTTTATACTAAATGATGTTATTCCATCCCAAGCAAATGCAAGCATTTTCTTTAATGGATACTTTGATTCCCCTGCGAATCGTTCATGTCTTTCATAAGTTACGATTGAACTTTTATATCCTATTAGAGGCACGATTCCTCTTAAGAATAGATTTACTTCTTTAAATTCAGCTAATCCTTCTAAAGCCCTTTTACTCATAAGTCTATAGTCAGCATGATTGTTTACTATATCAACGCCTAAGCCTTTCATTACTTTATAGAACCCTTCTGCTGTAGTTCTTTTAAAGAATGTGTCTGTAGTTCTAGCTGATCTTACTCCATAAACTACATCACTACCTCTATAATATTCATCAACAAATTGATCAATAACATCAACATCATCTTGAAGATCTGCATCTAATGAAATAGTCATATCTGCTAAATCCTTTGCAGTCATTAATCCTGCTAATAATGCATTTTGATGCCCTTTATTTCTAGATAGTTTAACTCCAACTATCATATTATTTTCATTATGCAGTTCTTCGATAATTTCCCACGTTCTATCTTTCGAACCATCATTAACTAACATGATTTTACTATCTTCAGAAATTTTTTCTGATTTTATCAACCCGTTCATTTTTTCTACTAACCTAGTATATGTCTCATGTAATACTTGCTCTTCATTGTAGCAAGGAACTACTAAATATAACGTATCTTTCATAATTATCTCCTACTTATCTATTTTAATTTCCTAAATTATTACTATAATTAATTATACCAAAGTAGAAATACTACCTCAACTTAATAATTTATTAAATATAAATTACAAATTAATAAAAACTTAATTAACTATATGTTATATTGCTGTATCAAGAAAATCTATATTTTCAGTTCTATATTTTATTACTTTTGCTGGATTCCCTGCAACTACAGCATAGTTTTCAACATCCTTCGTAACTATAGATCCAGCTCCAATAATTACTCCATTACCAATCTTTACTCCTGGTAATATAATAGCTCTTGTTCCAATCCAAACGTCATCCCCTATGATTACTTGCTTCATTTCACTTTCACCTTGTTCAATCATAGGTATATCAACTTTTTCAAATTCATGATTTCTTGTATAAATATGTACTTGTTGCCCCATCATAACATTGCAACCAATCTTAGTGGGACCTTGTATATATGAATTAATTCCTATTCCTGAATTATCTCCAACCTCAATATTTGAATCAAATACTGCTCCTGATTCTATATTTACATTTTTGCCTATATCTTTAACAAATCTACTACATAAATAAAGTCTAACTTTTTTAGCTCCGAATGATATCTTAACATCTGAATTAGGCATATTTTTTCCTATAAACCTATATAATATTTGATAAATTTTATTCATTATTTTCTCCTTAGTGTGTTCTAATATATATTTTTTTATCCTTCTACTCTCTTTATAAATGCATCTAAGCTCATAGGCGAAATTCTTATTCTATCTAATGTTAATATACCATCATCTATCTCTGATATTCCACCATTAGTAGTAACTGCTGCCTTTATACCTAATTGATTTAATACATCTAACGTATCATTATTATATCTACCTACAGGATAACAAAAAAACTTACTATCATATCCTAGCATTTCTTTTAAATCATCTTTTCCTTTTCCTATAGATATAAATTGTTCCTCTTTAGATATTTTACTCATTTCTCTATGATCATAGGTATGATTTTCTATAGACATACCATTATCCTGCATCTCTTTTAACATATCTAAATCCATATAGTATCCATCATCAATTCCTTTTGTTATAACAAAAAATGTTGCATTTTGATTATACTTCTTCAAAATTGGATATGCATCATAATAGTTATCTGAATATCCATCATCAAATGTAACTGCTATTGGCTTTTCTGGAACTAAGCCTGTCTCATATGCACTTAGAACATCTTCCATAAGCATTGTCGTATATCCACTTTCATTTAACCATCGCATTTGTTCCTCAAATTGATTAATCGGAACTAATAACCCATTGTTTGGATCATTATCAGAAATTGAATGATACATTAAAATAGGAATTTTTATTTCATTAATATCTTTTTTCACTAAATTTGTTGTTTCTGAAGTAGTTTCACTTACAACTATAGTTTCGTTTTCATTAATAGTTTCATTATCGCCTAGGGCTTGTACAGTTTTTATTCCTACACTTCCTACAATTAATAATGATACTATAATTATAGTATTAATTATACGTTTGCTTCTTTTATTCAATTAATATCCACCCTTTATAATATAATCTTAATATACCCGTTTTAAATAGTACCATATATACCTATATATTAAAATAAAAAAAGTGCTTCCAAATGATTTAATCACTTAGAGGCACTCTCATTAATTAAAAGCTTATTCTATACTCTATTATATAATTATAGATCTAATCCATCATCTTCTGAATCAGTACCTGCTTTTTTCTTTTTCCAATAGTAAACTCCAGTAATTCCACCACCTATTACTAGTATTGCTAGTATTACATATAGTGTTGTGTTACCTTTTGATTTTGCATCTGCAGTTTCTTTATCTGCTGCTTCACCTTTGTCATCACTTGTTGATGTACTTCCATCTGGCTTTACTACTGTTCCATCTGGTTTAACTACAGTTCCATCTGTCTTTACAACTGTTCCATCTGTTTTAGTGATGCTTCCATCCGTATTTGTTACACTTCCATCTGGATGTTTTATTGTTCCATCTGTATTTGTTATACTTCCATCCGGATGTGTTATTGTTCCATCCTCATTTGTTACGTCTTCACCAGGCTTCTCTGTTGATCCACCATCTGGATTTACTACCTCACTTGACTCTGTTCCTATGAAGTTATATGACATTTTTGCCACTTCAAAACTTTCATCTATTCCTACTAAAATTATATCCATATTGCTTTTATTAAATGTTACTTCGCAATCTCTTAACGCTTCTACTTCTACTTTTATTATCTGACCATTTTCATTTGTTCCTGGTTTTTCCCCTGTAAATGTAAAGTAATATTTAGCAGGTTTTCCCGCTTCAACAGCTTGTCCGCTTGAATCCATAAAACTAAAGTCTGCATTTACAAGCACTTCACCCTTACTGGAAGAAATAACTTTTATATCTTCTGGATTATACTTATATTCCATTGATACTGCATAAAGCCTATTTGCATCTTTTACATTAACAGATATTGTTGCTGTTTCACCTTTTTTTAACTTCCCACCACCACTAAATTCAATACTTGGTTGTCCTGCTGCTAACGGAGCAATATTGAATACTAATAAAAACATTGTACAAAGACTTAAGATTCTTTTCATTCCCACGTTCCCCACCTTTTTTATAATTTGTAAATCAATTTATTATACCATAATTTTACTTAATTATAAAATACTATAATTATTTACTTTTAATGTTTTTGTTATTTAATCGCTTTATGTCTAAGTATGCTCAACATTTCCCATACTTTTATATAATATTTAATAAATAAGTACCTTTATATTCACTATTTTTATTAGAAAAAGAAATAAGTGAAGTAATTTTCATACCTCACTTATTATTTGAACTTACTCTTCTATATCAGCGACAGTTGTTTGTAATTCTTTTTACAAGCAACCATCGCCCCCTGTCCATACGTTAGTTGTAATTATATTTCTTTAGAGACTCTAACTAAATCAAATAAATCTACTATTCCATCATCATTTAAATCAAAGTCATAATTATCTTTATTATATGAAGTTGCAACCATTGATAAGTCTAATATACTCATGGTTCCATCTCCATTAACATCTTCTAATTTATATACAGTACTATGTTTTTTAGGTTTATTTATAAGAACTATATTATCTGTATTTGCATATCCTTTTTGATTGAAATCATAATCTCCAGTAATATTTATAATATCATTTGTATCATTTCTTTCAGCATTGATTTCATAAGCTTTTTTGCCATTAAAATCAACTACACCTTTTTGATTTAATGCAGCTGTTGCTCCTACAGGAATATATCTCATTACCTTACCTTCTGTTATTCCATAAAGTAAATTGCCGTCCTTATTAACTATAGTATTTTTCCCCGTGTATCTAACTAACCCATAGTTATCTAAATCACGTAGGTTGTTAATATTTTTACCTGATAATGCATAATCTATTTGGAATGCAAGTGCTGCTGCTTTTTCTCCCCAATATGCATCCGATGCGTATTTAACATTAACTCCAACATTTTTATTTCCAAGCATTGCACCATTACCTCTCCAGTCATTACAATCTGCATATCCAAGTGATATATAGTTTTTTGTAAAGTCTATAATGCATGCTTCAATAGATTTATATATATTAGTGTTACCTAAATCATTATCCTTAGCATTTAGTCCAAATAAGTTGTTTCTATTCTGTGCATAATCAGACATGCCTCTTGCTGATTCATTAATAGCTACTCCAAGTGTTAGTAAAGCATTTACTCCATAATCATTTTCACACTCTATCAAAAACTTTCCAATCCCTCTAAGTTTACTTGTAGGTTCTGAATTAGCCTCTATATATGAGTCTATTTCAGCTGCTGTATATGTTGTCTTAGTTCTAAAAGGAAGATAGTTGTAATAATTATATTGAGGATTATTCGCATTAACTGATCTTGTTTTACTTCCATCCTGTAAGTCATTACACAAGTCAATATACGCTTGTTGATTTGTTGTTATTTCATAGAAATAAATTCCATCAAAACTTAAATACTTTTTACCTTCTTTTAAATAACTTGGAGCTACGCCTAAGCTAAGTATTGATCCTGATTGTGTTGTTGATGTAATATCTTTTGAAATGAAATGTTGTAAAATACCTTTATCAACACTGTAGTAGCTAGGATTTTTATAAAGATTTAGTGGAACTACCTCTAAGTCATAATTTCCTGAACCACTCTCTTTATACACCCAACCTGTTGCCGCTGAAAATTGAATCTTTGCAGCATTTGATGTAGTTTCTAACAATGCAACATCATCAATATATCCATGATTAATATAATTGGACGTAGAAGACATAGATGAGCTTGAATAAACATCTGTTACTACATTAAACTTTGTATCAATTACTCCATTTATACTTTTTCTTACTCTTCCAACTCCATTTGGTGAATAGGTAACTTTCCCGTCATCTGATACAACTGCTGACGTTACAGCCTGTCCATTCTTTGTATATGAACCAATCTTATCAGCTTGATTTTTAGCTTCTTCATAATCATTAGTATCATCAACAAAGTAATACTCTCCATCATCAAATACTTTTACTACTTCATATTTTGAATCTGTTTTAGGAACTAAAGTAGTAGCTTCTTTTAATACCTCTGCCTTTTCCTTTAATTCTGGTTTTATATAAACTTCCTCTTCTACCTGATTACTATACATAGAAATAGGAGTATTTTTTATCTTCTCGTACTTTTCACCTTCATCTAAATTTGATAAATTCAATGCTGCATATGCATTAATACTAGGTAATATTAATGTTGCTACAATTTGTACTGCTAATATTTTTTTTAATAACTTCATGTCACTCTCCCCCTTATACTTTTATACTTTTATCCTTATTTTACCATTTTAATTATAACTCTAATAATATTCTTTACAATATATTTATTAACTAAATCAAAAATATTTTTATTTAGTTTTTTTAATTCTAAGTAAAAATATCACGGTCCCCCACTTTAGTACACACTTACATTTCTAAAAAAAAGTAAAGAGGTGACAATCGCTTGTAAAATTTTCACAAGCAACTATCACCTCTTGTCCTTTATATTTTAAATCTGTTAACTAAAATATAATTACCTTAATGAGTTTATTATACTAAATTCTCTTTGCTACAATTACTAAGTCAAAAAGATCAATTATACCATCTGTGTTGTAATCACAAAGTGCATCATACCCTTCACCATTTTTAACTTTATTGTACTTAACTCCAACTTTTGCTAAGTCTTCTATTGTTGTAGGAACATCCCACTCTTCATCAACTGATACCTTTGTCCAAGCTCCTGATGTTTCTGGATTTTCTCCTTGACTCCACCAGTTACATTTATAAAGTGCCCCATTGTAAAGTACAATTTCGCCTCCACGGTATATAGTATTGGCATCATATGCTTCTCCTGATATTTCTTGTTTTTTCTTTACTGTTACTTTAGATACTTTTGTTGTTGTTGCACCTTCACTATCTGTTACTGAATATGTTACATCATATGTTCCTTCAACTTGTACATTAACACTTCCTGTAACTACTATTTTATCTGTTAAGTCACCATCTTCTTTATCTATTGCAGTAACTGCGTATAATGGATTGAAATATAATCCTTGTCTTATTGTCTTATTTCCTACTCCAGAAAATTTAGGAGAATTATTTCCACCTGGGCCTGGTTCTAATAATCCAAATCTTTTAAATTCTGCTGTATGTTCATACTTTCCATTAATACCTTGATTAGGATCAAGTTTTGCATCTCTATTCATAGACCAGAAAGATGTCATTCCAATCTGTTTTTCAATTGCATGATCAACTACTAATTTACTCCAAGAAGGTGGGAATATTGGATCTGAACCACTTTCAAAACCTATAGATACTGTTGTTCCAATTTTTGCATATGCATCTTCATCATCTAATGTAGTATTAGCATAAGTTTTATAATATGTCTTTAACTGATCTTTTAAACTGTCAACAGCTCTTAATGATGCAGTACCATAATTTTCACCTGGTAATAAAACACCTGAACCATAACACATAGTCATTATATTTACACAAGCTAAATCTACTCCATTAGCTAAATATGCTTCTAAAACTCCAAGACCTGTAGATGTTAATCCATCAGGTAAAACAGGTAAAGTTAAAACAACTTGTACACCTGTAGCTTCTTGGGCCTTTTTAATAGCCTTTGCATTAGCTATATTTTGCGCTTTATTTTGTGCCCCACCTTCAACGTCTAAATCAATTCTAGTAAGACCATATCCTTCAATTATTTCAATGTATGTACTAGCTAACACATCAACATCTTGAGTTGTTTGCCAGAAACATTCATTATTTAATCCACCAAAAGAAACAGTTACATCCCCACCAACTTCTCTTATTTCCTTAATAGATTGTTTTATACCTTGGTATTGAGCATCACTTGGATTTCTTTCTGATAATATAGGATAAGCTCCCCAACCCCAATCGACTTTTCCATTAGATATTGTTCTTGTTGATTGAATAAATCCTAAATTAAAGAACTTAACACCTGTATCTTCATAAAACTTAAGTAACTTAGGTGTTCCACCTATATTAAATCCTGGTTCAGAAGTGTAATATACCATATCAACAAATGGTGCATTAACATGATCTGGCCACTTAACCCCTTGCCCAGCTCCAAAATCTACTTTTCTTTCAGCCTTTGTTACAGGTACCACTAATCCATCTCTAGTTGCTGCACTTGCTAAAACAGATGCATTCGAAACCATAAATAACCCTGCTATAAGTCCTGCAATAATCTTTTTGCAATAACTTTTCTTCAAAATATTATACCCCCGTTTTTAATTTAGAATTTAGAATTTAAAATTTAGAATTTCTGTTTTAAATTTAGCACAAACTAGGCTATGCCTAGTTTGTACCTTCATTTCCAATTTCTAATTCTAAATTCTCAATTGTATTCCTACATTGTTTTTGCAACCATTACTAAGTCAAATAAATCTACTATTCCATCTTTATTTCTATCACATTTAGCATCCCAGTTTGCTGATGATGCTGTTGTGTTGTACTTAGCTGCTACTTGAGCTAATGTAATTATGTCTGGTTCTGGATCTTTTCCTTGAGTTACATCTACTGTAACTGGTTTGCTTGGTGTTGCTCCTAATGGATTTACTAATTCACAGTAATAAGTGTGAGTTCCATTAGTTGCATCTTTTACAGTGTAACTTGAACGTTGTGCTCCTTGTCCACCATACTTTAACTCTTCAGTGAATATAAGAACTCCATCTTCATAAAGTCTCCACTCACTACCATTTTCTCCACCCCAGTTTGTCATGTTAAGCGTGTATGTTGCCTGACCTGTCCAGTTTGAATGAGCTAAATCTGGAACTGCTGGCTTATCAATACATTGCACTGCACAAACAACTTTAAGTGTTGAACCTGTAGTAACTTTTCCTGCTGCTGAAACTGTATCTACTCTGTAGTTATAAGTTCCATATGGTTTTGTATATTTTTTATTAATAGTAGTAATTGTGTCTGCTGTTGGATTAACAGACATTGTTTCAATTAATTTATCATTTTCATACAACTTAGCTTGTACTGCATTTGATTTATTTTGTATATTAATAGTTAAATTAAAGTCACCACCATTGTTAACCTTATCAGCAACAATTTTAGCTTGTCTTGCTTCATCAACTGGATACTTTGGTCCAATTTTATCAGCAATAATTGATGTCATTGGGTATCCACCCTTTATATCATCACCACTAATTTCCCAAATAATTATTCCACCATAATCATTTGCAGTAACAAAATCACACCTATCAGATAATGATTGTTCATCTTCATAAGTAAGCATTGCTTTTAAAGTTTTATTATAAAGGTATGGAACTTTAGAAACTTCATCTCTGTATTTAACCCAGCCACCTGAGTTTTCCATCTTTTTAAGTTGGAACCACCCATATTGACCACCTGGTGAATGAATATTATCCCATGACCCAGTATGAGTTCCTGTAGCATCTGCAAATAATCCATTTTCTCCAGTTGAATCATCTACATTTCCCCAACCTCTTGAATAATAAGGTGTACCAACATTTAATTTTTCCGGACTTATCTTATACGTATCAGTATAGAATTTCATTGCAGCTTGTGCATTGAACATCTCTTTAATATTAGTTGGCTCTGTTGGGAATGGATCTTTAGGATTTGGATAAATAGCAGCTTGATGGCTTGTAATATCATCAAAAGCTCCATGCATATCATAAGTCATTACATTAATAAAATCTAAATATTGTATATACTTATCTGGCTCTTGTAATTGTATGTTTTTATAATTTGCTGTGTTTGCAATAGTTAACATCTTGTCCTCTAAACCATTAGAGTTATACGCTTCCCTAATTTCTTTTAGTAAAGAAGTAAAGTTTTGCTTATCTTCTGGTCCACCTGGACATCCTCTGTCCCACTCATCATTTTTATCTCTTTCTCTATCAATACCTGGATATTCCCAGTCAATATCAATACCATCTATAAATGGATAAGTCTTAAGGAAATCTACAACACTATCAACAAATACTTTTCTTGTAGCTTCTGTTTGAGCCATAGCATGGAAGTTTTCTCCTCTAGTCCAACCACCTACAGAAATTAACACCTTAACTTCTGGATATAATTGTTTGTAGTACTTGTACTCTCCCATAAATCCTCTAAGGCCTTCCCATCCTTCAGAGTGAGGCATTGGCTTATCAAAATCAGCATATAAATCTGTTGTTTCAAGCTTAAAGTCTTTATTTACTGTGAAGAATGCATGGTTTATTACAGTAAGCTTATCCCATGGCATATCTCCAACTTGAATCATTTGGTGATTTTGGTTATACATTCCCCAGTTTGGAAAATATGCAATAACATTCTTCCCCTCAGTTGCAGCCTTATTTTCTGCATTGGTGCCAGTCACCACTACTTTGTCTTCAGCTGTTACACCTAGCTTAGTGTCAGGAACTACTGCGCCCATTAGTACTGAAGCTGATAATATAGCACTAGTTAAAAGTGCAATTACCTTCTTTTTCATAATACCACTCCTTAAATTTTAAATTTAGAATTTAAAGTTTAAAATTATTGTAGAAATTCCTTGATGAATTTCTTTAATTATAAGTCATAATCAAATAAATAATAGACCAGTATGCGAGCCTATTATTTACTTTCATATGCCTAAGTTTAATTCTCTAATTTCTAATTTTTAATTAAATATAGAGGACAATTAATTGTAAAAAATCACAACTCCCTGCCCCCTAATACCTCTATAGTAGTGACAGTCACTTGTAAATTTTACAAATGACTATCCCTAATTATTTATCTATTGTTTTATATTTGATGACTGTCACCATACTGGAATCATTTTTTACCCACGTTGCTGACAGTCACATTTATTGTTGTTATAATTTATTTTGCTTTTTCCCAAGCACTTGATTTGTCTGGTAATTCTCCTTGAACCCACCATTTTGCAGTGTAAACTACGCCATTGTACATTACCTTTGCTCCAGCGTTATATGCTTTAGTTGAATCCCATGCTGGAATTGATGGATCTGGAGTTTCAGGTTCTTCTGGGTCAGTAGTTCCTCCACCGCCGCCAGATGTAGTATCTAATTTCTTAGCTACTCTAACTAAGTCAAATAAATCAATGATGCTATCTTTTGTTATATCGTGGATTTCATCATATCCTGTTTGTCCCTTAGCTTTGTTGTATTTAGCAGCTACTGCTGATAAATCTAACACGTCTACTTTCTTATCTCTATTAACATCTTCATCTTCATACTGACCAGGTTTTCCAGTGTAGATTCTTACTCTTTCAAATTCTGGAGCATCTGCATACATTTTTTGACTTATTTCAATATACTCAATTGAGCTAAGATCAGTAATCTCAATATCAGTAGATATGCTTAAGTTTAAAGTTTGTCCTGGTTTTACTAACTTTTGATCATATCCATTAAATGCTAATACATATTCTCCATTAGTTAAAATTGGTTTTGGAGTTGGACTTTCTCCACCTGTAAGTTGTACCCCATTAGTTTTAATATATACTGTTGGGTATTTTAATGTTTTAGAAGCTTCTTCAACTAAGTTAACACATTCACTACCATTCTTTTCTAATGTAGTATCATTTTTAATGTTTAATTTAATAGAACTTCCTGATCCCCATTGTGGTTGTGAAACAGACACATCTGCTTTTGCATAAGTCTTAGGAGCATTTACTTTATAAGTAGGTAATTCACCTGGTCCAAATAAAGCATTTTTAGTTATATTAGTTAATTCATCTCTTTTAGTAGAAGTAGTTGGCTTATCATTAGATGCCATCCATGCAATCATTCCACCTAAGTTGTTTTGTTTTACATATTTAGCCTTTTCTTCAATTGATCTTGGGTTATCATAAGTGAAGAATGCACCAGTACTTTCACTGTAAAGGTAAGGTGCTTTTGCAGTATCATCCCAATACTCTTTTAATCCTGGATATGCTGCTTTTAACTTATCTTGATTTCTCCAAGCCCAGTTACCAGCATTTCTTCCACCATTACCCATTTCTACTGGCTTATCATTTTTTGCACCAAAAGATAATGCGAAATCAGCATCTTTATTTACTTTAGTTGCCTTACCATATAAACCTGGTAATTTAGAGTTTGGAACATTGTTATCAACTTTTTCCCATCCTCTTGTATAGTAAGCTGCACCTAAAACTATTTTATCAGCTGGAGCTCCTTTTTCCATGTAGTATTTAATACTTGAATCAGCTGAGAATCCTTTTCCAGCATATGGGCTGTCTGGATTATCATATAAAGCTGCTTGGTGACCACTAACATCATCCCACGCACCTGCTGCATCGTAAGTCATAATATTACCAAAGTCTAAGATATCAAACATACCCTTAACATCGATACCAGCATCAACCTTTGAATGAGCCATTGGTAATGCCGCTGACATTTCATAGTACTTACCAGTTTTAGTTCCTAATTGATCAATTCCAGCTCTTACTTTCTTTAATAAAGTAACATAGTTAGCTTTATCTGCTTCAATTGAATCTGGAGTTCCTGTATCATTTTTATTATCTACAGTATCTTTTTCTCTGATTGAATTTGGATATTCCCAGTCAAAATCAACGAAATCAAAATTACCATATTCTAAGAATTTACAAATTTCTTTTACCATAGTATCTGTTTTAGATGCATCTCTAGCAACAGCACTAAAGTTAGCAGATTTTGACCATCCACCAATTGAAAGTCCTATCTTTAAATTAGGATTTCTTTGTCTTAAAACTTGCATTTCATTAACAATACCACCATTGATATCTCCATAAGTGATACCAGCATTTCCAAGTGGATGTCCAATGTTTGCATCCTTATCACAGAAAACTAATTTACCATTAGCATCTAAATCAATAAATGCTAAGTTTAAATGTGTTAAACTTTCTGCTGGAATATCTTTAGGATAGAATTTATCTTCTCCACCCCAGATTGACCAGTCACCATAATACATAACATTACGCATTTTTTTACTTGCAGCCTTTTGTTCTGCTATAGTATCTGCTTTCGTGTTCGTGTTACCAACAGCATATACTGGTAGTGCACTAGACATAACTAGTGTTGCCATAGTAGCTAATGCTACAACAGCTTTAACATTTTTTAAAAATGTCTTTCTTGCCATAATATATTATCCCCCTTAAAATTATTATCCCTTAAACCTTAATTACTACATCATTTTTATATTAGGGTGACAGTCACTTGTAATTTTTTTACAAGTGACCGTCACCACTTATTACATTTTTTTAGCTACTATAACTAAATCGAATAAATCAATGATTCCATCATTGTTTAAATCACATTTAACATCATAACCAGTTTGTCCTTTTGCTTTGTTATATTTAGCAGCAACTTCTGCTAAAGTAAGAATAGGATCTGGAGTTGTTCCACCATCTTGTAATGGTAAATCAGCTATTACCTTAAAGCTTGCATTCTCCCCTGGTACTGATCCAACTGGTGTCCACCATCCATCAACTCGATATATTTTTCCATTATAAACTACTTTATTTCCATTTGAATATTGAGTACCAGCATCCCAAATAACTGCATCAGAGTGTTCTTTTGGAATTACATAAACGTTGCAAGATCTTTTAATTTCTGCACCATCGCTATCTTTAACAATATACTCAACTTTGTGAGTTCCAACCTTTTTAGTATCAACTCCACCATTTACTCTAATTGAGCTAGTTAAAACTCCATCTTCTATATCACTCGCAGTAACTCCTGCTCTAACATCGAAGCTTGAACCTTCAACAACAACCTTGTCAGTAGCACCCTTTAATTCAGGTAAATAGTTTCCATCTATAGGCATGTTTGCAGGAACTTTACCATTAATTCTGATATTTCTAAGGCCTGAGTAACATAATTTAGCCTTAACTACAACATGCTCACTCCACATACTTGATTTAACCTTAACTCTAACAAATTCATCAGTTTCTTTAATTACTTCAAAAGTACCATTTTCAACTGAAGTGAATATTGCAGATTTAGGCATATCAAATTGAAGTTCCCATCCCTTAGGGAATGCCTTTCCATCTTTACCAGTTACACTAATTTTAGCTTCACCATTTGGATGGTCGTATTTGTAATCAATACTTATATTACCTTCACTTACATCTAGATCACCTGGTAAATTATCATCAGTAGGAGAACAATTCCCCATCTTCTCTAATCCATTACTTAATCTACTTGTTAATGTATCCCCCCAAGTATATTTACCCTTGTTTGGATCTTTTGAACCTTTAACATAGTTAGGATTTGGACCATAGTCCCCATTCATAACCCAAATTAAAGCTCCACCTAAATTTTTATCTTCAATATACTTAACTCTTTCATCAATAGATTTTTCATTTTCAAAAGATAAGAATACTTTTTTATCACTTTGCCATACATATGGAACCTTACCTGCATCATCCCAATAAACTTTAAAGTTAGGATCTTCTTCCATAAGGTTTAATACATGCCATAATGGGTTAGCTCCTGCTGGATCTGGCTTACCATCTTTATCGTCATCATCACCCCAAAGATTGTAATCTCCTGATGCAGGAGTCTTACTCTTACCATGTAAGCCTGAACCATTTCCACCTTGAACATTTTCCCATCCTCTTGTGTAGTATGGAATTCCCATAAGTATCTTTTCTGGAGGAAGTACCCCTCTGTAGAACCTATAAGCCCAGTCCATATTAAGAGTTGGCATAGCCATTCCTGTAGTTTCTGTATCATTCTTGTCTGGATAAATATTTGCTAAATTTTCAACATATTCATTCCATCCACCATGGAAGTCATATGACATAACACTTAAGAAATCTAAATAACTTGCATATGTGTTATCATAAACTCCACCAAGAACCCAAGCTGAAGCTGTTACGGCAGCAGTTACTAAATAATCTTTATTATCTTGCTTACCAGCAGCATCAATTTTTTCTCTTAAAGTCTTAATTAATACATTGTATCTTGCATTTAAGATACCTCTTCTTGGTTCAGATAAATCTTTATCTGCTGGGTTACCAGCTGTTGCTGTTGCTGTTGGGTATTCGAAATCGATATCAACCCCATCGAATCCATATGTTCTTATGAAATCAACACATGAATCAGCAAATGTATTAATACCTGCATCTGTATCCATCATTTCATAGAAACCTCTAGAGCCTGTCCATCCACCAACAGATATTAATAATTTAACATCTGGATACTGTTTCTTCATTTGTTGCATAACATTGAAGTGACCTTTGTATGGAAGTTTTGGATCTAACTTAACTTCCTTTCCATTATGCTCTAACTTGTGCTTTGAGAAATCTTCTTCAATTGCAGCTTTTTTGTCTCCAAATGCAATTTTATGATCTGGACCAACCATTGCAAATGAATATTGGATATGTGTTAAAGAATCCCATTGTAAATCGGCAACATCAAAGAAGCCTTGGACTTCACTTTCATAAGCCCATTCTGGGAAATATCCAACGATTTTTCTTTCTAAATCCGGAGACTTAGAACCAGTCGTAACGATTGCACTAGCTGGAATTGCAAATGTAGTAACTGCATAAGCCGATACTAACAAAGCTGCTAATACTTTTTTCAATTTAATCCCTTTCACTTATTATCCCCCCATTTTTGTATTTTGATATATTTTCCATATCAGTTAAATTATATAATATGGCAAAAGATAACACAACAAGTAATTATTTACAATTACATATTAATTTAATTTTTTTTAAATTAATTTCAATGTTAATTTTTGTTTAAATTTCATTAAACTTTTACCCCTTATTAATCTGTAAAAAACAAGTAATATTAAATAAATTTAAAAATACCAATAAAAAAAATTAGCACTTATCACAAATGATAAATACTAATTTCACATAAATTTAATCTATACTATTACTTCAAACTTCCCATAATCCTATAAATTTTCTATCTCTTCTTTTGATAATCCTGTTAAGTCTATAATCATATCTATTGTTAACCCTTTTCTTTTCATATTGTATGCAATCTCTACTTTTCCTTCCTTCTTTCCTTCCTTCTTTCCTTCTATCCACTTATTTTCCATTGCCTCTGTTAATATAAATGCATTTTTTGCAACCATAGTGTTTACCTCCGATTTATTCATATCTAAAATCTGTGTAGCTTGTTGTGCTAGCTTCTCTTCTATTGTGTTTTTTATCCCACGATGTTTTTTTATAGTTTTTTAGCTACTTTATACTCGGTCAAATAAATGAATTATTCTAATTACTAATAAAAAAACAAATGGAAGTTACTATATCTAAGCAATGAATTATTGCCGTTTTTAATAAATTCCCATGTCTCTTTATATGAACCTTGAACAGTAAAATCACTTTCACTCATAAATTTAACAAACTTCTGTGGTTCATCAATATACTTATCTTCTAAATCTTCTGCTAGATTTACTTTTTCATCATCCTTAGCATTTTGAATATTATGTAATACATGTTCTAAATTGCATGACATATAGAACATAAAATAAGGAATACTATTTTTCCCTTTATAGATAGCTGTCATAGTGCTTAACAAATTAACTATCTCTGTCTTCTTCGCATTTCTTTTCTTAATTCCATCTACATTACTTGTATAAATACCATCCTCTTTATACTCTAATGCATTCATCTCATTATATATTACATTAACATCTTTTATAAATGCTCCATCAGTATCTATAAGATGTATAACCTTATCTATATCTGATTTTAAAATTTTATCTCTTTGTATAACTCTATTTATACATTCACCTATTTGAGAACGGATATTGTCTATCTTTGTAGAGTGCCTTGTTGTTATATCTCCATCCACTACTGAAAAAATAATCTTTTTGTCCTCATATAATTCTGATAATATACTATTAAGCGTTTCTTTATCTGAAAATCCTTCTACAATAAAAACTATTACTCTACTATTCATACAGTTTGCCTGCCTTTCTGAAAGCTCGACTTATAGCATAACTCTTAGTTTTATTGTAAATAGGTTCACTTTGGCCACCTAAGAAAATTTCACGTAAATAAAAATCTCTTAAATTATTGCTATTTTTCACATTTTTCATCTTTATATATCTATTGTTAGTATTAGTTGTAGTAAAAACTATATCTGTCTTATCGAGTACTTCTAATGCTCTTAGATTATGAGAGGTAAATATTAATTGCCCCTTTGCCTTCTCCTTTAACACGCCTAATAACTCACCTAATAAAAATTCAAAAATACCTGAATCAAACTCATCTATTACTACACAAATTTTCTCATCATTATACATTGCAATCAATGCACTTAATACAGAAATAATTTTTTTTATTCCATCTGATTCATATTTCAATGGAATACTGATGCCATCTCTCACTGAAATCAATTCGAAAACTTTCCCTATTTCACCATTTTCAATCAACTCTTCCTTTATCAACTTCATTTCTATTGTTAATCCCGGAATTAATGATGTTAATACAATATTGATTTGTTGTACAATACTATCTAACAAATTATACATACTGATTCCAACGGTATTCGTATCAAATAAACTTAAACTCACAGTCCCTCTTGCCAATCCAACTTCACTTTTCACCATGAAACTAAAAGGTATCATGGAATTTAAACCACCACTCCCTAGATGATCATTTTTTATAACAAAAGCTGCAATAGCATACTCTTTAAGTGAACTAATTATTTCATAATATACTTTAGTATCATCTTCAAAAGCTTCTTTAAATATTGTCATACTTCTATTATTAAAAATAAATGAATTGCTACTTTCCTTTGCTAACTCTTTTGATACAATTAAACTCGTTTTATATGCTTCATTCTTCTTAGTTATCATCTTATAATTTTTTATTGGTCTAAAGATATTTTCAAAACTCTCATCCATATTTATTTCAATAATACCTTTAACTTTACCAACCACTTTCTTTTCTCTATCTATATCTGCACACCTAAGAGACTCCTCACAGATATCAATACGTTTAAATTCATCAATATATCTTAACTTAAATCTATAGTAAACCAAATATTTTTTCTCTTTTATTTCTATAGTAAATGTATATTTAAATTCTGATTCTCCTTTATTGTAGGATAATAATTTCTTTGTATCACTGCTGAGCTTTCCCCCCGATAAAATTACCTTCAATATGTCAATTGCTTCAACCATACTAGTCTTACCTGATCCATTTTGCCCATATAGACCCAATATATCCGAAGTATATGATTTATCAAAAAATCTTTTTTTCCTATAGCTCTCAAAAGCAAAATTTCCATTGACTACATTTTTAAAATCTTTAACTTCGACTTCTTGTATCCTTACTACATTATTCATTTAATCCACCCCTTACCATATATTTTATCATTATTAACACTAATTGTGAATTTAATCTGTAAAAAGGAATTTTTTATTTCTTTTTATACTTTAAGTATATCATTTATTCTAATTTTTATACAAGAAAATATAAGCATATAAAAAGGTGACAGCTACCTAATTTAAATTAAGTGACTGTCACCCAAGTGGGGCATTTTATAGCCCATCATGTTTTTTATAGTTTTTTAGCTACTCTTACTAGATCAAATAGGTCAATTATTTTATCTTTGTTGATATCTAATCTAGCTTCCATTGCTGATGTGCCTGGTGCTTTGTTGTATGATGATGCAACTTTTGATAAATCTACTATATCTACTACTCCATTGCAATCAACATCCTCTTTATCATAAACTGGATCAGGTTTAGTTCCACCATCTAGATAAACAGGATCCTTATAATATTGTTGTGCTTTAACCATCCACCAGTAATCATCAGTTGGAGGCGAACCTACTGCATCTGTACTAGAATTTACTCCAGCTCCAAATAACATTGATACTATACCAGCATCCTTAGCTTCTTCCATATGACTTCCCCATGTTACAGTATCTCCATTAACAGTTATCTTTGGATCTTTCGCAACACTTTTGCCAAAGTAATTTAATCTATTACCTGCACCTGGCTTAAATGTATCTCCAAAGAAATATGATGGTGCTGAATCCTCACCTTTTGTATCTCCATTATCTAGAATTTCAAAAGGTCTTCCTGTGTAAGGATTATTTGCAACGCTTCCATTAATATGTCCAACAGGAAGTTGCCATAAAATAACTGGTTTTTGAGTTACTTCATGAAGTGTCTTTGTATATAGTAAATAGTTGTCCCAAAGGTCTGCATTCCAGAACCATTTAGATTTTTCTGGATCATTTGCAAGAGCTGGTTCATGTCCACCACCATCTAATCCATACTTATCTATTGAAATAAATTCTGCATTGTAAGAATTAATTCCAGATTCTAAATAATAATTTGCAGTTTCTGTAGCTGCATCTTTAATTTGTTGTCTTCCAGTTTCCCAACCATTCTTTTCTGTTAAATGCATTAAGCCTTGTCCTGGTATTTCACCATTTTCAAATGCCCATGTATTAAATTGCCATCCATTATAAGCTTCTGGATAATACTTATTAACAATATAGTTAATGCAAGTTACAAGTCCAGTAACACTATTATCAAATGTAGGGTCTACTCCCTTAGTTAAAACACCTGATGAATACGCTGTTTCAACTAATGCAGATATTTCCCCTGGTCTCTTACCAGATTGTTGCATCATGTATCCTAAAAAATCTGGTTCAAATATTAATCCTATAGTTTCCCCTTGTCCATATTCAACACAAATATCTAAAAGGAATTTTAAATCTTTAAAATAAGCTTCCATATATTCCTTACTATTTATATGTGCTAAATCTAAATCATAACTTTCTCCACTATCAGGAATGTTGTAATAAACAAAGAAAGGAATTATTCCAAGTTTTAAACTTTCCTTAATATAGTTTTTAGCTCTGTCTCCATCAACAGTTGTCCATTCTCTCCACCCATTAGCTAGTGGACCACCATTAATGTAGATGTATCTAACATCCATTCTTTTATTAGTATCATCAGTATCAACATCTTTCCAGAAATCTAAATCTCCTTGTTTGTCTTCAGATACTTGTCCAAGTGATATATAATTAGGCATTCCAGGTAATGTTCCATTAGATTCCTTAACCTTTATACCAATATATCTAGTTTCATTAGTACTAGCTTCATGAATTTGAAGACCACTTCTACCAGCTGATAATCCTTGTAATTTTAAATTACCACTATTATCTATAGAAGCTTTAAGTACAGATGAGTTACTTACTTTAACACTATATTGTGGGTTTTTAGCATTATAGTTAATAACTTTGTAATTGCTTGTACCTTGATCAATAATGGCTTGTAATTTTTGTGCATCTCCATCAATTCCTTCAATAATAACCTTACTATCAGTTGCAGTACCTACAGATACTTCAATAGTAGGACTTTGAGATACCCCAAAACTGTTTATTAATTCTACATAATAAAAATAAGTTGCAGGAATTGTTCTTCCTGTGATGTTAATAACCTTTGATTGTGCTGCTGGGCTATTATCATCTAGTTTACCTTCTTCAACAACCTTAAACTCACTTAAGGCTCCAATCCTTTCATATAATTTGTAGCTTGTCCCATTGTTCCCATACCACATATTAAATGTTAGATTATAATTCCCATCTAAGTCTCCTGCCCATTGGTCATGAGCTAATGATGGTTTTCCTGGTGCAGCTGATGCTGCTGCAAAAACATATTTTGCTGGAATGATAGTAATGAACATCATCATTATCATAAATATCGATATCCATTTCCTACTTTTTAATACCTTTCCCATTATTTCTCCCCCCATATATTTACTTAATCTCTTTAATTATGTCACTATGATTAGTGCTATAACAACAAAAAATTAACACCTTTTTATTCCCTAATATTACAATATATGACATAATTGAATTGTTTACATAGGTTCCTTCGAAAAATGAAAGCGTTTTTTTGCAATTGTATTTAATTAAATAAAATTACAAATAATTCCATAGTTTTTGTTTACAATAATGGAATATAATAGTAAAATTATAGATGAAATCTAAAATATGGGGGGAAGAATTTTGAAAACTTTAAACAAAAAATTAGTCAAACAAATTTCAAAAATGCTTTTAGTACTACTTGCATTCAATCTAGTAGCTACTAACGGTATCAAAGCTTCTGCTGCTACTGCAGCAACAATTACTTATGATGTGAACGGTGAGCTAAAGGCAGGAAAAACTGTTGACATCACTGTTAACGCTAACAATGTAAGCGAACTTTACGGAGCATCATTCGATTTCGCTTATGACCCAACAATCATGACAGTAGAAAGTGCAACTCAAGGAACTATCTTTGGTTCTGATGCAGTTTCAATTCCTGTTAAAACTCTTAAGAGTGGAAGTGTAGAATATGCTTTAATGTTAAATGGAGCTAACTCTACTGCAAAAGCTAAAACTGGTTCTTTAGTAACTTTAAAAGTTAAACTTTTAAAAGATGCTACAGTAACATTAAAAACATCTGATTCAAATGCAGCTTTATCTGCTACAGGAATTAACTGTAGAGTTAAATTAGCAAAGAGTGGATATCAAACTTCTGATATCAAATACACAGCTGCTAATAAGCAAATTGTTATTGGAAATCCAGAACCAGAGATACTTAAAATAACTTCTTTCAAAGCTAATAAAGCTACTGGTACTGTAGGAAGTGCTACTACTTTCACTGCTACAGCTTCTCCATCTACTGGCGTAGAATATCAATTCTATGCAAAAAAAGATGGTGGTGCTTGGGTAGAAATCCAAAAGTATTCTACTAAAAACACTGTTTCTTGGACTCCAAACGAAGCAGGTAATTACTTAATTAGAGCTAGAGCTAAAAACGCAACTGCTTCTGATCTAGTTGATTTAAAATACACTGTTAATGGAAATGAAAGTACTGCACCAAAAATAACTTCCTTTGTTGCTAATAAAACAACTGGTACTGTAGGAAGTGTAACTACATTTACTGCTACAGCTACTCCATCTACTGGAGCTCAATATCAATTCTATGTTAAGAAAAATGGTGGTACTTGGGTTGAAGTTCAAGCATATTCATCAAAAAATACTTTAGCTTGGAATCCTTCTGAAGCTGGAGATTATTTAGTTAGAGCTAGAGTTAAAAATTCAATTGGATCTGATTTAGTTGACTTAAAATACACAGTTAATTCTGCTTCAACTACAGCTCCAAAACTTACATCTTTCACTCCAAGTAAAGTAACTGGTGCAGTAGGAACTACTACTACATTTACTGCTACAGCTACTCCATCTACTGGAGCTCAATACCAATTCTATGTCAAGAAAAATGGTGGTACTTGGGTTGAAGTTCAAGCATACTCATCAAAGAATACTTTAGCTTGGAAACCATCTGAAGCTGGAGATTACTTAGTAAGAGTTAGAGTGAAAAATGCTTCTGGAAGCGATTTAATAGATTTAAAATATACTGTTAAATAATAATTATAGGATTACTATTATAATTAACAAATAAAAAGTAGATAGATTTGTGTAAAAACAAATCTATCTACTTTTTTTATATTTTATAGTTGTACTATATTATTATTGCAACGAAAATACATCATAACACTAATTTAAACTTATCCTTTTTAAATTATAATGTTCCTAGCAATAACCGTAGTAATCTTATCAATTACCTATTAATACAAATTTTATATCACTATCATTATCTGTAATATATTTTATATTTTACTTAACTATGAATGCTAATATAAAAGTAAGCCATTAATATTACTTTCGCTAATAAAATAGT
>JAVWLU010000016.1:0-43263 GCA_036637795.1 Clostridium sp. | reverse complement strand
CATGGGCATACAAATACACCTTTATCTCCTCAAGTCGCTTTATATTAGCTATCTCAATTAAATAGGTTCTTCTTAAAGATTCATTGCCAGCTGAATTAATAGATGTAACTTGTCTACCCATCTTTTTATTAAGTTTACTAGGAGATCTACTATGACCTGAATTTTCTCTATCAGAATTAACTTCTATCTTATTCATTGGAGCATTTCTTGGACCTTCTTTTGTATTAATTGATTTGTTTCTTGGTTTATCTTCCCTGTTCATTAATATATTCTTAGAATCACTGGATTTCTTTTTCATCTTTGATTTAAGCTGAGCAATACTCATATATTTCTCAGCTTCATCATCTTCCTCTTCAAGATAAGTCTCTTCAATTTCCTCAGAATTTTTTAAATCTTCCTCAGTAAGCTTATAATTATTTATCACCTCAGCCTCACCCATAGCTCCAAAATTAATTTTTGTATTTGCCATTTTAAATTCTCCCCCTTTACGTGTTTTTATGTTTTTATGTTTTTATGTTCTTAGCCCCATGTAGCCTTAGAGCTAAAAGGGTTTAAGGCCTCTAGGGAAATAGTTGTTTTTTACGTGATTTCTAAAAAAAATTAAGGGTTTTAATCCTTCAACTCCAATTTTAAATTTTGAATTCTTAATTTTAAATTACAACTAATATATATTCAAAAATCTAATCTTTAATTTTTTGTTTTAGTTCATACCAGGTTATAAGCTTATGTAAAAATTATTTTCTGATTTTTATAGTCCATGGGAATTAAGAGTATAAAGGAATTCAACGCAATAAAGGTGCAATTAGAGCTATATAGCACTATTGCACCTGAAAAATAAACCTAAATCTCCATATATATTATTAGGCATCTTCAAAAAATAAATAGGTCAGTGTCCTCGGCTATTTTGATTTATACATCGTCAGCAGAACCCTTAGATAGTTATACTATCTGCGGAACCTGTTTCCTTGTCTAAACCAAAATATCCTTCCTACCTTTGATCTATTATTTATTTTCAAATGCCTTAAAGGAGGTGAAGGGATCATGGACGAATTAATAAACTTAATATCTAATGTAGGATTTCCAATAGCAATTACAGCTTATCTTATGATGAGGTTTGAAAATAAATTAGAGAAATTAGATGATAGCATTAACTCTCTCGTCATAGCCATAAATAATAATAATAAGGGGGCGTAAGCATAACGAGAAGCAAATCGCCTACTCTTACCATGAATGGAAGTAATATCAATCAGATAAAGGATTGTCATAACTGTAAGAACTATTTGGAAAGGAATGATGAAGTTCAATTTTGAGGGTTCAAAGATAACCCCCCATGTTATTTGTGTCACCTCGATAACATTGGGGGGGCTAATGTATTAATTAAATAGGGAGTCGGCAACGATTCGTACAAAATATATAGCATAATTTAAATACATTGGTAGGTGAAATTCCATAATTAAAGAGCAATCCCTATGGTGTATTCTATGACATTTGAATATATTAAGTAGTTTTTTTAAGATTGACTCTTTGCACCCAAATTTAAATACATCACATATTTAAGTTAAATTCTTAAATAATACAGAGAAGAGTAGATGTACTTAATATAAATGTATCCTAGTCCTCGCCACACTTTAGAGTGTTTTTACACTAGCCTTTTACCAACCATTTTTAGTTGGAGCGATCATAGAGTGTTTATATGCATTAACATACTTAATTACTATGGGTTTTGCATATTACTTCTCTATTTAAGGTGGTAAATCACCTTCTACTTAAAATAAATCTATTTATAAATTCAATTATTTTTTGTATAATAATTAATAATTTTATCTATATTTGGTATTGATATATTCTTGCTAGCATTAATATCAATATTTTCTTTATATCCACAACTAGCACATTCAAATTTAGAGTGATTATTATAATCCACATCATATTCCTTTATAGTTCCACATTTGCTGCATCTTTTAGATGTATATGCTGAATTTATCTTAATTATTTCTATTCCATACACTTTAGCTTTATATGCTATTTTTTGTTGTAGGTCATAATAACTCCAACTTTTTAAGGTTTTTTTCCCAATATAACCTGGAGTTCCACTTAAATCTTCCATTTGTATTATACCACAATTGTTTTTTATTGCAAAATCTACTATATATTTACTATATTTATGATTAAATGTATCAGCAAAATTCCTTATTTTATCCCTAACCTTGTCGATAGGTTTAATTCTAACTTTATATCCATGACCAATTTTACCTTGCCCAACACACCTACTAGAAATAGATACTCTTGTTTTATATTGATATTCAATATCCTTAATTTTATTTATATCTGACCAATCTATAGCGGTAAGAGTTAGTTTTTTCAATTGAGACCTATGCATATTTTCATTATGAATTTGTATTTCTTTTTCAATTTCTTTATTACTCATTCCCATAGAATACAGCTTCTGTCTAAAAGCTATTATCTCTTGTCCGCCTAATATGCTATTCTTATAATCCATAAAATCCCATTCATGTATATTATCATCCCAAATGCTAAAAGTTGCAACATTTACCGTGCCTAAATTTATTCCTAATATTCTATTCTTATCTAAATTTTCATCTAATATTTTTTCAAAACTATAACTAACTATAAGTTCAATTTTACCTTTTTTAGATATTTTAAGCTGAGATGAGCCTTGAGTATATATACCATTAATAATATTTGTTATAATAGATTTTTTAGTTCTATCAATAGTATCTATCTCGAATTCGAATTTATGACCTAACTTATAGCCATATTGCCGTAAACCAGATTTGTTTAAAAGCGTTAAATCTACAAACCATCCGTGATCATTCCTTAGTTTATAGTTGTTATTTTTAATAAAGTATGGAGTATCTAGCTTATAATTAGGAATATTAGATTTATACTTTAATATATTATTTTTAAGTCGTCCCCAGTCGTTTTGAACTAACTGCTGATGAAGGGTACCTACATTATTTGTATTACATATTGGCATTAATAACTTCATTTCACCTTCAATTACATTTCTATAACTCTTATTATAAGTAGCTTTTTCATATTCAGCTATGTTTAATTGTTTATCGAGTTTTTTCATTTCTATGATATTTTGTGTATGAAATAACCACATTCTCATAGCTTTATTACAAGCCTTACAACTCATATAATTCATAGTCCTTATGAGTTGCTTTATTTCTTTTATATCCATGGTTAAGCATTTTTTCAAGGTTACTCTTATACATCTATTTATTTTAATATCCATATATCCACCCCTTTACATATAAATTAATTTAAATACATAGATAGGAATGATGTATTTTTATGTATATATTATGAGTGTATTCAAATATATCACTAGTTAAAACCAAATTTCAAAATAATTCACTTTATATGAAAAAATAAGAAGTGAAGTTTATTTTTTAATGAATCTTTATTTATCACATTTTACACACAATTTATAGGATTAATTCAAAACCAAAAAGTTAAGGGAGTTTGGTATCTAACCGACTCCCTTAAAAATGTTTGGCACAAGGCACAGTGTTTTACGTATTAATCTATAAAATTTATGGAAAATAGAAAAAATAGTTAAAGGTTTAGACGTTCGTATTCATAGTAAAGCATAATAGAAAATATGACCTGTATTATAAATAAGTTTTCTAAATATTATAATTTACCACCTAAAATGTTTTCTTCAATGTAATAACCAGCTATATAAATATAGCTAAGTATTCTATATAACATAAACTCCTAATTTTATATCGTTATTATCATATTTTGAGTCATAGTTTTCTAAGAATACTTTATTACACTTTGAATCATATATTAAATAATGCATGGTTTCTGTATTGCTTGCAGTGTGTATATATATACATTTTTCTAATATATAACAACAATCTTTTACGTGTTTAGCTTTTCCAGTTTTAATGTCATTATCACAACATTTTAATAGCTTAGATGATGCACAAATAAGTTCACTTAAACAGCAAAGTCTATTGGTTAAAGCGTCCATTGTATCTGTATATAATTTAATTCTTTTATCGCAGTCAGGGATACAATTTAACCAATTAATAATTTCGCAAGTAAATAGTTCTTCATTGCATTTTGATATTTGAGATTCACTTTTCAAAATACTTTCAATTGAATTACAATAATTTGGGGTATATGAATTTTTACAACAATGATTACACATTTTTTTGTCATGTAGGGTATAATTATTCATCTTATTTTACAACTCCTTTAATATTTATAAATCATTCAAGGTTTATTTAAGCATCTATATATACGTCTAATAAAATATAGTTTTTATATTTTATTGATTTTTCATTAATTAATAGCTGTAATTTCATATAAAATTTAAAAGCTAATATATATCATATTAAACTTTATATATACTTTTAATATAACTCTTTAAATAACTTATAGTTATATTAGTAAAAGTTTCTTTTAAACTAAAAATATCAGCCATATAAATAAAAAGGTGTTACCTTAAAATTCAATATAGAATTATTTTAAGATAACACCATTTCGAATTTTATATTTTAGCAGTTTGCTAAATCACAAGGGTTCATATTTTTATCAGCTGCTAATTTCTTAGCTGCGCCCTCTATTACTTTTGCAATTGAATTTTCTTTATTAGAATAAGCAGGTAGTATAGAATTAAATAATTCTAACTGTTTTTCTAAGGTTGTTTGAGCAGAAATAAGTGCTACTACTCCATTTGGTAATCCAAAGTATGCTGCCATACAATCTAATATACCTGATTCTGAAGATAAAATAGAATTAATAGCTTGTTGATCTGTTGTTGCTACTGGTAGTTGTGGATATGCCATGTTAAAATCCTCCTATCATTATTATTTATTATTTACATAAAGAACAAGGTGTTACAGATCCTGAACTTGGAGCTGTTGTTGGAAGTATTCCTTTGTCTACAACGATAAAATGAGATAAAGCTGTTAATATTTTTGCAACTGTACACTCTTTACATGCCATTGTATTCAAAACATTAGATATAATTAAAAATCTATCTTCAACAGGTGTAGTTGTATCAGCTAAAACACCTGCTACAAATTCATTACAGAACAATTGATTCAAGCCCTCTAATATAGATGCTTCAGCAGCAACTATAACATCTACTGCTTGTAGATTAGTTACTTGTGTTGGTGTTGTAAATGGATATGCCATAATATTCCTCCTAAAACTTTTTTAGTTATAATTTATAATATATAATATAGATTTAATGGCTGTTTTGTTACATATTTTAACTTTTAAATTACTATTAAACGCGATTTGTTAATTTCAACACTTTTAATAAAAATGCTATCTTAAAACTTAATATAAGTTGTTTTAAGATAGCATTGTTTTAAATTTTATATTTTAGCAGTTTGCTAAATCACAAGGGTTCATATTTTTATCAGCTGCTAATTTCTTAGCTGCGCCCTCTATTACTTTTGCAATTGAATTTTCTTTATTAGAATAAGCAGGTAGTATAGAATTAAATAATTCTAACTGTTTTTCTAAGGTTGTTTGAGCAGAAATAAGTGCTACTACTCCATTTGGTAATCCAAAGTATGCTGCCATACAATCTAATATACCTGATTCTGAAGATAAAATAGAATTAATAGCTTGTTGATCTGTTGTTGCTACTGGTAGTTGTGGATATGCCATGTTAAAATCCTCCTATCATTATTATTTATTATTTACATAAAGAACAAGGTGTTACAGATCCTGAACTTGGAGCTGTTGTTGGAAGTATTCCTTTGTCTACAACGATAAAATGAGATAAAGCTGTTAATATTTTTGCAACTGTACACTCTTTACATGCCATTGTATTCAAAACATTAGATATAATTAAAAATCTATCTTCAACAGGTGTAGTTGTATCAGCTAAAACACCTGCTACAAATTCATTACAGAACAATTGATTCAAGCCCTCTAATATAGATGCTTCAGCCGCAACTATAACATCTACTGCTTGTAAATTAGTTACTTGTGTTGGTGTTGTAAATGGATATGCCATAATATTCCTCCTAATAATATATAATTTAGTTATTAGTTATAAGTTATAAGTTAGTTATAAATTATAACTTATAAGTTGGTTATAATTTATAATATAGATTTAATGCCTATTCTGTTACATTTTTATTTGAAAATAATTAGGCCTTTTAAAATAAATAAAAAATCAAAGATGTGAAGAATATTCTAATACCAACAATGAAAATGAAACAGATTCTACAGAGTGTTCTGATGACTCAGTGTAAAACAAAATATTAGACCATAATAACTTATTTATTTTTAAAAGATACCTTATATACTATTATTGTTATCTAGCAGTTACAGCTTCCTGTACTAAGCGTTCCCATGAGTCCGATAAATCCTTGAGTATAGTCTGTATCACTTAGCAACACACTAAATATCGATGTGGTTGTATCTGGTTTAGAACCGTAGTATTGCAGTGGGACTGCTGTTACTAGGCTTAAGCCAGTTTGCGGCACTGCTTGAACAGTATAGCTACCAGCAGGTAAATTTGTAAATTCATAGTATCCATCACAGTCGGTTATTTGTTCAGCTATTTTGACCCCAGCACTATTATAAAGAATAACCCTAGTACCACATACTAATTTATCAGAAGAACCAAGGATTCCATCCAAATCACAATCAAAAAATGACTGACCAGAAATTATATTTTTTCTACAAAGTCCAGCATCGACTACATTCGTTGGAGTACCTGTGATTATTGGAAATATCAAGGATTCTCCAGTAGATTGAATAATATCAGAATCGATGGTGTCATTTGTGCCAACATTTGTACTTGTAAAATTATAATTTCCAGGTAAGATAATTTTTATATAGTATTTACCATTAGGAATATTCTTAAATTCATAATAACCATTGACATCGGTAGTGGTTATTGCGAAGAGTGTATCAGGAAGTCCATTCTTATAAAGATGAACTTCTATACCTTCTGCTAGAGGTTCATTAGGATCTTTTAGTCCATTACAATTTAAATCATACCAAACTGTACCTAATATCTTGGATTCAACGATATTTATAATCCAATCTTCAACCTCTCCATCTTGGGCAGCGCCAATAGATCTGCTATCCTCACTAGTTGATGTTGTACTTACTAAAGGAAGTCCTGTTGTGGATATTCTAATTCTCATAAAAGTTGTATCACCTAATGTAAATAATGTTCCATTGGGAATAGAAAAATTTAAGGTTGTATTTCTTGGATTCATGGTGCTAGTTGGCACCACATTAAAAGTGCAGGCCTCATTAACTTCAAAAATTCCATTACGATTAAAATCTACCCAAGCATAAATAATTGCAGATTTGCCAGTATCGTTAATATACTCTATAGGAACGGTATAAGTTATATCACCAGTTAAAATATCTGGGGTAGCTCCTATAATGCAATCATCTTGAATACCCTTAGAAATATCATCCCCAGTTGCCGTTGCATTTTGATAGGCATCAGTTTCAGAAGTTATATTAATTCCAAGGCTCAAAGCGCTTATTATTCTATGATTTGGTCCATTATTAGCTAAAAGAGTAGTGTAATTTCCTGTACCATTTCCAGAACCGGTATCTGGGGCATCGCCAAAATCATATCCTATGATAATTGCAGTTGTTACAGTGTTAGAGTTATTGCTATCACTTACAGGATTTAGCCCCACTGCAGGTGTAAATGAGTAATCTACAGTTGAAGTATTAGGAATCGGATTTTCGGTTATAGTTCCATTTGTTATTTGGACTTTAAAAGTTACGGTGACAATTATATTAGGTGGAATGGAGTTTGTTAATGTAATACCGGTATTGATGTCTGTCCCTGTGAATGGACTTGTTGAAATTATAGAACCAGAAACAAAGCTCAAATTGCTAGATAATACATCTTTGATAACCACATTATCAGCATTAATATCTCCAGTATTTTTAATTACAAGGGTATAATTTAAATATTCACCAGGTAATGCAGATGCCTTATCTACTGTTTTCGTAATCTCTAGATATGCAGCCAATACATCAATTTGAGATGCTACTTGTTCTAGTAGCCATCCATTTCCACCGGGGCCAAATTGCATGTATAACTGATTTTGATTAATTGATATTGCAGCGCCTAAAGATACATTAGTAATATCGTAGTGCCATCTTGATAGGAGCGGTGGATATTGACCTTGAATAGCATTATTATTTCCGTAGGTACTATTTGTATTAACTTGACCAACTGTTCCTAAATTAAAGGAGTTACCAAAATTTATTTGGGAGCCAAAAAAGTGGTTAGATGGATTGTTAGGTCCGGATAAGGTTGTCAAAGTAGTTGAATTAGGTCCAGCTACAGCAGAGTTGTTTGATTCATTACTTTCTGCACTACCAACAACAGTTAATACTCTTCCGTTAACAGGGGCTACAGGAGGTGTTATAAAATTATTTAAAGTTATAGATACACTATTTGTAGCACCTCCAGTAATTTCATTAGCTAAGTTGATAGTCATAAATCTAGTAGGTTCTGATGATAGCAACCAAGAAACTGTTAATGACCAACCAACCCAGTTATAGCTAGCAGGAATACCAGTGAGTGTATATTTCGTTGTACCATTTTTTTTAATGAAATCAGTAACCTCAGCGGCTTTTTCTATGAAAAGACCAATGTTTACACTCTGGCTCATAGCTGGATCAGGGCTTACAATTATAGAGTCCGTTGGCGTTGAAAGAGTTACAGGTTGATTACCACTACCGATAACAAGGCCGCCAGTCCATTCCAATACTGCATAATCGACTATAGCTCCAGGTGCACCTTCAAGGACGGCACTAGAAGAAGCATTTTGCCAATCTGCTATGGTTGTCAAAGTTGCATTTGGAATAGTAGGACTAGCAATTAATTTATTTTGTATGGATAGAGTATCAACACCATTGAATATGCCTATGGTATTTCCTTGAATTTCAAGAAATCCACGGGCGGTTTTTGTATATACATTGATTATACTCATAGTTCTCCTTTCTCTATAGGATTTAACTATAGATTTAAATATAGTGCTTATACAATATATGATATATTCAAGAGTTTGTTTCAGTTTATTCGAATTACTGGAAACAAAAAGATGGAAATTTAATATAATGTAAAGAAGTATTTAAATTAGAGTTATGAAATACGGATTTTGCTCTTTGAAATATGAAAAAATATTTTTAGAATTATCTATACAATTATTTGAATAGATTCCAAAGGAGGATTTCAAATGCCTTTAATAAATGTATATAATGCAATTCAGAAAGGAGCAGTTACAATTACAGGAAATACCTTAGGACTTGGAAAGGGCGGTGGGTTAAATCCAGGATTTGGGGGCTCCATAGGTGGATTTGTAACTACAGATGTAACTTTACCTACTCCAACTGCATGGGTTGGAATTGAAAATCTAGCTAATAATGAAAATATAACTCTAAATTGGATGGAAAATTCATCTACAGCGTATTTGAACTTACCAATTGGCAGTGAAGTTCTACATGCAAGACTAATATGGGGTGGATCAATTATATCATTTTTAGTAGATGAAACAGCTAATATTGATAGTCCAGTTAATTTAACCACTTCTATTGGCACATTTTCAATTATACCTGATATTTCAACATCACAAACCTTCATCTTAGTACCAGCAGGGCAATCTAATTCTCAAATAGGATATACCAGAAGTGCTGATGTAACTGCAATGGTTTCAAGTGGTGGTTCTGGAGCTTACACAGTTGGAGGAGTACCGTCTGCCATAAGTCCATCTAACCCAGCATTTAATGCGGCTGGATGGACATTGATAGTTGCGTATAAAAACAATAGTTTTCCTATTAATAGATTAGATATATATGCTGGTGGCGTTTCTATTGCGGGGACACTTCCAGCAGCATATACAGGAATATCAGGATTTGCAACTCCAAGTAGTGGTCCTATAAGTGCAAGAATATTAGTAAGTGCAATAGACGGAGATTGTAACACTCTAGGAGATTCAATTTCATTAGGGCCAACTACTTCTAATCTAACAAAGTTATACGGACCTAATAATAAGGCTAACCCACCTAATACAGTAGATAATTTTTTTGCTTCACAAATAAATATAGGAGACCCGACTAAACCAACATTAGGTCAGCTAGATACCTCTGGCACATATGGAAATAGGAATCAAAATTTGGCTACAAACACTAACACCTTTGCAGGAAGACAAGGTTGGGATATAACTAATGTTGATGGAAGTGCAATGATGCAAAACTCACAAACAAGTGCAGTTATAAAGTTAGCTACTAATTCAGATGGATATATAGTTAGTGGATTAGCAACTCAAATTTTAACAGAATCACCGATAATTAATGTAGTTAAAAATGTAGATTTAACTACTGTAGCACAAGGGGATAAGATAACCTATACTCTAGAAATAACAAATTCAGGTACATGGCCAACAAAGTTCTCAAATGTTATAGATTATATGCCGACAGGTGCAAAGCTTGATATAAATAGTGTTCAAACTTTTAGTGCAACAGGGCCAGTAATAAATAATAGTGATATAAATACACTAAATATAGATGTTGGACCAATAAATATAGGTCAAAAGGTAATAATTAAGTATGATGTGTATACAGATGAGAATACTGTGACTCCGATAAATAATGATGCTAGAACAAGTTATTGCTATGAACCAGTAGTAAATACAACTTACTGCAATGAGGAGAATAGTAATACTGTTTCAACTATAATACTACCATTATCAATAACAGGAACTGTTTGGTATGATGCAAATTGTAATGGAATAAGAGAAATCACAGAAGCACTAGCTTCTGGCATAGTTGTAGAATTATATAAATCACCTAATTTAACTATACCTATTAAGTTTACAACTACAGATATAAATGGATTTTATAAGTTTACTGGATTAAGTAAGGGAGATTATTATGTAAAAGTGATTTTACCCCCAGGATATAGATATACATTAGTTAATGTTGGCAGTAATAGTACCATAGATTCTGATATAAATCCAAGCAGTGGATTATCATATAAAGTAACTCTAAGCATAATTAACAAAACAGCGGTTATCGATGCAGGGTTATGTATTCCTAAGTTGATTTCGGGGCAAGCATTTTTTGATTGTAATAATAATGGGATATTAGATGATAATGAAAGTTTAATTTGTGATGTACAGGTGTCACTTATTGATGAGAATGGAATCCCAATAGAAACCACTACTACAAATTGTGATGGATATTATGAATTTACTAATTTGCCATCAGGAAATTATACAGTTAAAGTTACAGCTCCTACAGATATGACACATGTTGTGCCAGTTCCTACAAATTATTATGGGTCTAAACCTGATCCTATACTGGAAACCTTTATGATTATTTTAACAAATCAAGATTATACACAAGGTTTTGCAGGATTTACTGGACCATTAAAGTTAAAACTTCAATATTGTCAACTGTACCAGCCATGCAATCTTTGTAATTATGATGATGCCGACAATCAAGGGCAATGTGAAACCTGTAAGACTAATGATAATACTTGCTTAGGATGTCAAAGTTGTAGAAGTAATAGAAATATAACTACAACTAGAACTAGTTGTAGTAAGTGTAAGTGTAATAGCTCTAACAACAGTAATAAATGTAGTAAATGCAATAGTTGCAATTAAATAAGATGGATAATATTTTTAAAATATCATTTAAAGGAGGTTGAGAAAATGCCATTTAGATGTTCACCAACAGCCTATCAAGTTTTCACACCAAATCTAACTTCAAATAGTTCATTTAGATCAATAGATCCAGTAACGGGAGCTACAACCTTGATTAATCCAGATTTAGGTGGGATTATAAATGCAATAGGGTACAATACCATGGATAATTATATTTATGGTGTATATGACATAAATGATTCAAGAATGGGACAAATTATAAGAATAGATGAATTGGGGGGAATCTATAACTATGGGTACGTTATAGGTCCACCACCTATTGACGTAACAAATGGAACTTTTGATGATAAAGGTTTTTTGTACGTTATGAGCCAAAGTGAAAATTATTATTATACAATAGATTTAAGGCCTGCATCACCAACATTTATGACTGCAGTTGATCCAACTAGTGGATACACAGTAGCAACATCACCATACTATACAACTATTCTGCCACCACTCGTAAACCCATCAGGGGATTGGGTTTTTAACCCAGTAGATGGAATGCTTTATATTGGTGATGACACTTTGAATCAATTGGTAACTATAAGTCCAACGACAGGTGTAAGTACACCTATTCCAACTATTACAAATGGATTTCCTTTAAATGCTGGTGGGTTCTTTGGTGATGGGACTGGAGCTATATTTACAATAGGAAATGTTTCGGGACAAATAATAAAGTGGAGAAATATTGGCGGAACCTATGTAGGAGAATTCTTCTCACAATCACAACCAACACTAAGACAAGATGCTACCTTTTGTATTAAAGCATCAATACTTGTTGATTTTGGAGATGCTCCAGATATATCTTCTGGTAATGCACAAGGAGATTATACAACTTTGTTAATAAATAATGGCCCAAGACATGGACTTATAAATGGATTAAAACTTGGAACTCAGGTTACTTCAGAAGTTGACGCATATCAAAATACAAATGCTAATGGTGATGATTTATCTAAGGGTATACAGGATGATGGATTAGTTACTCCAGTAACTTTTTTAGAAGGAACTTCTATGTATAATTTAGATGTGGCATATACAAATGACACAGGAATAACCTCATATATATATGCATGGTTTGATTATAATCAAGACGGGATTTTTCAGTTAAGTGAAGCGGCAAATTTAGGTACACCAATTGCAGTACCCTATAGTACTATTAATCAAGGAACAACTAAACTAGATTTTATAGTACCAGCAGGTGGCGGACTAATAAGTGGAGATTTATCCTATTTAAGAATACGAATAACATCCGAAATATTAACTAATACAAACACCTTAAATAATCAGGAGGATACAAGGTCAATTGGGCCTGCAACGGATGGTGAAGTTGAAGATTATTTAGTAACCGTTAATCCTGCACCAAGCTTTCCATGTTCATCAGAAGCATATCAAGTAAAACAACCTCAAGTTTCACCCGGAATATATGGTAATTCTCAATTTATAAAAATAGAGGTTATAACCGGTAAAACAACTATAGTGAATTATGATACGGGATATGTAATTAATGCTATTGGCTATAATACAATAGATAACTATATTTATGGTATAGCAAATATTTCTGGGGTATCAAACTTAATAAAAATTACAGCATCGGGCACAACTATTAATTTAGGACCAGTAGCAAATTTACCACTTGGTGTAAATATGAATGTAGGGGCTATAGATAATAGTGGAATATATTATGTCATGGAAAATACACAGAGTCGATATTACACAATAGATTTAAGACCTACATCTCCAAATTTTAGAAAAGTTGTTAGTCCAGTTCCACCATATCCATTAGCAACATTACCTTATTATACTACTATATTACCAATAACTCTATCAACAGAGGATTGGGCTTTTAATAAATTAGATGGATTATTGTATACTGTGAATTCATCTGGAACAGCGTTCCAAACAATAAACCCTCAAACAGGAGCATTAACAATAGTACCAATAGTGACTCCTGGATTTAACACTAATTATGGTGGTATGTTTTCAGATTCAAACGGATACATTTACGGCATTGATAATAATACTGGAGATATTATAAGGTGGCAAAATATTTCAGGATCTATGATGGGTGTAAAGATTAGTCAAACATTAACTAGTGATAAGACTGATGCAACATCCTGTGTTAATATGCAAGTTTTAATTGATTTTGGAGATGCACCTGATACTAGTAGTGGAAATGCACCTAATGATTATACAACTTTGTTGAAAAATAATGGACCACGTCACCAGATTATTAATAATTTAAAGCTAGGGACATTGATAACTTCAGAGCCAGACGCATATCAAAATATAACGGCAACTGGGGATGACCAAATTAAAGGTATACAAGATGATGGGGTATCATATCCCATAGACCCAATTTATATAGGTGATACCACTTATGAATTACCAATAATTTATACAAATAGTACAGGCAATAATGCCATAATATATGGATGGATAGACTTCAATAGAGATGGAGTGTTTCAAGTTGAAGAAGCAGCAATACCTATATTAGCAACAAGTAGCACTGGAAATCCACAACAATCTAAATTGATATTTACTATTCCTGTGGGAACTGCTTTTAATTCAGGTGATACCACATTTATAAGAGTTAGGATTACTAGCGACAATTTAAATTCTTCAGGAATTCTAGCAACAGATCAGGATACAAGATCGGTAGGCCCTGCAATAGATGGCGAGGTTGAAGATTATTTAGTAACTATACAGGCATTAACAGTAGGTGGATTAGTTTGGTATGACTTAAATTGTAATGGAATTCAAGATATTGGTGAAGGTCCAGCTCCAAATGTTACAGTAGAACTCTATAAAGTTGGGGGAGGTACATTACCTTTTGAAACCACTACCACAGATTTAAACGGAGAATATAGTTTTTCAAATGTTCCGTTTAAAGATTATTATGTAAAGATAACAGCTCCAAATGGTTATAGATTTACTATCCCGAATGTTCAGCCAGGTGTTGGGATTAATTCCAATGTAAGCTCATCAAATGGTGAATCGGCTGTATTTACATTAAATTCAAATAATACTAGTACTGTTGTTAATGCAGGTTTAGTTAGAAAAAATAAAATATCTGGAAATGCTTTTTATGATTGTAATAAGAACGGGTCATTAGACAATGGTGAGCCCCGTTTATGTGGAGTATTAGTCACATTAACAAATTCAAAAGGTCGTTCAATATCAACAACCACGGATTGTGAAGGCTATTACGAATTTATAGATTTATGTTCTGGGGATTATGTTATAACTGGAACTGCACCCCCAGAGATTTCATTTACCACCCAAAACTCATTAAGTTATTATGGCTCAAAACCTGATTCAACATCAGGTATGTTTACAGTTACTATTACAAATGTTGACTACAACCAAGGATATATTGGATTTACCGGAAATGCTGTAATAGATCTGCAGTACTGCGAAACATGTATGAGTACATGTAGTCAGTGTACAATTAATTCCAGTGGAAGTAGAACGTGTTCTTGTAATAGTTAACTTTCCTAATTGCTATTTAATTATAGGTTTAACCTATAATTAAATAGCAATTTTAATTTGAGATTTACCTATGTCCTAGCTTCTTTAGGTTAAATTGTGCCAATACGTAAAGGTAAGCATATTATAAGAATAGAAAGATTTTAAGATAAGGAGGTTAACTATGGCTGTAATTAATTTATATAATGCCACAATAAAAGGTTCTGTTATTATGACAGGAAATACTATAGGACTTGCAGGGTCAGGACCGTTAGGTATAGCAAGGTTTACCATCGGACTACCTTTGAATACGCCCCCTTCAGGAACTACAACTACTAATTTTTCAAACAATTCCTCCTCTGCACAATTAATATTACCACCAGGGTCAATTGTTAAAAGTGCCCAACTTATCTGGTCCGCTTTTTCATCTAATCCAACGAGTAGTATAACACCAGGAGATCAAAACAATACTATACATTTTAGAGATCCTACTGGTAATATAAATAATATAGTTCCGACCCTTGCAAATAGACAATTATCGGGGACTATAGCCATTGGTAGGTACTCAAATTATGGAAATGCAACAGATGTAACTGCAATTGTAGCAGCTTCAGGTTCTGGGTTCTATACTGTTGGAAAAGTGCCAGGAGTATTTGGAGCCGAAGGTGAATGGAACGGGTGGATACTAATTGTTGCCTATGAAAATTTAAGTGAACCCCTTAGAAATTTAAATATATGGAGTGCCTTAAATGGTGTTGGTGCAGGGTTTCCATTGACTGTAAATATATCAGGGTTTGCAACCCCAAGTGTAGGACCAGTTACTGGAAGATTAATTTTATCTGCTGGTAATGGAAACTCTAGTTTAACTGGAGAGTCCGCTTACTTTGGACCTACAACATCAAGCTTAATTCAATTATCAGGGCCTAATAATAATGCAACTAACTTTTTTGCATCACAGATAAATAATAATAATGGAAATTTAGATACAACGGGAACCTTTGGAAATGCAAATGTTGTACCACCAAACCCTACTGCACCAGGACAAAGGAATAACTGGGATATAACAAGGGTTAACGTAAGTGCAGGACTAGTTAATAATCAAACATCTGCTGTAATTAGATTAACAACCATTAATGATGCAATATCCCTAAATGGAATCGGATTACAGGTAGACACAGTGGGAGCTTTTTTAACCATTGTAAAATCCGTAGATAAGTCCACAGCAATATTAGGCGATTATTTAACCTATACTTTAGTTATTACAAATTCAGGAACAATCCAGGCAGATAATGTGGTAATACAGGATGTGCTAGATAGCTCTTTAAGCTTTGTCTTTGGAACTATTACGTCTACCGCAACTTATATGGGAACTGATATACAAGCCGGAATCACATTAAATAGCTCTATACCGGTTGGTGGCACTGTAACTGTTACCTTTCAAGCACAAATCAATTTAGCTATGCCAGCACAAAACCCAATTCCCAATAGTGGTACTACGAATTATACATTTGAACCAGCAATAGGAGTTGGACCAGTAGCGGGTAATAATGTTTCTAATATTGTTACAACACTAGTCAATGCAATATATGATTTTGGAGATGCTCCGGACATCAGCCCTGGTAACGGCATTGGGGATTACTCCACACTGATTGCAAATAACGGGCCCTACCATGAAGTGATTAATAACTTAAAATTTGGAACACAAGTTACCATGGAAATTGATGCATATCAGAATACAAATGCGGATGGTGATGATATAGGTCAAGGTATACAAGATGATGGATTGGCAACATGGCCACAATATCAGCAGGGGTCTTCAACCTATTCATTAAATTTCCAGTATACAAATAATTTAGGAATTAATTCCAACGTTTACGGTTGGATAGATTGGAACAGAGATGGAATATTCCAACTCAATGAAATGGCTAATTTTGTAGTTGTAGCTCCATCTAGTACAATAAATCCACAAAACTCAGTATTAAGCTTCACCGTACCATCAAATACAATGGTAGCAGGCAATATAACCTATGCAAGAATAAGAATTACCACTGATACCTTAATTAACTCAAATGGAGGTGCGAATCAAGAAGATACTAGGTCATTAGGCCCTGCATCAGATGGAGAGGTAGAAGATTATTTAGTTACAGTTACGTTACCACCTCTTGATTTTGGAGATGCACCAGATACAGGTTCAGGGAATGGAATGGGAAATTATTCTACACTTCTTGCAAATAATGGACCAAGGCATTTTTTTTCTCCCAACTTGTTATTGGGTACTCAAGTAACAACAGAGGCCGATGCATATCAGAATACAAATGCGGATGGTGATGATATAGGTCAAGGTATACAAGATGATGGATTGGCAACATGGCCACAATATCAGCAGGGGTCTTCAACCTATTCATTAAATTTCCAGTATACAAATAATTTAGGAATTAATTCCAACGTTTACGGTTGGATAGATTGGAACAGAGATGGAATATTCCAACTCAATGAAATGGCTAATTTTGTAGTTGTAGCTCCATCTAGTACAATAAATCCACAAAACTCAGTATTAAGCTTCACCGTACCATCAAATACAATGGTAGCAGGCAATATAACCTATGCAAGAATAAGAATTACCACTGATACCTTAATTAACTCAAATGGAGGTGCGAATCAAGAAGATACTAGGTCATTAGGCCCTGCATCAGATGGAGAGGTAGAAGATTATTTAGTTACAGTTACGTTACCACCTCTTGATTTTGGAGATGCACCAGATACAGGTTCAGGGAATGGAATGGGAAATTATTCTACACTTCTTGCAAATAATGGACCAAGGCATTTTTTTTCTCCCAACTTGTTATTGGGTACTCAAGTAACAACAGAGGCCGATGCATATCAGAATACAAATGCGGATGGTGATGATATAGGTCAAGGTATACAAGATGATGGATTGGCAACATGGCCACAAATAAATCAAGGGGTATCAAACTATTCATTGAGTGTGAGTTATACTAATGCTATTGGTTCAACTGCTAATATTTATGGCTGGATAGATTTTAATAAGGATGGAATATTTCAGCTTGAGGAATCAGCAACCACCGTTATTATGTCATCAAGTACAACTAATCCAAGGACAGTGTCATTGAATTTCACAGTTCCATCAACTTCGACTCTTGTAAAAGGAGATATAACCTATGCAAGGTTAAGAATAACCACAAATAATTTATTAAATACAAATAGTTCACCGAATCAAGAAGATACAAGATCATTAGGACTAGCATCAGACGGTGAGGTAGAGGATTATTTAGTTATAGTACTACCACCATATGACTTTGGAGATGCTCCAGATATAAACGCTGGAAATGGAAATGGAAACTACTCAACCCTTCTTTCGAATAATGGACCAAGACATCAGGTTAATAATAATTTAAAATTAGGCTCAAATATCACTATAGAAGCCGATGCCTATGAAAATACAAATGCAGATGGTGATGATATTGGAAAAAGCATACAAGATGATGGGTTAACATCATGGCCAATTTTTTATCAAGGAATAACTGAAAAATACTTTCTAGATTTAAATTATACAAACTATACAGGGGTAGATGCCAATATTTACGCCTGGATAGATTGGAATAGAGATGGAGTTTTCCAACTTAATGAAGCGGCAAATCCGTTAAGTGTACCTTCCTACTACACAAATACCAGGAAAGTTACTCTAGAATTTGATTTACCACCAGGAACATTCCTAAATGTTGGAGATGATACCTATATTCGAATACGAATAACTACAGATACATTAGTAAATACAAATGGTGGAGCTTCACAAGAGGATACAAGGTCATTAGGCGCAGCGTCAGATGGAGAGGTAGAAGATTATTTAGTTACAGTACAATATAATGATATGGATTATGGAGATGCTCCAGATATAAGTTCGGGGAATGGAACTGGCGACTATACAACACGTCTTGCTAATAATGGACCAAGGCATTTTATAGTAGATGGATTAAAACTTGGAGGGTTTATTACAGCAGAAGTGGATGGGTATGAAAATGCAACAGCAACTGGCGACGATTTAAGTAAAGGGATTCAGGATGATGGAATATCACCATCACCACCTAATTTAGTCATAGGTGACAGTTCATATAAGGTTAACATTGGCTATATAAATTCCACAGGTAATGCAGCATATATATATGCATGGCTAGATTGGAATAGAGATGGTATTTTTCAGCTTAGTGAAATAAATGAAGTAACAATAACCTCATCAACTTCAATAAATCCAAGGTCATTAAATTTAATTTATAATAAACCAGCAAATTTAACCTTGGCAGATGGGGAAGAGACATTCTTACGAGTTAGGCTCACTACTGAAAAACTTATTAATAAAAATTCATTAACAACGCAAGAAGATACTCGTTCTATAGGATTATCACAAAGTGGAGAAGTGGAAGATTATTTAGTAAATATAATTGATTTAAATATCAACGGAGTCATTTGGTATGATTTAAATTGTGATGGAATCCAGAACCCTGGAGAACCTTTAGCTGGGAATGTCGTCGTAGAGTTATATTCTACAAATAATCCAAGTGTAGCAATAGAATCAACAACTACAGATAACTTAGGTAAATATAGTTTTCCAGGGTTACCGCAAGGAACCTATTTTGTTAAAGTTAAACTTCCAAATGGATATGAGTTTACAATATCAAAGGTTGGAATAAATCCAAATATAGATTCTGATGTTGATAAAGAAACAGGACAGTCGGCAGCTCTAATATTAAATCAATATAATAAAACACACGTAGTTGATGCAGGTTTATGCAAACTAAATAATATAAGTGGATATGCTTTTTATGACTGTAATAGTGATGGCATATTAAATTCAAATGAATCTTTATTATGTGGAGTAGTTTTCAACTTATTTGATATGAATAACAATCAAATTGCAACAACAACAACTAATTGTGATGGTAAATACGAGTTTAACAATATTTCACCAGGCACCTATACTGTTAAAACAATTTCTCCGTCTGGAATGAATTTAACAACACAAAATTCAAGCTATTATGGCTCAAAACCAAATATAAATGGAGTGTTTACAACCACATTAACTAATACCGATTATTCAGAAGGATTTGCAGGGTTTAGAGGCACCCTTGGACAAACGGTTAAGTATTGTGTGACTTGTAACAATAATAACAATAACACAAGCTTTTGTAGCTAGTATCAAGCTATATAGTATTAAATATTTAATACTATATAGCTATTTTTTATAATGGATAATCAGTGGATTTTATATAAAAATGTTCCCAAATATATATCCGTGAATATTATGAATACAAGGGAAAATATTTTTATCTTAAGTGATTTTATATTTATAGTTTTCAAGATAATGTGAAAATCTATAAATGAAAGGAGCGAAACAATGTCAATTATATATGATAAGGATTTGAATTATTTAAAGCATAACAACGTATTTAAAAATATAGTAATGACGATTCCTATAAGTAAACACAATTGGATTTGGTTGAGGAGGTGATGATTAATGCAATTCAAATGTTCAACAAAGGCGTACCAATTTGCGGGGATACCAAGTAGAGTATATGAAATTAATCTAGTGACAGGCACTGTGACCTATATAAAAACATTACCGGTATATATAAATGCAATAGGTTATAACCCCATCGATAATTATATATATGGATATGAAAATTCACCAATTTTTAGTATTGTAAGAATAGATTCAAATTATAATTATGTTAGTGTACCAATACCTAACTTAACAGGTGGGTTTGTTGCAGGATGCTTTGATACAGCTGGCTACTATTATTTGGGCGACGCTAGTAATAAAATGCATGTTGTTGATTTAAATCCCAATAGAGCAACCTATGGTAAGTTGGTTGATTCAATAAATGGATATCAAGAGATACTATCGCCACCCTATTATGTAACCTTGTCAGCTGGTACTGCATTATATGATTGGGGATGGATTCAGCCATTGCAATCAATATGTGGATTAATACTTTACGATGGAAGATTAAGATGTGTTAATCCAGTTACAGGATTAGTAACCACACTACCAACCACAGGAGCAGTACCGGGATTAGGTGGTGCTATAACAACATTTATAAATGGAGAAATGTATTCTCCTACAAATGAAACTTACCAGGTGTTAAGGATTACAACAGATGGAGTTACTGCAAATGTAGAACAATTTACTACAACTAACGTAGCATTTGCTCAAAATGATGCTACAAACTGTCTGATGGCAAGTATGCAAATAGATTTTGGGGATGCTCCAGATATTAGTTCTGGAAATGGACCTGGAGATTATACCACATCGCTTATCAATAATGGACCTCGACATGAATTAACAGATGGTCTTACTTTAGGAACAGCAATAACGTCAGAATTGGATGCATATCAAAATCCAACGGCAACCGGTGATGATATTATTAAAGGAGTTCAAGATGATTCAGTGGATTTACCAATTAAGCTTATGTTAGTTGGTAGCTCAAAATATGCAATAGACGCTAGATATACTAATAGTATCGGTTTAGATGCTAATATCTATGGATGGATTGATTTTAACAGGGATGGTATATTTCAGTTGAATGAAGCATCAGATAACTTATTTGTATCATCAGCCACTACTAATCCAAGGGTAGCAACCCTTAATTTCACTGTTCCAGACGGTGTAATTTTAGTAGATGGTGATGATACATTTATGCGCATTAGGATTACCACAGATCATTTAATTAATACAAATAATGATTTAACAATGGTAGATACACGATCTATAGGCCCAGCATCCAATGGCGAAATTGAGGATTTCCAAATTAAAATCATAAGTCTGAAAATATCTGGAACAGTTTGGTATGATAAAAATTGCAATGGACTTAGGGACATTGGAGAAACACCTATGGAAGGTGTTACTGTTGAACTGTATAAAATAACTGATTTAACGACTCCCCTTGCAGTTACAACTACTGATTCAAATGGCAATTATGAATTTAAGGATTTATTGGAAGGGCAATATGTTGTAAAAGTTATTGCACCAAATGGATATGTTTATACTTTAACTAATGTTGGTATAAATAATTTAATAGATTCTGATATTAATAAAAATAGTGGATTCTCTAGTGCAATAGGATTGTCTCAAAACAATCCAAGTGTGATTATAGATTCTGGATTATGTAATTGTAAAAAAATATCTGGGCAAACCTTTTATGATTGTAAAAATGATGGACTATTAGATTATAAAGATTCTTATTTGTGTGGAGTAACAGTACAACTAAGAAATAGTTCTAACATTGTTATTGATTCCATGATAACTGACTGCGATGGGTATTATGAATTTGATCATGTATGTCCAGGTGATTACACCGTAGAAGTCATAGCTCCACCGGGGATGAATGTCACAATTCAAAATACTGTTGATTTCTATGGTTCAAAACCATCAACAACAACTTCAAGCTTTCCGGTGACAATAGTATCTTCAGATTATATTCAAGGATTTGCAGGGTTTAAGGGTAATTCAACACTTGATAAGTGTTACTGCATAAATAGAACTTGTAATCCTAAATTAACTGATAATTGTAACGGAATATATCACCCTAATCAATGTTCAGACTGTAGTGGAACTTGTCAAGGTTGCAAAAATGGATGTGCTGGAACCTGTTATGGGTGTACTACTTGTAGGCCAAGTAATAGATCACGTGGACAAAGTTGTAGCAGTTGCACAAATAGTGGATGTGATTGCTGCAATAAGAAATAACTATATCATATCTTTTTAGTGGATTAAGGGATTTCTAAGATTACAGCAATTAATATAGTTTAAAATATGAATTTAAAGGAGGGTATAGAATGGCATTAATTCATAGATATCAGACAACTAAGCATGGAGCATTGGTATTTACCGGTAATACATTGGGACTAAGTAAGTTTAATGGTCAAGAAATAGGATGTTGCATAACACTAGATACCACAAAGCAAGTACCAGGGTATCCCTTTGGAACTACTCTTAACTGGCTGGAAAATGGTTCTGAGGCAATTCTTACAATACCATCTGGTAGTAATGTTCTTTATGCAGAACTAGCTTGGGCAGCTACAGATAAAACAGACATAAATGATGTAAGCCCATTTATAAACTTACCAGTTATTTTTAATACGCCAGCTGGAAGTTTTAATATAACACCAGACCCTGCAACAAATGGAATATTTAATTTTGGTGTAAATCAATTTTATGGCAGAAGTCAGGATGTCACCGCTATAATCCAATCAGCCGGAGTTGGGACTTATTCAGTTGAAAAGGTGCCTGTAGTAGCGCCACCAAGCAACACAAATATAATTGGTGCAGGGTGGACTCTTGGGGTTATATACGAAAATAAAGCGTTACCAGTTGCCAATTTGAATATATATGCTGGATTTGTTGGTGTTTTTAATGTAATAAATCCAATTGTGGATATAAATTTAACTGGATTTCTTGCCCCACCAATAGGGCCTGTAAAAGCACGGGTTTTAGTTTCAGCATTAGAAGGCGATCCAGGAGTCAGTGGTGATCAAATTCTTTGGGGTCCAACAACTGGAAGTCTTGTGAATTTATTTGGACCTAATAATCAAACTAACAACTTTTTTGCAGCACAAATAAATGATGGAAGTTCTGTAAGTCCAACAGTGGGACAATTAGATACAAGTGGAACCTTTGGGAATTTGAATTCTCCAAATAACACGGTAGCGCCTATAGGAGTTAGATATGGGTGGGATATTACAAATGTAGCTGCGCCCCTTCTTAATGGACAGACAAGCGGTGTCCTTAGGCTAACTAGTACTGGAGATGCTTATGGGGTTCCAATAGTTGGGCTACAACTAGATGCAGTACCATCAGATTTTGGAGATGCACCAGATACCGGACTTGGAAATGGACCGGGTAATTATTCAACTTTAAAATCTAATAACGGACCGCAACATTGGCTCATTAATAACTTGAAACTTGGAACACAGGTTACTTTTGAAGATGATGCATATCAGAATACTGCAGCTAATGGCGATGATTTAATTGATGGAATTCAAGATGATGGATTAATATCTTCCACAAGTATTCCAATAAATCCAGGAACTTATAAGGTAACTGTTGAGTATATGAATGATACAGGGATTCCAGCAAATATATATGCATGGATTGACTTTAATCAAGATGGTGTATTCCAGTTAAATGAGTTTACTAGCGCTGTGGTACCATCAAGCACAATTAATCCAAGACAGATACCTTTAACATTCACCGTTCCAGGAACAACTACACTAACAGATGGGGCTATTTCTTATTTAAGGATAAGAATTACAACTCAAAATTTAATTAATACCAATGGTGGATTAACTCAAGAAGATACAAGGTCTCTAGGTGAGGCTGAGGATGGTGAAGTTGAAGATTATCTATTAACAGCCCATAAAGCTGATTATGGTGATGCCCCAGATATATCAGCTGGAAATGGAACAGGCGATTACTCTACTCTTTATGCTAATAATGGACCACTTCATTGCTTAGTAGATAATCTAACTTTAGGTGCCACTGTGACATCTGAAAATGATGGTTATCAAAGTAGTGACGCCTTAGGGGATGACAAAATTAAAGGTATCCAAGATGATGGGGTTAACTACCCAGTTAACCCGGTTATTATAGGTGAATCAACCTATAATGTTAAAGTAAATTATATAAATAATACGGGAAGGATAGCTTATCTATACGGATGGTTAGATTTTAATAAAGACGGAATGTTCCAATTAGAGGAAAGTATTCCACAAACAATATTATCTAATAATAGTAATGCATTACAACAGACGACAGTTACGTTTACAGTTCCTAGTAGTAGTAATTTAGTTTCAGGTGATACTACCTTTATGAGATTTAGAATAACAACCTATCCTTTAAATAATTCTAATGTTGGTGCGACTGTTGAGGATACAAGGTCTCTAGGATTAGCTGAAGATGGTGAAGTTGAGGATTATGAGGTTAACGTTGTTACTTTTTCAGTTTCAGGAGTTGTATGGTACGATGCCAATTGCAATGGAATTAGAGAGCCTGGAGAATTATTAGCGCAGGGGGTAACTATTAAGTTATACAGCGTTACAGATCTCAATAATCCAGTACAGATAACATCAACGGATGTAAATGGTGAATATCTGTTTACTAATGTGCCAAGTGCTTCATATTATGTTGTTGTAGAGCTACCTAATGGATATACTTTTACACTTCCTAATTTAGGAAACAACAATACTATAGATTCAGATGTAGATTCAAATGGACAAAGCTACACCTTTGTTATTGGAACATCAAATCCAACTGAATTTATTGATGCTGGACTTTGTAAATGCTATAAAGTAGCAGGTCAAGTATTTTTTGATTGTAAATCTAATACTTCTTTTGATACTACAGATCCTCTTTTAAGTGGAGTTCAAGTAAATTTAATTAATATGCAAGGGCAAGTAGTTGGAAGTACATCAACTGATTGTGATGGATACTATGAGTTTTCATGTGTTGGATTCGGGGATTACTCCGTTCAATTTGTTCCGCCATCAAGTATGACTTTTGTAGCTCAAAATATGTCTTATTATGGTTCAAAGCCAGATGCTACAGGAATTGTATCTATAACTGTGATTAATCAAGATCTTTTAAATATTTTTGCAGGACTTACAGGTCAATTATCAGTTAGAATTAGATATTGCACAACCTGCAGTTCTACTAGCAATAATCCAAATGATATTTGTGGATTTGATTGTGAATGTACGAGTTAATTTAATTGATATATTTCGTAAATGTGTACAACATTAAAGTGTAAGTATTTTATGCTATAAGGAGGTTTTTTATGGCAAGCTTTTCATACGCAACAGCTGGCACAGGTAAATCTGCGGCTGCGATAGGGTGGTTCAATTTTGGTCCTGGATTTGTACTAACTCCTGGAACAACGATAACAGGACTTAGTGCAGTTTATTTAGATGGTTCAACGGTATCCTTTGATATCAGCATGAGTTTAATAAGTGGAACACCTATGACTGTTAGAGCTGTTACATCTCCATCTTATGGAGGTGCAGCCTTTGGTGTTGCTGGCTATACTGGTATACCAGGAGAAGTTATTTTATATTGTGATTCAACCCCAACTCCTACAGATAATAGAATAACAATAAGTAATATATCTGTAAAGGATAAATATGGTAACAACCTTAACAATTATACTTTAATTGCAGCCGATGGTGAAGCAACAGCGCCTGAAGAAAAATTGATGTTTATTACCAATGGAACTCCATGGTCATTATTTACTTCAATTAGAAACCCACTAAACCCTGCTACTACTGGCATTGGAACAAATACGGTGAATGTTATTGGTGTCCCAGGTGGACCTACTCCATATGGAGCACCAGTAATAATAAGTAATTCACCAACGCAAATTTCATGTAATATTATTACTATATCAAGTGCACCTAGAGAAGGTTTTGTTTTCGGATTTGCCATAACTTCTGTGGAAGTTAAAAAGATAATTAATGGAAGGTATAGTAGTTTAGATCAATTTAATTTAGAGATAATAGGGCCTAATGTTGGTACATCTGGCAATGTAACTACTACAGGTTCATACACTGGTTTACAAAGTGCATCGTCACAGGTATTTGCATTCGATGGGAACACTTTAGCTGTTACGGAATCTATGGGTGTTGGAAGTGTAGGATTATTGTCTAATTATATAAGCAGTGTATCTTGGGTGAACTTAACACCATTCAATCCAGTACCACCAGCAATTACACCTTTAGGTGGTTCCGTGGCATTAACTCTTGGTGATAATATAGTTGCAACAATAATAAATAGTTTGACTCTGGATTTTGGGGATGCCCCGGATGGTTCACCAGGTACAGGTCCTAATGACTATAATACACTTTTATTAAATAATGGACCTCGTCATTATATAATATTGGGACTAACTTTAGGAACACTTATAACTTCAGAGACAGATGCACATCAAAATCCAACAGCAACAGGTGATGATATTGGTAAGTCAATTCAAGATGATGGATTAACTACACCTGTAACACTTATCGTAGTAGGCTCAACTAATTATGCAGTTCAGGCAACTGTAACTAATAATACTGGTAAAATAGCATATATATATGGTTGGGTTGATTTTAACAAGAATGGAATATTTGAATTAGAAGAAGCATCATTATTAACAGTAGTACCCTCAATACCTATAGGAACTCAATTAATAACTATAAACTTTCCGATTCCAAATTCGAGCACTCTAGCTTCAGGTGATATTACCTTTATGCGGCTAAGATTAACTACAGACGCCCTTGCGAATAGTAACTCAGCACAAACCCAAGAGGACACTAGAAGTTTAGGTATCGCAAATGATGGGGAAGTAGAAGATTATCAGGTTTCTGCAATATCATTATCAGTAAGTGGTACTGTTTGGTATGACAAGAATTGTAATGGAATTCAAGAACCTGGGGAAGTTGTTGTTGAAGGAGCTACTGTGAAGTTATATAATTCTGTAGATAATTCATTAGTTGCCGTGACAACAACTGATGTTAATGGTAAATATTTATTTAATAATCTACCGACAGGAAGTTACTATATAAAAGTAGAATTACCACTAGGATATAAATCTTTCACTCTACCATTTATTGGAACAAATCCTTTAATTGATTCAGATGTAAATAGTAGTACTGGAATTTCACAAACCTTTACTTTATCGCTAAATAATCAAACGGAGATTATTGATGCTGGATTATGTAACTGTGTTACTGTAGCAGGTAGTGCCTTTTATGATTGCTTCTCAAACTCTGTTTTAAGTGCTCCAGATTCGAAAATTTGTGGAGTTAAGGTATCTTTACTAGATTCACAAGGGAATGTAATTCAAAGAGCAACTACAGATTGTGATGGTAATTATGAATTCCCTTGTGTTAGTTCTGGTATTTATTCTGTGAAATTTGTTGCCCCTCCAAGTATGAACTTTGTACCACAAGACACTACAACAATGGGTTCAAAACCTGATCCTAATACAGGGTTGGCACCTATAATAATATCCAATATGGATATTTTAAATGTATATGCTGGCTTTAAAGGAAATTTCACAGTGCAACCTAGATACTGCAATTCTAATTGTGATTTTAATTAATTTACTATTTTTTATTATTCAATATGCATTTTTCGTTTAAAATTTTTTAAAAAAGCAGTAAATTTAAAAGCTCTAGAGTTTATCACTTTAGAGCCTTTATCTCTAATTATCTTAAACCATCATTAGTTGCAATTATTGCTGTTATTGCGATATAAAAATATATCTTATCTACCATTTATACCTCCCAATAAACTCCTCCAACGCCAAGCTTATTAGCTGCTGGACCTTAAACTCTTTATGATCCTTTACAAACTCATCCCATTTATCAGATACTTCTACATCTATTTTAAATAGTTTCTGTTTAACTTCTACAACGGCTTTAGGCTTAAGCTCTATAGGCTTTACATCTACGATAGTTATACTTTTGTTATACTCTTGTATAACTTTTTTTATTGGACCTATAAGGCCTATAAGTTCTTTTAGAGTTTCCATATCTATATCTTCGTTATACTTTTGTATAACTTCCGGCTTTGGGGTAGTGTTATACCTTTGTATAACATTTGTTATATCTTTATTTTCACTAGGAGGGTTATCCATTGGTATACCTTTTGTATAACTCCTAGTTTCTGCATCATAACTATACCCATCTTTTCTAAGCCGGGTTTTTATGGTGCTTTGTTTTTCTCCCATTTTACTTATGATTTTATTTACACTGGTTGCTTCATTTCTCTTTAGCTCTATATTAATGTATTCAACAATTTTAGCGATTTCCATGATTTCAACTCCTTATACGAAAGTATAACTTTTGTATATCTATTCTATTATAACTTTAAATTTCCTCTTGATTTTAAAAATATTTTACAAAATATGGAATGGAAGAGGAGGGGGGAATCTGTAGAGAATATACAGTAAATCTGATTGAAGTTTATAAAAAGGATTATTTAGATAAAATGGATTAGGAAATATTCTTTTACAGCTATACCTACTGCAATAACTATGGTTAATGTTCATGGAAATCTGCTTACAAATGGACTATAAACATGTTAATTGTAGGTTTAAAATAGACTGTCCACCGGATATAAGCCTTTTAATATGGACTATCCACATTTATTACAAAAAATGTAAGTCAAAAATCCATATATAGTCCCCCCGTTGGGGGTAACTCTATAAAAAAACATCTTTTGATGCAACACAAAAAGCCTAGATGAATATTAATTTTTTCAAATAGGCTTATATTTTAGCGAGATTGTTCCGCCGGGTTATTCTGTTTTTATTACTCCACGGAGTCTATGTTGCAAGGTGGCATTTATCAGTGCTGGCACAAGTTTTTTATGATTTAGGCAGGTATCTATAATAGACCTTATAAGCCGATTATAGGTAAGATGACAGTCCTTATATCCATGGATTTTTATAAGGGTGATTGTGTCAGTTATTGATTTCTCATCTGCCTGAATTTTAAATCCCTTACAAAAGTTTTTAAATTTATGGCCAAGGAATATATCCTTTATAAAACCTTTAGCTTTGGTTGCTATATGAAGCAAGGTAAGGCAAAGAATAGCCTTCTTTTCATCTATATTAAACCAGGCTTTAAGGATATCTATATACCCCCATATAAGAGATTTATTTTTTATCCCTAGCCTTTTCACCATAGTATCCATGCTTACACGATAGGCATCTTTCTTATTTTTAAAGGCAGAAAGAAACATGAGAACGATTCTTTTTACATTAAGTTTAGCCTTCAAAAACCTTTCATTATATAAAAAATCTATATTTGTATTTAAGTAACCTTTTTCACTATCATCTTGTACCTCAGTTGCTGCTCCTTGATACTTTACCCGTAGAAATATATTATTTACTATGGTACAATTAATTTTATTAGAAAACATATCAAGTTGTATAATTTGGTTGTTATCTAATCTATAAAGGGTATTGTAAAAAGTCTGCTTAGAGATATTCAACTTTTCACAAGTTTCCTTATAGTCTATATCTCGAATAGCTCCAAATTCATTTGAAAGCTTTGACAGATATAGAAGAAGAGAGATTTCAGTAGTGTTACCTTGTGATATTAAATACTCAATTGCGGGTCTATTTAATTTACATCCTAACATTATTAAAGCTCCTTAATTACATAATCACCATTACTGGTGAACTAAAAAGTAAAAAAGCTGAACTTTCTCAGGGGTCAGGCTTTTTTACTTTTTTGCGCTGATAACTATGTATCAATGTAACCGTTTTTAAACCGTCCTTATATATAATATAATTATATTATTATCTATACAATACTTAATCTTTCAAACATACATCATGCATACATTATATATACAATTTTTGTAAAAAGATATATAATCATTTTAAGAGGTGATATTGATGAAAAGTGAGGAATTTAAAGGATTAGAAGTTGATATACTACAGGCTAAAAACGGGTCTATGGAAGCTAAAGAGCGAATTATTAAAAGATATGCAAACTATGTATACACAGAGGCTTTTAAAATAAGAATCCCTAACTTCGATATAGAAGATATGATTCAGATTGGAACTTTTACAATACTAAAATGCATTATTAGTTTTAACCAGGATAAAAGTAAAAATTTCACTAGTTACGTTACAAGAGCCATAAAGAATAATTATTTGGATCTATTACTAAAAGAACAGAGAAGACATGGCAAAAACACCTCAGATGAAATGCTAGTAGAAGTGGCTGATGCCATTAGTATTGAAGATAACGTACTTATGTCAATAGAAGTATCTACCCTCCATAAAGCCTTTAAGAATCTAACTATAGGTGAAGCAGAGTTAATATCTCAGCTATATTTTCAGGAAGCTTCAATCAAGGAAATAGCCGCTGATTTAAATGTGAGCTATACCACTATATACAGAAGGAAAAATAAAGCCTTAAATGTACTTATGAGTTCACTTGCTAGTGAGATAAGTGTATAAGAAATTAAAGATGCTCCGTGGCTACTATAGATTAGTAGCCACGGAGCTTTATTTTTTAATACCATACTTACCTTGATAAGATTCATAGATTCAAACCTAGTATTTTAAAACCCTATTAGCCTAATGAAGTCCAATAAAAAAAAGAGTAGTTCGGCTATAACTACTCTCAGGGTAAATAAAATAATATCTGTTTCTATTATATTACATTTCTAAGGAATTAAAAACATAATTCCGTTATTACTACCACATCTAGATCCTTCTCTTCACATATCCTTTGAAGTGCAACTTCAACATCTTGAACCTTAAGTATAGTAGTATAGAAATCATCTGCTACTTCAGCAGCCACTATCTGAATCCTAGTCTCTGGTCTAAAATTATAAAACATATCCCATACAGTCTTTACTATTACTTCATTTAACTCTTCCTTGGATTCCTCTGATATTATGGGGAAGGTTATCTCCCTATTTTCAATTCTATCTGTACAATTCTTTAGCAGCGAATGATAAAACTTTTTATCCTCGATATCTTTGTTAAAATACTTTTCATTCATGGTATCCACTCCTTTAAAATAAGATTATACATATATATATTTAAGTGGCCTGATAATTTGCAAGTAGGTTTTATACACATGAAGTATCTCACCTTTAAATATTTTAGATATTATCACCCTGGTGGAAGTGTAAGAAAAAAGTGATACAAACTCCAGGAGTTAGTCCACTTTTTCTAACACTTCCATTAATATTTAACTTTAGGCTATCCCTTAAGCAACAGTCACAAGGAAACCTTGTCACTGCACTATAGACTATCTTTTTATCTCAACTTCTAAAAGTGCCTTTCAGAAGTTTCTAATAAGAATCTAAAGACTATCCTCTCTATCCTTGGTCACAACTAAAGTTGTCACCAAACTCTCCTTAGGAAAGGATCAAGAGAGCATTCAGCAATCATTTTAACTAGAAAATACTACGACTACCAGTGTATGTAGAGATTGTCATACTCAAGTTCTTTCTATTATGATATAATCTACACATATATATTATAGTGGGAGTTAATTATGAAGAAGATAAAATTATGTACTGAAGATCAAGTTATTCATATGAGGGATGTTAATGGAATATTATTTAATATAACAAATGAAGAAGATGCAAAGCACTTTTTAAATAGTAATAATTATTATTTTAAGATGAAATCTTATGCCAAAAATTATGATACATATATTAGGGGAGATAAGATACGTAAATATGTAAACTTAGAATTTGCTTACTTACAAGAACTTTCTAGAATAGATATGTACATAAGAAAGTTTATTATAAAGATTACTCTTGATATAGAGCATTTTGCTAAAACAAAATTAATGAGAGATTTTTCACAGAATGAAAAAGAGGATGGATATTCATTAGTTAAAGAATTATTTGAAAAACATCCATACATAGAAAAAAATATAAAAATGAAAGCTAGAAGCAATAATTCTGTTTGTAGAGATCTAATAAACAAGTATGATGATAACTTTGCAGTGTGGAACATTATAGAAGTTATGACCTTTGGTGATTTTACAAATTTATACTCTTTGTATTATGAAAAGTATAGTGAAAAAGATTCAATGGTAGAGTTTTTATGGTCAGTTAAATTTTTAAGAAATGCGGCAGCACATAATAGCTGCTTATTAAATAGTTTGAAGAATCCATATACAGGAATAAGACAGAATAAAAAAATCAATACATATATTTCTAAAATTGAAGTTATAAAGCCTGAAGAGAGAAGAAAAAAGATGAGCAATCCAGTTATTCACGATTTTGTTGTAACCTTATTTGTTTTAAATAATATAGTTAGTAGCAAAAGTTTGAAGAAGATTACATTAAAAGAACTTAAAGATTTAATTGACAATAGGTTTACAAAGAATAAGCATTATTTTGAAAAAAATCAGATAGTAATAACAAATTATAACTTTATAAAAAAAATTGTTGACCATTTCAATGAAATCTGTATATAATATAAATGAAGAACAAAAACAGTAATGTTTTTATCGAAAGGGTGCCTGCACCATTTTTGATTTTTTTAAAACAAACGAACGCTGCATTATTTGCAGATTTAGTCTTGGAGTAATCCAAGACTTTTTACTTTTTGGGGAACTTGACGAAAATGACAAAGGAAACATAATCATAGAAATCTCAGTACCAAGATCCTTGGTCACAACTAAAGTTGTCACCAAACTCTCCTTAGGAAAGTACCTAAAGTAAATCATATACTCAATTGCCCTTCCGCCCATAGCCTTTATAAGCTATCTTATACTCACGGTCTGGACTCCTACACGTGTTAATACTAAAGTACTTTAGTATCTTAGTATTTTAATTGCAAAGTACTTTAGTACTATAGTACTAAAAATTCATCTTTCTTTAAATAGCTTCTTATACGTTGGTATAACTTTTGTATAACTTATACTTTCGTTATACCTTTGTATAAGTTATATTTCTCTTCATTTCTATTACTATTTATTATACCTTTGTATCACAGTTGTATAAGTACTTATTATCTTCACCTCATAGCTATAGTTCCCAGTGTAAATTTTTCTCTTTATCCCACCCAATATAAAGAATATGAAACTATTGATAGGATTTCCACCTACGCGGTGCGTAACGTGTCTACAGAGTTCCCATCCTCCCCCTACTTCTTGCTTGTATAGGATTTGAAATAATAGTTGCCATCCCCCTAAACTAAAAAAGATAAATACAGAGCTATTAATTGCCAGGAGGTTTTTACCTTTTCATAAATTTAGGATTAATGGTTCTATGCCTTTCATTCACTAGGGCAAAGTCAAGGAGTGGTGTGCATGAAAGCCATATAACCACTATTATTTTTCTTCTACGAAAAGGTTCCCAGGGTACAAGCTCTATGTTCAAGTTATAATCTTAAGTTTTTATTTTATCTGAACTATTTTTTATATTCCCATCCTAGGGTGATTCTAAAATCAAATAATTTAAAGTGTAATTTGTAGCTATTGTAAATTAGTTAAAAAAATATGTTCTTTGAAAATTGAATAATGCGGTATACTTAATATAAATAATTTTGAATGGGGTAGGGGAAAGTCATGATTGATAAGAAACTTATAATAGGTGAAAATTTAACTTTTGATATGAAAATCTATAGATACATGAGTTTAAAAGAATTCTTGTTTTTTGTAGAATTTAATAAAATTGTGCTAACAAGAGTATCTTCCTGGGAAGATACATGGGAAGCGCCAACATTAAAATTACCAGTACAATTTGGAGATGAAAAGCTAATATTTAGAAACTATTCAGTGGTATCTAATTTATTTGCTCAATGCTGGACTACTAAAAAAGAATCTGATGCTATGTGGAGGATATACTCTCCAACTAAAGATGGAATTAAAGTAGGTACATCTATTAAAAAATTCGAACTAATACAAGGAGTTAATTATTATGCTATTGGTAAAATCCATTATTATGACAAATTGCAGGATGCATTAAATTTTAACAATGAACTAAACAAATTAAGGCCAATGCTATATGATGCACTAATTAAAAGAGAGGAATTTTCGCATGAAGAGGAGGTAAGATTAATAACTTTTCATGCCCCTAATAATACTTTAGACTGTAAGCAAATAGATGATAAAGAAAATCACTTAGAATTAAATGTAAATGTAAATGAGTTTATAGAAGAAATAGTAATTGATCCACGAGCAGCAACATATTACGTTGATGTAATTAAATCTTACTGTGAGAAATCAGGAATTAAGGTTAACCCGCAAAAATCTGATTTATATACTGATGATATATTCAATAATACCAAATTAATAAGGAAATATATTTCAGTAGATACAGTATAATAATAAAATGCCGTATTATTCAAAAGAATAAGCGGTATTTTTATTCCACAATTCAAGGAAAATACCCATAAAAAAAGAGATAAAACCATTATCCCTTTTACCCTTACATCTTACACTATTAAGCCTGTGCTTTCATATTTCTATAACACTGAAATGCCTCTTTTTCTGTATCTTTTAAATAAAAGAATACTTTCCTTATAAATAGTTTATAGGCTTCTGACGTAAACTCCCTACTAATAGTAATGGTTTCTTCACCAGACTCTATAATATATTCCACTTGTAAAGTTACGCTGCCATTCTTATCTATAACTAGATTTTCAATACTATTAATTATAGAGCTTTCATCTCCAAGTTTCTTTTCAAAGCTTTTTTTATTTCTATTTATATTATAAAACTCCAGGCTCCCCATCATATTATCTTCACCATTTGCATCATGGAATTTCTCAAAAGTAATCTTAGCATATTTATATATCCCTATCTCTAAAACTTCAACTTCCTCACTTCCATATTTTTTTACATAGTAATTTGTTTTGATTGGATGCACCGTATTAGCCAGGGGCAAAAGCCCCTTTATTAGATTTTGTATTCTACCATTATATAAACTACTATTCATCTTTTCCTCCTTAGTTTTTTAAGATGCCTAAAATGGAACCACCTAAAAAGGTAGCACCATAACCCTTCTATAATATGTTCTTTTTTCCTCATACCCTAACTTAATATCAAAGACCATGTTTTCTCCTTCTACCGCTTCAAAATACCAGGTATTTCTATCCGCTATAATTCTCCCAAACTCCTGTGGGCTCAATACATCTACATCTTTAAAATCATAATTTATCATTTGTAAAACCTCTCTTTCATTCTTATATTTATATTATTCCCAGGCTTTACACTGTTTAAACATTGTTTATCATTGTATAAACATTTTAGCTTATATTATTTTAGGAAAATGGCTTGTACCCTTGGTCCCCATTTTCCTAAACAGCCTACTAAAAACCTATGCACTTGCTACTCCTCATGCCTAAAATCTAAAACCTAAGACCACAGCAACATTAATATTTTCTAAAGCAGTTAAGGTAGCCCCTACACAAAATTGGCTACTAAGTAGCCTAATTTTACATGTGCGTAACATATTAATTAAAGCAATACTGTTCTTAAAGAGATCTTATGTAATAGACTATATTGCATTTATAAATTGTTTAAACTTATCATCATTTAGGTTATAATATAAATACAATATTTATGGAGGTGTTTTAAATGACTTTAGCTCAAAAATTATTAGAAGTTATAGAGAATATTTCAGAAGAAAAATTATGTGAAATTATTGATTTTGCAGAATATCTAAAAGAAAAAGAGTTAAAAGAAAATAAATCCTTAATTGATTCATTAGTTGACGAGTACGATGAAGCATTAAAGGAGCTTGCTAAATAATGAAAAACTTAACTTTAACTGAAATTATCTATATAAATGATTTAACTATAAAAAAACATGGTGGCTCACCTGGAATTAAAAATCAATCTTTAATTGAAAGTTCTCTTAATTCTGGACTTGCAACCTTTGATGGAGACGATTTATATAGAACTCTTGAGGATAAAATATCTATGATTTCATATTCATTTATAAAAAATCATGGATTTAATGATGGAAATAAACGTGTTGGGTGTATAGTATTACTTACTTTATGTCATAAAAATAAAATTCCAATAAAACCTTTGCAGAAAGATTTAATTAGTCTAGGGCTTGGTGTTGCAAGCGGAACCTTAGGAAAAGATGAAATAAAATCATTTATAATAACTCATAAAAGGTAGTAAAATAATATAAATTTTACTACCTTTTAATATTGAATTAGATATTAATCCAATTGTAAAATTGGAATTTACCATTTTCACGATTCTAATATTTTGCATTATTACGTGGTATAACACTTATCTATTTCTTTACATCCTCATACTGTCTATTATTTTTAAATATATCTTGTTTAATTAACATCTTCACATAGGATGTTACATTTAGACCTCTTATTTCCGCTGCATGTTCAAGTTCTGCTTTTTCAGTTTCAGTGCACCTAATCCCTAATATTTTTTCTTTAACCTCTTTTTTCATTTTGTTCCATTTACCCCCATTTTTCTACAAAATTCAGCCTAAATTTTGTCACCATTCATTATAATTGATATTATGTTGAATGATATTTCGTGTTTCTAATCACATATTTTCCCTCACTGTAATTTACAATTTTTATGTGTTGAATCCTCCTATTTTTTAAAAATTTCCATTTTTATGTTTTATTTACACTTTAAGCTTATTACTATTATTTTACCCATGCAATACATTGTTTATACAATTTTGGGTTTATTGCTTTTTTAAAATTTTAATTACCTTTATGTCAACACTCACTTTTTAGGTTTTATTTTCTAAAACTAATTAATATTTAACTAGTTTTAGAAAATATTTTTAAAATACACTTGCAAAAACCTAATTTAAGTATATAATGATATTATAAAGTAAAAATTAGTACTATATGGAGGTAATGTATGGGTATAACAATTACTGATAAAGTAAGAACTGAAATTCCTAAAATCCTTAAACTGCACAAGGGTGGTCTTACATTTAATGATCTCTTTAAGGAACTCAAGAAAATCATTCCTGAGTTGGTTGATAACGGTAAAGATAGGAGTGGTGTCTTGCGCGGAGTCATTAATAAACTTGAATCTATTCCAATAGAAAGTGTTATTGTTGAGAGACGGATGAATAATGTTTTCTATGTATTTGTAGGAAGTAAAATAGATGAACTTATCCTTGCATCTAAATCATTTGTTAATGAAATTAATTCTAAGGATTTGTTGTCTTTAAACCAGTTATCTTTAAATGATGATGAACGTACTATTTACAAGGAATATGAAGATTTAATTTTAAAATTAAATAAATTAAATAGTCAAAATTAATAAAAATTTAGAGGGGGACTTAATATGAATAATAAGCAATTTAAAAATCAGTTCTTAGAGTTAGTAGAAATGGAAATTGGTGAATTAGATGTTGATGCAAAACTTAATCTTTTAAAAAGATATATTTTTGAGATTGAATTATCACAGGAATGGGATAAGTGTAATAGTGGTACCTCTTGGTCTGATGACCAATTACGCATAGTATTTTCGTTTCCTCAAAGCAGAGAAAACTGTTTAAAATTAGCTCGTGCATTTAACCGTGGGTATGGCTCCATAGAACAAATATATAGATGGGCAGTTATATCCGATAAAGAAATATCAGAGGGTCATCAAGCTGATAATAAATTTATTGCTAATATTAAAAAGATTGCTAAAGAAAGTAATTGGCGAGTTTAAATCTAAATACGAAATATATATTTGAGAGTATCATAAGGTACTCTTTTTATTATTATTGCTATACTACTAAATAGCTAATGGCTATAAAAATAATAGATATAACTCTATTATGAGTTTTCCATACCTACATATATTTTAATTATTCACCTTGGATATTAAGATTAATGGTCATAGATCTTCTTTAATTTCTTATATTCTAATTTTAAAATGAGTACATTTAGGACAACAACAGATGGTTGTTGTTTTATATGTTTTTAAAACTTTGTTTTAAATGTTTTAGACCAGGGTCAAACCATTGGTATCACTAACTTTCAAAAATCTATTATGAGTTTTCCATACCTAACTATGAGTTTTCCATACCTGAAAAGAGTTTAACTATGAGTTTTCCATACCTAACTATGAGTTTTCCATACCTAACTATGAGGATTTTATACCTAGATAAAATGTAATTATGAGATATAATTTTACATCCTCATATTGATGGTGATATAATATGAGGATAGGGGTGATGAAGTGGATAAAAACTACATAGTAAAAAAATCTAATTATTTCATTATGAATTCTAGCTATGATTTAAGTTTGCAAGAACAGAAGGTAATATTAACTTTAGCTAGTATGGTTCAACCAGGGGATGAAGATTTTAAACCGTATGAATTTAAAATAGGTGACTTTATGGAGCTTGTAGGTGTTGAGGATAAATCTAAATATACTGAAATTCCTAAAATAACGAAAGAACTGATGAAGAAGGTATTTGAAATAGAAGAGGGAAAGAAGCTTATTCAAACTGCTTGGCTTAGTAGTGCTGTATATGAAAGAGGTACAGGCATGGTGGAATTAGAATTCTCTCCTAGATTAAAACCCTACATGATAAAGTTAAATGCTATGTTCACTCAATATAAGCTTGCAAACATACTAAGTATGAAGAGTAAATACTCTCCAAGGGTCTATGAAATTCTAAAGTGCAATGAATTTAAAAAACAAGGGTACATAGAAATGGAAGTTGAAGATTTAAGAAAGCTTTTAAAAGCTGATAAAATATATCCTCTATACGCAGATTTCAAAAGATATGTGATTTTGCAAACTCAAAAGGAACTTAAGAAATTAACAGATATAAGTTTTGAATTTCAAGAAATTAAGACCGGAAGAAAGGTTACAGCTCTAAAGTTATATATCCTTTGTAATAAAAAGAGTTCGGATAATATTATTGCTACTAAAAAGAATTTAGTTAATAATATAGAATCTGTAGAAGCTGAAATAACAGCTACTGTTCATGATGAAAACACTAATAAGATGTTTGAGGGCGTAGCGCAGATTGTTAACCTTATGGAAAAGCAAAATATAACGCCTGCAGAGGCTATTAAAATATATAAAAGTGCTGAGGGTGATATTGATCATATCGCTAAGGTGTATAACTATTGTAAGGATAAGGATACAAATAATTTTGTTGGATACATAATTACCATGGTGAAGCCAGGGGAATATGTGGAGCCTAAGAAGACTTTTAAAAAGAATCGATTTAATGATTTTGAGCAACGAAATTATGATTTTGGTGATTTAGAAAACAAACTTTTAGGGTGGGATTAATAAAGTTAGCTTTAATATTCCATGTAATTAAGATAGGTGAAATACTGATGTTAACTAATAAGGTGCAGTGAATATTTTATAAATGTTCACTGCACCTTTGTTGTTTTTAAAGAATGAAATACTAGCTCACAACAAAAATATATACGTAAAACTTTAGTGTTTTAGTATCAAAGTACTATAGTACTTTGATACTATTATGATTTTATATGTAAAGTTAGCTTTAAATATAATTACAAAAATGGTATTATAAAACATATAATTGATGGAGGATTGTAATATAAGACGAGATAATTTTATTTTTAAACTACTAGATAATAGGAATTTACATAGGTGGTGATTTTTATGAATATGAGAATAATTGAGGATATATCACAATTTATTTTTGTAGAAGATACATTAAAAAAAGCAGATGTGATAATGATACCTGGAGGTTCATATCCAGAATTAGCTGAAAAAGCTGCTGAATTATGGAAGCATGGATATGCTAAATTAGTTGTTCCAGCTGGAGGGGTTAGCGTAAAAAGTGGAAAGTTTAATGGTGTTAAATCAAAGCAAGATAAGTATATAAATAAATACAAGACAGAATGTGAATTCTATACCGATGTATTAGAGCTATGTGGCGTTGAATCAAAATATATACTAGGTGATGATGAATCAGGGTGTACAGCAGATAATGCTAGATTTACTAAAAGAATTTTGGATAATAATAAAATATACCCTAAAAAGGCGATAATATGCTGTAAGGCATTTCATGCTAGAAGATGCTTAATGTTTTATCAGTTTTATTTTCCAGATACAAAATTCATTGTTGTGCCAATAATAGATTTGCCAGGATATTGTATCAGTAAAGATAATTGGTATACAACTGATATTGGTTTATCTAGAGTTCTCGGTGAGTTATCAAGAATCGGAGTACAATTCAAACCAGAGTTTATTAAATTTAAGGATGAGGTAAACATATATTAACTATATAAATTCCAATTTCACAGTTAGATTTTATGAATGATCTTAAGGTATGAGGAGTAAGCATATTATGTTACTTAAAAAAGAACAATATTAATATAGAACGTACAAGGCCCAGAAATACGTATAATGCTATTTCTGGGTTTCTTTGAGGAGTTTAAGTGTAATTTACTATGATACAAACATAAATGTGTTACGCTTTAATACCTTTAGTATTTTAACTTTATAGTGTCATAGTATTATGGTATTATAGTACCATAATACTAAGATACTAAAGTACTTTAGTATCTTAGTACTAACATTAAAATATAATATTAAAGGCTGTAATGCCTTGATATTACACAGTAAGGAGTGAATTTACATATGGCTAAAATCATAGCGGTTGCAAATCAAAAGGGTGGTGTAACTAAAACAACAAGCACTTTTAATATTTCTGCGGCTTTAGCAATGAAGGGTAAAAGAGTGCTGATGGTGGATATGGATAGTCAGGCAAGTTTGACTATTTCAGCAGGACTTGAACCTTTAGAGGTTAAGTATACGGTTTGTGATATTTTAGAGAAAGCTTCAAAGCCTATAGAGGAATGTATTATTAAAATAGAGCATATTGAGAATTTATCAATTATACCTTCTATTATTGATCTTGCAGTTTTAGAGACAGAGCTTTTATCAAGACCTGCAAGAGAGAAGATTCTTGCAAGAGCATTGAATCAAGTAGATAAAGATTTTGATTATATTATTATAGATTGCCCTCCTCAATTATCAATATTAACAATGAATGGTTTGGCTGCAGCTGATGAAGTTATAATACCTGTGAAGACTGATTATCTTGCATATAGAGGATTAACTCAACTTAAGGATACTATTGAAGATATAAGATTATATGTTAATGAAAAGATTAAAGTTGTTGGGGTAATAGCTGCATTATACGAAATGCAAATTGTTGAGGATAAAGAAATTCTTGCGAAACTTGAATCTGAGTATAATGTTATTGGAGTAATTAAAAGAGCTGCGGTGGCTAAAAAGGGAATATATGATGGCCTACCAGTGGTAATGCAATATAGTAAATCAAATATAGCTAAAGAGTATTTAAATATAGCAGATATGATTATTAAATCAGCATATGAGAGAAGTGAGGAAATATAAATGAGTAAATTGGATGAAAGAGAAACGAGAAGAAGAAAATCCTTTGTTCAATCTGTGATTGATCAAGAGGTTAAGAATGAACCAACTCAGGAAAAAACAGAAGAAGTACTAAAATTAAAACAAAGAGCTTATTATCTTACTGATGATTTACTTAAGGCCATTACTATTAAAACTGCAGAAAGTGAACTTGATAAATCAGGGGTAGTAAGGGAAGCTTTGAAACTATACCTTGCTGACATTTTAAAAAATATATAAATAAGTACTTATAATAAGTGGCTAATATTTTAAGTATACATAATTTATGAAATGAGAAAAGAGGAGCATTGTAGAATGCTCCTCTTTGTGATTTATCTTTAGTTATGTACAACTAATTAATATTTAGGATGTTTTAATTATTTACATAATTTTAAAATTTATACATATGTATGGATTTATTCATTTATCAGTAGTATGCAGGCATTGATTTATTCTTTTAACCTAGATACATTAGCCTTTTCAAGTTAATTTTCCATAGGTAAAACCCTCCTGGCAGTTACTTTCTTTATATTTATATTTTCTAATGTAGAGGGATGGCAATTATTATTTCAAATCCTATACAAGCAAGGAGTAGGGGGAGGATGGGAGCTCTGCAGACACGTTACGCACCGCGTAGATGGAAAGCCTATCAATAGTTTCATATTCTTTATAATGGGTGGGATAAAGAGAAAAATTTATACTGGAGCTATAGTTATGAGGGTAAAGAAATAAGGACTTATACGAAGGTGATACAAAGGTATAACATAGTAGAGAGCAGCGAGATGAACATAACTTATACAAATGTATAACGAAAGTATAAGCTATACAAAAGTTATACATTTGTATAAGAAGATATTTAAAGAAAGATGGAGTTTTAGTACTATAGTACTAAAGTACTTTGCAATTAAAATACTAAGATACTAAAGTACTTTAGTATTAACATGTGTATGAGTCCATACATGGAGTATAAGATAGCTTATAAAGGCTATGGGTGGAAGGGGCAATTGAGTATATGATTTCCTTTAGGTCCTTTCCTAAGGAGAGTTTGGTGACAACTTTATGTTGTGACCAAGGATAGAGAAGATAGTCTTTAGATTCTTATTAGAAGCTTCTGAAAGGTACTTTGAGAAGCTAAGATAAATGATAGTCTATAGTGCAGTGACAAGGTTTCCTTGTGACTGCAGCTTAAGTGA
>JAVWLU010000015.1:58208-64279 GCA_036637795.1 Clostridium sp. | reverse complement strand
TTTATGATATAATATAGTTAATAACTTCTAATTTGTTTTTATGGGGGATGCTTTTATGGACATAGAGAGCTTATCAAATATTAAATGTGATCGTGAAGAATGTATTGATTTGGTAAAGGAATTTTCAAAGAAATATAAGAAGGAACATTATCATATGTTAGGTCCATCAGTAGCTAATTCAATTAACAGATATATTAGTGTTATTTGTTATTCCTCTGATTACTTGAATGGATTTTGTCTTATGTGTGATGAAATAAATCCTATTAAGCTTACAGTTTATTTAGATAGCATAAATGAATATGAAGTTGATGGGGATATCCTATTAATATACGTATCGTATCAGTTAAAAAAGAGAATCAATCAATTCTATAAGGATTTGAAGAATGGTATCTATTCTGCTGGTGTAGCACATTTAAAAAGTGCTAAAGATAAATCAGAGTATATGAAGAAATGTGATGATAGAATAAACTCAGGATTAAAGTTAATACGTGCATAGAGTTACTATGAAAAAAAGACTAAGAGAAATTAATTCTCTTAGCCTTTTCTTAATATTCCCATCTTAAGTTATTTATTTTTGTTTTGATCAATAATGGATTGATTTAATTTTTTCATAAAACTTTGTTTTCTTTCCTTATTTTCATCCCTTTTATAATACTCTTTTACGTTCTTAAAGATTGTATAAAGCCCTTCCTTATAGGTATCTCCATAGTCCATTAGTATGTCCTTAAAAATAAAAACATCACCCTCTTTTGCATTTAAATGTACTCTAGAGTTAGGACCACCAACAATAGGCTTAAACCTTTTAATTTCATAGTCTTCAGGAATATCAAAGAAATCATAAATAAGTTCAACTAAGCAGTTAGAGTATGTTGTAAATGTTCCTTTACCCATATAGTGCTTTTCAAAATAAGAATGTATTTCTTCTTTATCTATTTTATTTATGTTTATATCAAAATTGGTATAGTATTCAATATTTTCACTTTCAAAAAACCTTCTATTAATAGAATCTAATTTAACAGTTGATGTTAGAAAATCGAATCCATAAGTAATAGTTTCTTCATCCTGCTTTATTATCATAAAATGTTCACTTCCCTACTAATTTATAATTATCTACTTACCATATGCTTGTAAAATCAATACTTGAGCTGACCTCATCAATTTCCTTCTGACTAACTTTAATATATCTTTGAGTAGTTGAAATATCGCTATGATTAAATAATTCTTTTAATAGCTCTATATTTCCATTGGTCTGGTTATATACTGTAACCCCAAATAATTTTCTAAAGCTATGACTAGATATATTACTTAAACCAAGATATTTAGTAATTATATCTAATTGCTTTTGAATTGCTCTTACTGTTACCTTTATAATATAATCATTACTCTTAATATTATTTTCCATGGCATACTCATAGATCAACTCTTTTAAGTTCTTATTTATTGTTCTATACTGTAATTTTCCTGTTTTCTTTTCTATAATCTCTAGCTTATCATTCTTAAATGTAACAGGCTTTAACTTCATTACATCTGCTATTCTTAGTCCTAGAGTGGCCTGAAGAATAAATGTCATACCTAGTTGTTTATTAGGTCTAAACACATGGGGTACTCCATACTCATCACTATATGTAAATCCAGTCTTACATAAACTTATTATTTTCTCATACTCTTCTTTTTCTAATGGCCTTGCAGCTCTTCTCTTTTTAGAGCTTCTACCTTTTATTGATGCTTCCTTTTCAATTATATTTTCTGAATCCTTAACTTCATCATTAATTAACTTTTTTATCATTCCTTCTGCACTTGAAGTTTTTAACTTACCTTCACTAACTAAAGTTAGTATAGTTTGTCCTTTTTTTATATGCTTTTCATTTATATAGACTAAAAGTAAATCTAAGGCTGATTCAACATCAATTATTTTACTCTCAACTGCTTCTAATAATTCTAATATTTCCATTTTTAATAAATCTCCACATTCTGATTCTTTAATATAATAAGATTTTCCTTAATTACCTTCTATAATATATTTTACCATAAAAGTTCGTAAAACTTAATATTAAAAGTTCGTATTAAGTAAAATATATAAATTTTATTATTTTTATACTATTGGTTAAAAGTATTGATATACCTAGCTTTAGATATTATTTTTAACAAAAAGTTCGTAAACTCCTAATTTTACGAACTTTTTATATTTGTTCAAAATTTAGTACTTTTGCTGAAAAATAGGGTAAAAATAGTCGAATCAAATATTTCAACGTTTTTGATTTTAAGTTTTTTTATAAACCTATAAATCTACTTTTGAAATATTTTAAAAATCTAAATTGTCGTAGAATCGAATTTTAATAAAATTATGCTTATTACCTATATGTGGATTTTAATGAACTGATATCCTATTGTTTATTAAAGTATATTCTATGTATAATTATATTTGTAATTTAATATTTTATTTAACAGATAATCAGCCCATATATATGGTCCTGATGGTATTTAACAAATTGAAGTAGATAATCCTTATGAAGTTCAAGAAATTGAGCTTTATAGGGATTTTTTTATTTCTAAGACAAATATAAGGAAGAGAGGTATTTACTAAGATTAATTATTTAACAGAAAGAAAAAGATAACAGAACAAATTAGATAATAGGAGTAGAGTAGAGTGAGCATAACAGTTTTATGTAATTATATTGATTACTGCAAGAAGAATAAAATTAATCCAACCTTTGAAGGATTACATCTTTGGCATAGATCAAATAATAACTAATTAAAAAAAAAAAAGATAACAGGAATAAAAAATTAACAGAAAAGAGGAATTTAATAATGGGAGCAACAAATTTTGTAGAAGAAGTAACTACTACTGGAACAGTAAGAAAGGCCTTTGATAGTCTTGTATCAGAATATGAAAGAGAGTATGGAGAAAGATCCTACAATGGAACTATCTCAACCTGCAGCTTAGGAAGTTGTAAATTATCCTTTGATAAATATTCAGAAAGCAATTATAAAAAGGCTCAAAAGTATATTAAAGATAACGATTATGGAATCAAATGGCAAGCTAATTATATTGACCTTGGAGTAGTAGGGTATGAGGTTATTACAGTTAAGAAAGAACTTCTTAAAAACAAGCCTGAATACAAGTTAAGATTTGTAGTATCTACATATCAATGCTTTGAAAAAATTCAAACTAACTTTAACTATTTAACTAAAACAGAAGCTGATGAGAAAGCACTAACCCTAACATTAGAAAGTGGAGTAGAGCATATAGTATCAAAAGAATATGTTCTAGTAAACAATAGTAAAAGTGATTGCTCAAGATTTTACACAGATAACAAAGTATATAAAAATAAACCAAATTTGAAACCTATGAAAAATAGAAAAGTACTTCCTATAAGGAAATACCTTTTCTTTGGTTGGGCTTCATGCTAATAAATAAAAGAGATGACTTCATCTCTTTTATTTATATATCTATTCCTAATATATCTAAATATCTATCAATTAAAGTTTCAGTGTTTGCTATGTTTAAACCTATTACTTCTGCATAATCGCCTTTACTCATTTCTTTTTTTTCAATGCTTACTTCAATATGTTTCTTTACTAATTTTTTTATATTTTCATTATCATAAGCTATTTTATAGTTTAAAAACTTTGATATATATTTTGAAATATATATCTTATCAATATTCTTAGATATATCATTATTTTCTAAAGACCAAATAAACATTTTACTATGGTACAACCTATCTAGCACATTGTTATCAGATAATACTCTATATGCAAATTCTGCCTTTTCAATACCTTTAGATGAAACTATATTTAACTTCTTATTAAGTTCCCTTAATAAATTTATATTATCATCATTTACACTCTTACTATTCAACCTATACATACCTTTTTTAAAGGTATAGCTCTTAAATAATAATTGCTCTTCATCTGGAGTTAAACTGCAGCTTTGTAATTTAACTTCTAATTTTTCTTTATTAAACTCTTCTGGAATATCTAAATACTTCTCTTCAAATATAAAAGCTATAAGACCTAACAATACATCTATTGATTGTAATGCAACATTACTTTTAGAGTCTTCCTGTCTTATTTTAGTAACTTTATAATTTAAATTTCTATATAAACTATGTGCATTAAGCTGATCTTTCAAACTTCTTACCAATTGAATATGCTTGTACTTATTTTCAACTACATTTTTTATTTCAGATGTTATTTTATCTTTATCATTTTGTTTTTCAATGATTTTTTTTATATCTTCTAAACATTGTTCATCTAATAGTTCCATATTATCATTTCCATAGGCATCTGATTTATCAATTGTTATGTTAATATCCTTCACCCCAGGCATCTTCCTGGTCATTCCATATATTAATCTCTCGGGTAGTTTTATATAAAATAATTTTCTTAAATTATCAGCATTTAAATTTATTTTACTACCTAAAGATAGTGCTTGTTCACAATCAACCATATAGATATTAGATTTTGAATTGTTTAAAACAAATTTAAGTATTTCATAGTAATCATCAAATTTATTTAAACTAAATGATGAAAAATGCAATTCATATTTTATTTCTCTATCTTTAAAAAGCTTATTTAATCTTGATATTTGTTCTTGTTGATAACCTAGTATCCCGTAATAGCAATATTTAGAATTATGTTTATCTAATTGATGTGACTCATCAAAAAAAATATTAAATTTCATGAATATATATACTCCTTATTGACTAAACTAGTAATATAATATATTATTTAAATATAAGTTAGATTTTAAATGTAGCACTTGGTAGTTGCCGGGCCTATATTATTATAAGATCTATTGCTTATAATTTATATTTAAGGTATAGCACTTGGTAGTTGCCGGGCCTATACTTAAAAAAAACAGTTTTTAACTGCTTTTTTTTTGCCTTAAATTAATACCTATCAATTTATCAAGTAAATAATTTATATTCTATATACATTATAATCCGATTAACATTAAAAATAAACAAATAGTTAATTACTCTAAGCTTGATTAGAGTAATCTTAAACTTAAAGTAGTTAAACTTTCATTTAACTTTAAAGGATTTAATCTTTCTGCTTCTCTTTGTATTTCAATTTTATCATTTTTATAAATTAAAATTCCTATATTTTTAGGTGCTATTGTTTCAGTAACCTCTATTAAATCTGATGGAATTGCTAACCACAGATAATTTACAAACTCGGCATACTCTGAATACTTCATATCATTGACTAAATCACTCTTAGATACTTTAATTTCAATACCATGTAGATTTAGATTAAAGTGTTCTTTAACTCTTAAATTCTCTGCTACTAAGACATCTATTCTTCTTGATTTAGAAGTAGTACCAGTATATACAGGGAATTCAGTCAAAGTCTTATATTTATCTTGTTCATATGCACCCTTAAAAGCTTTTCTATTACATTCTTCACCTAACCATCTTGGTTTAGATAATGCAGCTACAATCTTAGAAGCTGTAATAGTTTCTTTTATTTTTATTATAGTTTCCTCTGCTTTTTCACTTAAAGTTGATACCTTACTATTATCTGCTTTATTCTTATGAAGATCTCCTCTAATTGTTTTATATGCATTCCGTAAATCTTCTCTAGTTATTTCTTTCTGAATAGCCTTTTCAGTAAGTTCTGCTCCTAATTTATTGTCCCTCTTAGAAATCTTATCAAGTAAAACCAATGAATCAACACCGATTTGAGCTCTTTCTACTGGAGCTACTTCTATTCCTTTATCCTTTTGAATTGAAACATAATTTTCATATACTTTTCCTGCTTTTTTTCTATTCCAAATTACACTCTCATGTATTTTATTTTTAATACTGAAGCTTTTTACCCAAGCTGTAAAACTATTTAAATTCAACTCTTTATAAAGCTGTTTTTCCTCGATTTCTTTCATTAGCAAATAGAATTTAGTCCAATTCTTCTTATCTGCATTGAGTATTGTAATTAACTCATTCTCATACTCTTTCATAGGTTTCATTATTATCACATCCATTACTTATACTTATAATTTACTCTAAGCATGTATATAGTACTAATTATATAGTACTACACATCTTATCCCATAACAAGATTGT
>JAVWLU010000015.1:0-58108 GCA_036637795.1 Clostridium sp. | reverse complement strand
ATGTATATAGTACTAATTATATAGTACTACACATCTTATCCCATAACAAGATTGTATTTTCTTTAATAAAAAAACTGCCCCATTAGGGACAGCTCAATTTTAATTATTATCTTTTTCAATCTCACTTCTTAATTTTTTCACTTCATCTATAGTTAATCCACACTTTTTAGCAATCATTTCATCATTTAAAATATCCATTAAGTTTTTAGCTATCTCTCTTTGCTTTTCAAGTTGCCCCTTTTCTCTACCTTTTTCTATTCCTTCTTCAATTCCTTCATTAAATATCTTTTGACCTAATGGTGACATACGAATTCTCCTCCCTAATTCATTACTAATTTCAACTTCAAACTTTAAAGCTAATGCAACTAATATTGTTTGACATTGAATTCTTCTATCTTCATCATCTATATTAGTAGTAAGTTCTAATGCAGTTTCTATAACATCTTGCTTGCTTACTTTACTATCCATTAAAGGTGTAAATTCTAGCCATGCAATATCCGTTAATGTTAACTCACTACCATTTATAAGTTTATTCCTTATATCTGATAGTATTATATCTGCACAATAATTTCCCATATATATTGGTGTAAATTTATATCTAACTGAACCTAGCTCTAATTCACTACATGCTGTTAATATAGAATTAGTATATATTACGTATGTTTCAATAGGCTTCATATATTGTGAAACTAAATGAGCATCATATAATTGAAATCTATATATATCACTACTCTTATTGGTACTCTGAAACTCAAAATGTATTAACTTTTCTTCATCAACTTCATACACAAAATCTACTGAAAGCCTATCTATTTGAATATCCTTAATATCACTTCTAATAGGTTGAAAGTTGTTTCCTTCTATTTTGAAAATTTCCTTTAACCCATCTAAATGTTTAACAAATGCTTGTGCAAAAACTGTATCTTCAATCTTTAATTTATCCATATTATTGCCCTCTCTAATTTTAATTATATCAAACTTATATATTATTTCAATAAATAAAGTTTAACTAGAGCAGCGTAATAAAATAGATATTCTTTATTATACATATTGTTCCTTTCTATCTATAGAAAAGGAACCCCATAAGGGATTCCTCCCTTATGGGTATGATAATACTTTATCGTATTTAATAATAAATATACTACTTAAAAATCTATTTATCTATAGATACTTATTGTTATCTATTCTTCACCTTCATATCTAATTAAATGACCACTAAAGTCATCAGCTGTAAGAATTATTTCAGAGTTTTTATACATCTCCTCAATTATTGCTTCTGCTGATCCTTCATCTTCTGCTTCTATTGTAACTAATCTTCCTAATGTTTCTTCAATTAAAAAATTATATTTTTTCATAACTCTTTCTCCTATCTATTTTTAAAATTTGAAAGGAGCCCCAAAAGGGAATCTCCTCCCTTATTGGGTTTTAGTCTTTAATTTAATCCGTTAGTTATCTTAAAACCACTCCGTCCAGTAACACTCAGTATCTCCATCTCCATAAGCTTCTTCGAATTCTTCTAATGTCATATCATATTCTAGGCATTTATCACTACAATAGTAGTCCATTCCACCCTCTATAACATAACCTTCTATCATAATCTTCAAGCAAGATGTACATACTCTAACTTCTAGATCAAAGCTCTCTAATTCTTCCTGAATAGATACTGCAAAGTCATGTCTTGCACCTCTATCATTTTCATTAAAAACGTTATTCAACTTCTGAATTAAATTAATATAATCTTTTAATTCAATTTCAACCTTAGATTTATTAGTTGAAAGCCTTTTGAATTTAATCCAATTAACAATGGCCTGTGCATTGTTATTGCTAGTATCAAGGTATCTATTAAATCTTTCTATTAAGTTCTGTTGCATTATTGTTCCTGTCATTTATATTCCTCCTAAGCTGTTAATCTTAATTGACTAGAATCTATTAAATTAATATCTAAATTTACTGCTACAGTATGTTCTTGATTAACAATCCATCCATAACTATTTAAATACATTTGTATATCTGATTCTTGTTTAAGTGTTGGTATATAAACACTTCCCTCAAGTAAGATATTACTTAGAAGATATCTAAGCTCCTTTATAAAAGAACTTTCATTACTTATCTTTTCAGCATTAAATACTAGGGTATCAGCTAGCTCTACATACGAATCTATATATTGTATATATTCGTTATAGCTTTTGCCAACAATAATATCACTAGCAGTATATATACAATCAGTTGCTTCAATACAGGCATAAAATAGATCAATTTCCACTTCTGAAAATCTATTTCCTTCTATTTCTTCCCTAATAAATGACTTCATTATATTTGATTTTTCCATTATTATATTCCTCTTTCTGTTATCTTTATCTTTCTGTTACTTATTTGTTCTTGTTATCTATTAGTTACTAACAATCTGCTTTGTTAGTAATATCTATTATTTCTTTAATTGTCTTTGAATAAATCCTTTGTATTATCTCAAACATACTTTTTAGTAGTTTTACGTTAGTACAACTCCAACTAGCTAAATACTCAAATGAGTAGCTAGATGTATCAATTTCATGGACACTACAAATCATATATGCCACTGATTCAGCTACTAGCTCCTCTAGCGCATAAGGATCTCCCCCTGATTTCATTGAAATATCATCAATCTTTTCATTGTATTTCAAAATATCAACTTGATAATGAGCATACTCATGAATTAATGTCTTTATCCTTTGACATATATATTTATCATTTTTTAATTCAGGATTAATATTAATTAACTTAGTTCCTGGTACATAATAGCCATTACTATTTGATTGCTCATAAGTAATTGGAATATCTATTATTTCATTCATTACTACTTCTAATGCTGCTGCATTAGCTGATTCACCCTCTAATCTATTACAGATAGTTGGTATATCATCTCCGAATGTTTGATGTTGAGAATAAACAGGTGTTAATTTAAAGCCAGCACAATAGCTAGTTTCCTTAATATCTAATTCCTTAAGAATTGATACATTCTCTAATGCTACTTGCTTTACTGCTCTAAACTGCTCTATCTTACCTTGAGCTTTATATATCTTTTTAAACTCCAATGGACTTTTAGATGTAGCTCTTAGTAATCCCTGTATCTCTTTACCTTCCATAGTTACTATCTCAAGCATATATACATATAGCCCTTTTCCACTATATATAATATCTCTTAAGACAACCGTTAAATTAATCTTAGTCCCTACCTTCAATGACTTATAATTTACGTATGGAATCTTTTTATCTCTCTCTAATTTTTTCTTAATTATAGGAGAGAATATCTCTAAAGGTATTTCTCCTGGCTTTATGTCTCTTCCGAGTTCTTGCCATTGTTCAATACCTTTAAAGATTCCTACACTCTGTAGAGGTGGTTGTCCACCTCTTTCCATCTGAAGCATTTCATATTGCTGATTTGCAAGGATTATATTTTTAATAGAGTGGCTATAATTCTTAGATTGGAACTTTAAAAATCTTTTAAAATTCTCATCATTAGCAACACCTAAAATACCTTCCTCAATATTTTTCAACATTTGCTCCATTTTATCTTCTGCTATTAAGTTTTTCTTCATCTGTTATTTCCTCTTTCTGTTATCTTTTTGTTTATTGTTATCTACTATGTTTGTTAAATTACTGTTGGTGAATTTAAATTACACCTTTCTCTTTTAAACTTGTGTACTTCCCATTAGAACCTATTATTATATGGTCTACTAATGTTACCCCTAATATCCTTCCACACTCTTTTAAACGAGTTGTTAATGATATATCCTCTTTACTAGGTGCTGGGTCTCCTGAAGGGTGATTGTGGCAAATAACTATACTTGCCGAATTACACTTTAATGCTTCCTTAAATAAAATCCTTGGATCAACTATTGAAGTGTTAATTCCACCTTTAAACAAGTTTAATTTCTTCACTATTATATTTTTTGTGTTTAAACAATATAATCTAAGTACTTCTTGCTCTAAATACTCCATATCAGCTGCAACTTCAACAATATCTTTAGGTGATCTAATGTTATCTCCTGAAGTAATACCTGTTCTTCTTGCAGATAGTTCAAATAAAGCTTTAACCTTACTAAGTGTTATATCTGTAATACCTAGTAATTGTTTTATTTCCTTATCTGAATGTTGTACTAAATTGGATAGTGAATAGATATCATTCTCTTTAATTTTGTTAGCAACTTTTTCACCTAAAATAAGTGATATTAGCTCTAACTCACTTAAAGTTTCTGCACTATACTTAGTGATTGTTTCTCTTAAAATTTCATTCTTCATTTGTTAATTACCTCTTTCATATTATCTTTTTGTACTGTTATCTTTTTCTTGAAAATAAAAAAACCTCGTAAAGCTCTAAAAAAAGCCTTACAAGGTTATCTATCTCATTTATTAATTACCACCACAGCCATATATATGACTTGGTTATTTATTAAATATATTAAATTATACTTCTATATTTTATTCTATTATTTTTTTACATTCAATGATAAATTAATTGTAAATATGGTTTTTAATTGTATTTTATTATTTCTACAAATTTAATTATAACAATTTTGATATATTGATAATTTATAATACATATAGACTATTTATAAATTCATTAAAATTCTTAGAAATAAAAGTTACGGCATTTGTTTCTTGATCCCAGTAAACAATTGAACCCGTAGTTATATCAATACAAAAATAATCTCCTGAAGGTTCAGTTGCAATAGGTACTATTGTGCCATTAAATTCTTTTTTAAAGTATTCAATAACATTATATATATTCTCAGTATCTTCTTGATTGAAAGATAATAATGATTTTATCTCAACTTCCCTACCTGCTTCAGTCTTGGTTATATCTAAACTTGGCCTTCCCCCATTATTAATAATAATAAATTCCTTTAATAAATCTGGCAATGTAATTCCATAATCTTGCTCAAACTTATTAATACTATTAATACTACTCAATTTCTTAACTCTTTTCCAAATAATACTATTCATTTTTATTTTCCTCCTTATGAATTATATCCTCCACCCCAAATTGATTTTCCCCCCGTGTGAGCTGCTCCTCCCTGAGTTCTATCGTGCATTTTAGTTTCTACCAATTGCATTTTTCCTGTCTCTGCATCATGGTGCCATGTATATCCTTCTGGAGTTTTACAATCCATAATATCTTCAATTTGATCCTCTGTAAATTTTTCACGTAACTCCTGATTCTTATTTATAGCATCTTTCAATTGTTGATTACACTCTTTAAATTGCTTTGGATTAGATTCTTTTATTAATTCTTCTGGTAATTGTACATTAAACGCACTGTCAAAATTCGGCACAACAACCTCTACTTTTACACCATTAACTTCAATAGTTTTTCTTACATATTCAACACCTGAGCCTTCATGTTTTTGACCTTCTAACTCCTGATTATCACATTTATAATGAATGACTCCACCTTCATCTATAGTGCATTTTTTCATTTGCTCATCTGTCCATCCTGTTTTCTGCTGTATATCACTTTTTTCATCTTCTGTTAAAGGGCGTATTTCTATTTTCTCTTGGGTATCATTTCTTTTTTCACTTACTAACGGTTTGTCTAGTTCAGTAATATCCATTGATTTACTATTCATTTCTTTAGCAAGCTTAGTTAGTGGACATTCTTGCCAACTGATTTCTGCAAATTTCATAAAAGCACTCATCTTAATAACACCCCATTATCAATCTCTTTTCTCCAAGCTGCATAAATCTCCAACTTTTCATTTCCCTGCCTTGAATAATTCTTCAATATGCATTGGCATACTGCTAATATTGTTTCTATATTGAGATTAATTGTAGCTTTTTCTATAATTTTTGATAATTCATCTGTTAATATTTTATAGTTCTCTACATTCTGAACTATATTTTCTACTAATACCTTACACTCAAGTAATTCTACTACTAATTCAGATAATTTATCAAAGTTGCTCTTTTCCCATACTACTAATTGTCCTGTACTTACATACTCTTTTAATAAAAAATGAATTCCTATTTTACTCTTTGTTGATAAACTAACTTTTCCTAAAAGCTTATTCAAAAGTTCAATGTCTGGCTCTGTTTCTTCTATATTTCTTGCCTTTAATAATAATTTTAATAATTCAGTAATAAATATATTTTTATCACTTTGCTTATTTTCAATTATTGCATTATATTCATATGGTACTTCTTTACCATCATATTTATTTACTTTACATAATACTGGCTCTAACCAATCATTTTGATATACAACTGCAACACCTTTTGGTAATTTAGTAATTTCATCCAGCTGTTCATCCTTTAATGCTGCTGATTTGCCTGCAAGTCTTCTGTCAGTTTCATCTGGTAGTCTCATAATAATTTTGGTATTTGTATTTCTTATAGCCGAAATATCCACCGCACTTGGGGATTGGTCTGCTATAATAAATCCTTCTCCATACGTTCTCATTTCTGCTATAGCATTAGATAACATTTCTACAGATTTTCCTGCAACATTAGATCCCTCTTGGCTTTGTTCACTAGATGTTCTTTTTAGAATATTATGAGCTTCTTCTAATACTGTAACATGTTTAAGGGGAGCATTCATACCTTTCGTAAATGCCATTCTATGTTCATTAAGTCTCATTACAAGAATTCCCATTATAAAAGCCTTAGTTTCTAAAGAGCCTACTCTACTCAAATCAACAATAACATTTTTATCAAATAATATATTATTGTCTACTTCATCTGATGAGAATATTTCCCCATTTAATCCGTTTGTTAATGATTTTACTCTTGTTGCTAAAGCTCCGATATAATTACTTTTTAATTCTTGAGAATATGCTGAGCTTTCAATTACATTAATTAACTCAGTTTGCAAATCTTGAAATGTTGGAAATAAATCTTCTGAATATTTATTCCTAGATTCTACCAAGTCCCAACCACACACCTCATAGGCTTGTAAAATGGCATCTTTTAACACTGCTGGCATAGCAGCATACATTGGCCAACAGACATTAAATATTTCAATTAAACGATCTATATGCTCTAAAATATGAACTTTATTCGGAAACTTAAATGGATTAATTCTAAGTATTTCTGAATATACTGGATTAGTTCCTAAAACTACAACATCCTTTCTATTTCCAAACATATTCTTATATTCACCTTTAGCTGGTTCAATAATTAAGAAATTAATACCTACATTATCAAGTTGATCAAGCAATTCGTATACTGTATTACTTTTTCCAGACCCAGTAGATCCTGTAATAAATGTATGCATAGATAAGCTGTTTCTATTTAGTTCTACCCTATTAATGCATTCATTACCCATATTAAAAACCTTCCCAAGATTTATGGTATGGGTTGCTTTTTCTCCATTATAGCTTACAACTTCCTTCCCAAAATCAGCATGTTCTATTACTGGGAATCCACTTACTGATTTTCTCGGTAGCCCCATATGCAATGCTAATTCATTTCCACTTACCAAAGCACTTGGGGTTACTTCTATATTACCGATTGAAGTATTATACGCAAAAACTGGATGCATAAAATTCGTAACATAATCTTTAATTATATTAGTCTTATCACCATCAACTTTACTCCATGAGTTAATAGCTGAAACTTCTACACCAGAATTTTCTCCACGCATAAGTGCTTTATATGTAGACGCTGCTATCTCAGCTCCATACGGAGTATCCGATAGGAAATATGCAGCGCACTCCCACATTCCCAAACTCTCAAACTCTTTTAGTCTTTCTAACTGTATATCTATTCTCTCTAAAGTATTAATAATTGATTTATCTTGAATTGTTAATGCAATAGTTTGAGATGAACCGTTAGTCAATCCTTTTGTGTCAGTAGTTCCTTCATTTGTACTTTCACTTTCTCCAAAGCTTTCTCCATTAGTATTAGAATTACTTTCTGTATATGTTGTGCTACTTGTAGTTCCATTTGTTTCTGTTTTTTGAACTGCCATACCAAGTAATCCTAAGCCACCAGATAATACTCCACCAACTGCTAAACTTGCTCCAGCTGTAACTGGAGCAAGTGCTGCACCTACTATACCAACTGCTGATGCTAAGCCCTTTGTTACCTTACTTCCAGTTCCTTCTTTTGATATAGACTCTGAATTAGATTCACTTCTAGAGTCACTAACACCAACTGTTGAAGATTCATTTTTTGTGTAAGAAGTTCCTTTGGTTACTCCCTGTGTGAGAGATTGAGATAGGTTAATTGTACTATTGTTTGCATAACTTATCTGTGAATTAGCAAAAGGTGATAATTGAGTATAAACTTTTTCATAATTTTTTCTGATTTCTATTAATTGATCTCTACTTGTTCCATTAGCAACAATTATAGCTGTATAACGTTCTCCTTGCATTGATAACGCTAACTTTTCTAATCCTTGAATAAATGTCTTATTATCATTATTTCCATCTGATTTATTATTTGCTACACTAGATACTGCTGATATACTACTAGCTTTTATTTTCCTTAATACTTCATACATATCATCTTGAAGATAATCTTGAGTTTTTATACCTGGAAATTGACCACTCATTGAATTTTTCAATGTATCCTTTAGTGAATTAGTCGTTCTTTCAGAATCAAGAGATCTAATTCCCATATAAAAATCTGTCTTCTCTCCATTGCTATCAATTATAATAAATACAGCACAATTCGTTGTTGCAAGTGCATTAAATACACTTGCAAATTTATGTGTGGAATACTCATCTTTTTCATAAACCATTTCATTTATTTTGAAGAATCTTACATTTTCAGGGATATTTGTTTCTTGTAGCTCTTTACTTAATGGAATAATTTCCAAGTCCCTAAGTTTTGTGATATAGTTTTTTAGAACTATGTCATCAACAACTTGTAATGCATCCTGAAATTGAGTATCTATACTATTATATTTAGGTATAGTTACTGATTCATTTTCATACCTACTAATACCATTCATCTAATTCTCTCTCCTACTTATCAGTTATAATCATTGCGGCCCCAGCAACCCCCGCTACAACACCTACAGTAGCAATAATTGGGGCTTCTATAGCTAATCCTATAGCTATTGCACCAACCCCGACTACTGCCAAACCTGTTCCTGCTTGTTTTTGTGTAATTATTATTCTTGGCTCTGAACTATACCTATCATTTTCAATTTTACTTGCTCTGTCTCTATAAAGATGTTTACAAATACTTTTAAGTAAATTGACTCTTTCTATTGAAAAATTATATACAACTTGAACCATTTGTTCATCCATATAATCTTTAGACCATGTACTTATCTCATATTTTAATACTTCTCCATCATGCTCATCATATAAGTCAGTAATTTTAGTTTCTGCTATTTTAATCATTTCATTAAACTCTATAAATGTAGGGTCAACTACTAAACTATCTTTTAGCATAATCCTAACTAGTCTACTATCTTTAGAATTAACTGCATCTCTAAATTCCTGAGTAATTGTCATATATCTTTCCTCCAAATTAAATATTTAGTATATCTTGTATACGGCATTGTATTTCTTCAAGCCATTTTAATTTATTATTAATATCCATAATTATTTTCTCTATGTTTTTACTATCTGTTGCACAAACCTCTAATTCTGATAACTTTTTATTAAGAATATTATCAAGTTCTATAAATTTATTCTTAAATGATTCCTTTATTGTTATAGCCTGTTCTTTTGCATATTTAACAGCCTCGTCACCATTGTCATATAAATTTTTTTGAATAGGTGCAAAAAACTTCTGTGCTAACTGTGAACCATCAACATATTCTTTGTTTTCATATATATCTTTATAATGTCCTGATTCTTGTAGCCATGTCCATGGTTTATACCATTTTTTACTTGAATTAGATACCCATTCTTCTCCAACTTTTACTCGTTCTGTTTTTGTTACGCCACTAACTAAATTATTAACATTAATTGAGCTACTAATCTCACCGTCTAACAACTCAAAAGCATTTACTTCCACTTCACCAACTTCAATATCTTGTGCTAAATCCTTAATTTTGCCTTTATATTGACTAAGTAACTCTTGAGCATTTTTATTAATATGATTTGTTATTATATCTTCTAACTTTACTTGAACCTCTGCTTGTAACCCTTCTGAAAACTTCTCAAATACTTGACATATACTTTCTGCATCTCTAACCGTTAACTTAGAATCACAACTTGATATCTGTGCTGAAACTTTCTTTTGAGCCTCTTTAATTACACTCTCAGCTACACTTCTAATTTCCTTATCATAATTAATAGACTCTATTTTTTCCTTGAATTTTTTTGCTTCTTCACCATTTTTTAATTTATTTTTTATTACTTCTATTTGTTGAGTAATTTCCTTCTGTTTACTTTGATTTAATACTATATCTTGCTTAGTATTTTCAAAAGTTCTCGCACTCTCTAATTTTTTCGAAAAAGTATCTACAATATTTTTAATTTTTGATGTTTTTGCATACTTAGCAACATACATTCTAATAGCTGATTCTATTGATACTATACCGGTGTGAATAAGTGCTTCTGCTTTTATATCTTTAGTTTCTCTTGCAATAGATAATTTAGATGTAATTTCACCACGAACACTAGGCGTTAATGGTGCATAATTTTCTAAATGCAACTCTGTATTTTTATTCAACTTCTTAACTTTTATTGCCGCTTCCATAATATTATGAGGAATATCATCATCCATAAAGTTTAATGTTGATAAATCTACATTATCTAATGCAGTTCGTATATCTAATGCAGGTAATGCTGTTGCTGGATAAATATTAGGGTTTTTTATCCCTTTGTCTTCTAAATACTTTCTTACCTTTTGAATTGAATTAACAACACTATCTTCGCCTTGTTTAAATTCATCTAATTTATTAACTACAAATATAAATCTATCCTTTGATTGTTTTCCACCAACTCTCATGCTATCTGCTACATGATTTAATAAATTATTATCATCATTAACTGCTAGTTGTGTCGCATTTAATATATATAAAACAACCGTTTTAGAAGATTCCGATAACATACGATATGTAGCTGCTTTATGTTCAGGATCTCTTGAATTATTAGGACCTGGAGTATCAACTAAAACTAGAGAAACATCTTCTGACGATACAAAAGGTATATTCCCTTCAACATTGATATTTGAAACTACAGGATTACCGTTTAATCCTTCCATTATATTAAAAGTTAGTTCAGGATGTGTTTCGATTAATTCTCCATTTTTATCATAAACAGTAGCTCTAAAATCATCTAAATTGCTATCTTTTATTTTTGTAATTGTAGCTGTACAAGCTTCTTGTTTTGCTGGCATAAGCTTTTGTCTAAGTAATGCATTTATTAAAGTTGACTTCCCTGCACTCATAGTTGCAACAACATTAACTTCAAAGTCACTACTAGAAGCCATTTCAAATGCCTTTTTTACGTCTGGCTGTTTTAACTCCTCAAATGGTCCACTTTGTATATCTCTGAAAATCTGTTCTATTGCTTTCTCTTTATCTTTTACTTCCTTTGCAGGTATATGTTCACACTCTATATTAATATTCTTTTCCTTCGCTTCTTTAGCTACAGACGTTAAATCTTCATAATCTAAAATAGTTCCTTGAAATACAATTTTAAAACTTTTGGTATTACACTCATCTACTAGAATCTTAGGTAGATCCTCTATCCACTCCTGTAATCTCTTATCATCTACATTTAATGCACTATTAGATTTAACTTTCTTTCCATCAATTTGAACTTCTGTTTCAACCTTATACGGATTATACTTGATAAATATCTCTCTCATTAGTATTCCTCTCCCTCTATAATAATTTGTTCTAAGCAAAGTATTCCACAATTTATTAACAATTCAATGCTTGTACACTTTTCCTTAACTTTAAAGTTATTATTAATCTTTTTTATTATTTCATCTGAATAAAACCTAGAAAGATTGTAGCCATCACTTTTAAATTTCCTATGTAATAAAATGTATTCATCCTGCTCATCTTCATCTAGATTCTTTCCAAGCATCTTCTTTTTTGCTAACAAACCAGCATATGCTGATATTGGGCATATAATAGGGTTTTTAATTCCTAATTTTAATAAATCCCTTTTTATATTATTGATACTATCTTCTATAGAATCTTCTGATAATCTAAATCTATCTAATTTATTTAAAACAAAAATTATTTTACTTTCATCAACATTCTGAGAAATATAATTCAAATATTTCAGATCATCATTAGTTCCAGCATTTTCTGCATTTATTAAATATAATAATTTATCATATTCCTGATTAATTATAGTGCTTTTTGTGACATCACTATGCTCTAAATCCATTGAAGAATTTACTCCTGGTGTATCAACTATGCATAATCTAGGTTGTTGGGATATTAATGTATTAAAATATGTAGAAATAAATATTTTACTCGTAATATTATCCTCACTATTATTTAAAAGTGCCTTTTCATCTGCATCTAAATTTAATTCCCCATCTAATTTATAATCGAACCCATCTTCAAATGCCTTATTATAAATATAATGAAGCTTTGATGTACAACTATCATTCATTGTGCGATTAATTTTCTTCCCAACTAAAGCATTAATAAGAGTAGATTTACCTGCACTCATATTTGCTGTAGTCAATATTTTTATTTGTTTTTGTTTTAAATATTCCTTGTTTTTTTTCAAACATTCTATTTGATATTTGACTTTATCTATCCCTTCAATATACTCTTTGTTTTTATATATCATATCAAAAAGTAAATCTAATTTTTGATGATACCTTTTTCTATAAATTGATTTAATTTCACCTAATATTTCATTAGCTTCATCATAATTCATCATAGAATTGATAAATAAACAATCGCATACAAGAGAATATCTATATGTAAAAAGTTTGAATCCCTTAAATTTTACACCAATAACTCCTTTTGAAACTTTTTTTAACTCCTTATCACTATAAGAATATTGTTTTATATCTTCACCTAAAATTGTATTCTTATAATTTCTTAATACTTTTAAAGCAAATTCATCTTTTTTAGAATACTTATTAGCAAAATATTCCAACACGTTCAAATACTTAATTTTATAGATTACACATTCATCTAATATCGGATGATTTTTCAGTGAATGTGAAATTGACATCATATTTAAATCAAACTCCATTTCCATATACCTCCATAAAACAATTAAATTATAACTATATAATTTTCTATTTTGTTATATAATTATTTTTCATGTTGTTTATTTCCTCAATAATCTGTTCAACTAACTGTGATGGCGCTATAACCCTTATATTCTTTCCTTGACTTAATATCCACATAATTATTCCCTTACCATAAACTTCTGCTTCCACAATAAACTTATCGTCTAACTGTTCAACTACTGTAGCTGTAGGAATTCTATCTAATACTGCATCTATTGAAGAACCTGTAAATTCAAACTTTATTCTCATAAGCTTACCTGCATACATAAATTGAACTCTTTTTCTAAACTCTCCATCTTCAAATCTGTCTGAGCTTGTTATGTAGAAATTTTCTCCTACCGCTTTATATTCATTAATCCTGTCTATTCTAAATATCGTTGGTGAATCAAAATCATTAAAATATCCTATTAAATAAAAATAATATTCGGAGAATATAATTGATACAGGCTTAACTACTCGCTTTACTTCTACACCATTATTTTTTATATATGTTATTTGTGTTACTTCTTTTTTCCTAATCAGCTCACTCAAATCCCATATTTTTGATAATATTAAATCACTATTCTTTAATGGAACATAATTCAACAATTCATTTCCTATTATGTCTTTGACACATTTTCTTTGCTTAATATCTATTTGTCCTAATATAGAAGTTGTTAGATGCTTTAATTCTTCCTTACAAAAGGCCCTGCTTTCCAGTAGTATTTTTGTTATAACAAGTATGTCCTCTCTTGTAAGTATCTCATCTCTATTATCAAGTCTATAACCTTTTTTTTTACGGCTATATATAATATCCTTAGTACCTAATATTTCTATATTGTCGCTAAAATAAGTTCTTATATCTTCTAAGTCTCTCTGAATTGTTTTCTCATTTACATTAAAATTTTGTGCCATTTCTTTTTTATTAACAATCTCTCCACTTACTAATTTTGAGTATATTGTTAATATACGATTAACTTTAATATCGCTTTTACTAATCATAATTTATCACCACTATATATTTTTATTATACTCTTTTATATGGACATATACTGTACATATACTATAAATTCTATTTTTTTCTTTAGTTTCACTATAAATCCAAATATTCGTAATAATTCAATATAATTATACATAAAAAAACAGAATATTACTATGGTGATTCTCAAATCGCTATAGTAGTATTCTATAAAATATCTTAAATTTATCCTTATTAAAATTACTAATTACCGTAATATACTACTTATCTTTGGGCTATATTCTTCCGTAGTTCCACCTTCCATATATTTAATATCTCCATTTAGAAAAGTAGATTTCCTAACAACGCCCTTACCATATTTCTCTAAGCTGATTTATAGTATTATCTAGTTTTCTACTTTTCTCATTATTACTTTCATAAAACAATGATACTTGATAACTTTCATTTGATGATAGTTTCGATAGTCTTATTCCAATTTGCCTAATGTATTCGCCGGTACACTTACAGCTAAAACTATTCCACATCTGTTATCCCTATCATCACCAATAATTGATGGTATCTTGGTTATACCCCTATTAATTCTACCTGTTCTCATCATATCTATTGTCGTAAATGATAAATAAGCACCATTAACATCTATATGAAATATTATTCTTTTTACCATTCTAGTACACGCCCTATAACTCATTAACTATAATTATAGAGAACGTTAGTTATTGTGTAAGTATATATTTATCCTACTTTTGCTTCTTGCACAATTTCAACCTTTTCTATGTTTCTAGTTAGGAACTTAACCTTTCTAGTTTTTAATTCAATAGTAAGTGTATGTGTTTTTAATAATTCCTCTAATTCTTTCTCATCGGATAACGCTTCAAAGTTCTGAACGTATTTTTTATCAAACCTTGATGTATTGCCACCTATCGTATAAATCATAATATAATCAAACATCCATATCTCCTCCTTTTATATCTTAATCTTTGCCATATATATTGTAATTAATTCCATTTGTTTAAATTCAATATTTATTTCTGAATATAACAAAAGCATAGAGATCACCCCTATGCTTTAAATAAACTTATATATTTACTTTATACAACCTTACCTAATTTTACTCCATATCCAATTAATAATAGATATATTGGAGCTATAATAACGCTATATAAGATTGCTACACTGATTGTAACTGCAACTATTAAAATTATAAACCAAGGTGTGTACTTTTTACGTCCCACATACTTTCTTTTTTTAGGAGTTTCAATTAGATATCCATAATAAATTCCTAAGAATTCTCCGCCTGTTTCTTTATAAACATCTCTATAGTACTCTTGCTTTGGCACGTATCTTCTCCATACTCTAAGAATATGATTTGCAAAAGACATTGTTATAAAGAAAGTTATCGGAATTAATATATTTATAATTAATGATCCATCTAATCTAAAGTCATTTATTATTCTACTTATTCCTATATATAAACCTATACTACCCCATAATAGAATAAATTTAATACTTGCATTATTCCATATATAATTAAATCCTAATTTAGTAACTAAAATAAATTCACTAAGTAAATTTTTAAAATTTTTCCCCTCCATAAATGTAGTAAGAATCCTATTATATAAGCAATAAACAAGATTTTATACAAGTAATTTTTGGAGGTATATTTTATTAAACTAATAAAACTCTTATTATTAGTTGATACTATCTAAAGAAATAATTATAGAGGTGTTATTAAATAATGAGTGGAAAATTTAAAGGATTATCCAGAAAACTAATACTTATAGTTTCTATAATAGTCTTTACACTATCCTTAATTAAGGTTTATACAGGAGTAAAAGAGTACTATAAAAATAATAAATTATATAATGATATCGAAAGTCTTACCCCCTTTAATTCTAATGATTTGAGCTTAGCTTATACTAAATTAAAAGCTCTCAATGAGGATTATGTTGGATGGCTCTATATACCTGGTACGAAAGTCAATTACCCCCTAGTTAAAGGTACTGATAATTCATTCTATCTGAATCATAATTTTTTAAAGGAAAAAAGCAAGGCAGGTTCAATATTTATTGATTACAATGTAAATACATTTGAAGATAAGAACACTATAATCTATGGCCATTATATGAAGGATGGCAGTATGTTTGCTGATTTACATAAAATATATTCTGAATTAGATAATACTTTGAAGATTTATATTGCTACTGAAACTAAAATTGATGAATATAAAATATTTTCATCCTTTAAAGATTCTGCTAATATAAATAACTATCAAACTTTTTGGAGTACTGATGATGATTATGTACAGTATCTAAATACTTTAATTAATAAGTCTAACATCAACTATAATGTTTCATTAAATATAAATTCTAGTATAATTACTCTTTCTACCTGTGACTTTAATTATTCCAACGGAAGATTATTAGTTATAGCTAAACTAGTAAATTAAATTACCTATAAGGATATTGAATAATCATTAAATTAAATAAAAAACACCCTATAAAGTATGATTATTTAACTGTCTACTTTACAGGGCACTTTATAATACTACTATTTACCTAATAAATTAATAAATTTATTCAATTCATCCTGTGCTTCATCAGTAGTACCTTTCAGTTCACTTAAAAGCCCAAATAAACTATTATACGAATTCTCTATTTCTGCTTTAACATCTGTTAATTCTTGAGCTACTTGTGAAAGTGGCATAACTTCTTCTTCTTCAAAATTATCAACATAACGTGGAATATTCAAGTTATAGTCATTTTTTTTGATATCATCTAAAGATGCTACATGTGAATATCTTTCAACATTTTCACGCTTACAATAAGTATCTAGAATTTTATTTATATTCTCATCTGTAAGTTTATTTTGATTCTTAACTTTTTCAAACTCATTTGAAGCATCAATAAATAAAACATCTTTATTTTTTCTTGCTTCACGACCTTTGAACACCAATACACATGTTGGAATACCAGTCCCATAGAATAAGTTACCAGGCAAGCCAATAACAGCATCTAACAGGTTGTTATCAATTATGTTCTTACGTATTTTACCTTCTGCTGCCCCTCGGAATAGTACCCCATGTGGTAATACTATAGCCATCGTTCCTGCTTTATCTAAGTGGTAAAGACCATGAAGAACAAATGCATAATCTGCTTTTGATGCTGGTGCTACACCATACCCCTTAAAACGTGTATCTTTTTCACGATCAATGTCTTTTGTATCCCAATTTTGAGAATATGGGGGATTAGCTACTACTGCATCAAACTTTAATGGAATTTGTGTACCATCTTTTTCAGCAAACGGCCAGTCAGCATCGAGTGTATCAGCACGTTTCAGCTCCATATTACGATAGTTTACATCGTGCATCATCAAATTCATACGAGCTAAGTTATAAGTCGTTGTATTTAATTCTTGGCCATAAAACTCAACACTCCCTTCTTCATCTCCATATGGTAGTTCTTTTTGAACAGTTAAAAGAAGTGACCCTGATCCCATTGTAGGGTCATATACACGAAATTGATTGCCATTCCTAGTAGCATTAACTGTAACAATTTTTGCTAAAATCTTACTTACCTCATGGGGAGTATAAAATTCACCGCCCTTTTTACCTGCATTAGCAGCAAACTGTCCTATCAAATATTCATAAACATCACCAAGAATATCTCGCCCTGAATCATCCTTAAAATTAAATTCATTAATCATTAAAACAATATCATTCAAAGCCTTTGCACGCTCATTTGTACTTGAACCTAACCTCGTATCACCAAGATTTACATCTGAAAACACATTAGCAAAGTCTGCAGCAGCTACTGCATTACGTTTTGCATTAGTATTAAATGAGTCAAACATATCTTGGAAATCACTAGCTTTAATTTTATGATTCTCAATTTTTGATACTATCTTATCCCATGTGTAATCCGGATCAATCGCATATCCAATTCCTTTACTTATTTCTTCAAGGTACTCTTCTTTTTCATCTGTATCTGTTACTTCATAAAAGTCTTCCAGCCCATTTAGCTTTAAATATTCGTCTTGATTTTCTGATAAGTATCTATAGAACATAAATGGTAAAATATAATTTTTATACTCACTTGCATCCATTGTCCCACGTAATTTGTTAGCCATTTCCCATAACTTTGAGGTAATATCTGTTGCATTACTCATTTATTTAATCTCCTTTTCTTATATAAACATTTGTTTAAGCATTGTTTTCTTTAGACCTTTAAGTAAATCTAATTCTCGCTGATGAATGGTGATAATATTATCAAGTCCATTAAAATAGTCACCAATTTTAACCTGCTCTTCATAACAAGGATAAAATTCTAAAAAACTTTCTACTTCAGATTTTGATAAATTAGTCTGCCCAACACCATTATCAAACTTTAAAAAGTAATCATTTCTATTCATTAATATATTTAAAAAATATGAATCCGTTTCCTTCAGTGGTGTAACTCCTGCAATACGTTGATTAAGACTATATTTCTCATCTTCATTAATTAAAAATGTCCTTGCTAATGCTTTGCCCTTTGGAACATCACTCAATACAAACGCAATTTCTCCGGACTTTAATGGTTCAATTAATTTGTTAGAAAATTTCTTTACTAAACCATTTGTTGAAACAAACTTTGAGTTTACAACTATGAATGCCCCATCTTCATTAATATCTTTCTCATGGGCTCTTCCATTACGATACTCGGCTACATCAGATAGCTTATACGCTTTCCATTCATCAGTAAATCCTACAAACCTAAATTCTGGTACATTTCTGCCATCTTTCGGAAACATTTTTTGAAGCATACTCTTTTTAGTCTCCTTCACCAATTCTAACTTGTGCTTATGAAGGATGATAATTTTATCTAGATTAATAAATAAATTTCCTATAGACTTTTGTTCGTCTATATTTGGATAAATAATATTAGTATTTTTCAATGCAGATTTTGATATTGATGATACCTTACTTCCTTGTATTAATTGTAGCAACTGGTCATGATATGCATTTGAATTCATATAATACCCTAAGTATCCATCCCCAAATTCCACTATAGGCCTACATGGTATAGTATGTAACCCTGAAACAATATCAATCTCTTCTGTCAGCTTAATTTCTGAACATTTACCAACAGTATTATCTTCTGCTGCATCTGCAATTACTATATCTCCAGTTTGTAACAATGAAGTATTTTCAACTTTAAAATCTTTATTGGAAACATAAGGTATTTCATAATTTTCAGTATCTAATACTTCTCCAAATTTTATTAGAATATCTCCATAATGAACATTTTTTACTGTTCCTTCATCATAATTTAGTTCAGCTCTCGACAAGGAATTATTTTTTAAATAAGTGAAAACTTCATTAAACTTATCATGTTTCCACGCATCTTCAAATCCTGAAAATCTAATATTAGGTAACTTTGTTACTTTATCTCCCAATTTAGTTGCCCTCCTTTTATTTTCCATAATTTTATCAATTGATTACTCTCCTCTCTTAATTTCGTCAGCCATTTTGTAAAATGCCTTACGAAACTCAATACGATATCTTACCCATGTTAATTTTGCAATTTCTTCAACAGCAATTTCTTTATAATCAATTTTTGCTTCATTCATAATCGCTGTTAACTCGCCTTGTTTATCCATATCCTCTTGATTCAAACGATGTTTTTTAATTAAGTTTTCAAGTTCCTTAGGTTTAATACTATTATCAAGCCCCCAGGTACGTATAAATTTAGTTATAAGTTTAATATTACTTTCTATTTGAACCCTATCCATTGCCCTATTCATTTTTTCAACATCTCTAGGGGCTGGGTAATTATCAAACTCGAATTCCTTTGTGAAAATCTTATCTACAAAGCTTCTCATCTTTGTTTTTTCTTTTTCATTATCTGACTTAGCAATTTCAACGTGGATTTCATCACGTGTTTTTTCAGCTTTTGTCATATCATTAACATGAACTTCATCAGCCATACGAGCTATTAACTCAATCAAATAGTCATAGTTTATTGTAACATCATGAATATGAATCATAGAAAGATTAACTTGTGATATATCTATGTCTTCTCTCTTCGCACGTCTTTCTTTTAATTCACCTGCAATTACTGTAGTTAGCATGACTTCTTGTTCTTCAGTAATACCTAGACGTTCATAAAATTCCTCTGGTTCATCATAAGCAGATATAGGGTTCTTATCATCATCCTCTGTATACTGTTTTAACTGACTAAGCAAGCGATTATACTCTTTTAAATTTTCAAATACTTCATCTTGTGCCTTTTCACTAGGTGGTAATTGCACAAAATCCTCTGTAAGTGTTGACAACTTCTTAATAACTTCTTGCATTTCACCTTGTACTTTGCTGAATGGTTTAGAAATAATACCAGCTTCCTCATTCCCTTCCTTAAGATCCCCTAGTGAAAGCTGTTCAGCTGCAGATTCACGATTTGAATAAATGGCAAAGGCCTTATTCATTTCAAGCTCATTTTGTTCTGGCCAACGATAATTAACTACGTTTCCCCATGGCTTATCAACAAGATTGTGCATTCTATTTGTACGTGAATATGCCTGAATCAAATTTCCTCCCTTAAGTGTTCTATCAATATAAAGGGTATTCAATTCTGGAGCATCAAAACCAGTTAATAGTTGATCAATTACTATAACCAAATCCAAATACTTGCCATCATCAGATGTCCTATTTAAACGTCGAGCTAAATCTTCTGTATAGGCTTTAACAGAAGTCATATCAAAGGCTGTTTTAAACATCTCATTATAATCTTTAATAGCTCTATGCAAATTTTCATTCGTTGTAAGTTGATTACTACTATTAGAAGAATCCGCTGAGAAACTAACCGCAATTTTTAAACGTTGCTCTACTGGACGTTTCTTATTTTCTTCCGCAAACTTATCAAAGTATTCCATTGCTCTTGGTGTACTCGCTTTATTACCTCCAACATGGACAGTAAACAGGGCATTGTACTTTCCGTTATTTGAACGTTTTTTCCAATTTTCAAAGATATCCTTAACAACTAAATCAACATGTTCTGGACTATTATCGTAAACACTACCACGAATATTATCATCTATATCATCTTCAGTAGGATCTTCTGGTGCCTTAATGGTTTCCCTAAATTCTACATTAAATCCTAGAACATTTTTATCTGCTATTGCTTCTTTAATAGTATAGGCATGTAAAATCTCACCAAATATTTCACGTGTTTCTGGAAATTTAGGTGTCCCTGTATAACCAATCCAAGCAGAATTTGGAATAGCTTTTCTAATTGATTCAAGCATTCCTTCATTTTCTGTACCATCACCAGTTGAACGATGTGCCTCATCCACGATAAAAAGAATGTTTTCATTAAGTTGCTTAAAGCTTTCTCTAGTTACATAACGCGACATCTTTTGAATACTAGTAACGATAATATTCTTATCACTTTTTTTTGTTAATTTTAGATGGAGATCTGATATATTTGCCGTATCACTTACTACACCTGTTTTCCCCTCAAATCCTGCAACTGGATCATATGCTTTATATGCATCAGCTGTTTGGTTTGTAAGTGCAATCCTGTCAACCAAGAATACAACTTTATCTACATTACTTAAACGACTTGCAAGCCAAGCTGTTTTGAAGCTTGTAATTGTCTTTCCTGACCCTGTAGTATGCCAAATATATCCTAGTTTACTATCATCATATTTAAAGTCAAATTTCCTAACTTTGTCTAACACACGCTTTGTTGCATAAACTTGATACGGACGCATTACTTTAATACTTTCTTTATTTTTAGTTCCATCAAGTATCATATAACGAGTTGCCATATCATGAGCCATTGGAATTGATAAAACTTTATCTGCAAATGTCTTCCAAGAACGAATAGGACGAGCATCATCTTCATTTTGCCAGTTAAATGCAAAAGCTCTATTAAAGCTTCGTAGTTGAGTATTTGCCATATACCGAATATCATATGGAGTCATAGCGATTAGAATCTGTAATGTTGAAAAAATACCACTGTATTGTTTTTCAGCAATATATTGCTCCATCTGATTTAATGATTCCCTTGTACTATGAAGTGCTTTCTTTAATTCAATTTGAATAATTGGAAGACCATTAATAAGTAATGTAACATCAAACCTACGATTAAGCTTACCATCAATAACTTTTGGGCGTTCTATCTGATTTACAACTTGATAAACAGTATTCCCACCTCCAACCTGCGCTTGGTCAAATACTGTTAAAAATACATGTTTACCATTGTCAAGGTCGATTTCTATTTCTGAAACTCCATTAACACCATATAGGAATTGGCCAGCCTGATAAGGTGACTCAATACTACTTATAATTTTCTTCACCTGATTAAATTCAGTTATAGATAATGGACCATCTAAACGAGCATAATTATTTTGTTCTAATATTGTTTTGAAATTGTTCCATAATTGTTCAGTTGTTTTTATTTCGTTTTTGTATTCCCATTGTTTTACACCACCTATTTGGGTGAGATATTCAACAACTTCTTTTTCAAATGCTAATTCTGATTGGCTCTTCATTTTTGCTGATTCTGATTGACTCTTCTTCAATTTGTTATTCCTCCTTTAAATTTTCTTCTATTATTGAGATAGTAAACCGTTCTATCAAGTCTACATATTTATTTACTTTAGATTTTAATTTCAATGTTTCAACGTAAATAGCACCTATTTTTCTCTGTTCTTCAAGATCAACAATAGGAATCATAATATCTCCAAGAGCTCTGAGTGGAATTCTAAAAATAGTTCCATTTCCTTGTAACTCTCTTTCTTTTTGTCTAATTACATCTTTGAATGAATTAAATAGGAATAGAAAGTATCGCTTGTCAATCAGATCTTTATCAAACATTATTTTTGTAAAGTTAAGTGATAACACTTTCCCTACATTATTTTTACCAACCATTGTTGCAAGCTGCAATGAATTACTAATAACAACATCACCCTCTTTTAGTGATTGATTATTTTCACATATTCTTTCTTCCTTATCCTCAATAATTGCATCCTCGTGATTAAAATCGTCTTCAAAGGATGATTGATCATAATAATTTATTATTTGTGTTCCAAATTGCCTTTGCGCCCTTGTTGGGTTTATACCTGGAACAAAAGTTACAAACTCACTAATTTTTCTTCTTTTCAATCTATATCACCTAATTTATTAATATTATTTTTTGAAATATATCTATATTTCAATTAAAACACATTTAGAATATTCCGTCAACGATAAAATGAAATATATTTATATTTCATTTTATCGTTAAAGAATTGTGGGAAATATACTAGCAAAAATGTATTATATCTATACATACAATTTACTTATTGTTATGTAATAAAAAAAATCCCTCCAAGTGATTCTTGGAGGGATTCAAATTGAATTTCTAATTCAATCTTTTAAAATATAATTTAAATGCTTATAATAAATTTTATACACATTACTACATTTTTCTCTGTAAGTTTATAACTTTACCACTCTTATCATTCTTACTTAAATAGCCCTCAGGTAAATTTAATATATCTTCAATTATCTCTTGTGATAGTGTAATACCATTGCACTCTAAAGAATGTATAAATTCTTTACTAGTTACCCCATCTTCCTCAATAATCATCTTCATTGCTTGCCTTATATATCTTGGTTTTATAAGCGGTGTCTCTTTATCAAAAGGTTCACAGGTCCTATACCCTCTTTGTGATAATTGTTTCATCAAATACTGATACTGATTTTGAGAAATTAATTCTAAATGTTTAGCTCTAACAATTAGTGCTGCTGCTGATACATAATACTTTCTTTTTAATTGAATATAAAAACTCAAATCAACTTTAGAACTCGTCATTAGATCATTTATATACATTTCTTTAGGTATCAATAATGCTGCAGCAAATTTATGCATTGTGTCTTCCATTTCTTTATATTCGAGTTTACTTAAATCATTTAAATTATAGTAGTCATCCAATAATATATGCCCTAATTCATGTGCAGCACTAAAATTTCTCCTAAATGTATTTTCTTTATCTGTACCTAATATTACAATAGCCATGTTATTGCCATCTATACGTAACATTTCACTATAAGCATCAACATTTGAACTATTAGTAAATACATCTGTAATAATTATTCCATTTCTCTCCATCTCGTCCACTAGATTTATTATTGGTCTCTTCCCTAAGCCCCACTTTTCCCTAACACAGTCTGCTAACTTTTCAACATCAACTTCATCATCCCCATTTAATTGATATAACGCTAATTTAGGAAACTCAATATATTCATTAATTGTTTTTACTATATTAGCAAATAAATAAATCCTCTCTTTGTGAGCCATTCTTTCCTTATTAGTAGTGCTAGAAATTGATCTAAAGTATGTATCTCCATGAAATATCTTCTTTTTATCTTCTTCATAAAAGTATTCTCTTGGGAATCCAAGTACGGATGATAACTTAAGTAAAACATCTATTTTAGGCTCTGATTTATTTGTTTCGTATTGTGAAATAGCTTGTTTTGATACTCCTACACTCTCTGCAAGCTCTATAATTGTCATCATTTTAAATAATCTTGCTGATTTTAACCTTTCTCCATTAAAAGATGTTAAATTTTCAGACATAACACATTCCTCTATTCATTAATTTTTTCTTTATCTAAATGTTTAATTTTCCTCTTAAGATTTGGTTGTCTCTGTAACAGTATTTCATTTTCTGCTTGAATATATTCTGAAGCTACAATATCAGTTATATCGTAACCTTGAGATACATACTCAATCCAACTTTCTTCCTTATAAATATCTAAGCCTTTAGCCGGAATAATTCCTTTAATATCTTTTATATTTCCCACACCATCAGAATCAAAAGCTATTAATACGTATCTATCTATCTCACCATCTACTTTAGAAATGAGATCGCAAAGAATGTCACCAAGTTTTTCATCGGTTTCATCAGTATATAGTTCATCACCAAATAAACTAACTTGATGTGCTATAGGCTCATATTTTTGCTTTAGTGGATCATTTAATTTACTCAAAACATTTAAATAATGAATTAAATTTTCACTTATGTTTTTTTGTAGATTCGTAAGATTTTTTTCTCTCATTAATGTATATAGATATTTTTCCTCTTTATCATATATTCCAATAAACCCCCAACTTCCCCTTTTCATAACTACTACTTGAAATTTGTCAGTTGGAAGAACATCGCTAATATTTTTATTCATATAATTCCATATGTATAATTCCTTTCCATTTATCGTAGGAAAATTATTTTCATCAATGTGTTGTTTATGAAGAAAATATGCATTAGGAATAGCTTCGCAAATCATCCTTATATACTTTATCTCTAGAGGTATTTTTTGTTCATATTTCATTTTATTACACCGCCTTCTTATTTTAATCTATTATATATACTATTTTACTATTTATAGATATTTTGTCAAGTAGATTTCTTTTATAATTGCATTTGTGTATTAAAATTTCTTTATTACAAAAACTTTTTTCAATATTATCGTTATTTTTGTGAAGTTTAAACTTCATTTCGATTCATTTATCCCTAAAATAAATGGACTATATCAAAATTACTTTTGCTATAGTCCATTTTATTAATACTTTTATTTATATTTTCTCTACTCTACATTGATTTTTTTTATATTACAAACTTTACATATAATCATTTGAGTATTAATTATTGGTAGTTCTAAAATTGATTCACTATCATCAACAACTGTTGGATATTGTTTATTCAGAAGTACATTAAACATATTAGCTATTTCTAGTCCTACTTTTATTCTTTCTGAATTCGATAAAAGTGAGTACTCTTTATCCTTATATGTAACAAAGAAATCTTCCTTTATCTCACCAGTTTCTTTGTTAATTTTATGGATATGTATTTTTGTATCAGTAAGAACTGTTTCAAAAATCTCAGCTATAAAATTAACATAGTTTGAATTATAGTTAACTAGAACATTTTTCTCTTTAGTTAAATCATTTATAAATACTTTTAGCTCTTCAATATTTTCATCTACCTTTATAAGCATATCTTTATACTTATTCAGATTAGAATTATTTATATCTATTTCAGCCTGTATAGAAAGTGTTGCTTGCCTTTTGGCAATTAAACCATCTAATTGTATTATAAACTCTCCTAAAGCCATCTCCTGAGCTTCTATAAAGCTTCTCTCACCTTTTCTATTAGTTTCATCTAAATTCTGTATTTCTACTTTGATAGAATTTATCTTTTCACGAATAGCTATAATGCTGTGCTGCTTATTTTTATCGAACTCAGCTTGTCTATCTATATCCATGCCTTTAATTATATCTATTGATTTTTTATACTCATTAGCTACTAATTTAATATTTTCTATCTGATTTTCTATTGAGCTAATTTGAGTAAGTTTAAATTCCTCTGGTATAGATTGACCACAGGAATTGCAGTTACAGCCTAATCCCTTAGCTTCATTAAGATTTTGCAATAATATCTTATACTGCCCTCTCATTGTTGCTAATTCTAATTCCATCTCATTTATTGAGTTAGTATTATCAGATATAAATTGCTCTGCAGAAACTTCTCTATATTTATTATTTAGTATTTGAAGCTTTAACTCTAGTTCCTTAGAGGAAACCCCTAAATACTTTTTACTTCTTTCAACTCTTATTTTATCTTCTAGCTTTTCAATTAGTGCTAATTCATCATCAGATATAAATACTTGAACATCCATATCCTTATTCTTACGTTCAATCTCTTCTTTTAGTTGAACATAAGTATTTCTTTCTCCAATCTTTATATTAAGATTATCATTAGCATCTTTAATCTTCTTAGTTAATTCCTTAATACCATTATTTATATCCCCCTGATATTTAGATATAATAGGCATCTTATCCCATGCATTATATCTCTCTAATATCTTTAAAGGATCTATAGTTGGTAACATACTTATTAACCTAGCTCTTGCTTTTCCTGGCGTTAAGTTTAAGAAATACTTTGGATTAAATATAGATAAAAATAATTCCTTTGGTGGAATAAGTTCATCTAATGCTTTTTGCGTAGTTTTTCTATCATCAAGTTTAACACTTATTGTTTTCTTTCTACTTCTACTAATCTTATATAATACATCTTCAATTGAAATTTCAACTTCAACCTGCATTTCAGTTGAATTATTGTTTAATAATAGGCCATCTACCTTATCATTCCCCATCAAATTACAACCATAAAGACACCAGCAGATACCTTCTGCAACTGTTGTCTTTCCAATACCATTAGGTCCTGATATAGTTGTTTTATTTCCTGAAAAATTATATACTACTTCTTTTTCGTATCCTTTGAATCCTACCATTGTTATCTTTTCAATTTTCATATTAAATACCTCTTTCTGTTATCTATTTGTTTTCTATTATCTTTAATAAAAAATATAAGGTAGCTCTCACTACCTTATATCTTTCCTGTTAAATACTTAATGCTTAACCTAGTTTAGCTACTAAATCATTAGCCTGCTCCATACTAAGCTCTTCTAAAGCTTTTACTTTATAGTAAGTTAGTATTGAGTTAATTTCTTTCCCTGTAGCTTGTATTCTACTCTTAATAAAGTTTAGAAATGCTCCAGGTACTTTAGGTTTTGCATTTTCTGATTGAAAATAATTTGTATTGTTAGTTCCTTGGTTATTCACCATTTCATCTGAATTATCTAATCCGTTAAATTTGCTTCTGTTTCCAAAGCTATCAACCTTCTTGCTTTCAGTCTTAAACATCTCAGCATTAGACTTCGCTGTTTGGTTTTGAACTTGCTTCTGTTCAATGTTTCCATTAGTCCAATTACTATTTGAATTATTATATCCATTGTTTTGGCTACCATAATTGCTATTAGTATTGTTCTTTTGATTAACTTGTCCAGAATTAACGTTATTTTTAGAATAGTTATTTGCAATGTCAAGCCCATAGATTTTAGTAAGTTGTCTTTTATAGAAAGTTGCTAAAGTTGTATCAAATTCTTCTCTTGCTATAACCTTAGTTTTTCCTTTAACTTCACAACGTACCCAAATAGGATCGAATGAGTATAAGTACCTACCAATACCAAATTTTACTGCTGTTCTTTTAAGTGCATTTGATAATCCACCTTTAACAGATTCAATATCCGTAGACTCAGCTCCATCCCATTTTTTAATAGATCTTTCACCAATCCTTACAGTAATCGCACATAGTTGTGCATTATTACCCCAAGGTTGATACTCATCTTCCCATCCATCTAATCCGAATACTGCATCTAATCTATCCATAATAGCTCTACTTGTTACATAAGGTAATGCTAATGCTTTAACTTCACCATTACGCTCAAAAGAACTACCTATTCTCCATTCAATTTCTTCAAATGTGAATGGTTTTTTTAATTCAGCTTCTAACTCTCTTACATTAATTACTTCAACATTATTCATATTATTTACCTCATCTTCTGTTATATTTTTTGTTTATTGTTATCTTTCTTTTGCTATTGTCTAACTCTTAGAAATAAAAAAATCCCTATAAAACTCTATAAAGAGTCCTATAAGGATTATCTACTCAATTTGTTAAATACCACCGTACCCATATATATAAGCCGGTTATGTTAAATAAAATATTAATTTATACACTAATTTTATCATGACAATATATAATCTTCATTATGAAATTATTGGGTAATATTTTATTTATTAATTAAACTATTAAATTTATATTATATAATATATGTAAAAGGAGGTGTTTCTATGGATACTATCAATCAAGTTAAAATTCCCTTTGGAATTGATTCAATTGGAGTTTTACGCCATATATCAGAGGTTGAAAGTGGCTTGAAATGTAATTGTTATTGTCCTAGTTGTAAGGGGGCATTAATTGCTCGAAAGGGTGAAATTCAGCAACACTGTTTCCAACACTACTCAGCTGATTGCGGTAAAGCAACTGAAACAGCTATACATATGTTTATTAAAAATATAATTAGCGATTGTTCCATTATTAAAATTCCTCCACATAAATTCTCAAACAGTGAATTTACTCTTAAAATTGAAAACGTTGAAGTTGAAAAAGGCTACAAAGATATTATTCCAGATGTAACTATATATAGTGGTAACAGTATGCTCTTCCTTGAAATCTATGTTACGCATTCTATTGACTCTGAAAAATTTAGGAAGATAAAGAGCTATGGGATTTCTACTCTTGAGTTAGATGTAAATGAATTAGGCGTAGATTTTTATAATTTTGATAAAACCCAAATAATTAATTCTATAATTAACAATATTGACTGTAAAAAGTGGATTTATAATAAAAAAGAAGAAGAAGAACTAAATAAACTTCATGCTATAGACCAAGAACGTAAAATCAAGGCTGATATTAAGATTGAACAGAGAAGAAATAAAACTTCTATAGAACTCAAGAATATTAAAGATTTAATGCCACAAATCAATGATATAAAGAAAAAACTTAATTGTGAAATATTCTTCCCTTACATATGTGAGTGTGGTGGAAAGATTATTACAATTTACTCATCTACTTATAAGTATTTTTTTGCTAAATGTACAAGCTGCAAGCAAGATTACGAACTAGGAATTGTAAAAAGAACTGGAGTATCTTATTTTAAAAATTACTACTTCACCTGTAATAGATGTGGTGCAGACTATAAGCTAAATCATAATTCCAAAACTGATAAGATATTTCTAGGTTGCTCAAAATATCCTGAATGTAAAAATACTAAGAAAGTAGCTTATATTAATAATATCTCTGAATTAAACTCTAATAATCTAGAGAATATTATTAAAACATCTATAAATAAACTTTGTGGCATATAAAAAGGTAGGATTACCCTACCTTTATTTTTCTTGTATTAATTTATAATTCGCTTCTTTCAATACATTGTTATGACTTGTATTATTAATCTCTAATTTACTCAACTCTCTTGGAGATAGTGGAATATACTCTATTGAAAACTGATATATTCTCTTATCGTATAAGAAATCTTTAATTATAAGATTTTTCTCTTTTAATTCTTTTAAAGCATCTAATATTCTATCTCTTTGTCTATCTTTTCTCTTAGTATTCCAATATATTGCTGTAGAGAACATTCCTAAAGCTATTAAATCATTATACCCTTGGTTATTAATAGCTGATCTATATCTTCTCTTTTGGAACCATATAGCTAATTGCTGTGAATCTGAACTTAAACTATTAAAGGTTGCTTCATCATATTCAAAAGTACTTTTCTTTAATACAACGGCCTGTAGTATAGGTCCTAAATATACTGTCGCCCTTTTAGTTCCTTCATCTTCGTATATCATACAACCAAGTAAGTTACCATGAATTGAATTTCCTTCAATATCATATGATAAATTCATACTACCAAGTTTAGCAATTGAATTTTCAACTACCTCATAATACTGTACTGTATTTGGCATACCTAAATCAGTAACTATTTGATATATTGTTTTATCTATAGGTTCACCTAATACCATTTTTTCTAAATGAGTATAGTAATATCTTATTATATTAACATCTACTGAATTCAGATATTTAACAGACTTTAATAAAGCAATTTGAGTCATCATATCCAAAAATTTATCTGCTTTTGCCCCTCTTTTAATCTCTAGATATGTCATCTTTTCTAGTTGCATTAAAATTTTATCATGGTCTTCTTGTCCTATCATTATTAGCTTATCTATTGTTGATGGATTAGTTATATCAGGACATTCTTCTAACGATTTCTTTTGCTCATCAGATAGAAAATCAATTCTAGATGTAGTATCTATTGGTATATCTGATAATATGCTTGGTATCACTGTTACTGATTTATTATTTAGCTCTTCTTCCTTACACCTACTAACAAAAGATAATAATATATCATTTTTAAATGCAGACGTTATAGATCTTTTATTAAGTGAACTAATATATTCAAATTCAGTTAGTAATGTATCTTCGCTACGTTTCCATTCTTCTAAAGATTTAGTTTTCACTATAATATATTCATCTATATCTTTAGCTCCATAAAAAGCTTCAAACTTCTCGCTTGGCATTTCTTTTGATAAAACTTTCTGGTAATGAATTTTTGCTGATTCTATTTCTTTTGAAATATTACTACTAGTATCACTTAGTATTTTCTTTACCCATCTTACTTTTGTCATTCTTATATTATTGTATTTTAAATTTTTTATAGCTAAATCCTTATCCATTGTATTGCATAATTGATTAAGCTGAGGAGCAAGCTCAAGATAAAAACTATTAAAATCCTTATCTATTAAATCTTCATATTTAATTTGAAATTTGTTCCTTATTTCTTCTTCTAATTTCTTAATCATATTACACCTAACCGTTGCCAAAACATTATAGAACTCTATAAAGCTTGTTTAATTCCCTATTCAACGTGTCCGATTTTGTAATTCAAAAGAATATACTACTTTCGTTTAATATAACACTCCCAGGGCTTAAATTCCCATACAACGCATGGTACATATTAGTAGTATCTTTTAAGTGATTAAGCTACTAATTCATATCTGGAAAGATTAATACTTGCATTAAAATCTCTATCTATAACACAATTACATTTTTCACAGATAAATGTCCTCTCAGATAATGAAAACTTTAGTTTTATATGACCACACTCACTACACGTCTTTGATGATGGGTACCATTTATCAGCTTCAATAAATTCAATTCCATTAAATTCACATTTATATTGCATTTGTCTTTTAAACTCATATAAACCTTGCTTTGCAATAGCTTTTGATAAATGCCTATTTTTCATCATGCTTTTAATATTAAGTGTTTCCATAACAACTCTTGATGGCTTGGTTTTCACTATCTTGTTGGTTGCTTGGTGATTATAATTACTTCTTATATTTGCTAATTTTCTATTAAGTAATTTAATCTGCTTTTCGATTTTTATAATATTACTTGTTTTGACAAACTTACTCCCTTCTTTATTTTTTAGGTATTTGCAAGATACCCTACGTTGTAATCTACGTAGCCTTTTTTCAAGTTGCTTTACAACTCTTGTCTTGTTAATATTTTTAAAGGTCATTCCATTGGAACATATAGCTAAAGCCTTCACTCCAACATCAATTCCTATGCTTTCAGTAGTTAATTCCACTATTGGCTTTTCTTTTTCAATACCAACAGATATAAACCAATACTTTCCATCATAACTTATTCGTGGATTAGTATATTTGCAATTCATAGGTATTGACTTTTTAGCTATAGTAACCCAACCTACTTTTTCAATTAATACTGAGCTTTCTTTAATTTTAAGTTTCGAGGTATCATTATAAAAAGATGGTTTAGACTTTTTCCTACTTTTAAACCTCGGTCTATCGGTTAACCCTTTAAAGAGCTTCTTATAAGCTTCACAACCATCTTTGACAGCTTGTTTAGCCACATTGTTAGATACTTCGTTGAGCCAATTAAGTTCTGTTTTCTTTAAGATAGTTAATTCTTTTCTTAAGTCATTATTAGATATAAATTTCCCACCATTTTTATAATTCTCTTCTTGTCTTTCAAGTGTCCAATTATAAACAAATCTTGCAGTCCCAACCGATTGCCACAACTTCTGAGTTTGCATTTCGGTTGGATTTAATCTAACTTTCTTCCCCAGTATCATTCTCTAACAACTCCTTAATCATTTTCCTGGCTTTATTTGCTCTCTTACCTTGAAGTCTAGAACTAAACACTGTAACAATTTGAATTAAATCTTCAACTAATTCTTGTTCTTCCGTTTTTTCAGTATTGTCGATAATTTCAATAGTAGTTCCATATTTATTACATAGGTTTTCTATGATTTCAAAACCAAATATTAACAATCTATCTTTATATAAAATCACTATTTTTTCAACTTCTGAATTAGTTATCATATCTATTAATTGATTTAATCCCTTTTTATTGTAGTCTATTGCACTGCCTATATCGGTAATGACATCAAAAGAGTACCCCTTAGCAATCATGTATGTTTTAACATTTTCTATTTGCCTCTCAAGGTCATCTTTTTGTTTATGGGAACTAACTCTACAATACCCTATTACTTTTTTAGTTTTAGTTTCAACGCCTTTAATCCCTAAAAAATGATTAAGTTGCTCTTGTGAATAGTATCTATATCCTGTTGGAGCAACATGATGTGGTTTAAATATATCTTTTTTATCCCACTCTCTTAATGTTTGAGCGTTTTTACCTATTAGTTTTGAAAATTCCCCAATAGAATAGTACTTCATATATAATCACCTCTTGAATTTATTGTAACATAAACATTATATAAAATCAAAATTGTTATATAAACTTCTATAAGGTTTTATCGATTGTTGTAATACCTCTTGTTATATACTTATATAATAATTGATTCTACAAAATAAATCCATTATTTAATAATCTAATTCAAATTTCTATTGTTCACAATTTTACATATATACGTGGAAATAGTTCTAATATTTACGTATATAAGTGGAAACTGTTCTAAATTTTACGTATATGTATGGAAAGAGTTCTAATTCTTACATATATGGATGGAATCATTTAAGTTTTATTTTAGAATTTAATTGTTTAGTTCTAATTTTTACATATATTAATGGAAAAACTATCAGTTAATAAAAAAATTTTTAAATTCTTTTTTGAACTCATTTAGTTCATTTTCATATTAAAGTTCAATTTTCTACATATATATCTGGAAAAATAACTGATTAATATGATTTTTTATTGCTAAAGTTCTAAAAGTTACGTATATATCTGGAAAAATAATTTTAAAATTTGTGATTTGGTCTTATCCACTTAATTAATAATGCCTGTAAACCTTGTAATTACTCAATTCTTTAAAAAGTTCGCGTTTTTACATATATATCTGGAAAAACGCTTGTACCCCTTATGTTTTGGTTATAAAAGTTCAATTTTTTACATATATATCTGGAAAAATGACCTTTTTTGCATATTAATCTCCTTTTTAATACAATAATATTATCTAATTTTATACGGAAAAGGAGGTGAATTTGTAATGGCAACAAAACTTAGTAATGAACACTTAGATAAAATTATTTCAGAATCTAAAAACTATCATGTTATTGACGTATATGTGGCTCTAGCTCATATTTCTAGTGAAGTTAAAGGTAAATATCTAATACAAACATATACTGATAAAAAATCTGATTTAGTTAACCAAGTAAAGAAATACGTTAAGGTATCCTACAAAACTATTTCTAATAATATTGATAAACTTGTTAAGCTAAATATTATTTCATATGATATTGAACTTTCATCCTGGACTTTAGTTAATATGGAGAATATGACAAAATCAAAATACAATACTATATCAATAGATCCAAGTATTGAATATAAGGGTTATACAAATATAAGAGAGTTCTTCTTATCATCATCCTTTCATCAAATGAAAGCTATAGAGAAAAGATGTTTAGTATACTTGGCTCAGCTTTGTGATAGTAAAGCTGCAAAGTCTTATAATAATTTTATAATGAATTTATTTAAACCAAACTCTAAGTGGCTAACTATATTAAAAACTAAATGTAGATACTATGCAAAGTACACTATTGAAGCAATGTTATCAAAGTATAGTGATTTATTTATTGATAATTCAGATGAACTGAGAACTAAGGATATTTCTCCATCTAAAATAAGTAACTTTAAATTTGCTTTCTCTTGCAATGTAATAGAAAAAGTTGAGAATGATAACTCCCAATATGAGTTACTATCAATTTATAATGCTAAGGAGCTAGAACTTGTTAAGGAGAGAATTGAACTTGCTGGTATAACATTAACTAAAACTAATATACTTCACATAGTTAGGTCAATATCAACAATTAAAGAATGGTTCTTGAAGCAAAGAGTAGTTCAAATAATAATTAATAAGTATATTGCTATACAAATTCACCGTAGTAGAGAGTCTATCAAATCTCTTCCTGCTTATCTTGTAGCTGTTGTAAAAGGTGTAATCGGAGAATACAATGACTTTAAACAACATAGAGCTAATTTAAGGGGGAGCGACATAGCCTTCGAATATTTGAATAATAATACTAGCATAAATGAATTCAGTAATTATGATATTGAAACTGATATTCAAAATGTACTTTTATCAATCTAACTTACGATATAGATTTTTTTAATTTATATTGTAGGTTTATTCGTGCATACATAAATTAAATACTCATCCACAAATAAGAAAAAGCCAGATAAAATTTTATGTTTTATCTGGCTTTTTTAATATAAAAACCCCTTAATCTTCGCTATTTTATTATTTGAAGTACATTCCATTATAATATTATAGTAAAGTTATAAAATTAATATTTAAAGTTATCAAATATGTGTATAAAGTTATCTAAAAATATTGAAATAACGTAAAAATATAAAATCCTTATAACTACTGATATTACTAGCTTTATGCCCTATTAACTTTTCCGATAAATAGTATGTATATTATATAAATAGAAAGTATACTTAGTAACTGTAAGATAAAATATTAACTATAACTTGGAAAGGTCTTATTATGCAGTGTAACTAAATAATTCTTTTAAATCTTTTGAAGACCAATGATCTAAACTTACTTCGTTACTTAAAGAATCAATTAAAATAATACCTTCCTGATTACAAGGAACTAAATAATAATTATCATCTGATTCAATCAATTTAATAAATGTAAAATCTGTCTTATTAGAATTAGTAGATAGCTCATCAATACAAACTGTATCACCTGGTACTAATCCACTCATTGTCTTTAATATTTTTTTGTTAATGTAATTTAATTGTTTAATATTCTTACCTGTTGCCATATTATATTCCTCACTTCTCATTAATATTAGTATATGCAGAAAAAATAAAATAATAATATTATTTTATAAACTTATTATTAAAATATATAAATATTAGATAATAATTTAAATTTATATTATGCAAATAAATAATAATTTTATGTTAATTAATTAAAATTATATACTATATAATAAATATTTTATATAAAAAAATAAAAATTAAAAAATATAAAATAAATATATTATATTATTTAATAAAAATTTTATTAGGTTGAAATTATAAATTTATTTTTTTATTACCTTTGTTTTATTAAATTTAATAAAAAATCTTGTATAGGTGCTATAAAATACCTTATAATTATATGTAAATTATGGTATGTGGAGGTAAGCACATGAAGGTAATAACATTTACAATAAGCAAAGGTGGCGTTGGTAAGTCTACAATGGCATATAATTTTGCTGGATTGGAGTCTAAAAGATTAAGTAAAAAGAAAAAAGGTGTATTAGTTATAGATGCTGATTCTCAAGCTAATTTATCGGCGTTATTTAATATATCTCAGGATGTTGATGTTAATGATGAGGAATATCCTAACCTTAGCAATGTTCTTTTAGATGATATTAAACCAGAGGATGTAATTATGAGTGGATTAAGCCAAGCTATGCCTAATGTAGATTTAATTGCTGGACATGTTGATTTAACAGCTGCACAATCTGCTTTAGATATTTTAAAACTTCAAGGAGTTAATAATATAACAAGACTAAAAGCATGGATAGATAAAAATTATGAGTATCTATCTTCAAAATATGAAACAGTAATTTGTGATGTAGGGCCATTCTTTGGATCAATAACTCAAAACTGTTTATATGCATCAGATGAAATATTCTTAGTTGTAGAAATAGCAGAATCAAGCTTTAGAGGGGCAAAGCTATTTATGGTTGAATGGGAAAAAGTTTGTAGTGAAGAAGAAATTGAAAATAATATTAAAGGTATTATAGTAAATAAATTTGATAAGAGAACTTCTTTAAGTAAGGAATTTGCAGATTTTTTAGTTTCAGAAGATAGATTTCACAATAAAATATTTGACACTCTAGTTCCTTATACAGTTAAATTTCAAAGGGGTGAGCTAGAGGGTAAACCATTATGCTTATATGAGCCATCAGGAGTCCAAACAAAAGAATTGAATACTCTGTATAAAGAAATGAGAAAGAAAGGATTTTTATAATGGCGAATAGTTTTATGAAGAAAGACCAGGCTCTTAAAAATAGAAATAAGAGTCAAAGCGTTAATAGTAAAGTTGAAGAGATGGCTAAAAGAGCTGGTATGATTGTTGAGCAAGAACAACAGGAACAGCCTAAAATAATGGAAATTAAAGAAGAAGCAAAACAAGAACCTAAAAAACAAGATGAAGTTAAGGTTGAGGTGGATAAGCCTAAAGCTAAAAAAACTGAAAAGAAGCAACCTAAAAAGGAAGCTGTAGTTAAGAAAAATGTAACCGGAATGTCAACTGAAGAGTTTTTAAATTTAAATATTCAGTTAGATAGATTTGAATCGAATAATACATCAGTAACAATTAGCATTGATATTTTTGATAAAATCAAAGAGTATGCAGATATAAAAAATTTAACTATGAACTATTTTGTAAATAAGCTAATAAGAGTTGGATTAGAAAAGATAGATGATTTATCTATAGAAGAAGTACAAAAGAGTATGTGTTATAATGCCAAAACTAGAGCATTACCATTTTATATTGATGAAGATATGGAAAGTAAATTTAATTTATATATAGAGAATGTTAAATCTAAAGGCTATAAGTTTAGCAGGAATTCAATTATATGTGCATTAATAAATGCTACGTTAGAGAGATTTAATAGATAATTATAAGAGATAGTTTTTTATTAAGTAAGAACTATCTCTTATTTTATATTATTTTATGTAATAAATATTTAATACTATATGATAAAAATAATATATTAAAATATAATAATATTATTTTATAAAATAAATATTAAATCATAAAAAATAAAAATAAAATAAGATTTAATAAATATTTTATTAAATCTTATTTTTATATTATATAATTTATATAAAATTACATTGTTCAAGTTCAACTTTAGTTTTACCATCAGCTCTATACACATTGAACTTAATGAAAGCTTCGGCTATATCTAATGATAATAATCTATTATCTTGAGTAAATAGAATGTTATCACTCATGTTTTTGGTTATAGCAAGGTGTTTGAATATCTCATATAAGTGTTTATCATCTTCACCAATTATAATTATCCTATCTGAATTACTATAATCAGATGTTTTAGTTAAGCTATTAATTATAAATAATAACTTACCTTGAAAATCTAATTCTCTTCTAACTGGAATTATGTGATACTTAACATCATTATATAAATAGCTACCAGCAACTCCAATTGTACTTGATTTCCATTCAACAGTAGATATGTTAAGCTCATCAATAATTTTAAAAATAAATTGATTTCTAGCTAGATACTTTTTAATATCTTCTAAAATACATGAATCAGTAGGTTTCCAATTGCAATTGAAAGGCCTATTTTTTAATATAATATTACCGTTCTTTGCTAATGTATATGCTTTTAAATTAGTTTCATCTGTTGATAGATCACTTTTGAAAGCAAACCTAGAACATATAAGCATTTTATTATATTTTGTTACTAGCTTGGTTATTTCTCTTTGATGAATATCTATACCTCTAACTAAATTAAGATATTGTGTTAGCTGTCTGCTAGTACTGTATTGAAGTAAATATATTGCATATATAAGCTCAACATCAATAGCTTTTATCTCATCAGATTTAATCCATGAGAATTTATACTCACTTTTTCTAATTTCACTTACTATTTCTTCGTTAGGATATATAGCAAATGGTGAGCAGCTGACCCTTACATCTTTATTTTCAGTATATAAAGTACTCATTATAGAACTCCAATAATATCGCCATTGATTCTTTGTTTTTCAGGTCTTATTCTAGTTATCTTAACTTGAACCATGTCATTAGGCTTTACTCTTACTCCAGGTGCAAATTCACAGTAAATATCAAGATGTGGAGTTAAAGAACAATGAATTCCCTTATCAGTAACAGCTTTAACTTTAGCTATGTGTATTTCATATAGTTCAATATCACTAGCTAATTCATCAAATGTAGGTAATAAAACCTTTCTGTTAAAAATTAAATGAGAAATTTCATCATCAGTATTTCTTTGTAATTCAGCTACTTTAACATAAACTTTATCACCAACACTAACGTGATCTGATAAATTCTTAATGAAAATTGATTCAAGATAAGGTTTTGGTATCATTCCATAGGTATCTCCCCCTATGCATACGAAGACTCCTTTATTTTCATCAATTCTAGTAACTATACCATGTACGTTATGTCCTACTCTAAGAGCTTTAAATCTATCTCTAATATCTTTTATAATACTTTTTCTTTCAACATTAACTATATCATCAGCTACAGATTTAACCCTAAAAGAAACATAAGTACCAACCTTAGTTTGGGCCCAATGTCTTCTTACAGTTGCATCAGTAACAGTGAAATCTTCTATATCTAATCTACATGGAACACCATTACAATCAATTTCTAAGCTACCATCTCTATAAGCTCTCTTACAAAAACCAGTAAATACAGTGTTTTGATTAATAGAATTTTCTAAATCAGTTTTAAATTGATTAGCAGAAATATCCTCATAATTAACCTTTTTGTTAAACTCAAGTAGTTCAGTATTAATTTTAAAATCTAGTCCCATATAGTAGTACCCCCTGCATATTTTTATTTTGAAAACAACAAAACTCATTCTACTACAAAACAAATCAAAAGTGATTAGTAGGTTGATGGGAATTTTACTTTATTTATACTTATGTTATTACTAAAAATTAAAATATTTATTCAAAAAAAGAGCCTAAAAAGGCTCCTATACATTACAGCAGGTTGGAAAAGTATATTTAAAGTCATATCTATCAAATAGCTCCTGAATCTTTGCAGAAATGATATCTTTAACTATTTTATTATTATCTTTGTAGTATTTTCCCATTAAAATACCTATTTGATAAAACTCATTTTTAAAGTTATCAAAGCTACTGTCAGCAGAACTTGTAAATAAGTCTAGAATATAATATGAATTAATTGCTGCTTTATAATAAAGTTTATCTTTTTCTATATTTGAAATATCAGCAGTACACTGCTCATATTCGTGGATACTAGAAAATGCATTAATAAACTTAGTTATTTCAACTAATAATGATTTCTTATCTGAATATTTACTTATAATACATTTTAAAAATTGCATTTCCTCTTGAAGTTCAATAGGACAATGCTCAACAAAAGTTGAGTTATTATCAATAATTTTATGTATCATTAATTTAAAATCAGAAAAATTAATATCTATATCTTTCTCAACTGCTATATTTAAAATTACAAATATCTCATTTAAAATTGTTAATTTATTCATTTTGTTATAATACCTCTTATTATTATCTTATTTATTGTTTAATTATTGAGTAGCTTTCAAAAGGACTGAGTCCTATATTACAGATACTCCACTCACTGCTCCCAATTAGACGATAGTTTAATTTTCTATCAATACTCAAGTATTCAAACCTAGAACACCTTACAAGGTAACCAGATATAATGTTTTTCATTGCTCTATCAACCGTAATATTAGAGTTAAATCTACAATTAGAACATGAAATGTTATCTAGATTACATTGTGAGCATGGATATATTTCACTTTCACAGTTAGGGCATGCCTGTACTTCATTTTTATCCAGCAATTCAACTTCAGATTCACAACAAGTACATCTTTCTGTAAATGTTGAATACCTATCAATACAATCACAACAATATATTTCAGCTATATTGCCGTATATATTTATGTGTATTTCAGATGAATAGAATGGCTGGCTACATTCCTTGCAAAAATTGTACTCTTTGCTCTTAGAATCAATAATAGAGTCTAAGTTATTGTAGCTTGCAGTTAGTTTTCTATTAAATTTATTCATAATATTAAATACCTCTTTGTGTTATATTTCTGTTATTATTAAATATTTGTTTTGTAGATCTGATTAGATGTTTAAAAATCTAAAGCCTTTACAATTAAGGTTAAGCTTATCATCAATACCTTTTCCTTCTTCAACATTCCATTCTAAAATGGTCACATCATAGCCTAAAGTTTTAAGTAAAGATACAGTGCTAATTTCAGCTGATAAAACATCAGGATTCTGATATTTGTCCATATCTAAGGCTAGTAAAATGCCATATTCCTTATCTTCAAGCTCTTCAATTTTCAGTAGTGCTTTAATTACGCTTTTATAGTTAGTTATTCCAGCTTCACTTAAAGATCGAATCCCAAGTTTACTAGCTGCAAATTTTCCTTTTATGGCTCCTTCGGTTATAAGAATGTAGTTTTCATTTCTTATAGTAGATGGAACGTAATAGTCTATAGGACTTCCACAAGATACATTCTTAGATGAATACCAGAAGTACCTAATAGATTTACCTTTACTATCAATGAAAGAAGTTGCCAATCTATACTGCATTCCTTCAAATTTACCAGTAGGTCCTATGTAAGGAATAAAGTAGCCCTTAATATCCTCTATATCACCTTTAGAATTCCTTGTGGTGCTTTTGAAGGTGATAAAGGACTTGTCCTTAGTTTCTATTAAAGCAAATCCAGGAACTTTAACTAATTGTTCCTCACTAAATGTTTTTAGAAGTTCTTTGACTATAGCTGTCTTTAGTTGACAGTTATAATTTTCATATTGAATTTTTATATTCCTTGGTATTGAGAAAAAGCCTATGTCCTTAATTTCATCAGGTGTAAATCCTCTTTCAAGTAGATTTTCGTAATCATCCTTATAGAGCAATGAGCCACTTAATGAATGAAAGACTTGTCTAAACTTTCTATAGACCCTATCTCTTAAATCAATCAATTCATCTGTAATTTCTAATTCCTTATTAGAGATTATGTCCTTGATTAAATCAGAGTTTATTGAATTATTGTTTGTATTGGCGAGTTGCTGGTTTACAAGGTGTAGGTACCATCCATCACCACTCGCTCTATTTGATGTAGCATATTTACATCTGTACATTACAGGTTGTTGGCTTTCATCAACCAAAACACTACATCTTCCCTTTTTTGAATTGCAAATAGGGCAACAGTTCCCGGAACGGATAGGATACCATGTCTTACCCTCGTAATTAGTAATCGCCATTTTAATTTATTAGCTCCCTTCTTGAAATAAAAAAATCCCTGCAAAGCTTATAATTCAAGCCTTGTAGGGATTATATATTTTCTGTGTTAATTACCACCAGATGCATATAAATACATTGGTTAAAGATTAAATATTTTATTATACATATATATGATAATAGGTTTTAGACATCTTATCAAAAGGGGATTAGAGGAAATAAAACTTTAAAATACCATACCTAATTACCGTTTAATAGTTCGTTAAGTTTCTTTGTAACCAACGATTCAACTTGATTATCAATTTTTTCAACCACATCAAGCTTTCTGTAGGTGTATGAAAAATAAGTAGAAAGATTAATATAAGAGCTTTTAACAGAAACAAAGGGTGAGTTTATATTATCTTTACCATAGCTAGATATTATTTTTACTTTTTCCTTTAGGAGCATTTCATCAGAACCAATTAGTTTTAAGCCATAACCTATAATATTTACTCTAGGATCTCCTATTTCTTGATTAGGTCTATAGTTCCTTCTAAGTCCATCAATAGTGTTGGTTTTTATATTAATCAAATCAGATAATAAACGATCCATTTTTGTTTCGTAGTAATTTGATTTATGGTGGTCAAATATTATTATTTCAGGAATATAGTGTAGTTTTAGTTTCTTACCAACAACATTTAACTTAAAGTGCAATGGTGAGGGGGAAACGGTTTGCCCTTGGCATAGTAATTTATAGTACAGGTTATATAAATCTACCCAAATTATATGAATTAAATCATCTTCAGGAAGTTTAGAAGCTGTATCCTTTATTTTAATATAGTCATTTGAGCCGTAAATGGCCTTTAGGAAGCTTGAATTGTATTCTAGGTCATATTCCTTGGCTAGGGTGATTATATTCATTGTAAGAGCCTTTAGATGCTTAAATAACCACTCAGAAGAAATAACCTCTCCAGTTTTAAGGTAGTATTCAACTTTCATAAGACAATTTAGAAATTTATTATTCTTAATACTGTCATTTTTATGATTAGTTTTAGGAATTTTTGAGTAATCACCTACACATATAGCTAGTGCTGGAGCTTTTAAATAAAAGTATTTATGTTTTCCGATGGTTTCAACACTAATGAAGCGTAGACTTTCAAGTTCCTTGATAGTTGAATTGGCTTTTAGTTTAGAATATGACTCTGAAAGTGATGGGTTTTGTTGGCTAAACAATTCATAAAATTGTTGAAATGTTATATATGAACCAAGGTTAAAGATAATCTTAAGGTATTTATCAAATCCTTTTTCAATTACATACTCATAGTTTCTCTTCTGTGTAGGGGGAATATTTAAAGGAATAGTAATGATATCCATTGATTACCTCCAGTTAGATTTTGATATCAGATGTATTTAAGCTAATAAAATCATCACAAAATTGATTTATAAAACTCATTTTTTCATTGATAGCTATTTTAGTATAGGATTTAGTTATTATTTCAACTCCAATCAACTTATCGTTGAACTTAAATACACCATCACAAGTATTTTTTTTATAAATTGATTTCAATTCACTTTCATTCTGCCAAGATTCTTGGGAGAGTTTATCAATGGTGCTATAAACCTTTAATAATATATAGTCGTGTTCAAGCTGAGTAGTATCACTTTTATATAATGACTTTCCAAGTTGGTTAAACATTTCTTTTGTAGCATCAGTTAGAGTGTATATACAAGTTGACTTTCCATATATTAAATAAACTCCAGTACGTTCTATTAAGTTATTAGAAATTAGATTTTCAACCTCATTATTATTGGTTGAAAAGTGTTTTTTAGCTATATGATCTGTCATTAATCCGCAATTAGCTATAGCTAAAAGTAGATATTTATTATTATCAAAAGACAACAATCTTCATCATCTCCTAGTCAGAAATAAGGATATATTAATAGTGTTATTTGAAATATAAAAGATAATTATATATATTTTGCGCATATAAAAACTGTTTAAAAGCGTTACAAATAAAGGGTTTTAATTATTTCGATTAATATATAAAATCCCTCTGTACATATAGGGGGAATACCTATACAAAACTTAATGTAATTAGACCGTAATTTAAATTTTATATACAAACATTAGCTTGGATGATAATTAAGAGAATTATTCAATATTCAACTAAGGTTGAATTCTTACTTTATCAAGTATTTCATTTAATTACTTAATATGTGGACACTAAATTAATCTATCTGAATATTAGATACCTAAATACTTATAGGTACACATAATATAAATAAAAGTAAATTAAAATATAAAAATATAATAAAAAGTAATTAAAATTATCTTAAATTAATATTGTATTGAAATACAAAGGTTATAAACAGGTAAATAAAAGTAATTAAAAATAATAAAAATTATATTTATATATAGGTACTAAATATAAGACATTTCTAAGTAAGTATTCAAGCTAATTTAGATAGTAAATGAGCATATATATTCCAACATTAGAAATAAGGCACTAATTATTTTATCAATAAGAAAAGGTATAATATATTGTGCTAATCAAAAACGAGGGGAGTAGAGTGTTAATGCTTGATATACAGCAGATAAAAGATGATGAAATTGTTATTGTTGGTGTAAGATCTAAAGATTTCTTAGGTAATCCTACGCTAAATGAATATGAAATAGAGAAATCAGAAAAAGGTTTTAATGTTAGTTTTGCTAAGGTGGGTTTAAGAAACCAGAAGTATAACGGAACAATTGAGGTGGACAAGTTAATAACAAATATAAAAAGTGGAGACAGAAATGCTCAACTAATAAATTTTATATGTGAGAATAGTGAAATAGTAGCAGAAACCACTGATAAGGAATTTAGAATGAGATTAAAAGAAGTAATTTACTATAAAGTCATAAGTAAAGAGAATGGAGATAATGATGGAACAGAAGTTTAAGCAGCAGTTCCAAGGATGGGTTGATAGGTCAAAGGATAAGACTATAGACAAAGTAGTGTTAATTTCAATTATTGTATCTACTGTTGTAACTTTATTTTTATACTTTAGTACTTACAAGATACTGTTTTCCATTGAAATAGCAAAGCATAGTAAAATACTATACTCGCTAATTATAGTCAATGCAGTAATTGTATTCTACATCAGTATGCTAGGAGATAAGGTTTCTAAACCTGTTAATAGACCTAAAATATACCTGTTTACTACTATTACAATAGCTGTAGCAACATATTCCTTACTGGCTGAAGAGTTTAATAGTTTCTTCGTTGGAGCTATTGAAACACTAGTAGATATGACTGTGGTTCCATTATTTATTGTTCAAACTAACTCAAAGATTTTAACTGTATTGGTTCCATTTATAATAATAGCTGTAGGTTTCTATAAAAGCATGACTATAGCATTTAAAAAGGAATATAAGTCAGATTTACAGGAATATAAAGTGGATTGGCTTACAAGAAATGTTGAGGAAGTAAATAACTATAATGTTGATTGCAAGATTTGTGAAGATTTTGCTACAGGAGAAGCAATATATTTAACTGAAAAGCAAAGCTTTAGACATATGCTAGTAGCAGGAAATTCTGGTGCAGGTAAGACAAGTTTAGTATTAAGGCCGTATTTAGCACAATTATTTAATAAAAAGTCATTCTATCGGGAAGAACTTAAAATGCTTACACTTCAAGCCTTAGAAGAAGGATTGTGTTATATAAATGTACCAGTGACTAATAAATATATAAACGAGAATTTCTCAATGGATTTAATAACTATCAATCCGGATAAGAAAGATAGATTTAAGGAGAAGTTTAGTAAACTCATAATAGGAGAAAGAGAATCAGAACATATTTTATTTAATGATATTGTAGAAAATGGGAAGAAGATAATAAAATTAGATAATACCAAAGGTATAAAAAGGACAAACATAATAATTAGGTGTTACTTAGATGGTGTTATAGATGATGAAATCAAGCTAAATTATTATACTTCTGAATATAATAACTCTATTACTAGAGAGAACTTTAAAGTAAAGATAGATGTTGGTCCAGTAGAAATTGAAAATGAAGAATCAGGAAGTGAATATCTAAGAGCAATAGTGATAGAACTTTCTAGTGATATTAGCTTAACTTCATATGAGGTTCTTGTTACTCAAGAAAGTGAAGGTAAGATAATATATAAAAATACAGGGGTAACAACTATAGCACCTGATGGTGGGTTAGGTGAGCAAACCTTGAAAATAGGTGCAGCTAATGGGGTTAAGGTTTATAAAATTGACCCTAAAATGGAGGAAATTAAAAAAGGAAATATAGCGAAGTATAATCCGTTGATGTTAGGTGATCCAGAAAAGACAGGTGATATCATTGCATCAATTTTAACTGGTATGGAAGATGGAGAAGTTAATCCATACTATAAAAATGCAGGGATTAGGGCTATTAGAAATATAGTTATTCTACTTAGAGTAATGTATCCTATAGAGAATGGTGGAAGTGATCCAACGTTAGAAGATGTATTAGAGCTTTTAAATGACTTTGGAAAAGTTGAAAAGATGTCTAAAAATATGAGTAAAGATGAAAATTTAAAGAAAAGATGGAAATCAGTTATTGAATATTTTGAAACATCATTTTATGAAATGCAAACAGATGAGAGGACTGGTAATAGAGTTAAAGGAACAAATTATGGAGTTAAAAGAGCTAAGACTCAGGAAGCTGTTGCAGGTATTATCAATCAGCTAGATAACTTTATTGGAAGAGAGGAAATCAGATATATTCTGTGTAGTAGAACAGGTGGTTTAAATCTTGATGAAGTATTAGAAAGTGGAGAGTGTATCGCAATTGCAACAAGACAGGCAGAGCTAGGAGATGTTATTGGTAGAGCATTTGCTTTATTCTTTATAATGTCACTACAAACGGCTGTATTATCAAGATATAGTGAGGATGAAGCTCCAGAAATACCATATGAAATAGTTATTGATGAGTTCCCATTCTATTTAAATGACCAATCAAAAATATTCTTTACTTTTAGTAGAAAATATAAGTGTTCAGTTACTTGTGTTATTCAAAATATAGCACAGTTAAAAGAACAGAGTGATATGTTCAAAGAGATAATATTAACTAATACCAATACAAAGGTGATTTTACCTGGGTCAAACGTTGAGGATAGGATGTACTACACTGAAATGCTAGGTTTTGAAGATGTATTTGAGGTTAAGACTGGTATTTCATCTACTCCTTTATTCTCAGATCAAGCAAGGTATATGGAGTCTAAAAGTGGAGCAATAACGGAAAAAAATAGAGTATCTAAAGAAAAATTAGCCACATTAGAGTTTAAAAATTGCTATTACTCTGTTACAGATACCAAAGGTAAGTTGAAGATTGGTAAGGGTACTTTAGACTTTTTAAAGTTAGATGAAAATAATACTACAATTAGTAAGGAATATGATTTTAGAAAACATCTAAAGGTAGTTAAAGATTCAGATATACAGGCTGTTAAGCCAACAATAGTAAAGAAAGTTGAAAGAACCGAGGTTAAAGAAGATATCAATTTTGAAGAGTTAATTAGTACATTGAATGGTGAAGAAGATATTGAATTCTTTGAGGATGGATTTAAGGAAACTAATATCGATATAGATAATAGAAGTAAAGGAGAGAATAAAGTTAAGACTCCAGAGGAATTATCAGAGGAAAAGCAGAGTGATAGTGTAGTGTCTGTTGAGCCGAATGGGCTAAGTACAGATGAATTTGAAGGTGCTTTATTCCCGGAATTTGTAGAGCCAGACGTAGCTGAATCAAAGGGATTAAATATAGATAAGTTCAAACATAAAAATGTTGAACAGCAATCAGAAGAAGTAGAAAATAATCAAGATGATACTAGTGATAGTAAAGTTAGTTGTAGTGAAAAGGTAGTGGTTGAAGATAAGCTGAGAAGTTTATTAATCAATCTGCATAAAAAATTAAGTACTTTAGGTGCAGATCCTTGGGATTTAAGAAGTATTAATAATTTAATATCCTATGATGGCAAATTAGAGAGAATTTCAATTTCTAAAGAAGCAGCTAATAATATTCATCTGAATTCTAGACAGGATAATTTATCGGTAGTCTTAGTAAACAAGAAAAGTAGTAGTGATGTTCTTTTGATATATAAGGATGAAGATAACTATAAAGTAAATAAATATATTGAAAGAAGACAAGTTGACGTAAGTTGTGAATATAGAAAAAAAGATGATTTTAACAATTTAAAAATAAAATCTAATTAAATATTTGTATTTTATACATTAAATCTCTTCCAAAATGCAGCTAAAAATTCTACCACTCAAAAATGTATATTTTAAATTGTGTATATTTTAATTAATTTCCGTTTATAGTTTTGAGCCATGCCTTTGTTTCTTTCATTCTATAAGAATTTCCATTCATATTAATTACATATGATTTATGCGTTAACCTATCGGTTAATGCCGCAGTCATTACAGGATCTCCTAATATTTCATTCCATCTATCAAAAGATAAATTAGTTGTTACTATTGTTGATTTTCTACCTGTTCGCAATGAAATATTGGTAAACAGAAGCTCTGCCCCCTCCTTATCAGAGGAGATATATCCAAATTCATCAAGTATTACTAAATCATATTTTGCTAATTTATTTTGAAATGCTCTTAATGATTTGGATGATTTTAACTCCTTCAATTGTGTAATAAAAAGTGGCACAGTTGCAAATAATACTTTATATCCTTCTAAACAGGCTTTAATCCCTAATGCAATTGCAATGTGGGTTTTCCCTGTTCCAGGATTACCGGAAAGAATTATATTCTGGGCTTCATCAATAAACTTTAAGCTACTTAAGTGCTTTAATTTTTGCTGTGCATCATTAGGCAAAGCAGTTATATCAATATCTTCAAGATATTTTTTGTAAGGAAATGTAGCTGACTTGATTCTACTTTGAATCAAATTATAATGCCTTACGTCAGTTTCTTTTTGAAGAAGCCTAGAAAGAAATTCTTCATAGCTTAAATTATTATTTTCAGCATCTGAAATAGATTCTTCTAAATTAGATTTTAGTGCGTTTAATTTTAGTTCATTGGCATATTCTTTAGCTTGATTAAAATATGTATCAGATTGCATTTTTTCACGTCCTTAGTTATTTAAATAAGTCATTCATTTCACTTAACATTTTAATAGAGTTATTTGTTATATCATCTCTATAATCTGAAAGTTGAATGACTTTATTATCATCTTTTCTTGTACAAATAAATTCAATTTTATCAACACTTATATTATTAGGACAAACTGTATTTAGATGCTTTATAGCATCATCTACAGCTTTTAAACCATACTTACCAACACAGTTTAACAACAATATAAATTCTTTTTCATTACCATAAAAATAATTCGTATAGATGTTCTTTAGAACATCATCCATTTGTTGAAAAGCAGTACTATTAACTAATGCCTTAGGCTTCCTAAAGAGAGTATATGTAAAATGCTCTATAGAAATTTTCCACTTGTTAAACCCTGTTACTTTATCATGTCTAGCTATAATTTTATCACCATCAAAAACTAATAATTCTTTTGTATACACCTTACATATGAGTAATCTATCCACATACGTGTCGGGAACTGAATATTGACAAGAATCTATCATGATTGTTGAGTATTTACTAACTCTAACTTCTGTAATAGTTGATGTTTCATATAGAGGCATATCGGGTAAAAAGTTAATTCGTTCTTCATCTAGAAGTTCTGCAGCAGATTTATTTCTTCCATAAGGATGTTTATCATTTATTTCTTTCAATATAGATATTAAGTGATTATTAGCTTCTTTTAATGATTTAAACTTAATATTTTTTGAAAATGCTTTTCTGCGAACTACTTCAACACTACGTTCAACATGCCCTTTTTCATTTCCACTATAAGCATTACAAAATCTATATCTAAATTTATAATATAAAGATAACTTTAGTAATGCATCCGTTGGTTCCTTATCAGATATACCAATAAATTTTTTAACTACAACACGAGTATTGTCGTAGACAACAGTCCTAAAGTTTCCCTTTAACTCTTTGAAAAACTCCGCATGTGCTTCTAAGAAGCAACCGGTATTTTGTCTTGGAAATAATCTAGCCCATCTAAAATTGCTATAAGCACTTGCAAAAACAGCTAATTGATATTCTCGTTGAATGTCATCATCAATAACAAGTTTTACAGTCCCAAAATCAAATTCTACAACATCACCTGGCACATATTCTTGCCTGATAAATGCTTCCTTTCGTTGCACTTCTATTTTATTAACAGCTGCAATAATTGAACTATAACTAATTTCAAAACCTTCTTTCTTCAGAGCCTCATACATATCAACTTTTTTCATTTGTTGCTTTGACATTCCTGTCATTCTCTTAGTTTCATTCTCTTTTAAGAAAGCTTTTATTTTTTCTAGCACTTCATCAGTTATAGCAGTTTTGACTCTAGGCGAAGATTTGTATTTAGGTTTCTTTGTTAATTCATCGATAAGATCTATCTTTTGAATATCAGATAAATTATTACCTAACTCCACAAGTCTTTCCTCATATTCGTTAATGTACTTTCTAATCGTATCCCTGGCAACGCCAGTTAATCGATGTATTTCTCTTTGAGATAAATTTTCTCTCACATGATATAGAATAATTTTTTGTTTTTCACTCAATGTAATCACCTTCCACACAACCTTATATACATATTCTTTCCAAAATAGTATGTGTATAAATACTATGGAAAATTCTAGGTGGAAGAATTTTTAATTATTCTTATGGAATACTTTTAGTCTGTGCTAAACAAATATTCATAGAGGGAGGCATAATGGGAGTTAGAGGTAGTAATAAAGATAATATAATAGAGATATTAATTAGCTATGTTAGACATTATAGAGTTAAAGGAAATATGACTCAAAGAGATGTTGGTAGATTTATAGGAATTACTGAGCAAAGATTCGCTTCTATTGAGAAAAATAAGCATAAAACCAACATTTTAAAGTGTATTAAGATAGCTGAGTGCTTAGGAACAAAGGTAGATAATTTATATAAAGTAGTTAGAGTAAATGAGAAACAATTTAATAAGATTAAGGGTTTTGATTTAGCTGGAGATTATTCAGAAGAATTGAAAGATGCATTTGAAACTATTGATAAATATGAGCTTGGAGATATAAATATACCAAAGGAAGAATTGGACAAACTATACGGAATAGTTAAAGAAAAGAGTATCTTAAGGTATGGTAATGTAATTGAATCAGCGCAATGGGAAAAGATTAAGAATATGATTTAATAATGCAATGGCATGCTCAAATTGTGGGCATGCCATTTGTTCATAAAATATTAGTATAGCAAGTATAAGAATCAAGTTTTAACGTCGATTTAATGGTATTGATCATAGTTCTGTTTAAAATATCAACAGCGATATGGGATATATCTTCATCAGCAATAAGATAAATACTATCGGGTGTTATATCACTTATATAAATTTTCTTTTTATTCTTCAGGTTAAAATCTTCTATATCTTTATAAACAGCTAGTATTGTTGATTTTACAACCTTTGATGATATATAGCTCAATCTAGTGTTTAGGGGTGAAAGTGGCATGTGTTCAATTAGTTTCACGTCATATCCTTTATAAGTTTCTGTATTAAACATATCTATTGAATTAATAAGCTCTGGTAAGTTCTCTTTAATAAAATCTAAGAAAACTTCAATATCATCATTAAATAGTAAAGTAGATTTAGAGTTATATAAATAGTTTTTAATATCCTCAATTGAAGTAAATTTGCATATATAGGCTTCCAAAACCAATAAAATTGTAGTTATTAAGCCTGTTTCTAAATCAGGATTTAAAGTTTTTATATAGTTAATCAAGTTATTATCTGAATCACCTGGAACTATATAATCTTTTAACCTTAGGATATTTAGTAAGCTGTTAAAGTATATATCAGGTAGAGTTCCTCTTATAACGCATGAGTTATTCCGTTGCATAATAAAGTTGAATGGATAATTACTGCTAATTAAACCATTTAGATTATATGAGTGGGGAAGATAGTTTTCTAAGCTTAGATTCTGTAGTGAATGTACTTCACAGTATGTTCTATATAAATTTAAAAAATCTGAATCTGAAATGCCTTCATATAAGGAAATAGGTAATTCAGTATTATTCTCAAGATAATCTAACAAATTAGGTTTAGTAATATCAAAATCATCAATAGAAATTAATTTATCTGAATAGGACTTCAACTCAAGCTCTTTATTTTTAAGTGTTAATCCATCGTTTAAATCCAAGCTTCTCATATATGATCTATAATCAATTAGATATAAATCTCTTTCTTTGTTTATGTAACTAAGGTATGAGTGATTATTAATAATATCAAATAATTTTTTATAAATAGGAATTAATGCTCTATAACAGTTTAGTTCAGATTTGTTAAAACTATTAGAAGCAAACATAGCTACAAGCTGGTTAATGTTCTTAATATCTTTTCCATAAAGTATTTTAATGGTAAGAGCAAGTGGCATTGTGGTTTCGTCAGCATATTTGAATGAAATTTTTAAAGGTTTTGGGATATTAGATATTAACTTAATAAGACTACCATCATTACAGTTAAAACATAATCCATCATTAGTAATATATTTAAATGTAGAATTTTCAGGGCATACCACAAGGAACTTTCCACTCATTAATTTATAGTGATAGTCTTTAAAGTTTTCACTATTTAGTTCAAATGTTTCTATTGGAGAATTATCAATTTCAATTTTATTAAGTAGCTGTAGACACTCTCTTTTTATTCTATCTGAATAATTAATCTCCTTATATTCTTTTATATCTGAATTATTTAATTCAATATCTAAATCTTCGTAGTTAAAAACATTGCCCCTTATTTTGCTCATATTCTACACCTCATAGTTAATTTAGTATTCTAATAGTGTTACCTAATTTAAAGAAAAATATTAGGTAATTATATATTATAAAGAAGTAATTAAAAGTAATAAAAATAACTTTTAATTATTTGCAATTTAGCACTGCATATAATTGGGGGAAAGATATCTTAATGGTAAGAAAGTATATAAAATATAATTTAAAATAAATATTTAATAATAAAATATAATTAAAAGTAAAAAAATATAATTAAAAGTAATAAATATAGATTTGGATTTACTGTGATTAGTTAGGTGTATATAAAGAATATTTCTTGGTTTTGCATATAAAGTATAATTAAAAGTAAAAAAATAATAAAAAATACAATAAAAATATAATTAAAAGTAAAAATAATACTTGAATGATAATTAGACATAATATAAAATATATTTAGAGAAAAAATACGAGAGATATGATGGAGGGACAAAATATGAGTAAAGAAAAGATATATACAATTAATGCAAATGCAGATGGAGGGAACTATAGTATTAAGGTACTAATAGGAGAATCTTACGGGAAATTTACAAATGCATTTATTTCGGCTGACAGAAGTGAGGTAAAAGCTACATTAGAAAATGAATCATATGTTGGTAGAAAAAAAGAGGATATATATAATTCTTTATTTGTGTGTTTCAAACTTCAAGGAGATCAACCAGTTGAATTTATGTTTGATACTAGAGCTTTAGGAATTGAAGGAAGTCAATACAGAGCTAATAAGGAAAAATGTAATGATAAGCAATTAGTAATGAATACATTATTATCTGTAGCTGTAATGCAATTAGTAAACATGGATAAATCAGAATATCAAAAGGAAATGAGTTTTGATATAAATTTATCTACTGGATTACCTGTAAAAGAGTGGTTTACTAAAGGAGATAAGGAAGCATACGCTGGATTATTCAAAGGTAAGCATGTTATAGAATTTAAAGATAGATATATGAAAGAAGAATTAGGAATTGAAAAGCTAAATATCAATGTTAAAGATGTTGATGTTCAAATAGAAGGTATTGCAGCATTAGAGCTTGTATCAGATGTTGAAAGTATCGAAAAAGAAGAAATAGTTAATTATGCAAATAAAGAAATCGCAATTATAGATATTGGACAACATACAACTGATATTGCTGGTGCTAAGTATGTATATGATAGAAGAGATAAGACTTTAAGCCTTGAAACTTCAAGAAAGTTAGTTGATGGAATTAATATCGGAATTGGTGATGTATTAGAGGATGTAGTTGAAGAAATTCAAAAATCAAAAATTGTAGATAGAAATGAAGAATTAACACCAGAGCATATATTAGAAGCAGTAATGGAGTTTAACGGAGTATTAACTTCATGTGGAGCTAACATTGGAGCAATATATGAAAAACATATGACTGCTTTTGCTAATAGAATAGCTGAGTATTTTGTTAGAATGTGTGATGAAGCAGGAAGTAGACAAAGATTAAACTTAGTTTTACTTTCAGGGGGAGGGTCTAACGAAGAGATAATAGTTAAGGCCTTCAAAGAATTTATAGCTAAAAATGAATATAATTCAGAGATAGTAGATGTAATGAACGAGTACTGTGAGCCTGTATATGCAAATGCATTAGGCTATGACAAAATGAGTAAATTCAATAGATAGACTTTACTAATAGGCTCTGTTATAGGGGCCTATTTCTACATATTAGGAGGTGTGATTAATGGCAAGAGGAAGAAAGAAACAAGAAGTTGAAGTCGGTTATGTAAAAGAGAGATTTATAGTTGATTTAATTCTTAGTGAAGAAGAATTAGCAGAAATTAATGAAATAGGAAAAACTAAATACATATCTGATTTAGTTAAAAAGGATTTTAATACCTCTAAAATAGAAGAAGCTTCATATACTTTAACTGTAACAGATGAAATAAGAGAAAAGTTCAATAATGATCCAAGAAGAGCTTATTTATTAGGACAGTTATTAACAGAGTTTTATTGCAATATGAAAACAGAATCCCTACAAATGGTTGATACTCAGGCAGAATATACAGTATCAACTACAGCTAAGGTTGAAAAGCATATAGTGGTTGAAAATGAAGAAATTGCAGTTGAAAAAGATATAGAAAATAAAGAAGAAATTGTTGAAACTATTCAAGCAGAAATAGAGGAAACCGTAAAAGAAGATATTAAAAATAATGCTGTTGAACCTATTTTAAATGAAGTACAGGAGCCAGTTGAAGGAATAGCAGTTGAAAAAGAAAGCCCTAAGAATGAAGAGATAAATTCTAGTCAAAGTGATGGAAGAGTAGGAAGATTGAATACAGCTCCATTAATGAAGAAAAGATTAGGAAAAAAATAAGTAATTAGAGAGTAGCTAATAAAAATCAGTAAAGTTTATTTTACTGATTTTTTTTTATGGAATAAATCTATTTTTAAATAAAAAAATAAAATAATTAGCCTAAGTATTTTTTATGTGATATCTTCACATTACTCTGACTAACCATTGCATACTGAAGGGTTGTATCTATTTTTGAATGACCCAATAAATGTTGAACTTGTTCAATTGGCATACCTTTATCTATTGCCCTAGTAGCTAAGGTTCTCCTAAATTTATGAGGATGAACTGCACTTATATTTAATCTTCTTCCTAATTGTCTCAAACGGATTTCAATACCGCTAATGGCTAATCTATTATGTGGCTTTAGTAATGAAACAAATAAAGCATTATTAGTATCGGTTCTACTATTTAAATAATTTTGTATATGTATAGTAGTTCTCGCATCAAAATATACCTTTCTTTGCTTATCTCCTTTACCTAAAACAATACATTCTCGCTCATTAAAGTTTATATCAGAAGTATTTAGCTTAACTAATTCACCAACGCGTATACCAGTGGAGTTAAGAAGATCTATTATAGCTAAATCTCTTACTTCAATACAATTATCACGCATTATCTCTAGGTTTTCATCAGTATAGATATCTTTAACAACTTTTCCAGTCTTTATTTTATGAATACGTCTTGAGGGGCTTTTAAGAATATAATTCTCTTCTTCAAGCCAAGAAAAGAAAGTGGACATAATACGCCTAATATTATCGATAGTTACTTTAGAGCAATTACTCTGTTCAGTATAATAACATAAAAACCCTCTTAAATCCTCAGTTTCAATATCAGAAACATCTTTATTAATTTGTTGTAGCATATTTTCAATAGTCAATTTGTAATACTTTAAAGTCTTTTCAGAACAGCCTTCGACTCTTTTTGAACAAATAAATAAATCACAATAATTCAAATCATTTTTGTAATTACTTGGCCCGCTTAATAATAATCCTTGCAAATTATTAGTTAAAATCACTTTTAATCTATCCATTTGTTGAGATGTAATATAGCAAGCCATTTGTCTTTGAATTTCTAGAATAATATTTTCCATATACAATCTACCTCACTTTATAATTATAGATTATATAATTATTGTCATATACACATGTGATTAATAGGTAGTTGTATCAAAGTAATGATAATAGTTTAATATATTAAACATCCCTACGAAATTGGAATTTATAGGTGAGTACAAGCTATAGTCTCTTTTAAATAAATCGTCTTTCATATACTTATATATATGAAACCCTTTATTTATCAGAACATAACTCATTTATTACTTTATACTTTTCTAAGTGTAAAAAAAAGAGATGCTAATATTTTAAAGTGGACCCAATGTCAAGGACATTAAAAAAAGAGAGTTAAGCTATTAAGAGCTGATTTCTGTATTGAACAGGAGTCAGCTTTTTTAAATTCCATTGATAACGGTAATTATTATAATAATTAATATAATCATCAATAAGATGATTTAGTTCAGATAAGCTTGAACAGCTTTTATAATTAATTTCATCTTTCATATGTCCAAAGAATGATTCTTGAGGAGCATTATCCCAACAATTCCCTCGTCTAGACATGGATTGCCCAATATTATAAGACTTTAATAGTTTTTGAAAAATTGGACTTGTATAATGACTACCTTGATCCGAATGGATAAACGCATCCTTTGGCAAATTTAAATTAGGATTAGCCATTAATTTATGTATTGTATCAGTTGCTATATCAAGTGTTAGTCTATCAGATAAGTTATATGCAAGTATTTCATTAGTTGAACCATCTTTAACAGTTGACAAATAAGCCATTTAGTTATTTCCATATGGCAAATATGTTATATCTGTGAGCAATACTTTTCCGGGATTTTCTTGCTTGAAATTTCTATTAAGAAGATTTGGAACTACAATATGTTCTTTGGTAGCTTTCGCTATGCGCTTATACGGATTAGCTTTTCTTATAGGACAAATTATATCAAACTTTCGCATGATCCTTTGAATTTTTTTTCTGCTATAAATAATATTAAATTCATTTTCTAATGTCATTTTAATAGAACGTGATCCCTTCTTATAACCTCTATGCTTGAATGCTTTCAATATATTATCTTTAACTAATATATCTTCATTGTGACGTTGTTCTCTTAAATTATTAGACTTAAGAAAATTATAATAACCGGAACGTGAAACTCCCGCAATACTACATAGGTGACTAACCATATTGATTAGATTTGAGTTAGTCACAATTGATTTAATCAATGAAAATGCTTCTGCTGCTATTAATCTATTTTTTCTCACCTGCCTTTCGTGCAGCTCTAATTTTTTTAACAACTCTACCTCGGCTTTTAAGTATTCAATTTCAGCGTTCTTTTTTGCAATTATTTCATTTTTTGTAAGCTCACGCGCACGTGGACGCCCGCTATTGCTTCTTCTTGTATCATCTAAACCGAAAATTCCATGTTCTTTATAAGAATTTCTCCATCTATTTCCTGCACAATCAATACGCCTAATTCCAATAATTTCAACATCGAAACCATATTCCTCAAAAATAGTTCTGGATGTTTTACCTTTGCTATATTCAGCAATAAAATGGATTTTAAATTCATTGGTATATGTTATAGCTCTCTCACTCACTTTAAGTACATATTTATTTTTTGATAATAACTTAACTTCCGTATCTGAAAATACCTTTTTACTCATAATCTATTCCTCCTTAACCTTATTGTACAAAAAAAGAACCTATATAGATAGGCTCTCTTTTATGAGTGTCCATCATATAGGTTCCATTTTATTTCTACAAACATCTCTTTTTAATATATTAGTTTTTTATACTAAATTATATAC
>JAVWLU010000014.1:62051-70139 GCA_036637795.1 Clostridium sp. | reverse complement strand
ACCAATTCAAGCGTTTTTACACGAGGTGTCGCACTTGACTTGACAATTCATCATAAGAAAAATCCATTAAACCAGTTATTAAAGTTATTTGATACATCATAAGATAATTCACCATTAAACATGCAGAAAAAGTTAGTTAGTACTTTATAATAACTAGGATTAGTATCTGTTGATTCACAAGGAAGACTTTCGTCAATTGTCTTTTCTATTCCACTTGTCCCAATCTTTAAAGTTGTAAACTTCTTCATATTTAATACTGGATATTTAAATTCGATATTTAGTATTCTATCCCCATATGAAGTAATATCTATATCTCCATTATTTAGTGGATTCACATATCCTAAAGTAAAATCATATTCTGGAGTCGTAACTTCACCTCTAATAATAACTAATTTATAATTGTCATATGAAGGTAAAAACATTGCTTGACTTTCTTTATCTTCATCTGAGAATACATAATAGCTTCCATCATCAGCTAATCTACACTCACCTTTTGCTGTAGTACCAACAATTACTGATACCTTAGTTAAATCCATTGGATATACAGAATTAGGATAAACTACGCAATTGTATATTGTACCTGTTGTTGTAGATGTTATCGTTGCTATATCTCCATATTGATATTGTGTATTCAATGTAACATCTATACTTTTATTACATAGATTTTCATGGCTTAAAATTTGAATTTGATCCATCCCTATTCCTCCTTTAAAATCTTTATAGAAAATGAAATCATCAGAATTGTTTATAATACTTAAGTCCTCATAATTTTTAAATACATCTATATATTCTTTAATTGATAATGTATATTCTTTACTAGGGATTATACTAATGTCTTTATAAAATGAATCACCTAAGAAAATTCCAACTCGATCACTTTGGTTTATTCTCAGAAGTTGCATGGTAAGTTCGATTTTAATACGTCCTCTTTTTAAAACTATGGTATCCATAGATTCATTCTTATTAAATGAAGGGTCTATTTTTACTATATTTAGTTTTAATTTCTCAAAACTTTTTAATTTATTTATCATAACAACCTCTTCCTATTAAACATTTTATGTACCTTCTTCTATTTTGGTACTAATTTAACTTCATAAAATAAGTCTTTATTGCATTATATTTATTGTTATTTTCAATTATAGTTTTAAATGAAGGATTAGGATGGCATAAGCAGATATTTACCTCTTCAAACTTACAATATCTCATAAAAATCTTATAATCTCCTTGAGATTTTATAACAACACTCACATTATTAAACTTACACTTTGATATGTATATATCACCTGTTGTATAGATTGCACATTGTCCACTTATATCATCAAATTCACAATCTTCTATATTAAAATCTATTATTTTGCTTGTCCAAAAAGATACACCTCTCCTTTCTACTCTTCTTATTGATACACTATCTATTTCTGGACATTCCTCGAGATTATCTATTAATCTTATTCCATCTCTGAATTGATAGTATTTTCCACCATCTATAATTATATTTTTAATTTTCACCCCATCAGATTTAATAATTATTCCACTCTGAAATTCTATTTTTAAATCTGGTTTTAAAGTTACACTATTAAGTCCTAACAAGTATGTAGGTTTATTTATTTCTATAGATGCTTGTATTTCTTTAGCTCGCAAACAAATAATTGCCCCATTTTTACAATTTAAAATTGCTGCTCTAAGTTCCTCCTCATTCTCAATAAAGCATAACCTTGTATCAAAATATTCATCTATATAAACACCTGTTACTCTTGCATAACTATTAGATTCGCTTAAGTTATAAATAAACTTATAAAATCCTTTCTCATATTTATATCTATTTACCTTCACTAATATAAAATCTTTGTCACAAAAAAATGTATTCTCTTCTATTAGAACTGATTCTTTTTTACTATATATATCCACACCTGTTATGCCTTTATTACAAAATGAAAATCTCGATTTCTTCACCTTTAAACAACTTATATCTTCACTTGATTTAATACATATATTTAAGTTTCTGAATACGCACTCATTAAATTCTACATTGCATTTTATCCCTTCAATTATGAAAACTCCTATATTGTTACTTCCTATAAACTCACAGTTATTGAATATTATTTTAGAATCTGATTCAATTAAAACTATATAATCTTCGTCATTACTAAAAATTACTTCATTTATAATAACCTCTTCTGATATTATTACTTTTCCTTTTATTTCAGTTTTATGTCCATATATATTTGCACTGTTATTAATAATTAATGGATACTCTAAACTACATACCCCACTTGCTAACTCTGATTTCTCATTATCCTTTAACAACATCCCTATGGCTAAACTATTCATATGTCTCAACACCCCTAATAAATTCTATGTAAAAAGGTAAATTGCATAAAACAATCTACCCTATAAACTATTAACTATTAGCTTTTAATATCACACTTACTTCAATTAAATATCTAACTATGTACTATACAACTCAATAGCTTTAAACTAATTTATTATTTTATCTATCATATCTATTGTTTTATTCGTCTCCTCATCTACAGGTGCACCCTCTGACCAATTTGAATTATTATTATCTTTATCACCAAAATACTTTGCTTTTAAAATAATTTCTGGTCTATATTCAAAATGTAGTATGTCAAAGTGTGCCCATTTGCCGCCCCAAACAAATCCATTATTCTCAAATATTTTAACTAATTCTTTAGGATATTCTGCTATCCTTTTAGACCCCTTTTCTTTATTGACCCACTTCCAGTAATCACTATCATTTTTATTTAAGTCTATTGCTATTCCATAAGAATGTGGACTTAACAAACCTGTATCTTGAACTACTCTATAATTAAATGTTCCACAAGTTGGGTACACAAATCCTCCGACTCTTGGCTCACTCTTAGCTAAATTAGCAGCCTCATCTAATGATTTTTTCAAATTATCACCAGCATTATTTGCCTTATTAAAAAGTAAGTTCCCATAATTTGTTGAAAAGTTTGATAGATTCTTCTTAACCCCAGCTTCACCACTACCATAAACTTCATTTAAAAAACCATATACCCTAAACCTACCTGGATCTCTATTTTCCTCTCTTACTTCATTTATTGAGTCTAACGGATATAAATCTTCTAATGTATCTTGTATATCTGCTTTAAATATCTTTTGCTCATAGTTTTTCACAAGCTTATCATCATATATAATTTTCTTTCCACTTTTCATAACTAAATAAATAAATCCCTCAGTGTCCTTTTCAAGAGATTTTATATATTCTGGATAAGCTAACATTAATACTAATAAATCTTGCTTTGTCTTGTTGTTGTAATTTGTATCTATATCCTCACTCTTTATTGCTGATGCATTGCTTACAATCGTAATAATAAATAATATAACTATTGATACAATCCTATTAAATATTTTTTTCATCTGTCTGTACCTCCTTGTTTTTCACCCTTATATTTCCCACTTACACTTGTTAATATCCAAATTACCCATACATAACTTTCACCTTATTTGTGCAACTTATTATAGAAATAAAATAATAGTTAGGAGATAAAAACAATGGGACTTTTAAATAGTGTGTTAGGAATAGCATTCATACTACTTGTAGGATATTTACTATCTAACAATAAAAAACTAATAAATTGGAGAACTATTGGACTTGGTTTTTTAATTCAATTTGTCTTTGCTTTAATTGTACTTAAATGGCCTTTAGGTCAATCTGTTCTTTTAAGAATTTCAGAAGGAATTGCTACTTTTATAAATTATTCAAACGAAGGTATTTCCTTTCTTTTTGGAGGTTTAATACCTACGGATGGTGGAATGATATTTGCATTTCAAGTTTTACCTGTAATTGTATTTATATCTTCTGTAGTTGCAATACTTTACTACCTAGGTATAATGCAATTTTTAGTTAGAATTATTGGTGGTGGAATTTCAAAGTTATTAAGCACTTCAAAAGTAGAAAGTTTATCTGCTTCAGCTAATATATTTTTAGGTCAAACTGAAGCACCACTTTTAATAAAACCATATATATCAAAAATATCTACATCTGAATTATTTTCAGTAATGGTAGGTGGTGTAGCCTCTGTTGCCGGCTCAGTACTTGTAGGGTACTCCTTAATGGGAATCCCATTAAACTATCTTATTGCTGCTAGTTTTATGGCTGCTCCTGCTGGTCTTATTATGTCAAAACTAATAATTCCTGAAACTGATAAATCTAAAGCTAATGAAGAAATAGAATTAATAAAGGATGATTCAGTAAATGTTATCGATGCCGCAGCAAGAGGTGCTGGTGATGGGCTACAATTAGCTTTAGCTGTTGGTGCAATGCTTCTAGCATTTGTTTCTCTTATTGCTGTTTTAAACGGACTAATATCTGCTCTAGGTGGATTGTTTGGATTTGCTAATTTAAGTATTCAAAGTATTCTTGGATATGTATTTTCACCTTTAGCTGCAATTATTGGAGTTCCTTGGAATGAGTCTGTCCTAGCAGGATCTCTTATCGGTCAGAAAATAGTATTAAATGAATTTGTAGCATTTAGTAATTTAGCACCAATAATGGATACTTTATCTATAAAAACTGCTGCTATAACAACGTTTGCACTTTGTGGATTTGCAAATATATCTTCTATTGCAATCCTTATAGGAGGTATAGGTGGAATGGCTCCAGGTAGGAAAAATGAGGTGGCTAAGCTTGGTTTCAAAGCTATAGTCGCTGGTACTTTAGCTAATCTTTTAAGTGCGGCGATTGCGGGGCTACTAATAGGTTGATTCACTAGTCTGAAATTACAAAATTATTTTAATTTTAAATATAATCAATCTTCTATGAAATATAAATTTCTGTTGTATAATATCTCAGTATATTTATATTTTAGGAGAGTGAAAAACATGACACTACTAAACAGTATAATTGGTATCTTATTTATATTAGGAGCAGGATACTTATTATCAAACAACAAAAAGCTTATAAATTGGAAAACAATCGCAGTAGGATTTACACTACAATTTTCATTCGCTCTAATAGTTCTTAAATGGGACTTTGGTCAAAAGGTATTATTTAAAGTATCTGAGGCAATCGGTGCATTTATAAACTATGCCAACGAAGGAATATCTTTCTTATTTGGACCACTAATTCCAACTGATGGAAGCATGGTATTTGCATTCCAAGTACTACCTGTAATTGTATTTATCTCATCAGTAGTTGCTATACTTTACTATTTAGGAGTTATGCAATTCTTAGTTAAGATAATCGGTGGTGGAATTTCTAAGTTACTTAAAACTTCAAAGGTAGAAGCACTTTCTGCATCTGCTAACATATTCTTAGGTCAAACTGAAGCACCACTTTTAATTAAACCTTATATTGCAAAATTATCTACTTCAGAATTATTTGCAGTAATGGTTGGTGGAGTTGCTTCTGTTGCTGGTTCTGTTTTAGTTGGTTACTCATTAATGGGTATTCCATTAAACTACCTTATTGCTGCAAGCTTTATGGCTGCACCTGCTGGACTTATAATGGCTAAACTTATAATTCCAGAAACAGATACTAACAAGGCAAACGAAGAAGTTGAATTAATTAAAGATGATTCTGCAAATGTTATTGATGCTGCTGCAAAGGGAGCTGGAGATGGATTACAATTAGCTTTAGCTGTTGGTGCAATGTTATTAGCATTCGTATCACTTATAGCTGTTCTAAATGGTTTAATTGGTCATGTAGGAACTTTTGCTGGAATCGATAACTTAAGCATTCAAAGTATCCTTGGATATGTATTTGCACCTTTAGCTGCAATTATCGGAGTTCCTTGGAATGAAGCTGTTACTGCTGGTTCATTAATCGGTCAAAAGATCGTATTAAATGAATTCGTTGCATTTAGTAGTTTAGGACCTATAATGGGTACTTTATCAGCTAAAACAGCTGCTATATCTACATTTGCTTTATGTGGATTTGCAAATATTTCTTCAATAGCTATCTTAATCGGTGGTATTGGTGGAATGGCACCAAGCAGAAAAACTGAAGTTGCTAAACTTGGTTTTAAAGCAATAATTGCTGGTACATTAGCAAACTTACTAAGTGCTGCTATTGCTGGTTTATTAATAGGATAGTGAACTGGTAGCTCACGCTACGTGAATGAAATAAATCTTTCAGATTTATAAAAAATTAGGCTCATTCAATAAAACCTTTGATTTTATTGAATGAGCCTTTTTATTTATACTTCTATAAATTTTCAATTCTATATCCAATTTCCTTATTAGCTTTTCTATATCCATCAACAATCATTTCTTCTGTTGAAAGTCCATCTCCAAGCAAACTATCTATTGTAATTTGATTTCTATTGCTATGATATTTTTCTAAAATCATTTCATCAATATCATCTTGTGAAGCTAAACTGTAATCATCTAATATATGTTTCATATTAAATCCATGTTTGATTAATTCTCTACCAACAAGTACTGACCTATGACATCTTATAGGATCTTGCATCGCTCCTAAAAGTACTATCTTAAATCCTTTTTTTATCCCCAGTTTTAATCTGTCAATCCCCAATTTAAAGTCTTCTTCATTTATAACTTTTTCAAAATCACTATATCCATCTTTGTTATATGAAGCTTTATTTTCTCTTTTAGCTGCAAATTCTTTTGCCATATAGATATAAGTAAAGCCTGCACGCTTTAAGCTTTCTTCTATTACTTCCTTATTAAACTGAATATTATATTTTGAATAAGGAGTTCCTCTTATATCTACTACACAATCTATATTAAAGAACCTAAGCATCTCCACTAATCTTTCTAAAGAATAATTTGAATGACCTATTGTATATATATCCACAGAAACTCCTCCTTTATAAACAAAACTCTATTAATTAAAATTTATATTGTTTTTAATACTTCTCTAAGGTTTGATATTAAGAATTTAATATTTTCTTCATCTATAATAAGTGGTGGTTGGAATGCTAATACGTTTCTTCCTATACCATTCTTACCTAATATGATTCCTCTATCCTTCAACGCTTCAAGTATTTTATCTACTTCTTCTCCTGCTGGCTCACCATCTTTTCTTAGCTCCATTCCAAGCATTAGTCCTAATCCTCTAACATCGAAAATAATAGGGAATTCTTCTTTTAATTGCATAAGGTCTTCTCTAAGAATTGCTCCTAATCTTTCAGCTCTAGTACATAAATCATTTTTATCTATATAATCTAAAACTGCCATTGCTGTTGCACAAGAAACTGGGTTTCCACCTAGTGTTGATGCTGATGGTTTATTAAATGCAGCTGCTATTTTATCATTTGTTGCAAATGCTGAAATAGGCATCCCATTTCCAAGTGCTTTCGCCATTGTTATTATATCTGGTACAACATCATAATTTTCTATAGCAAACATCTTACCTGTTCTTGCAAAACCTGTTTGTATTTCATCTATTATTAATAAAATATTATTCTTTTCAAGAAGTTTCTTTAATTCTTTAAAGTACCACTTTGGTGGAGTTATTATTCCTCCATTACCTTGAATAGGCTCTGCTATTAAAGCTGCAATATTATCTGCACCTCTTTCATTTATAATCTCTTCTATTTCTTTAAGAGACCTTTTTGCTGCCTCTTCAAAGTTTTTATTAACATCAAATGTGTTAGTAGCAAATGATATAGAATTATCTAATTCTTGATCTGCCCTCCACATTGGAATTTGAGTAGCACTCATTGTTAAATAAGTTCTCCCATGAAGCCCATTATTTAATGCTATAAAGCCTTCTTTACCTGTATATAGTCTAGCTAATAACATTGCCCCTTCATTAGCTTCTGAACCTGTACAGCAGAAGAATGAACGCTTAATATCACCTGGCATAACAGAAGCTAACTTTTCAGCTAAGTTTACCATACCTTCTGTTAAATAAATTATAGTTGTATGTTGAAGAGTTCTCATTTGCTCTATAGTAGCTTCTAATATTTCTTTGTTACAGTGACCACAATTCATTACAGAAACTCCAGCAAAGAAATCTAGGTACTTATTGCCCTTATCATCATAAAGGTACTGCATATCTCCCTTTACTATTTGCGGTGGATTTTTATAAAAATGATTTGAAAATCCACAAGGGAAAAGAAACTCTTTTTTCTTTTC
>JAVWLU010000014.1:0-61951 GCA_036637795.1 Clostridium sp. | reverse complement strand
TTTTATAAAAATGATTTGAAAATCCACAAGGGAAAAGAAACTCTTTTTTCTTTTCAATTATTCTATCTGAACCTATATATCCCATTTTTACTCCTCCTTAATCAAATTGTAATGCTCCTAATGTAAATCCATTGCATTCATACTTTAAGCCTTCATAAACTTCATTACATTTATCTAAATCTTGTACTGCCTTTTTATAAACATCTAATACTACTTTTAAGCTTTCATTTGAGTAATGACAAGCTTCGATTCTAAAGTAATTACATCCTAATTCATTTAGCTCTTTTAATATTGGAAGGTAACATAATTCTTTTGAAAGTAACATATGGTTTCTTCCTTCATTATCTCTATAAACTGGATGTTCTTTTCCTTCGTCATCAACTAATTTAAGTACATCACCATTTACTCTTCTATTTTCATCACTTAAGTTTTCATATAAATCATGTTCAAGATACATAACAACAGGTGAACCATGAACTATAACTTCTAAAGGTGTTTTACTTGTAACTAATGCATCTCTTGTATTTTCTGCTCTTGATTCTGGAGATAATACACCTCTTGTAATTCCTTGATTTTCATAGAAATCTGCTGAAAGTGAATTGTAAATATTAAGTGAGTAATCACCAACTAGCTCTAATCCTAAGTCTTTAAACTTTCTTATAGCACCTAAGTTAGTTACTGCTAATCCATCTAAACCTAAATCATTATTTCTAAGTAATTGATTGTATTTAGAGAAATCTCTTTCACTCATCATTCTTGGAAGACAAAGATAAATCTTTGTATCTTTCTTATTTGCAGTTATCATCATTATCTCTTCTTTTGTAAATGGACGTTTTGGTTCAAATACTTCTCCAGATAAATAAATTCCATCTACACCTGATTCAATAGCAACCATTGCTGCATCATAAGAATTAACTTTAACTGTTAACTTTGCAGTTTCAGTTTTAACTTCTTCTACCTTAAATATTTCCTTTAACTCACTAGCTCTTTTTGATGAAACTTCTAACTCTTCAATAGGTTTACTAAATACTTTTCCTGTACTATAGAACTTTCCTGTTCCTTCATATCTTTCATTTATATTATCTAAACCTGGCTTACCAAATGCATATCCAGTTGATAAATCTCTTTTTCTATTTTCATAGATATCATTAGCGTTTTTCTTTCTATCAAAGCTAATTGGATCTGCTATATATCTATCAATTGCATCACTATAGTAATTAATAAGTTCTACTAAGTATTCTGCATCTCTCATTCTTCCTTCAATTTTAAATGATACTACCCCTGCTTCAATTAATTCTGGAATATGCTCATACATATACATATCCTTAACTGCTAGAGGGAATGTTCTATTAATAACTTCTGAGTCTTTCTTTAATTCAAATCCCCATCTACAAGGCTTCATGCATCTTCCACGGCTTCCACTGTTACCAAATAACATTCCACTATAAAGACATTGTGAACCATGCGCTACACACATATCTCCATGAACAAAGTATTCAAACTCCATATCTGTTTGACATGATAATTGTTTTATTGTATTTAAGCTCATTTCTCTAGATGTAACTACTCTTGTTACTCCTAAGTCTTCTAGTGCTCTTATAGTTTCTAAATTATGTACATTCATCATTACTGAAGAATGAATGTTTATATTTAATCCTAATTCTTTTATGATTTTAACTACACTCATATCTTGAACTATAATTGCATCAGGCCCTACTTTTTCTAAGAATCTGAAATACTCTTCTGCATTTTCTAAATCCTCTGAGCTTAATAAGTTATTAACTGTAATATATACCTTTTTATCTAATGAATGAGCTAGCTTTATAGCTTCTTCCACTTCTTCATTTGTAAAATTAAAATCTTTTCTATGCATTCTCATGTTAAATATCTTTCCACCAAAATACACAGCATCTGCACCACTTTTCACTACCTTTTGAAATATCTCAAAATTACCTGCTGGTGCTAAAAGTTCAACTTCTTGTTCATTAAAATATCTACTCATCTATTTCACCGTCTTTCTTCCATCTACAGAAATTATCTTCTATTAAATCTATTACTAAAAATAAAACTACTCCAACTATGCTAAGTACTAAAATAGCACCATACATTGATATATAATCAATTCTTGTCCATGCATCTTGAATATAGTATCCAAGGCCTACTGTTGTTCCATAAGCTTCTGCAAAAAACAATACTGAAAGTGCTGTTCCAACTGATAATCTAATATTAGTTAAAAGATCAGATAGTATTGCAGGAAATGTAACATTTTTAAATAACTGCATATTGCTTGCACCTAAACTTTTTAATGGATTATATAGTTGGCTAGGTATATTAATTACTGCATCTCTAACAGATACAATAACTTGGAATACTGTTATTAAAACTATTAAAGTTATTTTAGAAGCATCACCTAAACCATAAAGAATCATAACTACTGGCAATAATGCTGTCTTAGGAACTGGGTATGTAAAGTAAACTACAGGGTTTAATATCTTGTTAACTCTTTTAGAGTACCCCATTAATAACCCTACTACTAACCCAATAGCTAATGAAATCACTAATCCTATAATCAATCTTTGTACACTTGCTAGTATATGAAGGTAAAAATCATTTCCTAATAACTTTGGTAAACTCTCATAAATTTTAATTGGGCTTGGAAGTGCTCTTGAGTCTACAATTACAGAACCTATCCACCATATAATATTTAAAATTATAAATCCTTGTAAAAAAGTTCCCCATTTTTTTAATGTCTTCATTTATTCCACCCCATTTTCACAAGACTCTTTATATGTGAAAATAGCTTGGCATAATTTTCACTTTCTTTAAATGATTTATCATTAAATAGAGGATTATCTATAACCTCTATTATTTTTTCTTCACCATTGCCCATTACAATTATTTTATTCCCCATGTAAAGTGCTTCATCAATACTATGTGTAACAAATATAGTAGTTATCTTATTTTTGCTCCACACATCTAAAAACATTTCTTCTGCTTCATCTCTTATAATTGCATCTAATGCTGAAAAGGATTCATCAAGTAATAATAAATCTGGCTCCATTAAAAAGCCTCTTACTATTGAAACTCTTTGAGCTTGACCTCCACTTAATTCCTTAGGGTATCTACTCTTAAGTTCTTTTATACTTAATCTACTCATTAAATTATCTAACTTTTCTAGAACCTTAATATCTACATCTATATTCTTTATTTTAAATGGTAATAATATATTTTCTTCTACTGTTTTCCATGGTAGTAGCCCAAAGTTTTGTGGTATAAAACTTATTTTATGAGCAAAAGGGCTCAGCTCTTCCTGATTTAGAAGAACTTCACCCTCACTTGCCTTTAATATACCTGATAGAACATTTAACAATGTAGATTTACCACAACCTGACGGACCTATGATTGCACATATATCTCCATCTTGTATTTCTAAATTTACATTATTTAATGCTTTTATCTCTTTTCTTTGGGATCTATAGGAAACAGATAAATTCTTAATCTGTAACATAAGCCCTCCAAATCTATTTTACTTCTACAATTACATCCTTAGCTTTAATATCTTTAGTTAATAGTCCATTAGCAGTTGACCAATCAAATACTTCTTGAACCTTCGCTTCTGATGGAAGATAGTTAACCTTAAATTCTGGTAAAATTATGTTTCCTCTCATATCTTCTGAGTATCCAACTACTCTTATTAGTACATCTTCATACTCTGAAATATCAGTTTCATTCATGTACTTAATAGCTTTGTTATAAGCTCTGTAGAAAGCTTTTACTTCTTCTTTTTTATTATCTATAGTTTCTTGAAGGAAAGCTGTAGTTGAAATCATAGCTTCTTCATTAACTACTTTAGTTATTTCAATTCCACCATCTGCAATAGCTAAATCATTAAATGGTGCTGGTAATAATGCAGCATCAATATCACCATTTCTTAAAGCTTCTAATCTTGAAGGCATTGGTGGAATAACAACTTCTTCAATATCTTCAGCTTTCATTCCATTATCAACTAATATATCTTCAACAACATACTCAATCATTGTATTTTTTGATATACCAACCTTTTTGCCTTTTAAGTCAGATACAGATTTAATTCCTGAATCTTTACCTGCAACTAGAATCCACCATCCATTAGTAGTTCCAGTAATTTTCATATCAATATCAGAGTTTTGGTAAATTGAAATTGCAACTTCATCTGCTAAAACACCATCTAAAGCACCTGATGTAAGTGCTGCATCTCTATCTTTTGCAGCTTTGAATATTTGAAGGTCAATATCAAGACCTTCTTCTGCAAAATATCCTTTTTCATCTGCAATAACCATAGGTACTGCATCAATAGATCCCATTACTCCCATTGTAAGTTTTTGTGTTGGTTTTTCTTTTTCTCCGCAAGCAACTGTTGATAAACCTATCATAGCTGTCATTGCTAGAGCTATTACTTTTTTAAATTTCATTATTATTATCCTCCCATTTATCGAATAGTTTATTATTTATATCTAGATGATCTAATATTTTTCCTACTACGAAATTAACTAAATCATCAAGTGTTTGTGGTTTTTGATAGAATCCTGGCATTGCAGGAATTATGCTCGTGCCTAAATTAGAAAGCTTAAGCATATTTTCTAAATGAATAGAATTAAATGGAGTTTCTCTCGGTACTATTATTAGCCTTCTTCTTTCCTTTAATGCAACATCTGCACATCTGCAAAGTAGATTCTTTGACATACCATGTGCAATATCAGCTAAAGTTCCCATAGAACATGGTAGTATAATAACTGCATCATATTTATTAGACCCACTTGCAACTCCTGAAAATAAATTATTATTATTTTCAAGCTTTACATTTCCATATTTCTCTTTTAATTCTGAAATAAATTTATCTAAGCTTATTCCTAATTCAAAGTTAAAAACTTGTTTGCCAATATCTGTTGATACAACATTAGTTTGAATCCCTTGTTTTACAACTTCTTCAATTAGCCTTTTAGCATATACACTTCCACTAGCACCTGTAATTCCAACTACTATCTTTTTCATTATTCACCTCTAAATTAAGCAATCTATTAATCCTGAAAGTAGGAAAACAATGCTTATTACTTGATTTACATTATAAGAAGCTACTTTTACATTTTTTAAATTATCTGCTGAAACCATAGAATGTTGAACTACAAATAATACTGCTATTATTGCAAGCCCTATCATATATATCCATCCTAATTGATTACTAAGTAATCCAAGTGTAAATAAACATAATAATGCAATTACATGGAATGCTTTTGAAATATTAAGTGCATTTTTTACACCAAATCTAGCAGGAATTGAATGTATACCATTTTTAGTATCAAAATCATAATCTTGAGCCCCATAAATAATATCAAATCCAGCTACCCAAAATACATTAGCTGCTCCCATTATTAATGGAATAAGAGATAACTTACCTGTAACAGCAAGCCAAGCTCCAACTGGAGCTGCTGCTGAAGTTACACCAAGCACAACATGACATAACCATGTAAATCTCTTTGTATATGAGTAAATTATCATTAAGAATAATGCTATTGGTGATAATAGTAAGCAAATAAAATTAAGCTTATATGCTGCAAATATCATTATTCCAAAACAAATTACTATAAATACAAGTATTTCTTTTCTATTCATCAACCCTTGTGGCAACTGTCTTGTAGCTGTTCTTGGATTTTTCGCATCAATCTCTGCATCAATAATTCTATTTAATGCATTAGCACCAGTTCTAGCTCCCATAAATCCAACTATAATCCAAAATATAGTTTCAAAAGATAGCTTTCCTTGGCCTGCTAAAAGCATTGAAATCAAAGCAAATGAAAGTGAAAATATAGTGTGTGAAAACATAACTAACACACCATAATCCATCACCTTATTCTTTACTTTCCTAAATACCATATTCTGACCACCTCTTAGAAACTAGTTCTTTAACATCATCAGACATTTCGATATCTTCTGGCCATTCTCTGCTATGACCTTCTTCTTTCCATTTTCTTGTTGCATCAAGACCAACTCTGCTTCCTAAGAATGCAGTATCACTTGCATGGTCTAAAGCATCTAATGGCCCTTCATTTATAACTAAATCTCTTTTTGCATCAATGTTGTTAAATGCTTTCCAAGCAACTACTGATACATCTTGAACATCTACTTCTTCGTCCACAACAATAATCATTTTTGTGTACATCATTTGTCCCATTCCCCATAAAGAGTTCATTATCTTTCTTGCATGTCCTGGGAATCTCTTTTTAATAGATACAATTACACAACTATGGAATACACCTTCTAGTGGGAAATTAATATCTACTATTTCTGGGTTCATCATCTTTAATAAAGGTAAGAAAATTCTTTCTGTTGCTTTACCCATATAGCAATCTTCCATTGGTGGCTTTCCTACTATTGTTGTTGGGTAAACAGGATTTTTCTTATGTGTTATACATGTAACGTGGAATACTGGATACCAATCAGCAAGTGAATAATATCCTGTATGGTCTCCAAATGGACCTTCCCACTTAAGTTCTTCATTTACATCAACATATCCCTCAATTACAAATTCAGCTGAATCTGGAACATATATATCATTAGTAATTGATTTAACCATTTTGATAGGTGCCTTTCTTAAGAAACCTGCAAACATCATTTCATCAATCATCTTTGGAAGTGGTGCTGTTGCTGCATAAGTAATAGCTGGGTCACATCCTAAAACTACTGATATAGGCATTTTCCCACCTATTTTTTTATATTGTTCATAAATTTCTCTACCATCTTTATGCCAATGCCAGTGCATTCCTGTAGTATTTTTATCGAATATTTGCATTCTGTACATGCCCATATTTTGAATTCCTGTTTCAGGATCTTTAGTCATTACTAATGGAAGCGTTATAAACTTTCCACCATCTTTTGGCCAACATTTTAAAACTGGTATTTCATTTAAATCAGGATCATGATTAATAACTTCTTGGCAAGCTCCTTTAGTAGGTAACTTAACTGGGAAAACAGTTGCCATTCTGCTTAATCTAGGTAATGATTTAAACTTATTCATTAGTCCCATGTAATTAGCCATATCCATAAATTCTTCTATATCATTTCCAATGTCATCTAAGCTCTCTACGCCTAATGCCATAGCCATTCTTTCATATGTACCCATAGAGTTTATTAAAACTGGGTATTTTGACCCTTTAACATTTTCAAATAATAATGCTGGACCATACTCTTTTGATACTCTATCTGTTATTTCTGTTATTTCTAAATCTGCATCTACTTCAATAGTAATTCTTTTTAATTGTCCTTCATTTTCTAACTTAGTAATAAATGCTTGAAGATCTTTATAAGCCATAAAAATAATTCTCCTTTAATTATGATAATTCATTAACAATTCAACTAAGTCTACTACAAATTCTGCCTTTTTTCAACATATGTCAATGGTTGTAAATAGTTTTTCTACTTATTAAATGTTATAATATATTATAAAATAATATTTTTAGTAAATAATGATGGAGGTATCCTTTTGTTTAGCTTAAGTAAAAAATTCAATAACTATACTATAAATTGTGTCTCAATCGAAATGGGTAATGATTTAAACATCAGCATCTATGGTGGTAATAAACCTCACATTGGCGCTGTTGCATTAGCTATTCCTCGTCCAAGCTTAAGTGATGATTCAATAATAAGCTCTTCTGCTTCATTATTAACTGTAGTTGGTCATAAAGAAGATGATATAGTTTATAAAACTTCAAAAAGATTATCCTCTTTACTTAACAAAACTATTGTATTAAGTTGTGGAATTCACTTTGATAATTTATCTCAAGATGATATAGTAAATATCAGTAACATAATTAATGAATTTATAGATAAGATTTCTACTAATTATACAAATATTAAAGCAAAATAAATTAGTTAAAAATCTATACAATTAATTCTAAAATTTATAGCATATACGCTATATTAATTAAAAAACTAAATTATGAATGGAGATTTGTAAATGACACAAAGAAAAAACGCAAAAAAATTAAACAAGCCTAAAACATTAGTAGGTGGAATAATAGCTTTAGTAGTCGTACTTATTGGCGGGTATTTTGGACTTGATTTAACTACAATGTTTGGAGAAGCTAATCTGGGTCCTGTTGATGGTGAAATGATGATTTCATATATGAATGTTGGACAAGGTGATGCAGCTTATATTAAAGTAAATGATTTTGATATATTAATAGATGCAGGTCCAAGAAGTGACGTTGAAAACTTAATGTCTCAATTAGAAAGTAAAAATATTGATGACTTTGAAATAGTAATAGCAACACATCCACATGAAGATCATATCGGTGGAATGACAGATGTATTCAAAAAATACGATGTAGAAAACTTCTATATGCCAAAAGTTAGTCATACAACTAAAACTTTTGAATACATGATGAACGCAGTTAGTAATGAAGGAATAAAAGCAAAACCAATAAAAGAAGGCACAACTATAGAATTAGGTTCAGGTGCTAGAATAGATGTTTACTCTCCACTATATGAAACTTATGAAAACTTAAATGACTATTCTCCAATCATGAAATTATCATACGGAGAAAATTCATTTATCTTCACTGGAGATGCTGAATATCATTCAGAAAAAGAAGTAGTGGCAAAATACCCAACTAACCTAAGAGCTGATGTATTAAAATTCGGTCACCATGGTTCAAGCACATCATCAACAATAGAATTTGTAGATGCAGTTGCTCCTGAATATGGAATAATCAGTTGTGGTGTTGATAATAAATATGGACATCCTCATAGAGAAACATTAGATACAATTAAAAAGAAGAATATTAAGACTTTTAGAACAGATACTCAAGGTGAGATTACTTTGATTTCTGATGGTAAGGACATTAAGATTACTACTGAAAAATAGTGATAGGTGCGCCTAATGGCTTCGTTATAGATTCGCTGGCGCTCTATGATAGGGATTCTCGTGATAGGGCAAGACAAGCTTGCATTTTTGATGAAATTCTTTGAACTAAAATTAAAATGGGATAAAACCGACTGGTTTTATCCCATTTTATAGATATTAAACAACATTACACTTTGTCATTTTCAATACTAGTAGAAAAATCCTTCAGTTACTATTCTAAATTAACTACTATCGCCTGTTCTTCAAAAGTTTTTGTTTTTTCACTCTTATACATATATACTGTTGGAACAATTTTTATACTAGTTATTCCAGTATGAGTAATATATCTTGAAGTAATTCCCTCATCACTTCCCCCACCACCTGTGCCTAGTATCTCATTACCATCCTGATCAAATAATTCATAAAATATATGCCTATCGTCATAAAATTCATCTTTAGTTTTTAATGATATTCTTAATGGAGATACTACTAAATCATTTATTGTGCTCTCTGCAGTTACCCCTTTATATTTCAGTTCTAAACTCTTATCTATTTTTATTGTTTTTGTTTTTTCCTGGCTTATCTCTGTTCTGATATCAAATGATGTATTCCAATTTCCATTTATCACTATATCTTTACCCTTATTCGACTCCATAGTATTTATATTCAGAGTAATAGTATATATATCATCATTGAAAATGCCTTCAATATTACGCTTAATTAGTATATCAACTACATCCTTATCTTCATGGTAATTATATGTGGTTCCTACACCCTTAACTTTTTGATATTCATTATTACTCATAATATTTACATCTATAATTGGTATCATATGTCTTTTTATATCTTTATTTTTACTTTTTATTTCACTGAAATCTACTGTTGTGCTTATTAATAATTCATCATCAATTGTTGTTGCTTCGTTTACTATGAATTTTATACCTTGATCATTTACTTCACTAAGTACTTGTGTTTTGTAATCTTGATTCATGGTAGTATCTGTTGTATTCTTATTATCTCCAAAATCAAAAAAGCTTTCTATGCTTTTCCCAATGTCTTGTATTGATGCTAAAACATTTTGATTTGTCATTCCTATAAATAGGCATATGCATATGGAACACGCTATTGCCACTTTATGTTTATTATTTCTTTTCTTGCTTTTATTTATCTTACTTAAAACCCTTTCATTTATTTCACTTTTTTCTTTATCTGATAATTTTACTTCTTCATATGTCTCATTATCTTTTATTTTATTTAATAAATCATATTGATTTTTCATTTTATCACCTCTTAATAAAATTCATTGATAGTTACTATCTTTTTAAGTTTATTTCTTCCACGAGAAACACGATTATATATATTTGCCTTTGATATCTTTAGCTCCTCAGCCACATTATCAATATCTTCTTCATATATAAATAATTTCATAAATAGTTCTTTATCCTTTTCACTAAGGTTATCAAGTAATTTTTCTATATCATTTTTCAGATCCTCTTCAAGAATTTCTTTATCAATAGCAACACTAGTATCAAGTACACCTGCATCTATCTCGTCCTCTTGCTTTACAATTTTCAAATATTTTCGCTTGTAATCTATAGCTCTATACTTTGCAATTACTACAACCCAATTTTTAAAGCTATTTTCCTTTCCATTAAACTTATCTATGTTATTCCATATAGAAAGTAAAACATCATCCATGCACTCTGATTCATATCCATTTATATTAAATAAATATCTATTAATAACAGATTTAATTAACCCACCATAAGTATCAATTAGTAACTCTAATCCCTTTTCTTTTCTCTTTTTTATATATTTTATAATTAGCTTATCTTCCATGGAACTACTCCCTTCCATACTGGATTTTGTACTAGTACATTAATTAAATACGAGTACTATAATTAAATTCTATCACTATTTTTCAACTTTTTAACTTTAATTATATTTTTATCCAATCTTTATTCCATGAAAGTATAGTTTATAATCTCAGTTATAGTATCACTCTATTCCCTAATATAATCACTGATTTGAAAGTTCATTTTTTAATATTGTTCTTTGTATGGGTACCTCTCAACCCCTGATATTTCCCGCATATTCTTCTATTCTTCTATTCTTTTATATATAAGAATATTTATGTAGATACTCCTGTTTATACATATTTATTTTTTGAATTAAAAAGAGGATATATTAAAATAAATCATTTTAATATATCCCCATGTATCTAAATTTACAATTAAATCTGAAAGATTTATTTCCTTCATGCAGCTTGCCTGCCCTTTCATACCTACTACAAAATCAAAATAAATGTTCCTATAGTAATAAACAATCCACCTAAAATAGTCTTTATAGTCAATGCTTCTTTTAAAATAACAAATGCTAAAACCATTGTTATTACTACACTAAATTTATCTATTGGAACTACTTTTGATACATCACCTATTTGAACTGCTTTAAAGTAAAACAACCATGATGCTCCAGTCGCAATACCTGATAATATTATAAATAACATACTCTTCTTGCTAATGTCACCTATTCCACTTTGTGCTCCTGTTATAAATACAATTCCCCATGCCATTACTAATACTACAATAGTTCTAATGGCAGTAGCTAAGTTTGAATTAATTCCTTCCATCCCCATCTTTGCTAAAATCGAAGTCACACTAGCAAAGAATGCTGATAATAACGCATATATAATCCACATTCTAGTCACCTTTACTCTCTTCATTTTTTCTATCTCCAAATTCTAATTTTATAAAATATCTTATATTCTATCATGTATTTTCTATGAAGCCTATAAAATCCTTTAGCCCAACTCAATTGGAATCGCTATTTCAGTAATATACTCCTCTTCACTCTTAATACTAAAATAATCCAATAAACTCATCTCATATGAACTACCTACTATTACATAATTATTTTCCTTTATAAAGTCTACTAATATCTTATATGATTTATACGTAGTTTCATAACTTCCCTTATGATTTATACAAGCATATAACCCTTCTTCTTTTATAATTAATTTATCTGATTCTATTTCATCATCTAACTTCATACAGATTTTATCTATATCTGTAAAGTCACCATTTTTAATACTCTCTTCACTTACCATTGCACTTATAGGATACCCCTTGTATAAATCCTGCTTAATACAATAGCTTATAAAGTCTATTATTTCTAATGTTATATCCTTTTGTGTTTTTGAATTTATATCTGTAGCAATTAAGTATTCTTTCTCTACCATCTTAATATAAGGTTCCTTATTTTCAATTGTTTCTAGACCTACTTTAGCTACCTTTATTTTATTATCTATAGCTTCATTTATAAATTTAAGTTTGTTTATCTTTTCATTTATTTTTTCTTTCTCTGAATATAGCATCTCTATATAATTTTCTGGATTTCTCTTATCAAGATAATCTTTTATCTCATCTAATGGCATTCCCATTTCCCTTAGTTCTGCTAATATTGCAAATGTATCGTATTGATTTATACTATAAAATCTATATCCTTTTTCATTTTTATACTCTGGTGAAAATATCCCAAGATTATCATAAAATATTAGAGTTTTTCTTGGAACTTCACATAGCTTTGCAAACTCTCCAATGCTTAAATATTTTCTTTTAAAATCACTTATCATAGTTAACTCTTCCTTTCAACAGTCAATTCTTAACTTTTCCTTGACTGTCTAGTAACTATACACATTATACTTCATTTATATTATTTTTTATACGGAGGAACATATATGGAAGCACAATTTACAAAAAAATTTACATTTAAAGAATTCTTAAAATTCGTTGCACCAGCTGTAATATCAATGATTTTCATTTCATTATATACGATTATTGATGGTATATTTGTATCTACACTCGTTGGGTCTGATGCATTAGCAAGTATTAATATAATACTTCCAATTATAAATATTATTTTTGGTGTTGCTATAATGATGGGTACTGGAGGTAGTGCCATTGTTGCAATTAAGCTTGGTAAAAAGAAATATGATGAGGCTAATAGTTCATTTTCTTTAATTTTTGTAGCAGCATTAATTATAGGTGTTGTATTAACAATCATTACATTATTATTCTTTGATAATATATGTATGTTCTTAGGAGCTACTGAAAATTTATTACCTTATTGCATAAGCTATGGTAAGATAATTGCACTTTTCACACCAATTTTTATATTAAAATCAATGTTAGAGTTCTTCGTTAGAACTGATGGAGATTTTAATTTCAGTTTATTCTTATCTATTATAGGTGGGGTAATTAATATTATCTTAGACTATGTTTTCATAGTAACTTTTGATATGGGGATTTCAGGAGCAGCTTTAGCTACTGGACTTGGTGTACTAGTTTCTATGATACTAGGATTTTGGTATTTTACGTCAAAGAAATCTACACTTAAATTTGTAAAACCTAAATTTGATTTTAAACTATTAAGTGAAACTATGATAAATGGATCATCCGAAATGGTTACTGAATTATCTACAGGTGTTACTACACTAATATTTAATATTCTTGTACTTAAATATGCTGGTGAGGATGGTGTTGCTGCATTAACAATTATTCTTTATGCACACTTCTTGCTAGTATCTACTTACTTAGGATTTGCAAGTGGAATAGCTCCACTTATTAGTTATAATTACGGTTGTAATAATGTATCAAAATTAAAGGAAACATTTAAATACTCAAAAATATTTATATTAGTTTCCTCAATAATAATATTTATATCTTCTATGGTTTTTGCACCATATATAGTAGGAATCTTTGTTAGCCCTGAAAGTACTGTATTCTCATTAGCATTATCAGGACTTAAATTATTCTCTATAGCATTCTTATTTGTAGGTGTAAATATATTTGCATCAGGATTATTTACAGCCTTTTCAAATGGTAAGATTTCAGCTGTAATATCATTTGCTAGAACATTTTTATTCATACTTATTGGAGTTATTATTTTACCAACTGCATTTGATTTAAACGGGGTATGGCTTACAGTTCCCTTTGCTGAACTAGCCACTGTAGTATTATCTTTAGTATTTATAAAGAAGTATAAATCACGTTATTCTTTTAATTAATAATCGATATCCCTAAAACTTAAAACGTTCTAAGAAAAGCTTAGTGTCACCACACTAAGCTTTTCTTATTTATATTATATAAAAAATAGACATTAATTTTGGGGGAATTTAACTCCCCTACGGAGCGTGTTTTTATTATATCAAATAGCTTTTAAAATTTTTTATTACACCTTATACTTATATATATTTTAAAGAATTTTATACTAAAGTTAATTTTTCACAATACTTATTTTGTAAACCAACTTTCACTTAAACACTCTTTTAATATTTTTAATTTATCCTTACCTATAGAGTTTATAATGTTAGTTTCAAATTCTTCTTTTAAAATTAATGTCTCTTTGCAAAATCTTAATCCTTTTTCAGTTAAAGAAAGTATCTTATTTCTAGAATTTACGTCTTGATTTTCTATAATAATATATTCTCTTTCAATTAAGCCTTTTGCACATTTATGAGCTCCTTGGCGTGATATTCCTATTATCTTTGCAATCTGGGCCACTGTTAATTCATTTTTTTCTATTAGTGCAATCATATAGGATTCTGTATCACTAACCCTTTCTTCTCCCCTTTCAACCCAAGTTTCTATTACCATCCTTCTAAGCTTTGCATGTTTTTCACTTATTAAATCTATTATATTTAAATTTTGAAAATTTGAACTCATATAAATACTCCTTTATTTTAATTAAATCTATCTACATTATATATCATTTTTAACTCTATAATACAATTTTAGTAAACTTAGTTGACATTGTAGAGTTAAAAATGATATTATACTTTAGTCAACTTAGTTGACAATATATTAGAAAAGAGGTATTTAACTTGTTTAAAAACAAAAAAGAACATTTTATATTTATATTAATGATTGCCACAATAATGGTATTTATCATGAGTTGCTATAATATAGCTATAGTTGAAGGATTTTCATTATCTATATTTAAACATGCAGTGCTAGGTTTCCCAGTAGCTTTTATATATGCATTAATAGGAGATATTTTTATAGTTGGTAAAATTGTAAAAGTCATTACAAGTAAAATATTAAATCCAACTGACTCTATGGCAAAAGTAGGATTGTGCATGTCATTTTTCACAGGATGTGGTATGGTTATTTGGATGTCATTATTCGGAGTGATTACTAATGTAGGGCTAAATTCTAACTTTATTTCTGCTTATGGTGTTGCTATAGTTACAAACTTTATTTTTGCAATTCCTTTAAATTTATTAATTATATCTCCTTTAGTAAGATTTTTATTTTTTAAAATATTTCCACCTATTTCGAGTTTTAATCAGCAAAGAAATGCTATGTAATAATGAACCCTATCCCTTACTTGTGATAGGGTTCACCATACCGTATGTAAAAAAGTTTAGATTTCCCCATATACAATATAATTAATAGAATTTCATTGTCTAAAATTCTAAATCTTCAAATATAAAGTCCATATCTATTTCTAATTCTTCAAGAACATAACTTTTATAAACATCGCTGTTTTTATAACTATTTTTAGGATAGTAACTTCCAAATTCATTTAAAACATATTGATGTATCATACCTTCTTGATAAACAAGATTATATTCTTTAATTCCACATTTAGCATAAAGCTCCATCTTTGTAATTGTATCTAACCCAGCATTACTTGGTGATACTACTTCGAAAACGAAATCTGGTATTGATAAGAAAGATTGACCTATTTTTTTAAAGTTTTCATTTTCTTTTTTACATACAACAAAGACATCTGGTTTTACTCTATCATCACCTAGGATAACTTCTATTTGCTCTGAAAATACCTCGCAAGGCTTTTTTCTTAAATATCTATCTATCTCACTACTAATTCTTAAAACTATTTTATTATGAACCATAGAAGAAAAACATTTTGCTATTAAATATCCATCAATAAATTCTAAAGGTACTTCACTAGTTTTCTCACTCTCTATAAATTCTTCTAATGTAATTTTTTGATGCAATTCTTCAATCCCCATAAACACACCACCTTCGGTAAATTCCTATACCGTTCTTTATATTATAAGTTTATTATAGACATAATTTCTGTCTATTACAATTTAGTTATTGTTTAATATAACACCCCTAAATAATAATATACTTGAATAATAAGCGAGTTAACTAATTTAAACATCGTTTAATATCTATAATGTTAAATATAAAAAAATCACACTATACATATGTTGTCTCAAACTCTATGTACAGTGTGATTTTATAATCTATTATATTATTTCTACAACGTCATATCCTTGATCTTCAATTACATCTTTTAAAACTGAATCTTCAACTGTTGTTTCAACTAGTGCATATTTCTCTGCTAAATTTACTTCTACTGAAGTTACTCCATCTAACTCTTCTAATGCATGTTTTACATGACCTACACAGTTATTACAGCTCATTCCTTCTATCATAATTTTCTTTTTCATAATAGTTTCCTCCTAATTTTTATTATAATTTTATATCTTTTAAGTATTTTAGTGAGTTATCAAGATACTAATTTCTATATTAATAACCCACTTTAACAATAATATCTACTTTCTAAAGTGATGGTTTAAAGCCTTTAAGTCTTAATGCATTTAACAATACTGATACTGAGCTTAAGCTCATTGCAGCAGCTGCTATCATTGGATTTAATAGTGGTCCTCCAAATATATGAAGCACTCCCATTGCTACTGGAATTCCAAGTACATTGTATCCAAATGCCCAGAATAGATTTTGCTTTATGTTATTTATTGTTGCTCTACTTAATTGTATCGCTGAAATAACATCTAGTAAATCACTTCTCATTAAAACTATATCTGCTGATTCTATTGCAACATCTGTTCCTGAACCTATTGCAATCCCTACATCAGCTTGAACTAGTGCTGGTGCATCATTTATTCCATCACCAACCATTGCTACTTTATTATCTCCATTTTGAAGTTTTTTAACTTCATTAGCCTTATCTTCTGGTAAAACTTCTGCTAGGACAATATCTATTCCTACTTGCTTAGCTATTGCTCCTGCTGTCTTTTTATTATCTCCAGTAATCATCGCTACTTTAATTCCCATTTTGTGAAGAGCTTCAATAGCCTTTTTACTATTTGGCTTAACTGTATCTGCAACAGCTATTATTCCCTTTAACTCATCATTTATAGCTATATACATTGGAGTTTTACCTTCATCAGCTAATGTATTTGATTTATCTAATAGGTTACCTATTGAAATCTTTCTTTCATCCATAAGCTTTTTATTTCCAAGTAAGATTTTCTTACCTTCTATTTCAACTTCTATTCCGTGTCCTGGAATTGCATTAAACTTATCTATATTTTTAAGCTTTAACTTTCTATCTTCTGCACCTTTAACTATAGCTTCTCCAAGTGGATGCTCTGATCCCTTTTCTGCACTTGCTGCTAAAGCTAAAATTTCTTCTTCACTAATTCCATTTGTAACTATATCTGTTACCTTTGGCTTACCTTCTGTAATAGTACCAGTCTTATCAAATACTATAGTATTAATCTTATAAGCTGTTTCTAATGCTTCTCCCCCTTTAATTAACACTCCATTTTCAGCACCTTTTCCTGTACCAACCATTATAGCTGTAGGTGTTGCTAATCCTAGTGCACATGGGCAAGCTATTACAAGTACTGCTATGAATATTGTTAATGAGAATACTGCTGATTCTCCTGAAATATACCATCCAATTGATGCAATTAATGAAAGAACAATTACAACTGGTACAAAGTATGATGAAATAACATCTGCTAATTTTGCAATAGGGGCTTTTGTTCCTTGTGCATCTTCAACTAACTTTATTATTTGAGCTAAAGCTGTATCCTTACCTACCTTTGTTGCTTTGTACTTAATAAATCCTGTTTTATTAATACTTGCACCAATAACTTTGCTTCCTACTGATTTTTCAACAGGAATACTTTCACCTGTAAGCATTGCTTCGTCAATAGATGTAATACCTTCAGTTACTTCTCCATCAACAGGTAACTTTTCACCTGGTTTAACTAAAACTATATCTCCAACTACTACTTCTTCAATTTGTACAGTTAGTTCTTTTCCATCTCTAATTATATTAGCAGTCTTTGGTGCTAATCCCATTAGCTTTTTAATAGCTTCTGATGTTTTACCTTTTGATACTGCTTCTAAATATTTTCCTAGTGTTATTAATGTTAAAATAACAGCTGCTGATTCAAAGTATAGATGCATAGCATATTCATGCTCTCCACCACCTATTTTATAAATTGCAAAGACACCATAAAGTACAGCTGCTGATGTACCTATTGCAATTAATGAATCCATATTTGGACTTAGTTTAACTAAATTTTTAAATCCAATTGTAAAGAACTTATATCCTGCAATCATAACTGGTATTGTTAAAACTAATTGAACTACTGCAAAGTTTAAAGGATTCATCATTGGATCTAAAATATTTGGAAGTGGCATTCCTACCATATGTCCCATTGATACTATAAGTAATGGAATTGAAAATGCTAAAGAGAATATAAATCTCTTCCATAGTAATTTAGCTTCATCTCTCTTTGGAGCTTCTTCTTCTTTATCCTCTTCTAATACTACCTTATATCCTGCTTTCTCTACTGATGCTCTTATATCACCTATAGTAACTTTATCTGAATCAACAGTAATAGTTAATTTTTCAGTTGCAAAGTTAACATTTGAATCTATAACTCCATCAATTTTCTTAGTAACTTTTTCAACTCTATTTGCACAAGCTGAGCAAGTCATTCCTTCTATTTTAAAACTATGAGTATGAGCTTCTACAGCTATTTTATACCCTGCCTTTTCAACCGTATTTTTAATGTCTTGATTATTTAATTTATCTTCCTCAAACTTTACAGTTAATGTTTCTGTTGCAAAGTTTACTACAGCACTTTCTACTCCATCAAGTTTATTAACAACTTTCTCAACTCTATTTGCACATGCTGAACAAGTCATTCCTGATATCTTCATATTATCTTGTTTCATATCTTTCTCCTTATAACTTTATCACTATCCCCCAGGGTGGGGGGTATGTTTTTATTATACTCCTTTTATCATTTGTGTCAATGCTAACTGATAATTATTTTTATTTAGCTATATTGGTAGGTAATATTATATCAAACTCACTCCACTCACCTAATTTACTAAATGCTCTTACTTTACCTCCGTGAGATTCTACAATTGCTTTTGTAATAGTAAGTCCAATCCCTGTTCCTCCTGTTAGTCTCGTTCTAGACTTATCGGTTCTATAGAATCTTTCAAATATATAGGGCAGCTCTTCATTACTAATTCCTATTCCATTATCTTTTATCTTTATAATTATTGATTCATCATATTCTTGTATATGAATTTCAATTTTTCCATTTTCTTTTGAATATTTAATAGCATTTGATATTAAATTTATAAGTGCTTGTGTAATTTTATCTTTATCAGCAAATAAAACTTTATCATTTTCTTTAAAAACAAATTTCAAACCTTTTTTATGAATAGTATTTGAAAAATTAAATAAAATATTTGTTATTGTTTTTGAAATATTAAATTCTTCTTTTTGTAATTTTATTGAGTATTCATCATACTTATTTAGCTTCTGCATATCTAAAACTAATCCAGTTAACCTTTCAGCCTCTTCCTTAACACTTACTAACCTACTATTGGTTGGTTCCCAAATGCCATCAATCATAGCTTCCAAATGTGATTGAATATTAGTTAATGGTGTTTTTAATTCATGCGATATATCTCCGGTTAATCTTTTTCTTATATCCTCTTGTTTTTTTATAGTTTGAGATAGACTATTAATTGATTCTGATAGGTTATTTATTTCCATAATATCAGTATCAATATTTATCTCCTTATCATACTCACCATCTGCAATATATTTAGCTTTTAGCATAACATTATTTATTTGACTCTCTACTTTTCTAGATATAATAAGTGATATAATTGCATAACTCACTATTAGTAAAAATCCCATTAAAATAATTATTCTATTTGCCACGCCAATAAGCTCAACCTCATTGTCTAAATAAAATACAGGTCCATAATATTTAACTTTTATGTATCCAACAACTTCACCATCAACTTGTATAGGTTCAACATACTCATCGAAACTATCTGACCTATTTTTATTACCTTGCATATTATTTATTATGCTTTGTGCCATTGATGTGCACATTCCTTCATAATGAGTTTCAACATTCCAAATCTCTCTATTATCTTTATCATATATTGAAATAAACATTCCTTTTTCTAATGAAGACATACTTATACTTTCTACTGACTCTATTCTAACTCCATTAGAATCATATTGATGAGATATATCTCTAATTACTTCTTCAATATCAATTAATGTTTTATTTCCTATATATTTATCAAATTCCTTTTGAAAATAATATCTAAAGCTTACTATTCCTATTAACGTTACAACTACAATTGTTATAATTGATGGAGTAATAATCTTTTTATTTAACGACTTAAGTGTTTTTTCCTTCAAACTTATACCCCATTCCATATACAGTAATTATAAATTCTGGTTTTTTAGTATTCTCTTCGATTTTTTGCCTTAAATTCTTAATATGTGAATCTATTACTCTATCATAACTATCATTTTCATCCCCTAATGTTTTTGCAATAAGTTCATCACGCGTAAATAACCTCTTTGGATTCTTTGCTAATACTTGTAGTATACAAAATTCGGTAGTAGTTAAAATAATCTCCTTACCTCTAACTATAACTTCTCTTTTTTCTTCATCTATCTTAAGTTTTCCATTATCAAAAACTAATATGTTATCATTATTTGCTTTTGCTATATATGTTCTTCTTAATAAAGCCTTAACTCTTGCAACTACTTGCTTTACATTAAAAGGCTTACTTATGTAATCATCTGCACCCATATCTAGTCCATTAATAACATTACCATCTTCAACTTTTGCAGTAATCATTATTATAGGTACGTTTGATTCTTCTCTTATCCTTTTACAAATATCTTCTCCACATATATCTGGAAGCATTAAATCTAATAAAATTAAATCTGGATATTCATTTTTATATTTTTCTAAAGCTTCTATTCCATTTAAAGCTGTTATTACTTCATAACCTTCTTTTTCTAAATAAGCCTTTAAAACCTCTAATATTTTAAATTCATCATCTACTATTAAAATCTTCAAAAATTTCATTCCTTTCTTTATCCTATGATTATTATTACTTAAAATTATATAGAAAATGTGGAGATTTAAAATCCATAATCTCTCCATTTTTTTGTTTTATTGTAGAACTTGTTAGAAAATTTAAAATTTATTTGGAGGTTTTGCTATGAATATTATGAAATTAAAAGTTGATAATATGATTTGTCACACTTGTGAAATTCTAATTTATGAAGAACTTGTTTCTTTAAATGGTGTAAAGTCAGCTACTGCAGACTATGCAACTGGTGAAGTTGCTATAACTTATAACGAGAATAAAATAACTGAAATTGAAATAAAAAAGAAACTAGGTGACATAGGTTATCCACCTAGAAAAAAATCTATATTTGATGGAGCTCTCCCTCTAGTTTTATTAGCTATGCTTATGATTTTTCTAAGTAATTCTCCATTATTTAATTTTGATATGACTTCCTTATTAGATCAGGGGTCACTTATTTTAATATTATTTATAGGTGTTCTTAGTTCATTCCACTGTATTGGTATGTGTGGAGGCATTATGTTAACTCAAACTATAGGTAAAAAATCTACTTTTGCTCCTTCACTTATGTATAACTTGGGTAGAGTATTATCTTATACACTTCTTGGAGGTATAGTTGGAGCCCTTGGATCTGTATTTACTTTAACTCCAAGAATTCAAGGAATAATTCAACTTTTAGCTGCTGTATTTATGTTTATAACAGCTTTAAACATTTTAAATATACCAGTATTTAAAAAGATAAAACTAAGCATTCCAATAAACTGTAAGCTTAAAAATAATAATAATAATAGTCCTTTTATTGTTGGTATATTAAATGGATTAATGCCATGTGGACCCCTTCAAACAATGCAAATATATGCTCTATCAACAGGAAGCTTCTACTTAGGTGCTGAATCTATGTTTATATTTGCTATTGGAACCGTTCCATTAATGGTTATATTCGGTTCATTATCAACACTTTTAAGTAAAAAACGTTCAAATCAAATATTAAAATTTAGTGGATACTTCCTAGTACTACTTTCTTTAATTATGATTCAAAAAGGCTTGTCCTTAGTTAATCCAAACCTATTATCAAGTAATCCTAACACTAATATTACTAATAACTTTAATTCATCTCAAGATATATCACTGCCTTTTGTAAATAAAGATGGGGTTCAAGAAATAACTTTAGCAGCTAATTCTAGAGGGTATTCTCCTAGAACACTTTACGTTGAAAAAGGAAGTAAAGTAAAAGTTAATATAGAATCAGATGATTTAAGTTTTTGCACAAATAAAATAGTAGTACCTGATTTAAAGATAGAAAAAAGTTTAAAATCAAATACTACTACATCCTTTGAATTTACTCCTGATAAATCAACTACAATTAATTATAGTTGCTGGATGGGAATGAAAGGTGGACAAATTGTAGTTGTAGACTCTTTAGATTCTATTAATGAACTTCCTCCATCATCTAATAATTATAATGATTTCAATTCTAGTGGTGGCTTCCCAGCTGGAGCATCTTGTCACTAAAAAAATATTGGATAAAATCATAGATTTTATCCAATTAATTTCATTTACTATAAATCTGAAAATTTTATTTCTATATCGTAGGATACGCCTACACTTTCAAGTGCCTTAAGCACACTCTAACGAACCAAGTGAATCAATATTCCCTCTCACTCAAATCCATAATTTACCCTATCAGTAATAAACACCATAAAACTATTCCAACTACTACTAGTCCACCTACAGTTATCCCGATTCCATTAACAATCAAATTGCCCCTATCTACTTCTCTATAAATATTACTAATTCTACAATTTGATTTATCTAATTCATTAGCCTTCTTTATATATTCTAATGATTTTTTTAATTTATTTACCTTATAATAACATAAAGATAATAATATATATGGCTCTATTAAATCACCATTTAGAATTATTACAGCTTCTAAATTTTCTATAGCAGAAACATAATTATATTCCTTAAAAAACTCAATAGCATAGTTATATTTTTCAACAAGTTCCTTATATTCATCGCTTGCTATCATACAAATATATTTCTTTGAATTATTATTACCATCGATCAAATAACTTTTAACCCAGAGCTTTTCTGCTGTTTTAAATTTACAATATTTTAAATTTAATAGCCCTAATAGATTTAATAGAATTGTAGATCTACTATATTTTTTAACATCATCTTCAAGCTTACTTTTCAGCTCATATATTCTTTTGTTCTTTAGACTATCTATAATATAACTACTTAATTCTCTACTCTTCATTTAAACCCATCAAATCTAGTATTTCATATTCTATTGTCCTTATATTTTTAAATTCATTACTTTTAACTGCTGTTAAAAGTTCACCTTGCTTATCTCTAACAGTTTTTTGAAGTTCCTCATCATACTCTCCAAGAAGTGAATTTACATATTGAACTAAATTAACTACTTCATTAAATATATTGCTATAGTCTTCCTCTGCTTCTTCACCCTCTACATTTATTTCAGCACTATTTTCTCTACCGTCTAAATTATTTATTTCTTCTTTTTCAATCTCTTCATTCTTTGGTAATTCTTCTATCTTTTCAGGTTCTGGCTTTTCATCTACTTTTTCTATAATAGTATCACTATTTTCTTGTTTAACAAATTCCGGTAATTTATCTTTAATAAGATCCGTATCTGTACATTCTGTAGCACATCCAACATCATATTCCATATTTAAAGATGTATTATTTCTTTTTATAGTTTTTTCTATTATTTTTCCTGTTCCTATAACATCTACCTCTATATTTAATATTCCATTCAAATCATATTGAAATGTTATATCAATAAATTGTTCTCCTCTTTTTCCATTAGGTATATTTTTAATATCTATACAATCTAAAAATAAATTATCCGTGGCAGTAATACTCTCACCTTGATAAACTTTAATTTCTACCTCATCTTGATTATCTTCTACAGTTGTATAACTTTTAGTAACCTTTGCAGGAAGCTTTGTATCACGTTTTATAATTGGATCAAGCTTATTTCCTAAAACCTCCACTCCTAATGTATAACTGCATGCATCTGCCAATACTAATCCCTTATTAGGTAGTATTTCTTTATTTTTTATTGCCCCTTGTATAGCTGCCCCTAATGATACTATCTCATCTGGATTAATTCCAAGAACTAATTTTTCTCCGCCAAACTTTGATTTTAACATATCTCTTATAGATATCATTCTTGTTGATCCACCAACTAAGATAACTTTATCAATATCACTTACTTTAAATCCTGATGATATTATTGCATCATCCACAATTTGCTCAGTTGACTTTATTATATCCATACATAGCTCACTAAGTTTTTCCCTTGTTAAAGATAAATTTATATCTAATGGATTATTATTTTCGTCCTTACTTATGTATGTTATTATGATATCTGTAACCTCTTCAAATGATAAGTTCTTTTTACATTCTTCACTATTACTTTTCAAAGCAGACAAAACTCTTGGATTTGTTAAATCTAACTTCACCTTATTTTCATTATAAAAGTTTTCTGCTATATAATTGATTATTAAAGAATCTATATCTTTACCACCAATATTACTTCCTCTACTTGCTTTTACATCTAAAACACCGTCAAACAACTCTAAAACAGTTACATCAAAAGTCCCACCACCTAAATCATAAACAAGAAATTTCATATTATTATCTAGTTGATTTATTCCATAAGCTAAAGCCGCTGCTGTTGGTTCATTAATAATTCTATCAACTTTTAGATGGGCTAATTTGGCAGCCTCTCTTATTGATTTTCTTTGCTTATCATTGAAATTTGCAGGAACAGTAATTACCGCTTCATCGATTTCTTCTCCAGTATATAATTCAGCTATCTCCTTCATTTTAATTAGTATCTTAGCTGCTATCTCTTCAGGCGTAAATTCCCTATTATCTATATAAATCTTCTTATCTGTACCAATATATTTTTTAACTTCACTAATAGTATTATTAGGTTTTAAAACCATTTGGTTTTTAGCCTTAGTTCCAACCTTTATATTATTTCCTTCAATATATACAACAGATGGTACAACATAACTATCTCCCTCTTGAACATTTTTAATAACTTGAGCTTTTCCATTTTTGTAATAAGCTACTTCCGATGTTGTAGTTCCAAAATCAATCCCGATTATCCCCATTACTCTCCCCCCTTGTATTATCAACAACTATAACTTCAGCTGGTCTTAATACATTACCACCAACTCCATAACCCTTTTTAATTACTTCATAAATCTCATTATTTTCATGATCCTGCTTAACTCTATAATCAATACAAATTTGATGTTCATCATTATACAAGTCACCTTTGATTGCCAATTCTGAAATACTCATTTTATCTAATTCTCTCTTTATTAGCTTTTTAGTTAGTTGAATACTAGATGAAATATTATCTAACTCTCCATCTAACTTGAACATCCAATCAATGCTATCTAAAATATTTATAACTCCCATAAATATTTTATTTTCTCTCTTTGATAAAATTCTATTTTTAAGTTTTAATTCTTCTATTTCAGCATATGCATTTGATTTGGAACTTATATCATTCAATATATTCGATGTAATACTTGTATTCCGAGTTAACTTATTTTCAATCTCAATACTTTTATTTATTATTCTATTTTGATATTCCTTAACTAAATCAAACTCTGTATATATACTTTCATCAAATTCGAATGAATTATCATTATTTAATTCCCTAATATAATAATTTATCTCATCATCAATATTAATCAAAAACACCTCCCTAACTGTTCATTACAATATGTTTTTCTAACCGTCTATAAGCTTTCGATAAATCAATTAACTCTATATCTTTAAACTTTTTTTCAAATACATAGGCAATATACAACGCTTCACTTTCAAATCCATATTTCATCAACTCAATTATCATATCTATAACTTCATTATTAATATATTGGAAATTGCTTAATGTAAGTATATTAAATAGATCTGTTATCATCTTAGGCAATAAAAAGTATTCATTATCATAGATACTTTTTTTTAATGCACTTATTATCTTATTAATATTCACTCTATCTTTTTCATCTTGTATTTCATATAACTTGTTATTTTCAATATAATTTATAACATTATTGTATGCCTCATTTAATAATATAAATTCTTCTGAATATATCTCTGGAGGGTATTCTTTAACCTTTTTATAATATGCCTTTTTAACTTGCTCTTTAGATTCAATTTCTTTTAAACCTAAAATCTTCAATTCATTATTCATATATTTATCCTTTAATCGTCTTTATTAATATTATTCTTATTTTTTAATAATAATTCATATATATTTTCTCAAATTAGTCAAGCTTTGTGATTTTATAAAATATAGATATAATATAGAACTATTAGAAGGAGATTTATAATGAGTACCTGCTTATCCTGCTCTAAAAAAGGGTTGTTTTTAAAATTAAAATTTGGTCTTTGTTCAGATTGTTATGATGAATTATCTCAACTTGAAGATAAATATCAAACAATTTTAAATGACTTTAATAATCCAGATATCAATAAGACACAACTTATTATTTCACTGAACTCACTTATAGTTAAACTTAGAAAATTTGATGACGTGAGTAAGTCTATAAAAACAGATGATTGTATGAGACTTCTTAATACGATTAACTTAATAGACTCTCCACTTAAAGAAATCAATTTACAAGAAAAAAATTATTCTCAAAAATCAAAATCTATCAAGCCCGTAAATGCAAAGATTTCTACAAATATTAAATCAGTAGATATTACTAATCAGAAAGCTAGTTCACTTTCATCTATAAAAACACTTACTGATGAACTTACTACGCCTTCTCTTATTAATGATAATACTAAGCTATTAACTAATGATAATATCCAAACTTCGCATATTATAGATGAAAAAAAACACAATCCTATATTAAAAGAAGATAACTTTAAAAATTTAATTGATAAAGATACTATTAATGAGATACCTGATACTACACTTCTTGATGAAATATCAAGCTTAGAAAATACTGATGATTATCTTACTGAGAAACATGATAAAGAATTCATCTTAGAGAGAGATGCATTAAACTCTATAGTACACAGTAATTTAATAAATGATGCAAGAAATATTATAGATACTTTGATGTCAACAACATTAAATACAGATGACTTAGCATATTATACTTTTTTACTAAGAGATACCTATTTAAAGCCATTAACACAAAATAATATTTTTGAAATTGATGATTATAATGTTGCTGATTTAATAAATGACAATCTAAAAAAACTTTCTTTGCTTGTTAATTGTCCAACTGAAGATTTATATGACTTTTTTAACTATGTTGCTTTTAGTATTCAAACTACCGGAATAAGAACCGAAATAAATGATATATTAGAAATTTCAGCAGTTAAAATTAAATTTGGTCAAATTGAAGGTAAATTTCATACACTTATAAATCCACTTAGATCTATCGGAATAGCTATATCTAAAAGAACAGGATTAACAAACGAGTCTATACACGATGCACCAACACTTTTATCTGCACTTGATAGTTTCACTAAATTTTCAAATGGATTTAAACTAATATCACATAATTCAAACTTTAATTATAGCTTTATCAACTACTATTACAATAAGCTTAACAGTTCAGATTTAAGCAATAAAACTGAATGTACAATGCAGTTATATAGAAAAAGATATAAAAGTTTTCATGGTGAACCACCTAAAAAATTCGATTTAACTTATTGCTGTGAAGATATTCTTATAGAGGAATCTATTAATGAAATAAATAATCTAGAATCTATTTGTGATACTTCTGCTATTGCAACATACAAGTTATATGAGATTCTAAAATATAGATATAAGTAAATATCATTATTATATTATCTTCATATAATATAACAATATCATCTTAAAAGGAGTGAATATAATTGTCATTGCAATCAGGTGATTTAAAACTATCACTTATTCCTAATAATGTACAAACTAATCAACTTGAATGTGTTCTAGGTAAGACATGTACCTTTAAAATAAAGCTTGGTAACTCCTCATTAACAGATCCAATTTATAATCTTGGAGTTACCTTAACTTTACCTAACGGAGTAACTTTCGTTAATTCCTCAATACAACCAACTACAAATATAATAAATAATTCATTTAAAAATATTGTTTCTTTCGTTAATATTACTGATTTATATCCAAACCAACTAAATTACACTTTAGATATTACAATAGAAATTAATGAAACTTTTAGAAATACCGGTCAACCAGTTGCCTATGGAAGTGTTTTAAATGGATTTACTATTTCAGCAGTTGGTGACTCTAAGCCTAGAGGAATGTATGATCAAAACAATATTCAAATTACATCTACCACTCAAACTTTTACTACTGTATTGAGATATAGTGCTAAAATCGTTGGTCCAATTAAACATTTAAAGGGAGCTGGAACCACTCCTGGTCCTAATACATCAGATGCAACCTCAATTTTTACTATAAGTATTGAACTAATAAATAGTACCAGAGATTCATCCAATATATCTTTTAATTTAAATCTTGCAAATGGATTAAGATATATAGGAGCCTGGCAATGTACCGGTACAGATTCATTAAATTTTTTAAATCCAATTGTAAATTCAGTAACAGAATCTCAAAATTATGTTCAAATAGCTATTAATAATAAAACATTATCTCAAGGCTCAGATACTATAATAACTTTCCAAGTTGCAATATGGGATAATTTAACCTATCTAGGAGTTGAAAATTCTGGTTCACTAATAATAAATGGACAAGAATTAATTAGTTCAATTACTGTAACTGGGAATTCAACATCCTTCTATTGGGAATATGATATTGAAGCGTTAGAGTTAAATTTAATAGAAACCTGTTCAATTCAAGTTACCGATGTAAATATAATTAATGAATATACATTTTATTATGAAGTTACTTCTTATACATCATTATACAATGTACTGTTAACTTATATTATACCTGATGGAATGAGTTATAACTTAGGTAGCTCTAGTATTCAATATACAAGTTTTACAATAAATAGCGATGGTACAACAACAATACAATGGAATTTAGGTTTAGTAAATGCTTCTTATAGTAGTTCCATTACATTATCCACTACTACAAACTCAACTTATAGTGCCGGGAATTATGTCTACTCTACTGATAATTTAACAGATTCCCTTACTATAGCTGCTGTAGACCCTATTACACAAAATAATATTTCTCTAAATACCTATATTAGCTTATATGTAGAAGCACCAAGCATCACAACAAATGTACTTGGATATTTTTACTCTGATTTAACTCAAAAAACTATAGATGTTGCTGCTGTACAAGATTATGTTGAATTCATTATTATATATGATGCCACTAACCTGGTTGCTAAACAAAAAAATGTTACTTTATTTGACTATCCACCATTAAATATATCTGCTGCAAATGCAGTTAATATAAATGCAACTGGTGATTTCCCTGAAGGTGCAACATATACTCTTATGCCTGACAATGGTGCTAGTGTTCCACTAGGCAACTTAGATGGTGGTACCTATCTCACTATTAGTTTTTATTTACCTGTAACAGCTGAAATTAATAATGGAATGATTTACAACTTAGCAAAATGTAGCTTTATAAATACTAATAATATTGCATCAAGTTTACGAGATAATTCGATAGTTTATTATGGTAACCCGTATTTAACTGTAAACAATACTATATCTCCAAGTAACTGTGTATCTTTAAATAATGAGTTTTCTCTTGAAGTTGTATTGAATAATCTAAATGTACAACAACCAACTTACACAGCTGATGCATTTAATCTTCAATATACAACTACAATACCTACGACTTATACATTAATAGGTACACCAGTAGTAACTGGTACTGGCCAATATGGTACGTTAACAGTAAATAACAATATTTTATCCTTAACTATCTCTGAACTATCCCCTAGCGATACTATAACTATACAAAGTAATTTACAGGTTTCAACATTACCTATAATGGGTAATGAATACCCAATAGTATCATCATTAACTAATGGTACATCTCAAGCTTCTGCTACTTCATATGCTTATACAAATAACTATTACCCACTTAGTGATACATCTCCATTAACCGGATGTACACCTTCTATTACAAAAGTATATAATCCATCTACTGTAAAACTAGGTGATGAATATACTGTTAAAATTACAGTAAATTTCCCGAAAGGTTGCATTGCATACAATGCTCAAATACTTGATTTACTAACATCAAGCGATTCCTCTAATATTGCAAATGTTAAACTTAATGGTATTACTACAACTTACTCAGTATCAAATAATAGTATCATAGTTAAATTAGCTAATATATTAGATACCACATCTAATTCTATTGAATATATATTAGAATATTCAAACAAAACACTAACTGCTAATCCAAGTGACTATGAAGATACGCTATCTACTAATTGTAAGGTAGAATGGTCTAACTCTATTAGTTCACCTGAAAGTCATTCTAATTCTGCATCTGCTGATTTAAACATTGTTGTTCCTGGTATAGCAATATTAAAGAAACAACAAAATATTACTACTCAATCTGTTTATGATTCTAATCCTCTAGTTTGTAGTGGTAATGATCTAATTAATTATAAATTAGATATAAGCAATATAGGAAAATCTATGGCTTATAATGTTATAGTTACTGATACTATCCCTAAAAGCTTAAGATTTAAATCAGTTAATATACCAACTAGTACATTTAATTATTCTAATAAACTATTAACTGTTAACCTAGGTTCTATTAATCCTCTAGAAAATAAAGAACTAATCATCGAAGCTCAAGTTTTAGATGATAATGATATATTAGTCGCTTCAAATAATGCATCGGCATCATTTAAGGCTAATTCTACCTTACCTAATAATTATGGGGAAGAAACTAGTAATTCAACTATAATATATAACAATTCTATATCTATAAAAAAACTACAAAGAAACTTAACTAATAATGAAGCCTTTACTTCAGGTGATGTACGCTGTTTTAGTGGTCAAAGCGTTCAATATCAGCTTATTATAACTAATCCTTATAATATACCTTTGACTAATGTTATGATATCTGATACGTTTCCTAATATGCTTCAGTTTGTATCATTTAACCCATTTTCTTTCGGTACATTTACAGTAACGAATAATATAGTACATGTATTAATTCCATCTATTGCTGCAAATACAACAATAAACTATATTTATACTGTAAAATTAAATTCAGATGTCCTTAGAAGAGATTCTTCAAATGCTACAATTATTTATAATTTAGCAAATTCATTAAATTCTTTTACTGGAAAATCTAATACAACTTATTTATTTTCTACAGGTCTAGGAAGAGGATTTGAGATTCATTAATAATTTAATATTATAAAAAATATACGAGGAGAGTCTGTTATAACTCTCCTCGTACCTTTTTTAGTTCTAATAATTTTTCTTGTAATTGGTTTTTATTTAAATTACTATTATGCAACCAAATTATATGTTCTAAACTATTTACATCTAATCTTATCACTTCTGGCAAACTTAGTTTTCTATCAATTTTATGTGAGACAGTTTTAGTTATAAAATATCTCCATAAGTTATTTTCACCAAGGCTATATTGATTATACAATTCCCGTTCTTCCCTTTCCTTCAAGTAATATCTAATAAAATTTAACGGTGCTTTATGTATATTCAGTGATTCACTATTCTCTTTAACAGCCTTTTTTATTTCATTATTTAGCATCTTTATATGAACATCAAATTTAGGCATTTCTTCATATATACATTCTTTCGCAATATCATTTTGTAATGACTTAACATTCTCAAGGTTACTTATTTTTTTTATATTTGAATATACTAATGGAACTTTACTACTCTTCATGAATTCTATTATATTTTCTTCACTGCTTCTTTTGTTATTGAAGATTTTAATTAGTTCATTATAGCTTACCCCTTCAAAGGGAGCTAAATCTTTATAAGTTAATAGATTCTTTATCTTAGAATCCTTTAAAACTTCATAAAATATCTCTAAATAATTCATAGAGCACATATCTAAAAATAATAAATCTATCTTATATCCTTTTAGTCTATTTAACATAGTTATTGTATTTAATGAACAACACGGGCTTATAGACATATCTAAAAAGCTCTGAAAAAGTCCTCCATGTCCACATAGAATAACTATATTTTCATGTTCTTCTTCTAAAAAATCCTTTATAAATAAATCTGGTGCCATAATATTTATCTTTTTTTTATCCACTTCAGTACTTCTATAATATTTATAATAGTTTATTTCACTTATCATTCCTTTTGTAACTTTAAATGCCCTTATCTCATTTAAAATATTATCATTTTCAATCCTTGTCCATATATTTAAGTAATCTGTATTTAATATGCTATAAAAAACATAAATTTCTATATCATTTAAACTTTGCATATCATCTATAAGACCGCTTAGAGTATATGAAATACTATAATATAGATCATTACTTCCATTTGCTATTATAAAAAATCGTTTCATAGTTTAACTTCCTTAATTAGAAATACTCTGGGGAACAATGTACTTCTTCAAACATATCTTCTTCTTTATTTCTATTTATATTATGAATTTCTTTTCCACTAAATCTTTCATATAAATCAATTGTATCTTCTAATTTTGTATGTAACATTATTTGATTTTTTAAAACTCCAGTCAAGGTTCTATCTATAGACCTATTAACTTTCAATAAATCATCTAATGAATACTCTTTACATTTTAGACTATGTTTAGTGTCGAGTGTTCCTAAAACATATTGAATCTTTTCTGCCTCTGCATTAATAATATGAGAAAGCCCCATCTCTTCAAGTGCAATAGAACTTAATAACATATTTACAGAGCTTTCTATATCAAGATCTATTACTGGAGTTATATCTGGTATATTAGGCATGGACATATTCTATCACTCCCTTCTTTTTATAAATGTATTATTTATAAAAGAAATTTATGATTGTTTTTAAATTATCTGTATAAACATAAAAACAACATTAGACTTCTAATGTTGTTTTTATGTTTACTCTATTTTATTAAGGTATTGGATTTACTGGAGCTGTCATCATCTCCATAGTATCTTCAAGTTTTAATTGTAATAATAATTGATTTCTTAATACATTCTTTAAGCTACTATTCACAGAATTATTTACTTCAAGAACATTTGCTATAGTTACATTTGCTGGTGGTGCAATTGCATTTCCATCTCCATCAACTAGTGTACCTAGTACGTATTGAATTTTTTCACCTTCTGAGTTGATAATATGACTTAATCCTATCTCTTCCATTCCTATTGAAAATAGCAATAAATTAATAGCATCTGCTTGTGTTACGGTTACATTTGGATTCATATCCGGAATTTTAGGTAATGACATTAAGGTTTCCTCCTGAATATCTTTTCATATAATTTATCTTACTCATTACCTTTATTTTGTGTTACTATTTTTTATAATTTAAAAATATTTAATGATGAGCATACTCCTATATTAACTAACATTACATTTTCATTATTTATAATAAAGTCTAATTTGCTATTTTTTTCAACAACCTCAATCAGTGTACTTCCGCTACTTGGACAATCTGTAGCTCCAATTTGTCGTTTACTACTCTCAATAGCTTCACCATTTAGTACTAGCTGTGTTGTAGTATAACAATTACATCTAGCATTCATATAATAATCTACCTTATAAACACCTTTATCTCGTATAATAATTTGCTTATTATCCAATGTTACTCCAGTAGTTACCTCCTTGTTATCCCAAAGTATGATACTCTTATTCTGCTTTGTTATACACTCTCCTGTTACATTGTTAAATACACCAAATACCTTGGTATCATTATTCTGTACACACTCATCACTTTGATTATTATAGTAAATTTTTAAATATGGCTTTTTTACTGCACTAGATGAGCCAAAGATAGCAATAGCTTCACTATTTAGTCCCATAATTGTACATCCACATCTAGGGTAAGTTTTATTGTTCCAACTATTCACTATTTGAGTTATATCTAAATTAATATACTTATTTATAAATTCTTTTTTAATTTTATATATATGGCATTCTTGATAAAAAGGAGGGGCTGTATTATATGTAACATGACTTGAGTTATATTCTTTTGTATTAATCCCTATATTTAACATAAAGGCATCATTATTTATTCCAATTTTTAAATCTTGTAAATATAAACAAAGTTCTATTTTCTCTATTTTTCTATTACAATTGTTTAATTTTTCTACATCATTAAAACACAATTCAAATAAAGAACGTATTTCTCCAGTTTTAGATCTCCCTGTAATAATACATTTATTTTGACCAAAATTACTATCTATCTCTTCTCTCGATATTATAGCTTCATTAACACAACAGTTTTCAACCTTATCCAATTTATTTCACCCCATTATATTTATATGAGTGTGTATCTTTATTAATACATATGTAAATTAATTTAATAGGGTAAGGACGTATATTCTAATGAATATACGCCCTTTATGTATTGTAACTTAGAGGAAATCATAAATAATTTTGAGGAAATCATAAATGATCTTTATGTATTTATTATATATGTTTTTACTGCATTAGGTAAGATATCCATAGTCCTAAAATACAGGGACTATAGTCCTTATATTAATTTATTGTTAACAAACTCTTCAATATTATTCTTAATTGCAAATATTGTAGCTTGTACTCTATCTTCAACCTTAATTTTTCTAAATACATTTGTAACATAGTTTTTAACTGTTTTTTCTGATAAAAATAATGTTTCTGCAATATCCTTATTTTTTAACCCTTTAGAAATAAGTAATAATATGTTTAACTCTCTATCTGTAAGTAATTCTAACATTTGATTTTCTTTTTTTTCTTCAATCTTCATATGCGAAAAAATTACTCTAACCAAAGCTTTATCAATATACTTTTCACCCTCAAATACGCTTTTTATAGCATTTACAACCTCTATCCCTGCAGATTCCTTCAGAATGTATGCGTCTGCACCAATATCAATAGCATCATTTATAGTTTTTCTATCATCTTCAACCGTTAACATAACCACTTTAATACATGGCCAAGTTTTTTTAATATGTCTTAGTGCATCTAATCCGTTCATTTCAGGCATATTTATATCTAGCAACACTACATCAGCTTGTTTTACACTTAAAAGTTCTACTACTTCTCTGCCATTTCTACACTTCCCTAATATCTCTAGATTATCTTCAAAACTTAGAATTCTATTAAGTCCTTCTCTAATTAAATCATGATCATCCACTACTACTACTTTAATCTTTTCACTCATACCGTTTCTCCCTCATCCTTTATCCTATGTTATTGACTAAACCCTATTTAACCTTTAATAACTACTTAGCCTATATCTATTAATTCTATATATAATTATACTGCACCATTATTACTACTAAAATAGTGGTGCAGATTGACTTTTACTTTACCGGTAGTTTTATCTTATATGTAGTTCCTTCATCAGGTGATGAGTCTATCCCTATTTTTCCTTGAAGCTGATTTACTCTATCAAATATTCCAATTAATCCATATGATGTACCTTTTCTTTTTGCGTTCTCTATAGCTTCTTTTATATCAAATCCAACACCATTGTCGTTAATCATAAAGTACACGTAATCGGCTCCATATTCTACACGGATTATTACCTTTGTTGCCTTAGAATGTTTCTTTATATTGTTTAATATCTCTTGCGCTAATCTATAAACTGCAATTTCTAATATGTGTTCAATTTTTCTTTCCATAGATTTTGTACTAATATCTACTTCAATTCCATTTTCCTCTGAAATTAAATTTGCCATCTCTCTCAATGCTTCATCTAAACCTAACTGTTCTAAAGATATCGGACGCAAATCAAATAGTACTCCTCTAACTTCACGTAATGCCATTTTTACATTTTTCTTTAAATCATCTAATTCATTTAATCCTTCTTGTAAGTCTCTCTGTACTATCATTTTACACAAATCTATTCTTAACATTGCATTTGCAATATATTGCGCTGGTCCATCATGAATTTCTCTTGCAATTCTTTTTCGTTCTCTTTCCTGACTCTCTAATATCTTAATCCCAACTTGCATTTGAGTATCAGATTCTGCACCTTTAACTTCTTGTGCTATATTTCCTTCTAAATATCCAAGTGCTATATTTATCTGGTTAACTATATTATCGGCATCCTCTATACTTTCTAAATACTCTTTTAAACTTCTTTCTAATTCATCTCTCTGCTTTCTAAGCTCTTTTTCTTCATTTTGTTTTGTTACATACATAACTCTTACTTCTAAAGCTTCTTCATAAGTGCTTCTAATAATTTTTTCTGAAGCTGAATTAAACTCTTTAGATGCATTGGCTAAAATTATCCTCATTCTTTTATCTAACGCTTGTAACTCATCAACTTCTACTATTATTTTTTCGATACGATATTTTACATTTTCCAATTCTATTCTTTTTCTTTCAAATTCATCTCTTAATCTATCTACAATTTCAAATACTCTACTCTTCCCTGAGTTAATTTCACTTATTACCTTTTCTATTATTAAATTGATACTTTCAAATGTTTCTCTTTGTGTATTCATACTATTCTCCGTCACTATATTTTTAAATCTACAATAAAAATATCATATATCTTTTTTAAAGTAAAACATTTATATAATATAAAATTCTATTCACATTGAATTTTTTTCCAACTAAGTATATAATTCTAATATTACGTTTGGATACTTGTTAATTTATGGGAGGGTTTTATGCCAAGTTTAATATTAAAGTATTAACCTTTAAAAATAATGTATACTCAAATAGTATAATTCTCTATTTTACTGACTTCTACCAATTCAATATAGAATTATGTATAATTAAATATAATTATATTTCTGACGGTTTTTTGACGATTTTCTGATTAATCTAAGGCTAAAGTGAAGAATTTATATTCTCTCCTTTAGCCTTTTTATTTTTAATATATATGTTCAGACTGTCGTTTCGCCCCCGCCCAATCAGCTATCCCCAAACATACTTATATACTAATAAGACTATATTAACAAAACTCTATTAATAATTTATATTAGCCTATACTTTTAATTTTTTGAAAATAAAAAAAGCCTAGAATCTTACTTCTGGCCTTTGTAACTATCTAATAATAGTTCTAGTGATTTATCAAATAATTTTGTAATTGGGATTCCCGTATCATCAGATAGATTTTTTAATCCGGCTAATAACTCTTTATCAAAAGTGCTAGAGTATCTTTCTCTATTTACTAATGTATCTTTTCTCTTAACTTCTTTCATATTATCACCTTATATATTAAAATATACTAATTATTGATTTACTTATCCTTATACTCTTCTAATACTAATTCAATCGCTTTATCAAATAATTTACTCTTTGGTATTAATGTTCTTTCTGATAGTTTATCCAGCTGCTCAAAAAGTTCTATATCTATAGAAGTATTAAATCTTTTTCTTGTAACTAATCGTCTTTGAGATTGTTTATCCATTCCTGACCTCCTAATTGAATTATCTAATATAATTATAGCACAAACACAAACACCTTTCAATTATTATCAACAAACATATTGACAAGCTTTAAAACACCGTGTTATGATAACATCAACAAACACAAACAAACACAAACAAACTAACAAAGGAGGTGACATAATGACTGGATACTCTCAAATAGATAATTCAATTTTATTAAATAAAAACTTATCTCTAGAAGCAAAAGGCTTATACAGTATAATAAAACATTTCTCTACTATACCTAACTTTAAGATTAAAAGAAGTCACATCTTATCTATATCTGGTTATGGTGAGAAAGCCTTTAGGAGAGTTTGGAAAGAACTTAAGACATTTGGTCTACTTGTTGAAAGTAAGGTTAGACAAGGTTCAAAGTGGATTTATAGCTTCACTCTAGGAACTTTAAAAGACATAGTAGCTGATATAAAAGAAGGTGTTAAAAAGGCTGTTAACATGGTTAAAAACGATACTTCTAAAGCAAAAAATGAAAATACTGAACTTATAGAAGGAAAAACAGGATTAACACTTTCAAAGTGGCAATCATATGTTGCTGGCACTATGGATAATGCTTTCTTAGTACAAGCTCTTGGAAAATTTAATAAGAGTAAAGGAAAGAAATTTACATTCTTAATAGATTGTTACTTAGATATTCTAGCTAAAAATAGAATTTCTATAACACAAGATATTTTAAAGCTCTTTAAAAAAGAAAATACAATGTTACCTATAATCTTTGATGATGATGAACCAGTAACGGATTTATCATTAGAGGAACAATTAAATAAATATAATATGGATGGTGATTATTATGAAAATAGATTTTGATTTATCTGCTAAAGCTCAAATTAAATTGTCGGTAATGATGTATTCAGAAATAAGCAAGGCAATTAAAGCTGCTAAAAATAAAGATGAACGTGCATTAAATATAGAAATGTTAACGGAGTTTGTAGAGTTTTATAGTGCTACATTTAGTATTAGTAGTAAATTCTTAAAGGAAGAACTAGATGATCTTATTATAGAAATAGAAAAAGATAATTAAAAAAGGCAGTAACATAAGCTACCACCAAATCTCGCAAATTTAGTATAGCTTATATTACTCCTTAAAATCAAGGAGGATTATTAAAAAATGGATTTTAATTTATTATTTGAACTATTAAAAGTATTTGTAACTTGGAGCTTCTGGTGTGTAGTTTATGGGTGTGTAACTATAGTAGCTATGTTCTTTGTAATCAACCTACTTAAATTTATCGCACCTGGTGCTTATAAGTTTCTAGTTAGAGAATTTAATGAAATGAGGGGTTATTAAAATGGATGATCATTTAATTGAATCTATATATGAGAAAATACAATTGTGCTTCTTTTGTGCAAAGCTTGAATTAGACCAGAATATTGTACCTGATATTACTAAAAATATTCATTATCAAGGAGCTAAAGAATTAATAAAATCTCATAATGCTCTAGTTCGACTTTATTACGTAGAAGACTATCATAAAACTGAATCATTAGGATCTGTAAAAAAAGAATGGAAAAGATTTTTAGAAAATAACTAGGAGGTTTACACATGAAAAATATTGTTATTGATTTAGGAAACTATAATACTAAATTTGTTGGTGATAAAAAGGGGAACTTTTCTTCAAAGTTCTCTACTGGCTTCAATGCAAATGGTGAAGCTTTTGAAAGAGTTAATTTTAATAATAAAACAACTTATATATCTGTTGGTGAACTTGATAGAGAGTATAATAAGGTTGATAAGAACTATATGCCTATTGCTCTATATGGACTTAATAAAGCTACTAGTGAAACTAATGTCAACTTATGCTTACTTCTACCAGTAAACCAATTAACTAATAAAGACAAGCTTATAAAACAATTTAAAGGTAAGCAATTTGAATATAAGATTAATGATAAGCTTGTAAAGAAATATATACATAAAGTTGCTATTCTTCCTGAAGGTTATGCTTCATACTACAGCTTAGATCAAGCAGCTGCTAATAAGAAAGATATAATACTTATTGATATCGGAAGTAGAACAATAAATGTTGCTTCATTCATAGAAGGTAAGCTTGAAAAGAACTTTACAATTAAGCTAGGTATTTTTGACTTGTACAGGATCATAAAGGAATTAGAAAATGCTAAGGGCAATGATTATATTGAAGAAGATATTGAAAGATTAATTAAAAGAGAAAAGATAGTTGTTGCTGATGATGTATATCTTGATTTTTTAAAGCAAGTCCTAAATGCAGTAAAAGGAAATATCAACATAAAAAATTATGATGTAATCTTCACTGCTGGTGGCTCATTAGTATTGAAAAAGTATATAGAAAAATGTACACCTGCAACACTTCATCCAGAAGGATTATACAGCAATGCTCAAGGTGCATTAAATCTTTGTAACCAGGTATGGAAATAATATGAGGATAAACTTCACATTAAATGAGGACAAGCCAAAAGATAAATCTATAATAGAATTCTTAGAAACCCAATATAATGCTGCTGATTATATAAAGTACATTTTGTATCAAAACGCAACAAATAATGTAACTTTAACACATTCCAACACAATTAATACACCTATCGAAGTTAATGAAGCACAAAAAAGTGATGAAAATGTGCAAAACTGTGCAGAAATAACACAAAATGAACAAGTTGAAAATATAGAATTAACTGATGAAATTATGAATTTCTTTTAAAAAATAAAGCTAGGATTTAACTCCTAGATTTATTTTTTAAATAATTCTTTATATACTTCAATTATTTCAGTTTTATATTGTTCATTTAGTCCTGTTAGAACTATAGTATTATTCTTCAAATTATATTCAAAAATATTATCTATTAATGATGGATCACCAACATTAGATATTAAATTGGATAAAGGTATATGTACTTTTGTAATTTTATTATTAACCCATTTATCAATAAGTTTTGCAATGTACGGATACTCTTTTATTAATTTAATTATCTCAAGCCTCTTATCTATCTTTACTATCTCAACATCATCTATAGAACTTGATGTTTCATTTTTTTGTAGTTCTTGTTTCTTCAATTCTTGATTTTTATCAAGCTGCTCAGCTTTCATTCTAATATATTGTTGTTTCCAATTAATTTCATCTATATTAGAGAATATTTTATTCAAATCTAGCTTAGATAAAATATAAACAATAACAATTAAAAGAAGACACCACTTAATAATATCACTATTTGAAAATGCGTCTATTATATTATCTGTTAACATATCAATTTTTATAACTAATTTATCAATTATTTTAACAAACAATACTACTGGTGGAAAATTTGATATAATCCCATATTTATAATATGAATAACCAATGTATGCTACAATACCACATACCATTATCCCCACTTTATTTTTTTTATCTTGTTCTTTCATATATTAAGTCCTTTAAATAAAATTTTTCTATATTATAATCTTCAAGATAAGTTAGTTTACACTTTATACATGTATTATACTCACTATTCATTCTCTTCTCTTGTAGTTTATAGCAGTTAGGACAACGAGTATATTCATCAAAACCTATTATATCATTATATATTAATTCATGAAAAATCTCATATAATTTATCCTTATTTATCTTTGTTTGCTGTAAAAAATAAATCATTGTTAATTCCTTATTACTAGAATTATAAAATAAATCTAGTACAACCTCATACTCCTTATCTAAATCAATCAAAATTTGTATCTTTCCTAATAAATTCTTTGCATACATACATGAGTACCTCCTCGCAAACTCCACTATTATCAACAAAAATTGAACCATCTTCTTTTATTCTAACAAGTTTATTAGCAATCAAGCATTCAATCACCGCTATATGATATCCCTTATTGTCAATAACATACTTTATTGCATCTAAAGTTTTTCTTTCATGCTTATACTCATAATCAGTACTTTTGATAGCCTTAACTTTTTCGTCATTATACATGCATTCTACGTGGCTTATTACTTTTCTACTTTTACCATTTTCAGTTTCATCATAATACTCATTATAGTATTCTGTTAATGAATCACTTAATATATAGCTTAGTACATTACCCTTAGTTGCACTTTTAATAATTGCATATAAATATCTCTTTTTTTCAGTATACCCATTAGTAGTACTTGCATATCCAATTGGCCAATCATTATAAAACATATATATTACCTTGTTATCAAGATCTATAAAAAATCTTGCACAATCATAAAACTCTTGTTCTCTCTCCTCAAGTTCAGCAGTTTCAGACATTTCTTTATTTATATAACTTCTAATACATGCTATTTTAAACTCAATACTCTTTATTGAATTATTGACTATATTTTCTTTATAAGAAACTAATTTATAGCATTCTGAAAGTTCATAATTAAAATCTGGTGTTCCTAGTAAATTAATATCATGAGTTTGCTTGAACACACTCAGCAACATAGGATTTAACAATTCATCACATATAGGATAGTTTGGTTCCTTTTTTAACTTCCTCATAGATAATATTGAAATCTTTTTATAATATCTATTCTCTATCAAATCAAATAATTCATATTCATCTATATCATTATATTCCTGAATATTATTCATGAATTCCTTAAAGCTAGACTCTTCTATTTCATAGTCATACTTATCTTTAACAATACTCTTCACATCACTAAAACGTATTCCTAATGAAGTAAGCCTATCTATTCTTAATTCTTTTGTTTTCAAAAAAACTCACCCTACCTTAAACTTATTCTTGTCTTTGGAATGAAAATAAGTATAATAGAGTTATACACAATAAAATAATCTCTATTATATAACAACTTACTGATTTGTACTCATAAGTTGTTATTTTTATTTTACACATCATACAACAAGTTGTCCACATTTTAATATTTTAGATAGTTATTATTTTAATACTAGCTTTAAAAGCCTTGGATTAACCCCAAGGCTTTTATTATACTTATTTTCTTCTTTCAGTTATTAATAACTCCAATTCTGTTAAATCCACTTCTGTAGCTTTGTCCTTATAAAGATTCTTGCTTAGGATCTTATTTTTACATTAAAAAATAAAGACAACCTAGATTTTACTCTAAGTTGCCTTTATCTTCTATAAACTATTAAATATTTCTATTATTTCAGTACCTTTAGAATGTTTATCTGCTCTACCTAACATTAAGAAATTATTATACTTTACAGGTACATTAAATCCACTAAGTGATATTGACCCATTTTTACCTTGCTCTATGAATCCTTTTCCCTCCTCTGAAAGATTTGCTTCATCGTACTCATATATTTCTATAAGTTCACCATCAACCTTAAACTTATAACCATTATTAGCACCAACCATTTCAAATGCAAGTAGTTCATCTTCTCCCACTTCATAACCCTTTTCTTTTAAAGTGTTTTTAAATTTATCCACCTTGCTTACTGGTTGTTCAACAACCGGTTCTTTTTCTGGCTCTTTTACCTCTTCTTTATTGTCACCACATGAAACTACAGTTAATGACAACATTAAGCAAATTAAAAGACTTAAAATTTTCTTCATTGTTCTCTACCCCTTTTTTCTTTAAGTTTTACTTATTAAGTTTACTACAAAATACTATTTTTTTCTATTTTTATGTAAAAAAATAAAGACAACCTAGATTTTACTCTAAGTTGCCTTCAAATTATTTTTTAATTGCTTCTAAAAACACCCCTGTTATACCCTTAGATTCTAATAATGCTTTTTGTTTTTCTGCATTAGTTCTGTTTGAATAGCTACCAGCAACTACTCTATAAAAAGTCTGTTGCCCTTGTGTTGGTGGTATTGGTTGTGAAATTGGTTTTTCTTTAGGAATATTAGGATCTATTGCATTGGCAATCAAATAAACCAATGTGTCCCAACTAGTTTTATTCCAAATATCAACATCATGTTTGTTGTCACAGAATAACAATTCAACAATTACTGCCTGCATTGTAGTCTGCTTTAAATCATGCAACTCAGGTCTATATTTAATACCTCTATTTTGTAATCCTAATGTCGCTAAATTAGCACACATTCTAGTCCCTATTTCAATAGCCTTTTTACTACTAGAATTATATACTAAACATTCAACTCCATGTCCATTACCATTTGATGCATTCATATGAAATGGTATATAAATATCAGCATTATTGGCATTAGCTTTTTTGGTTCCCTCGTTTAATTCTCCACTTACTGTACTTGCATTTGAATTACAATCAATTATAGTATGACCATATTCTTTTAATACTACATTTAACCTACTTACAACCTCTCTAACACTAGGTTGTTCCTTAATTATTCCATTCGCTCCAGTACAATTTGGGCTATGCCCACCTCTATCTGCTACTTTCATATTATTTTTCCTCCTTAGGTTTATTTGGATTTAATTGTTCTATACTTTCTTCTACTGCTGCGGGTAAAAATACGCCACACTCTTCTAGATTCTCTTTAATAGATCCAGCTTCTCTATAGATAAATAACAATAATGTTGCTATTGCAATTATGTAATTTAAACCTAAAAATAGATCTAAAACCATAACAAAAACTATCGCAATTAATTCAGCAATCCATCTTATTATTCCATCTCTCATAATTCTACTTTTGAATTTTATTTCTGGATTTTTCCATGTTTTTAATATTCCTAATGCAAAATCTATCCCCTTGCAAAGTAAATAAAATAAAAAGCCTCCAGTAACTATGTTTGGTAATTGATTTAAAAATCCTGTCATCTTAATAATTCTCCTTCATACACTATATTTCTTTATTAATAAATAAAAAAAGAGCAATTAATGCTCTTTTACTTTGTTGGTATAAACGTAAAGTTTACTTTAACCCTTTTAATATATGAAACTCCATCTGTTCCATCATAGCACCCATAAAGTTGAAACCTAACATCATTTCCAGCGCTCACTTTTACTTGCATAGCTATAGGTAAATTAAATGCTAATCCCCACCCATATGTAGCACTAAGTCTATTAGTAGTTTCGCCTTTATGTGTTATTCTTGGATCTAAAGATGTACTACCATTTGGTACACCCCCATCATTGTTTTGGTTTGATGCAGTTATAAATCCATTTATCATCAATAATCCATCTGAAGAAAACCTCAATGTTTTATCCCATGTAGTCATCGGTTGGTTTGATGTACTTTTAGGAAACTGTACTGAACTACTAGAACCATATTCATTATCAATTCTATCTAAGATTATTCCACCAACTTCTACTTTAGAATTCCTATTTATATTTCCATATTGAATCAAATGATTTATTAATAAATTGAATGCTTTATTTATATTCTCCACTGTATCTATATTCCCACTAGATCTTACAGCTTCTAGTGTCATAGATGGTAATTTATGTACTGATTCAGCATAATTTGCAGCACAACTATCATCACCTTGTACATAATATTCAACAGTCTCATTTTTATCTTTAATCATATTTTTAACAATTTCGATTGATATATTTTCAGTAGCTTTAGAATAATACATTACATAGCCTCTTGAATCTGTATTTAAAAAGTTATGTAAATCAATATGCGAATCAATATAATTTATTTCCATAACTTGCTTTATATATTGACTTTCCTTTTCTGAGAATGGAGCTGTTCCCTTGTATCTAGTTCCGCTTGCATTATTACACTCCGCAGGCTGAGTCGACCATTTGTGGTCAAAATTTCTATTTATATCAACATTCCTACTATTTTGTCTCTTTTTATTATTTATACCCCACGGATTTGCAATTGGTATAATTATTATCCTTGTTTCTTCTTTTAGTTTTTTTAAATGAAATGAATAATTTGCATCTAATGTTAATAACTTTAATAGCTCATAAATTAAATAAGGGTATGCCTTTTCATCTCCATGTACCCCAGCTGTTATAAGTATTGTATTCTTATATCCTGCTGATGGTGTATATGTTATTTGTTTTATATCTAAAGTATTGGACTGATCCTTACCAAGAACCTTCTGTGACAATAAATGTGGATGCTTATTTATAATACGTGTATATAAATCATAAAAATAAGTTGTATTCTTATTAATCAAATCAGACACTGGTGGAGTTTTAAAAATTGATTTAAATATTATACTAATTTTATCTTTTATAGATGCCCCTTCATTATCAAACACAACCTCAGCTGCTGTATGTGGATAGTATATATCTCCACCATCATTTTGTATTTCTATATTATATTTTGCCATAATTCCCTCCTTAAACTATCTTAAAAAATAATTTTTTCTGTGCTGCATTGCTAAGGCTTGTACCTACTTTAACAGTATCTCCTGGATCTCCTTTTGCTCCCTGTGCTCCGGTTGCCCCTCTATCTCCAGTTGCCCCTTTAGCACCTTGCGGTCCAATTGCTCCTGTATCACCTTTTGCCCCTTGAGCTCCAGTTGCACCTTTTTGTGCTGCTATATCCCAATATGTAGCATTCGTAACAGCTTGATTGGTATTACTTGCTTTACATATATACGTAATTCCTCCACTCGTAACTAAATCTATATAATTGGCATCACATACATATGCTGTAGTAGAAGACCATGCACCTTTATTTCTTATGCTTGTCCCTGTATTACCTTTAGGTCCTTGTGACCCAGCATCTCCCTTTGAACCAGTTGCCCCTGTCGCACCAGTCGTTCCTTTTGCTCCAGTATCTCCTTTTGGTCCTTGTGCTCCTGTTAGCTTTCCTAAATTAAGTTTATCTTGGAATGTCTCTCCATCTGCAAAACTTACACATTCGGCAGATGTTAAAACATCTACTTCCTCTTCAACTGCACCTGTTGTTTCGTTAAGTAATTGTACTCTAACTTTTCTTAAATTACTCATTAATAAAATCCTCCTAAACTATTTTTATCCCCATATTTGGAGACACCTTTATTTCACCTGTCCCTGATTCTCCACTTTGCTTATCTGTAACTCTAAAATAGAAAGCGTTTTTTTCTCTCAAAACAGGCACTTCATTACATACTATAATATTTGATTTCATATTTACTTTATTAATACGCTCACCAATTGTATTGAATGATTCTCCTGTAATATCATCTGTTCTTGCAGCAACTATCTCCGCTGAAGATGGATCATCTAATGTCATATTCTTTATTTCATCATCGAATTTTTTATTTAATGCAACTTGATTATTATTTATTGACTCAATCCCACTTGCTATATTTTCTCTTACATCCTTACCATACATAGCTGTCCTAATAAATTCTACTATAACCTTTATACTTGCCATCTAAGCACCTCCAAGTTGTATCCCACTAACATGTATTGACAATACTGTTTCTCCTATAGAATGCACTTTAAATATATTACACACTATTGGATTATCTACAATTAAAGTTTTTTTAGCCTGTACAGTAAATATAAACTCCTCTGCATCAATTTTTAATATAACTTCTGATTCAACTGATGTGAGATTAGATATTAAAATACTTTTCAATACAGCTCCATTAGTTAAATCAAACACCTGTGTTTCTACATTTGTTATCTTTCCTGCATAGAGTCTTTTTATCTCATCCATTCTACACCCCCATGATTATGTATTTCTTTTGTTTTTTTAAGTCATATGATGTTTGAGTAAGCTCTTTATTGGTATTATCTAAATTACCGTTAACCTTCTCAACCTTTAGTCTTGCGTCAACTGCATCATTTTCTATTTTTTTATTTTTCTTTTTTATTTTAGCTTGATAATCTTTTATATCATCAAACTTATCTCCAACTGTCAAACTGCCATTCCATGGACTATTTATATCAGTTGTTTTAGCAATTATTCTTAATTCATCATCAATAAACATGATTGGATTAATTATTTTATGATAATTTCCTACCCTGAAGCTTTGGTGATCCAAATCTATAGTAAATAAATCTAATGCTTCAATATCATGTTTTCTTTTTATCTTGTTATTAGATTTTAAATATTCGTTACCTTTAGATAATAAATTATTAGCTATTGTAACATCATCAAATATAACTGGCCTTTGTATTATGCCAAACTCTTTTATTGCTTCAACATCATCTATATAATCCACTCCTGCATTAACAGATTTTATTGTTAATCGTTCATCACTATCATTATTTTTAGCACCTAAAACTACTAATCTTGAAATAATTTGGCTTGGATCAAGCTCTTGCTTAATAGTTTGTAGATTTTTAGCTAACCTTATTTCAACTGTAGACTTCTCTCCAACTTCCTCTAAGTAATCTAAATATCTAACTCCATTATCATGTCTTATCCTCAATTCTCCACCAAGCTTATCTATAAGATCATCTTGTATAGCTGTAAATGTTTCTTCATAATTCAAGTATCTATACAGGCTATCATTATTATCTTTAACTGTAATAATACCTACTTCAAACCTTTTCTCTAATTCAACATTTTTATTATGATTATCAATTACCAACTCTAAATACTGTCTAACAGATATATTATGATATTCTCCGTATCTAGTTGTAGAATCAGTTAGATATGCCAATTCACTTTCACAAACAACATTCTTAAACATCATCCCATTAGCAGCCATTGAAGGTGAGGGAAGTAGTACTCTCCCTCTAAATTCAACTTCCTTAGTTTTAGTATTTACTATATTTATTAAAGTTTTAAATGGATGCAAGTAATTATATCCAGAATTATTTGGAGTTATTCTGAATGTAAAACTATCTATAGTATTAATTCCTTGCTTAAAAGCTCCAGTAATCCTATTAGCATTTTTATCAGTGCTCATTGAGTTTATAACTATTTCCTTATTATAATTAATAATAATAACCTCATACATTAAAGAATCTCCTTTCTAAATCTAAAATCTATATATCCATTCCCAGATATCTTAAAAGTGTTCTTGCCTTTATTAAGAATAAATCTATAATCTGTAGTTTCACCCTCTTTAAATAAATATGTTATACCATCTTTCGTTACTTCAATATCTGAATCACATACAACTGTTGGCGTTATAGTAACTATACTTGCATTGACTATATCTATAGTTACTAATCCATTAACTTCAAATTTAGTATCCTGTGCATAATCACATGTAAAATTGAAATCATCCCATATATCAGAACCCTCTAAATGCTCTCCAATTTTAAATGGATACGCTATAAACTCTACTGTCATAGTTGCTATTCTTCCATCTTCATCAAATTTTATATCCTCAGCTTCTGCTAAAAAATAAACCCCTGGAAAAACATCATCTTTTAACTTTGTTTTTTCAGGAGTTGATAGCCATTCTTCAACTTCGGACCTTATGCTATTCATATCTATTTTATTACTTCCAATAACATTGAAAGTGTATGTCAAACTACGTTCTTCGTATAGTTGATTTAAATAAATTGATGAAAAATCATAAGTTCCATTCATAAAAGGTACTGTTTCTTTTATTTTTATCTTCTTTGGAGGTGCTATATTTTTTGATATTATAGTCAATCCAAAATCTTTAAAGCTATTTTTATTGTTAAATTCTATAGAAAACATTAAATTATCAGTCCCCTTTCTGTTAGATTTATTCTAGTTCCATTTAAAAGATCACTTGCATTAACTGTTGCCTCAGCCCACATCTTACTATCAGTTACAAATTGTATTATACATTTCTTATCATTTGTATTATTGTTGTTTCCTAATATCTTTCTAGTTTCATCTGCTGTATTAACTTTCGCCCCTCTTGGCATTTCAACTAACTCTGGGCCCTGCTCTCCAACCATTGCAACTCCACCTTCAAAGTAATCAGTACCTTTATATAGCATTGGAATCTGAGGAATACTTGCACTAGCTCCACCTATAAATGGAATCCAATCTGGTACTTCAAAACTATTTATACCATCAATAAGTTTATTTACCATTCCTATTATTGCATTGAATGGAACTTTTATAATTGCAACTGCGCCATCCCATATCCCTTTTAATATTCCAATTACATTATCCCAAGCACCTTTCCAGTTACCTGTAAACACATTTGTTATAAAATCTATAATGTTTTGGAATATAGGCTTTAATGAATTATTCCATAAATCAATTATGCCTTTAAAACATCCATCTATAATTGGGCCAATAACATTGTTAAATACCCACTCAAATGCTGGAGCTAACACATTATTTATAAAATCTCCAATAGCTTGAAAACAAGGTTGTAAATGTTCTTGCCATAGAATAGATATATCTGTAGCCATTTGACTAAAGAACTCTGTTATAGCGGGCATACGTTCAGCGAAGAAATCTGATATAGTTCCTACTAAACTTAATATCATATCAAATATAGGTTTACCTATATTGTCCCAAGCACCCTTCATTACTTCAAACATAGTTTTAAATACTAAAGATAACGCATTAAATATTTCATCAGCATGATCTTTAACTACTGAGAAATTTTCTTTAACTTGATCAAATAATGGAACAACGAATCCATCCCAAAACTCCTTTATAATTGTCCATAGGGTCTGCCATCCTATTATTATTTCTTCTATAAACCAAAGAAACTCTTTTGGTAACTCAACTCCGAATATTTCCTTAAATAAAGTATATATATACTCTATAGGTTCTCCTGTATCTTCAAATTCTTGTCTAACTGCTTGGAATCCTGCTGCAATTGTATCTATAAAACCTAACATTGTATTTAATGCTTCTTCAACTAAAGGCATCTTTGATTCAACCCATTTAGCTACTGAATTTAATGCTGGTAAGAATTTTTCACCGACAGTTATACCCATTACCTTTACATGATTTGTAATCTTTCCCCATCTAGCTTTGAAACTATCCATTTGTTGTTCAAACGCAGCTTCTGTTGCTCCTGATGCATTACTCATAGCATCCAACTTTTCAGTAAATGTCTCCGCTTGTGCACCAGTCAATGCTAGTACCGCATTTTTAGCTTCAATAGATCCAAATAAATCTGAAAATGCAATTTCATTTCCACCAACAGATTCTTTTAATTTATCTAAAGTTCCTTTGAATCCTAATGATTCAATCATAGCTTGACCATTTTCATAGCCTAAGCTTTTTATAGAACTAGCCATTTTACTAGTTGGTTGTAACATTCCTTGTATTGTTGCCCTTAATTGTGTAGATACTTCAGCAGTATTTCCTGTGACTCCAGTTAGTGTTGCCATTGCACCAAAAAGTTCCTCCTGCTTTACTTTCATAGTAGATGCAAGTGGAATTACCTTTCCCATACTTGATGCAAGCTCTGGGAATGATGTTTGTCCTAGCTTAACGGTTAAAAATGCTAAATCAGATGCTTTTTGTGCTGCCTCTGCACTTGTATCTCCATAACCTTTTGTTACTGCTGATAATAGGTTAACTGAGTCTGTTACTGTTGCATTACCAGCTTTTGCACTTTTAGCTGCTACCTCTAATATTTTAGATGCATCTGCTGTATCTCCAAATGCCGATACTACTTGATATAATCCATCTGTTAAAAGATCTGTTGAAACTCCTGTATCTATAGATAGCTTTTTAACATTTTCTCCAAGTTCTCCTAGACGTTTTTTAATATCTCCATCTAATAATGTACCTACATTTGCAAGTTGTGATTCAAACTCCATAGCTGCTTTAGTTGCAACTACTCCAAGCGCAACTGCTGCCGTGCCTGCTGCTGCAACTACTGCTGTTCCCAATTTAGCTGCCGCTTTGATTCCTCCACCAATAGATCCCATTAAACCTTTGGCATTCTTATCGGTTTTAGAAATAGATTCATTTGCCTTGCTATTATCTACCATTATCGAGCCGAAGAGTTTAAATATTTCCATATGTTCACCCCTTTATCCCTTAATAGTCATATCTAGTATATCTTTAACCTGGTTAAATATTTCTTTTTCTGATTTAGGATTAGCTTCTATCGAACTATGTTTTTTGACTTGGCCTTCAAAGTCTTCATAACTTATACCTCTCATTTCATAATTAGCTATCCATCTATTCAATAAAATATCTTTTTGAATTTTTAAAAGAGCATGATTTATTAAATCAATGCCCTCCTCAAATTCCATATTCAAAATATATTCAACATTGTTATACCTAGAGAAAATAACATCTTGTATGTCTACAACTTCAATTTGGCAACTTGCTTGAAAAAACCAAGTAAATTATTCTCCTTAGCTAGTAATCCAACCATTTCAAAGAATTTATCAAGCTCCATTTCTTCAATCTCTTTTGTAGATTTTTCAAATGGTCTTGATAAAAATTCATATATTGCACTTTCCATTTGTTTTGTTGTGCATTCTTCAAATATAGAATACATAACTTCTATACCAATCGCCTCAACTGCTTCATCATTTTCTGAATCTACAGTCTTAGATCCTTGATATATACTTTTTAATCTATCCTTAAGATCTAACTTCTTTATTAATCTTCCTGCCACAAATATATCGCTTGTAACTAATTTTCTCATTAATTTTCCTCCTTAGTTTGTGTTTCTTTTTTCGGATAATATATTGCAAATGGTGGTTCTTCTAATGTTGCAACATCATAATGACCAATGAAGTTTAATGCAACTACGGCTTGTCCTTTCTTTTCAGGTGTTAACGATAACCCATCTTGGTTTAATGCATTAAACACTTGGATAATTACAGGCTTACTATTTCCACTTAATGTACCTACCCATGTTATATTTTTAATGTAATCCTCTAATGAAATTGATTCGCTAGCTGTTATTTTATCGTATCCTTCAGTTTCACTTTCTGTGACTTTGCATGCAATTAATGCAAGCTTAATAGTCTCTGGAGTAACCTCAACTGTATTAGCTGTAATTGCTACTTCATAATCATCTATAAGCTTAGCCCCTTTTGTATTATTTTTTAATCCATCAATTTCTAATGGTATAATACTAGGTTTAGCCGTAAATGAACCGCCCCCTTTTGTTGCTCCGATTAACTTCCCTGCCTTTACAGCAGTTTCAAATGTGTCTGTTCCAACTTCAAAATCTTTAAAAAATACTCCAACATCAAGAATTAAGTTCTCAACTGTTTCAGGTGTAAACCCTGTGTAAATTTTCTTTTTTGCCATTATGTTCTCCTTTCGTAATAAGAAATGTCTATTAACATTCTAAGTTTCATAATATTTTTATCTGATTCCATAGGAGTATTTCTTACGTTAATAGAAAAAGAGAGTATATGATCTATAGTTGTTACCATAGTTTCATTAAACTCTCTTTCTAATAAATCTCCTAAGTCCTCTAATATACTTGTATCTTCTAAATTACTATTAATATAAACTTCTAATTGATATACCTTAAACCCATCAATATTAGTAGATTTTAATTCATATGTTATATATGGATATAAAGCATCTGATGGTGCTTTTAAATAATACACACCATCACATACTCTGCTTAACTCTTCTTTAACTGTCTTTCTAAGTTCAACTGTTCTCCCCATTATTCTTCACCATAATCACTTTCCTCAATGAGTCCTAAAGCTTTATTTTCATTTTCTATAGCTGATAAATACTTACCTTGAATCTTTCTTATTTCGCTTATGTTTTTTAATACAGTATCTTGTAAAAATCCTATTTTACTTATCAATCCTGTTCCTAATTCTGAAAATCCTAAATAGAATACTGTTGGCTTAAACCCTACTTGAAGGTCACAAGTCTTTTTTCTAACCCAGTACTGAGTATATTTTGCACCTTTACCAGTTCTCTTTTTGATTCTTTGTCTAGTTCTTTTAGTAATTAGTTTTCCACAATCTCTTAGTGCTGCTCTTACTAATTCCTTAAGAGTATATTCCACCCGATCAACGTTAGAAATATATTCAACTCCATCTTTTTTAATCTTAATAGGACTAGGAATTGCCATGTTTATCACCTTCGCATATTAACTGTATCTTAGTGCTACTTTTTTTATATGTTCTAATTATTTTATATCTATTCCCACCAAATTCTAAAGTTTCTTGGCCATCATATTCTTTGGGATGAATTACAAATGTTATTTGTGGTTTTAATCCTTGCGAATTAGCTCGGTAAAATTCAGATTGTCTAATTGATTCCTCTTCAGCAAATCTTTTTATCTTTATATCCTCTGATACCATATCCCCAATAGAATTAGGCTTAGGATTAGTTTTTTTAATCAGATAAATTATCTTATCTTTTCTAGCCATTTATTCACCTACATTCTGCAAACTTGATTTGCTAATAATTGAAATGCAGGAGAAAACTTCGTTTCCCCTGCATCTTCATTTAATAAATCATTCGTACCTATCGCAATACATGATATTCCTACTTCAGTACTAAGACTTTCTTCACTAGCTCCACCATTTTTCAAATACTGCTTAGTAGCCATTATTTTTAATTTCAAGCTAGTGTCAAACTCAGTATCATCAATAGTAATAGTTAAAAAACCTTTAACTTGTTCTAATAATTTATCCATTACTATTCAGATTGACCTAATTCTTTATTTGCTTCTTGTGCTGCCTTTTCTAAAGCTGCTTTAACTGCTGCATCAATTGCTTCATTCTTCGCTTTTTCAAATGCCTTTATTTGTCTTGCTGATAACTTCTCAGGTTCAAGAGAAGATGGTGTTGCTGAACCTTTTTTAAGTAATAATATGCCCTCTGCTCCAACTAATTTATTTTGTGAATCCTTACCTGCTGCATACTTTCCATCTACAATCATTAAAGCTTTATTGATCCACTTATTCTTATCTTCATTGAAATATTTTTTATAATACATTGATAAGTTAGAGTTTAATATGTACTTAGCTAAGTCAATAACTGCCCCAAATACTTCTCCTTCTTGTGCTGAGTCGAATCCTGGTAATAGATCTGTTGTTAATACTTCTCTACCATTTAAAATCTTTTGACCTTTTTCATTTATTTTTCCTAACCCTATTCTTTGACCATTCGCATCAGTCATCCCATTTAAATAATTTTCCCAAGTATTTTTAGACATTACATAGATAACAGTGTCTTCCTCTGCCTCAGGAATTGCTCCTTCAACTTTCGCCCATTGTCTAACTGTTCCAATTTCACTAGTACTCATTGTAATTATTTGCTTAGTTGGTAACTCTAACTTAGTAAAGCCTAATGGTTTACCTGCTCCAGTTCCTGATACAATTGATTTTTCTATTGCTCTAATCATAGCTTTCTTAAGTTGCTTAACAACTGTATTTTCAAACACTGGCAAAGTAACTGTTGCTGCTAATAATCCAATAGCTACTTTAGCTTCTAAAACATGATACGAGAATGTAAGCTTCGCTTCCATTTTTGCCTTTTGTTCATCTGATGGAAGTTCATCTACACCTAACCATGATGCTTCTGGATTTATTTCTGAAATAGGAATTGATATACCACCTTGGTAGCTAGTTTGAGATACTCTATTAAGTATTTTACCTTCAACAGTAAGATCCTCTATTACTCTATTTAAAATAGTTGTTGGTATAATAGCACCAACATCACCAACAGTTGTTAATGCATCGGCTCTCTCTTCTACCTTGAATTGTTCTGGAATTGGAGTTCCATTTACAATGTAGTTTCTAAATGCTTGTCTATATTCTATAGTTCCAAACATATCCTCGTCTTCACTTCTAGTTGTTGGTGCATTTGTGCCATATGATGCTATTGGATTAAATCCACCTACTGGTTGAGTAGTTTGACTTCTTTGTTCCCCGCCTACTTGCCATGACTCATCTCCAACTTGTCCAGTAGTTCCTGGATTTATTCCTTGTGCTGCTACTGCTGCATCATATAATCCTCTTAACTCTGCTATTTCTTCATCTAATCCTTCAATTTGTGGTGCTAAACTTCTAACCTCTTCTAAAGAATTTGATGCTTGAGATCTATTTACTAATTCCTTCTTTTTATCTACCTTTGAGTTGATTAATGCTAATAATTTTTTTAAGTCCATTTTGTTACCTCACTTTACATATTTTTTATTTTTATTTTTAATTTCATTAGTTCTAATTGGTCATTTGAATTGCTTGATTTGTTTCTAGCTTCTTCAATTTCTTCTTTTGCATTTTCTATTTCTGAACTTCTTGCTTCAACTGATGCATCTGAATATGCTGGCTTATTAACTACACTTACTTCAGTTACTCTTTTAATCTTCTTAATAACTCTAGTAGGCATCTTAGTATCTAGTCCTCGCCATTCTTGGTCTTTTATGAAGAAAGCAAAAGACATGCCATCTAAGTCATGTCTTTTAATCGCATTGTAAACTGCCCTTGATTCTGAATTATCATTTACATCTAATAATGCATTTATTGCTAATCCTTTATCATCAACATTTACAGTCATTGTTGAATTGTTATTTCTAGCCCTAGCGAGTGGTATTTTGCTAGTGTTATGGTTCACATGAAGCATAACATCGCTTAAATCACATTCGTCAAATGCCCCGCGTTCAATCACTTCATAAAAGCAATTTCCAATATTGGTTGTTTGTCCAAATACAGCAGCATGACCTTTTATTCTACCCTCTTCATCATTTGATGTTTCAAATGAATTTACATCAAATGCTCGAGTAACAAATAAATTCTTACTTATCGTCATCATTATTCACCCCCTTTCCCATAGATATTTTAGACATTTGATATTGATCTGCAATATCTCTATCAATAAAGTTAAGACTTTTATTTCTTTTATCTCCACCTTCAAATGGAGGATATCCAAATAGTCCTAATAATTGATTATCTGTTAATGCTCCTCTATTGCCTAATATATCTGCAACTTGAATCTTATTCGTTGTATTAGTAAATAGTAATTGCTGAGCATAAAAAATAACCTCATTGCCAGCACTTAACTCACCATCTGAAAACAACGTTTTTGTAAACGCTTGTCCGAGTGAATTAATCATAGGCTCTAAGGTTTTACTGTAAAAGGCTTGATATTCTTCATCCGTAAAGGATGATGTTAAAATTGGTATTGATACACCATAATTATTAAGTATCTTTGATTGCATAAACTCTAGTGTGTTCTTATCTACCATCATGGGATTGGTTCTATTAAGTGGTATATAATCACCTTTTAAGTCCATCGCAATGATTCCACTTTGACTAGTTCTAATCTGTTCTTCTAGCTTTTCTCTTTCTTTCTTTTGATTTTCATCATTAAGCATTGTATTAATCTTCATAATACCATTTATAGTTAAACTAGCTTTTACAGCCTTATCTAACCCCTCTAGTATTGTATTATTAATATTTAGAACACTTAGTATATGCTTATTGTCTACTTGCCCATTTTCATTCCCACCCATAAAGTCATTTAAAGAATAATCCTTTCTCCAATGAATTATTTCTGAATAAGCAATAGTATATTGACTTCCATTACCAAATGTAAACTTAACAAATAATTTTCCTGTTATATCTTGAAGAAAATCAACATTGTTTGGCTTTAATGGATAGAATCCTGTATAGGTTCTTCTTCCATCTGCTCCAACAACATATTTAGGATATATAAAGCAATTATATGTAGTTTCTCTTAACCAGGTGCATTTCTCAAGAAACTCTGATGTTGTCATAAGTTCATTTGGTCCATATCTTAAAAGTCTTGTTATAGAACTTCTAATAGTTTGCTGATTATCATCATCATTTGTCCGTATATGTTTAGGTTGTAACTTCCCCATCTCTGAGGCTATTGCTCTTACACAATTTTTTACTACATCTGATGCATATACATCTTCACCAAACTGACTAAATACTGGTGTTTGACCACTAAACATCTTTGCATATTGATACTCTCTATGCTTATTGGCAATACTTTTAAAAATGTTAAATCCTATATCTCTCACCTCCCTTCCCCGATTCTCTATGCCACCATGTACATGAAATCTTTTCTATATCTATCTAGTATTGCATATAATATTATTAATGTTACAGCTCCATCAATACGTTTATTCCCTGTATCTTTAGGTTTCATTGGCATAATCATTCCTAATGTATTAACCTTTGCACAAGTATTCTTTAGACACCACTTATCAATTGGATTATTGTTATAAATAATTAAGTTTGACTTTAGATCTGCTTCAACCTTTTTCATTCCTGGACTTAAATTAACTGGATCTTGTGGTATTTTTTCAAGGTCAAATCCATAGTCTTTCATTTCAGATACAAATGACTTAGCATTCCACCTATCATATCCAGTCATAAATATTCTAATTCCATAATCTTTATATAATTTCACGAACCACGCAACTACATCTGAGTAATCAACTTCATTTCCTTCACATATTGTTACATAACCATCTTTTGCCCATTGAAGATAATCCTTTTTATCAGATTCTGATAGTTCTTCAACTTTTGACTCTGGAATAAAGTAATGCTGATGGATATACTTTTCTTTATGATTTAATCTCATTAACATTATCTTAGTAGATGTTAAATCTGTTGTTTCTGACAAATCTGCTGCACCTAATGCAATAGCTCCTTTAAAGTCCTCTAAATCGAAAGTTTTTTCATTTATTATATCTTTTTCCATTAACCAAGCCTCGGTACTATTCTGTTTGAAATTGAAATCCTTGGATAATGTAAATACCCTATCAGCTTTATCTGCCTGAGCTTTTAGAAGTTGTTCTCTTATGTATGCATACTTCTTAATCTTTCCTAGACTTGGATTAGCTTTTTTCCATGATTTTTCATCATCATATACTTCTTGCTCACTATCCATTGTATAAAGCCAAGGTAATAATGTATCATCTTCTCTCTCACCATTTAAAACTTCTCTTGCATACTTTAACTCTTTATCCAAGTAACCATCATCAACAAAACCTTCAGTAGTTATATTTATAAATACTGGCTCATCCTTGATTGATTGTGATTGCTCTATTGATTTAGCAATTACATTGTCTTGCATTTCATGGCTTTCATCTAAGATTGCAAACTCAATGTTTCTACCTTCTTTATTCCTTGTCTTATCTGAAATTTTCTTTATGGTAGATTTGTTCTTAAGATTAAACATACCTTTCATATTTTTATGAGTTCTTTTGTTGTTTGTATCGAACATTTCTCTCATATTATTTATTTCATCAAATATCAGGTTAGCTTGTGCATCATCATTTGATGAACATATAATATCTGCACCAGGAGTACCAATCATAAATTCAGCGAAACTTAATGCAGCACACAAAGCACTTTTACCATTCTTTCTACTTACAAGTAATAAAAGCTTCTTGAATCTTCTAAATCCAGTATCAACCCATTTAAATGAGTAAAATGCTTCAATAGTAGCCTTTTGCCAAAGTTCTAATATAAAAGGCATCCCATTAAAAGGTGACTTACTATGTTTGCAGAAGGTTTCAATAAATTCTATTCTAAATTCTGAATCACTCGTATCATAATAAAATCTTTTATCTTTAAGTTGGACTATTAAATTCCTTATACAAGTTAAAAGTTCTTGCCCTAAAATTATTTCATCATCTTCAGGATCTAATGCTCTATTATAATATTCTAGTAAATAAGAATGTTGGCCATTAATTAAGTTATTGGCCATAAGTAGCTTATTTATTTTACTCCTGCTCATTTTTTTCTTTCTTTTCCCTAATCCATTGGTCGAATGGGTCTTCACCTTCAATAGTATTTTTCATAAGTATCCCATTCAATGTCTTTATGATCACAGAATAACTATTTATATTTTTAAGATACTGTTTTCCTGCCTCTGTCTGTTTCTGCATAGATAAATTTTTAGGATTTACTTTAACCATCCCACCTGACTTATCAATTATATTTCTAATATCCCAATTTTCAGCATATAAAAAAGAAGCATCACTTATTAATCCCTCAACAAGTTTTTGCTTCCCTGGTTCAACATCTTTGAATATTTCGGTCAACTTTTCAAATTCTTTTTCATACTGTTCAATTTTTGTCACAACTTTCAAAACCTCCAACGATTTTCAAAATTTTCGGTTTGTGTGAATCTGTTGTATCCCTCCAACGGTCCTGTTGGCCCGCCACTTTAAAATTGGTAGGGGGGTATCAACTGAATTCTTCAAACCATTTATTAATATATTCTTTCCATTCTTCTTGATTGTCTTGTCTATAATCATTACAGTACTGCAATCTATAGTAACAATCTTCCTTGCTTGCTTCTATGTGTATGAGCTCTGCCCCTAAGTCTCTAGCCAATCTTTCTCTGTCATGCTTATTAGCATATCCACCAACTATCCATGCACTATTGAACTTCCCATATCTAGTCTTTATATTATCTAGTAATAAGTTCCTTACTTGCAGTACGTTATACTTAATGTTATCAGGCTTATCATACATAGGTTGCATTGATATAGCTTGATATAGTCTATCCATATCAACAACTAAATCCCCTTTATACATATGCTCTAATACATAGCTTGTCTTACCGCTCATTGGTGGCCCATATATAATATATACTCCATTAGTCTTAGTCTTTGGTCTTGCACCCTTACTAAACCTTCCATGAGTCTTGTTATGACATGTCTGGCATAACACTTGTATATTATCAGGATTAAGAGTTATGTTAACATCATTTATATTCTGTTCTGTTAACTCTATAATATGATGCAACTGAATAAACTTAGACTCAATAATCTTCTGATTACAGCATTCACATGTAATTGCTACACGCTTAAATGTCTCAGGATCATATGTCTTCTCAAGTAAAAAGTTCTCTCTAAATATAATCCATGCTTTACTTCTATAAAACTTCTTAGCAAAGTCTTGAGCCATTTATCTAATTAATCCCTTTGACTTAAGTGTTGAAACTTTACGCTCTAATCTATTAATCTTATTTAAAGCTATATCAACAGATCTAGTGTCTACTTTTACTTTCATGTTTATATTCGCTTTATTTAGTTTTTCCTCATAATCAACATAAGCTTCTCCTATTGGAAGTAAGCAACCCTTGCATTTAATGCAATTTCGTCCATCTTTAGCTTTACCTTTGAAGATACTTATAGCATCACAATGCAAACATTTATATGCAGTTTTATTTGATTTATACATATGATCACCTCTTTTATTTATAGTTGTCTAATATCGTACGCACATGGGATTATGACTACCTTTCTATCTAGCTTTTCACTTAATAATTTTTCATTTTCTTCTATATCTCTATCATACATCATATGCCTAGACTGTAATATCATTGGTCTCTGATGTAGCTTAATTGTTGGTGGTGGTATTATGTCCGCCCCACTCATTCTCCCTAATGGATGTACTACTTCTTTATTTATTTTAAACCAATCTAACATATTACCACTCTTCCTCTTCTTTTCTATTTTTTATTACTAATAACTCCTTCTCAGCTTTTAGCTTTTCAAATCGTATTCGTTGCTCCTGAGTTGCTAAATCCATATGTTCACTTAACCAGTGCAAAGCCTTCATTTTATCCTGAAGCTTAATTTTAACACCTTTAGAGCTATTACTTATCTCTCCTATTAATGCACCATCAACTTCATCACTATTCTTAATTGTAGTATAGGAAATTTCAGTTGTAGCACTCTTTCCATCTTTATCTACTAAATTAATTTCTTTATTTCCAAAATCAATAAAATCTGTAATATCAGAAAATGCAATATCTACATATTTTTGAAATATATCCTCTTCACTTATAAATGCCCTATTTAACTTATTTCGCTTCAAATCTGATATTTCTTTTACTATCTTAGTGTTTTTTAGTAATCTACTGCCATTCACTGCAGCAGTTTCATATTTGCATTTATAAGCCTTTTGATATGCCTTTGTAGCATTAAAAATTTTAATATAATAAATACAGAAAAGCTTTTGTTTATCAGTTAAATCAATATCTTCTAATATTTTATTAACTTCTTCTTTTTGAACGTTTTTTCTTATAGTTTTTTTATTGTCTGAACGTTCATTTTTAAAATGCGAACATTTCCCATCCCAATTATATTGATGTTTCCATCTCCTAACAGTACCAGCTGGAACACTTAACTTATTCGCAATCTCAATTAGCTTAAGCCCCTTTTTATATAAACTTTTAGCTTCCATAATCTTCGGATTTGGTGCTCTTGCCATATCACGACCTCCTTTTTAATAAAAATAAAAAGAGCCTTTGATATTTACTATTATCAAAAGCTCTTTCTCTATGTAAATTTTTATTAATATCATATTAACATGTTAAAAACATATCTACAATAACATACATTGTAACATGTATTGTAACATTTTATATCACATCTCTTATACTTTCAGGGAATAAAATAGTTATTAGTTTATTGATAAGCCTCTTCCTATTTCTGATTATTGTTATTCGCTCCTTATTGAATTGCTCTGCTAACTCTTCATCAGTTGTAACTTTATACTCTTCACCACTTAGATATTTTAATTTTATAATATTATAATATCTATCATCCCTTATCTTATCTAAAGCATTATCAATCCTTCTAATGTCTCTTTCAATCTCTACTGTATCTCTTTCATACTTCTCTATCAATTCTAAATATC
>JAVWLU010000013.1:0-71933 GCA_036637795.1 Clostridium sp. | reverse complement strand
CTTTTTCGGGCAGTTTAGCTCAAACTTGTTTTGGGCGTTAAAAACTGCCCCGTGCCAGAAAGACATGATGGCTTTTTCGGGCAGTTTAGCTCAAACTTGTTTTGGGCGTTAAAAACTGCCCCGTGCTAACGTCGCCAGGTTAGTAGGAAAAGGATTTTGAAGTAATTCAAGGTCTTTTTTGTTGTGTAAAATGTGATAGGTTTGCTGACGCTCTGTGAGAGGGGGATTTTTTATCAGGTGATATCTTCACTACGTTACGGTAATAGGTCGTAGTATTCCGTTAAAGATTAATCTATCACCGCTTACACGAAGTAAGAAAAGTCTATCACATCTAATTTTAAATTATGAAAATCCAATATAAATATAAAATGGTAAAATAAGAGTAGTCATGAGTTTCAAAAATCAATAAACAGGAGGACTTACATGTTAAATACAAATGTAGACTTGTTAAAGGGAAGAATTTTAAGGTCATTAATTATATTTGCAATACCACTTTTTATATCGAGTTTATTCCAGCAGCTATATAATACTGTTGATATTATGATTGTAGGAAATGTTTTAGGTGATACATCACTAGCAGCAATAGGAGCTTGTGCAGCTGTATATGAATTGTTAGTAGGATTTGCTTTAGGTACAGGGAATGGACTTAGTATTGTTACAGCAAGAAGTTATGGTTCAAAGGATGAAAATTTAGTTAAAAAGTCTGTAGCGGGATCACTTGTTATAGGTATTGGAATAACACTTATAATAATGGTTATTTCAATGTTATTTTTACATCCGCTACTAGAGATGTTAAATACTCCTGAAAATATTATTGAAGAGTCATATTCTTATATTTCAACGATAACTATGTTTGTCGGAGTTATGTTTTTATATAATTTATGTGCAGGGGTTTTAAGAGCGATTGGAAATAGTATGATGCCATTAATATTTCTTATAGTATCATCTATATTAAATATTGGGTTAGATATATTATTTATTACACAATTTAATATGGGAATAAAGGGAGCTGCAGTTGCAACAGTTATTGCACAAGGTGTTTCAGCAGTACTATGTATTATATATATTATTAAAAAGTGTCCAATTCTTATTCCAAAGAAAGAACATTTTGCTTTTGATAAAGAATTATATAAAGAGTTATTAGGACAAGGACTATCTATGGGAGTGATGTTATTAATAGTATCAGCAGGAACAGTTATATTACAAACTGCTATTAATAACTTAGGTTATTTAATTATTGCTGGACACACTGCAGCGCGTAAACTTAATAGTTTTGCTATGATACCAGTTTCTGCTTTATCAATGAGTCTTGCAACATTTGTTTCACAAAATAAAGGAGCAAATCAAGGCTATAGAATAAGAGAAGCAGTACGTTACTCTAATATAATTTCAGTAGTATGGGGAATTATAGTAACTGTTATTTTAATATTATTTGCACCAATGCTTATGAAAGCACTATCAGGATCTAGTGAGGCTGTAGTCATAGATAATGGAGTAAGATACTTATTATTAAATGCACCATTCTATGGAGTCCTTGGAATACTACTAAACTTAAGAAATGCACTACAGGGAATAGGTGAAAAGGTGATACCACTTGTATCAAGTATTATTGAGTTTATAGGAAAAATACTATTTGTTGCATTATTGATTCCAAGTCTTGAATATTTTGGAGTGATTATCTGTGAGCCAGTTGTTTGGTGTTGTATGTGCATACAGCTTGCATATGCATTTTACAAGAATCCATACATCAAACAATGTAAAAAAGATTCTATTAAACTAAATGAATTAGCTTAAATTGGAGTGTAGTTAATGATTAGAAAAGTATGTGGTAAAGATTTTGATATAATAGAATAAATACACGTAAAAATACTAGAGACTAAATCACATTCTCTAGTATTTTTATTTAATATTAAATAATTAAAAAAGTATTGACATCGTTTACTTAAGGTTGTACAATAAAGTTGTAAATTGGATTGTTAATATTAAGTTATGCGAAACCTATTTACAAGCACAAACGAGTCTTTTTAGGGCTGTATTTAGTTGTGTTTGTAAATAGGTTTTTTGTTTTAGGAGATGGATTATGGTAATTAAACAAATGTTAAACAATAATGTAGTTATTTCAGAAAACGAAAATGGTCAAGAAGTTGTAGTCATGGGTAGGGGATTAGCCTTTGGTACTAAAAAAGGTGATGTAATTCCTGCTGATAAGATTGAAAAAATCTTTACTGATGGTCAAGACTACCACTCAGAGCATTTTGTAAAATTAATAAGTGAAATTGACTTAGAGAATTTTGAGTTTATTGAATGCTTAATTAATTATGTAAAAACAAACCTTGGGAAAAAACTTAATAATTCTATTTATATCACATTAACAGATCACATTAACACACTACTTGAAAGAGCTAGTCTTAACGCATATGTTAAAAATACAATGCTTTGGGATATTAAAAGGCTTTATAAGGAAGAGTTTCAGTTATCTAAAGAAATAGTTTATAAAATTAATGATAAGCTAGGTTCTAAGTTTGATGATGATGAGGCAGCGAGTATAGCAATGCATATTATTAATGCAGAACTTGATACTGATATGAAAACTGCTATGAATATTACAAAGGTAATGACAGAAATTTTAAATATAGTTAAATACAATTTTAGAATAATTTATGATGAAGATTCATTATCATATTATCGTTTTGTAACTCACTTAAGATTCTTTACTCAAAGAGTTTTTAGTGGAAATACATATAGTGAATCTGATGAAAATGAACTATTCGAGATGGTAAAAGATAAATATAAAGAAATGTACGAATGTAGCTTAAAAATCAAGAAATTCTTGTTAAGTGAGTACAAGTATGAATTAGAAGATGAGGAATGTTTATATTTAACAATCCACATTGCAAAAGTTGTTAGGGAGAGCAAGTTTTTATAGTTTGCTTTAGCTATGGATGGTTACATTAAGTTGGCCAAACCTATATATTTTTAATCTAAATAAATGGAGGGAAATATTATGGGTAAGTATCAAAATTTAGCAAAGGACATTGTAGCAAATGTCGGAGGAAAAGAAAATATTAATGGATTAACACATTGTGTTACAAGACTAAGATTCAAGTTAAAGGATGAATCAAAAGCAAATGATGAAGTTATTAAGGAAATGGAAGGTGTAGTTACTTTAATTAAAAGTGCTGGACAATACCAAGTTGTAATTGGTAACCATGTTCCGGACGTATTTGAAGATGTTTGTGCAGTTGCAGGAATTCAAGGCAACAATATAGCATCAGAAACAAAAGTAAAACAAGGTATTGGTGCAACAATTATTGATTTTGTATCAGGAGTTATGACACCTTGTTTAGCAGTTCTTACTGCATGTGGAATGATCAAAGGATTACTTGCACTTGCATCATTTATGGGATGGATGGACCCATCACAAGGTCTTTATACATTACTATCAGGGGTTGGAGATAGCTTATTTTATTTCTTCCCAATTATCTTAGGATATACAACTGCAACTAAAGTAAACATGAATCCTTTCTTAGGGATGTGTATTGGAGCAGGACTAGTTTATCCAACACTTCAAAATATAGATTTAAATATTTTTGGAATGACAATAAATGTTGCTTATGCAAGTACTGTTTTACCAGTAATCATAACAACAATAGTTGCTTCTTATTTATATAAATGGTTAAACAAAGTTATCCCAGATGTTGTGAAAACTTTCGTTGTACCTATGATAGTTTTATTATTAGCAGTACCAACAGGATTTATGATAATTGGACCAGCTGCTAACGCTGTATCAGACTTTATTGCAAATGCTATTACAGGTGCTTATGGAATAAGTCCAATTGTTGCAGGTATTGCATTAGGTGCTTTATGGCAAGTACTAGTTATATTTGGTGTTCACCATGCATTAGTTGCTGTAGGTATTATGCAACTAGCTTCAGGAGAACCAACTCCTATATTTGCATTAATGCTTGGAACTTCATTTGCTCAAACAGCTACAGTTTTTGCTATCTGGTTAAAAACTAAAGATAAAAAGTTAAAAGCAATTTCATTACCAGCATGGATAAGTGGAATATTTGGTGTTACTGAACCAGCAATTTATGGTATTACATTACCAAGAATAAAACAATTTGTTATCACATGTATTGGTGGAGCATTAGGTGGAGCTTACTTAGGAGCAACAGGATGCTTAGTTTATAACATGGCAGGACTTGGAGTATTCGCACTTCCAGGATTCTTAAGTGAAGGAGCAGCATCAATTATTCATGTATTTATTGCAATTGCTATATCAATGGTATTCTCATTTGTATGTTCATACTTCACATTTAAAGATGATAAAAAAGTTTTAAAAGATGAAGTTAAGACTAAAGAATTAAATAAAATTAAGGTAGATAAAGTAGAAATTAGCGCTCCAATTGAAGGAGAATTAATTCCATTATCAAAAGTAAAAGATGCAGCTTTTTCACAAGGTGCTTTAGGAAATGGTGTTGCAATAGTTCCATCAAAAGGAATTGTTACATCTCCTGTATCAGGAACAATAACAACTTTATTCCCATCACTTCATGCTATAGGAATTACTTCAGATGAAGGGGTAGAAATATTAATTCATGTAGGTTTAGACACAGTTCAATTAGAAGGAAAACATTTTAAGGCTAATATAGCTCAAGGTGATACTGTTAAAAAAGGTGATTTATTATTAAACTTTGATATTGATGCAATAACAAAAGCAGGATTCTCATTACAAACACCAGTTATTGTTACAAATACTCAAAATTATTTAGATGTTGTTGAAGGTGACTTTAAGAATGTTACTAATAAAGATAAAGTAATTACAGTAATTATATAAATAGAATTTAGAATGATTTAAAAAACTTCTTTGGGAGTTTCTGGGATAATAGGATTAGGGACGTGTACAAGTAAGTACACTATATATTGAAAGGATGTGTATTAAATGGGATTTCAAGAAAATTTCTTATGGGGTGGCGCAACTGCTGCTAATCAATGTGAAGGTGCTTATAATGTAGGAGGAAGAGGTCTTGCTAATGTAGATGTACTTCCAACAGGTAAAGATAGATTTCCAGTAGCACAAGGTAAGAGAAAGATGTTTAATTTTGAGGATGATCATTTTTATCCAGCAAAGCAAGGGATAGATTTTTATAATAACTATAAAGAGGATATAAAGCTCTTAGGTGAAATGGGATTTAAACAATTTAGATTATCATTAGGATGGTCAAGAATTTTCCCAAATGGTGATGATACAGAGCCAAATAAGGAAGGATTAGATTTCTATAAAGCAGTATTTGAGGAATGTAAAAAGTATGGTATTGAGCCACTAGTTACAATAGCTCATTTTGATGTTCCAATGAATTTAGTTGAAAAGTATGGTTCATGGAGAAATAGACAACTTGTTGATTTATTTGCAAGATATTGTGAAGTTATCTTTACTGAATACAAAGATCTAGTAAAGAACTGGTTAACATTCAATGAAATAAATATGATTTTACATATGCCTTTCATTGGAGCTGGACTTTGTTTTGAAGAAGGTGAAAATCAAGAACAAGCAAAATACACAGCAGCGCATCATCAATTAGTAGCTAGTGCTTTAGCAACTAAAATAGGTCGCAGAATTAATCCAAACTTTAAGATTGGTTGTATGCTTGCAGCAGGAAATACATATGCCAATACACCTAATCCAAAAGATGTGTTCAAGGGAATGGAGACTGATAGAGAAGGGTATTTCTTTATTGATGTTCAATCAAGAGGATACTATCCAAGCTATGGATTGAAGCAATTAGAAAGACAAGGAATCACAATTCCATTTGAAGAGGGAGATAAAGAGTTATTAAAAGAGAATACTGTTGATTTTATATCATTTAGTTACTACTCTTCAAGACTTACTTCAGCAGATCCAGAAGTAAATAAAGAAACAGAAGGAAATGTATTTGCAACATTAAAAAATCCATACCTTTCAGCTAGCGAGTGGGGATGGCAAATTGATCCACTAGGATTTAGAATTACAATGAATAGTCTATATGAAAGATATCAAAAACCATTAATGGTAGTTGAAAATGGATTAGGCGCTAAAGATGAATTAATTAATGGAACAGTTGAAGATGACTATAGAATTGAATATTTAAGAGAACATATAAAAGCAATGAAAGATGCAATTGACTTAGATGGAGTTGAAATTTTAGGTTATACATCTTGGGGATGCATAGATCTAGTAGCAGCGAGTACAGGACAAATGTCAAAGCGTTATGGATATATCTATGTTGATAGAGATGATGAAGGAAATGGAAGTTATAAAAGATATAAGAAAAAATCATTCCATTGGTATAAAAAAGTTATTGAAACAAATGGAGAACAATTAGATTAAAAAGATAGTACTAGAGTTTAAATTATAAACTCTAGTATTTTTTTATTTAAAGCTAAAGTGTAGATAAATGGGGGAGAAAATAAAAAAATAATGTATGAAGTTGTACATTATGGATTAATTAGGATATAATTAAACTTAACTTAAACATAAAAAATGTCGGAAACGAGGGGAAAATGTATGAAATGAAAGAAAAACAAAGAAAAAGATAATGTAACTATAAGAAATAGAAATGTAATAATGAGTATTTTTACAATAATATTCTTATTTGTTTTTATATCATTATTTTGTGTTATTTTATTTTTTAATACAAATGATTTAATACATTTTAAAATGATACGGTCATTTTATATCGGTGCGAGTGTTTTAGGAACGTTATTACTTAGTTTTTATTTATATGATAAAAATAAGAATAAATTTACATGGATTAAAAGAAATTTGAAGTTTAAATTAGTTTTAATTGGATTAATCGTATTTATTATGCAATTGATTTTGGCAAAATCAATATACTTTCAATCTGGTTGGGATGTTAGAGCAATAATAAATAATGCTGAGTTTATAGTTTCAAATCCAGAGGCTTTTGAGTATAACTATTTCATGATGTATCCGAATAATATATTTTTATTATTAGTTTTTAGTAAGGTGTATAAATTAGCTGAAATGCTTGAGTTTATAGATTATAGATTTTTATTGGTTATTATAAATATAGTTATGGTGGATTTAGCTATTATCATGACGATATTAATTTCTAAAAGGATATTTAATAAAAAATCAGTGATTGTAGCTTCAAGTTTATTTGGATTACTATTTGCTTTTTCACCATGGATTGTAGTTCCTTATAGTGATACATTAAGCATGGTGTTTCCAATAGCAATTTTATATATTTACATAGTACAAAAGGGTATAAATAATAGATGGTATAAGTTTAGTTTATATGCATTAATGGGATGTTTAACAGCAGTTGGGTCTCAAATAAAACCAACAGTAATGATTGTTGTAATTGCTATTTTTATATTAGAGTTTATTAATATTTTAAGAAGAAAGACAAAGTTAATAAGTTTTATAAGTTATTTTTTAGTAGTTGCTGTAGGATTAATTGCAACGAAAGGTTTATATAATAAAAGTATTGATAATCTAACTATTAATGGACATAACCTAAGTGAAAGAGAACTTGTAGAAGTTCCTTTTACTCATTTTGCTATGATGGGAATGCAAAGTGTGTATGTTGAGAATAGAGGAACAATATATGGTGCTTATGATCCAGAAGATGTTACTTTTACAGAGAGTTTTCCTACTAAAGAAGAAAAAATAGAAGCTAATATAGGAGAGATAAAAAATAGACTTAATAATTTTGGGGTAAAGGGATATTTAGAGTTTCTAAGCAAAAAGGCTTGTTGGTTTTTATCTGATGGTACTTTTTATTATGGGGGAGAAGGAAACTTCATGGTCAGTGAACCTTATACAAAAGGTAAAGTAGCTGAAAAGTTACAAAATATATTTTTACATACTGGTGATAAGTTTTTATCACTAGCTAATGTTTTTGAAGGAATTTGGATTTTAATACTTTTCTTAATTATATATCCTATATTTGAAAAAAAGAGATTCTCTAATAATGAAGAAATATTTATTATTAGGCTCACGATAACAGGGATAGTGTTATTTCTATTATTATTTGAGGCTAGATCAAGATATTTAATAAATCATATTCCATTTTTTATTTTGTTAGCTACATATGGATTTAACAGTGTGTATAATAGGTTCTTGTTAGAATTGGAGAACTAAAAAATAAGTGATATGGAGAAAAAAGATGATACATAAATACAAATTTAAATTTTATATTAATGCTAGGCATTCAGTTAATTTTACAGGTGTACAATCGAATATTCACCCACATACATGGGAAGTAGTTTTGTATATTAATGTTAATCAAAATGAGTTTATAAACTTTACTAAAATTGAGAAAGAGTTTGAAAGTTATTTTAATATGTATGAGGGGAAATATTTAAATCAATTAGAGTGTTTTACTAAAGTTCAACCGACAATGGAAAACATAGCAGTTAAGATTTTTAATGATTTAGAAAAATTGTCAAATTCTAATCTTGATATAGATAGAATTGAAGTAAGTGAAAACCCTACTAGAACATACATAATACAAAAGTAATTTATATAAAATGAGGGAGGATTTAATAGATATGGTAACTGAAGAAAAAATGAAGAAGAAATCGCAAACTGTTAAAAACAAATATTTTATTTTTAATTTAATAATACTAATAACAGCAGCTATAGTTACTATAATAAATATTAATTCAACAGGATCATATCCCTGGGGAGAAAATACATTTAGATATTTAGCTACTAATAATGTCTCCTTTACATTTAATATATTTGTTGTGATAAATTTTATTTTGGGTGGAATAGGGTTTTTACTATGGGGATATTATTTTGGAAGACAAAAATTTTGTTTGTTTTTAGCAATATTATGGTTCTTTATACCTAGTAATTTAAGAGTATTATTTTCTGATGGGAATTTACCTATTACAATAATAAATTCAATTATTCCGTATCTATTTTTAATATATTATAAATCTATTAATGAAGATAATAAATTAAATTATTTTATATTAGCATTAATTGCTGCAATAATGACATTATTAAATGCATCAGTAACCATAATGTTATTATCACTTCTATATATATGCAATTTAATAAGAGTTCTTTTTAAAAAGATTGAAAAAAAAGAGTTTTTAATATTAGGAGTTTTAACAATAGCAGTTTTAAGTATTAAAACTATATTCGTACCAGAAATGGAAAATTTATTAATGCCAAAAGCAATAGAATTCTTGGTATATCCATTCGCACAATCAATTAATCCATTTATAAGATTTGAAAATATACAAATATATTATTTAGGTATAAGCTTTGTAATTACAGTTATTTTAGGAATTATGTTTAGTAATAATGATAATAAGGAAAAATCATTATTTTGGATTGCATTAGTAATGTTTATTGGCACTAGTAGTTCATTATTAGTATTTTTAGAAAAAGTAACTTTTAGTGAATTTATAACTGTATCAAGGATAGCATCAATAGCCATAGCGTTTATTTTATTCGGACTAGTAAGATGGAAAAATTTAAATAAATTAGTGCTTATAATGATTTGCTTTTTCATTTCATTTGATTCTATGATGAGCTTCGAGATCTTAGGATTTAATAAAGGGTTACCAGAAAAATTAATTGAAGCATTAGATATTGCAAGTGAGATAGCTACTCAAAAAATTGGGGTATTAGATATTTCAAGTTATGGATCTTTTCCAAGTAGTTATTTAAGTAGTGAAAAGAATTTTACAGAAGAAAAGCAAATGATTGGTTTTAATTGGATGAAATCAGAAAATAAAAGTGATGTAATTGCTATTAATACTGCGCTTGAAAATAACTATTTTTCAATTATGTTTGATAGAAGTTTACAACTCGGAGCTGATACCTTATTAGTGAAAAAAAGTTATATAAAGGACTTTGAGGAATTAGAGTATTGGGCAAATAACACAGGCTATGAAAAAAGATATGAAGATGATGGTGTAATTATTTATAAATATCCTGTTGATTATAAATTTAAAACTAAGGTTAAATATTCCGGAATTGCTATAGGTAAATATTCTAGTAATATAATTTATAATTTTCCAAGTTTTAATGTTGGAAAAAGTACATATATTGATGATTTTGATATAGACGACTTAAAGAAATATAAGAGTATATTCTTATCAGGATTTGAGTATAACGATAAAAATAAGGCTGAAAGTATGATTAAAGAACTTTCAGACTATGGAATAAAAGTAGTTATAGATATGACAGGAATAGATAAAGATGGAGTGCTAGGAGTTATTCCACAAGAGATTAGTTTAATTGAAAATTATGGACAAGTTTATTACCAAGGAAATCAAGTAAGTTTTAATGACTTCCCAAGTGATTTATATTATTTTAAGTGTAACTATATTGGTAATAAAAATTCAGATAATGATAATTATGCAGTTGCAGGAACGCTATTACTTAACTATCTATATTCTGCAAATGAAAATTTACACTTCGTGGGGATGAACTTACCATATTATGCTCTAAAAACAAAGGATGAAGAGGCAATTAAAATTTTAGAAGATATTTTTAAAATTAAAGCTAATGAATTACCTGAAAGAACTATACAAGAAGGAGGTCAAGTTTAAATGACGGAAGTTGTAATGTTTATTTTAATTATGGCAACATGGGTATTTGCAGTAGTACTATTTAGAAATTTAAAATTTGATTTCTTTAAGTTTATAGCAGGAAGTTTAGGGTTATTTATTATTTTAGTTGTGTTCTTTAGAGCTCCTTTAGAGGAGCTGCTGATAAATGGATTAAGTTATATTTTGAATATAATTGGAGACAGTACAAGCCTATTTAACGTAATAAAGGAATATGGGATTGTTATGGTTGAAGGTAAACATGGTGGAATGTTAAATATGCTAATTACATATCAATGTTCTGGAATAATTGAATTAATGGTATTTAGTTGTCTAGCAATTTTCTTTCCTTTTATATCAACTTTTAAAAAGATTGGTGTGTTAATTATAGGTAACTTATATCTATTTGTATGCAATATAATAAGAATATTATTTATAGTAGCTATGGTTAAAGTAGTAGGAGTTGAAAGCTATGAGATTACTCATATGATTTTAGCGAGAATTTTATTTTTCTTTTTAACAGTATTACTTTATTATAAAGTTTTTACTAAAAATCAACTTAGAAATCAACAAGTTGGTGAAGTTAAATGATGAATGATATTTGGCAAGAAATAATATTTTGGGGAATGTGGCTAATAATTCCTTTGATGATAGATATAATTTTTGGATTAGTAGCAGTTAGTATAGTACTTATTAAGTATATTAGTAATAGGAAAAAGGAAAAAAAACTTGATTTTTATCCTCATATAACTATCATAATTCCTGTATATAATTCCGAAACAACACTAGGAGCTTGTATAGAAAGTATAGTGAATCAAACTTATCCATTAGAAAATATTAAAGTTTTATTAATTGATAATGGGTCAGTAGATAAATCTTATGAGATTTATTGTGAAATGCAAGAGACATTTACTAAGTTAAGGTTATGGTGGGTTGATTCTTCACAAGGTAAGGCAAAAGCTTTAAATAAAGGCCTTTATATGTCGGAAGGAAAGTACATAATTAATATTGATTCAGATGGTATTTTGGATAAAGAAGCTATTTTTAATATGATTCATAAATTTGAAAATGACAATGAAATCTATGCAATGACAGGTGTTGTATTAACAAATCATGAGGATATTAAGAAAACCAAATCTTTAATAAGGAAGGTATATCAAAAGTGTGAGCTTTTTGAATACTGTGAAGCATTTTTAGTTGGTAGAGGATTTCAATCAGAAACTAATACTATGTTTACTTTAGCTGGAGCATTTTCAGCTTTTAGAAAAGAAGTTGTTTTAAAAACACAACTTTATAATGCTGAAACTCTTGGTGAGGATACTCATATGACATTTCAAGTAAGAGAAGTTTTACATGGGAAAGTTAAATTGTGTGATGATGCATTCTTTTTTGTGGATCCTGTTGAAAATATGGACAAGTTATATATACAGAGACAACGATGGCAAAGAGGACAAATTGAAGTATCTACATTGTTTTGGAATCAGACAAAGAAAAAAGGTATATTTAATGTTTTGAATTTTAGTATGTTAAAAGATCATACATTAGTATTTCCAAGGCTTATATGGTTTTTTGCGATGATTTATATGATATTTGTTGATTATCCAATGCAATTAATTATTGGAGCCAATATAGCAATGTATGCTATATATGTTTTGAATTCAACTATATATTTCTTAGTTGAACTTATGTACTTAAAAAAGCAGAAGGAAACTAAAAGGTATATGTTAAAAAGCTTTTATGTATTATTTATACTTCCTATTTATAGATTATTAGTATTCTTTATGAGAGCTGCGGGAGTTTTAAATGCAGCTAATAAAAAGAACAGTTGGAATTCTAAAACATTGGAACAGGAAAAGAAAGCAATAAGGACAGAGTTAAGTGAAAAGTTCACAAGATATTATAAGCTAAAGAAATTTATGAACAGTAGAAAATAAGTATAAAGGAGTATGAACGTATGAGAAGGGTAATAAAGCTAATTGTTGCAACTATGTTTTTATGTAATTTAAATATTGAGTATGTTAACGCAGAGGAATTAAGCTCACCCATAATAATAGATGGTAACTATGAAGATTGGTCTGATAAACCGTCTATAATAGATGTAGAATCAGATGGAGTTAATTCTCATGAAGATTTAAAAGAATTAAGATATATTACAGATGAAAACTATTTATATCTGTATGTTGAAAGATATCCAGTTGAGGGAGAGTATAAAAATCAAGGATTATGGGATATTTGGATTCCTATAATAAATGGTAATGGTAATGGAGCACATAATACTTTTTTACCATGGGACAAGGTTGAAGGGGAAGTATGGTATCCACAAAAAGTTTCAACCTTTAAAATAACAACAGCTTTTGTTGAGGTTTGGGATTCTTCTGTACAAGCTATGGTAAAAGAATTCAGAGTACGTGTAAAATTAGGTGAAGATAATATAGGAGAAGACAGAGTATTTCGTAATGCTGACGGATCAAAATTTGAAATAAGATTACCATTAAGTTTGGTGGGGTTAAATGGAAATGATGAAGTGATTTTTTCATTAGCTTCCAATATTAGTGCTCCAAATGATGATATAGATTGGATATATTCAGATGGACCAATACATAATACTCAAGGACCTATATTTGGAATATTAACAGGTGTTATTTCACTTGGAATGTTTGTATGGGTTGCGAAAGTTGTATATAAAAAATAGTAATAAAGATGTGGAGAATTATAACTTATAATTTAAAGGTTTTATCTATCTTAACAACGGTGGAATTAATAATTTATATCATTAAAATGATTTTATATTTTTAAAATATAGTTATGATAGAGGTTAATATTTAATTGAATTACATCAGAGCACAAGTCCAGAATATTTTATTCTTATTGAGAAAATTGTTAAGTATGCAGAAAATCAATTAGATAAAACACTTTTTGAGCAAATACTAGGGTTTAAATTATAAACTCTAGTATTTTTTTAGCGAAATTTAGTAAGAATTTATTTTAATTTATAAAATATAAACGTTAAAACTTTATGATAATTTATAGATATGATAGAAATATAAATGATTTATTGATAAATTACTATATAAATATCAATAAAACTAAAATGTTATATGGGAATTAGGCTATAATATGAGGATGTGTAAAATATGGATAATAAAGGATAAAAATACGCAAAAGGGGTTGAAGTATGTATTTTTTTGTCTTATTATGTATATAGAGATAGTAATTGGCGATTAATTCGATGATATCCCCTCAAAACGCAACCAGTATTTAAAAGTAAAATTATATGATATCTTTACAGAGTAATTTGAATAAAATTAAGTGATTCGAAGTATATTTAATAAAATTGCTATCTCATTTACAAAAGATATAAAGTAATAAACAGATGATGAAAGTTATTAGAACATATAATATCTAAGACTATACTTAATGTGTAGTCTTTTTATTTTAGGGTAATGAGGAAATTAAGGGTGAATTTAAATGGGATTTGTAGTCCATAGTAATTATAATGAATTACTAGATTTTATATTTAATTGAGTAATTAGTGGAATTAGACCGTAAATCATAAGGTTGGAAAAATATTTTGCTAATTCTAAAATCGGAGGAATATGGTTATGGAGAGTAAATTAATAAGAAATGGTTCAGTAGGTAAGGGAAAGAAAACATTAACGTATGGGGTAGGGGGAATATTAATAATATCAATATTATTAATAAGTAGTTTTATTTTTTTAACAACAGAGAATATTAGCGGAGAAGAGTTAACATTATATTTTCTAAGAGCATTTAATTTTATATTGGCTTCGTTAGCGCTTGCAAGTTGTTTAATGTCATATACTAGATTGAAAAATGAAAATATTTTTATACTTTCATTAATGTATTTAGTATTGGCAGTAGATATATTATTTGGAAATTTAGATTATATAAGTTTTTATGTTGAGCAAGTTACTATTATTACATACATTACAATATCCACATCAATATTAAGAATTATATTGTTGGGTATTTCATTTTCATCAAATAGTAAGCTTAATAAATTAATAGTAAATAATAAGAAGAAAGCTATAGCAATTATTATTATCTACACTATACTAGCAGGGTATATAGAAAAAAATGTATTCTTACATGTAAACTTCGACTCTAATCATGGATTCATAGTATATAACTTAATATTATGTATTGTGTATATCTTAGGTGCATTTAGGTTATTACATATAGGTATAAAGGAGGAGGAACAATTTTTTATTGTATTAGCAGCTAGTATTTTAATACTAAGTGTTAAAGCTGGATATGCCATATATGCAATTAATAGTATGAATTATATTAATAAGGTCGTATCAGTTGCAATAACTTATACTGCATTTATAATAGTGATTTTTGGTGCTATTATTGAATTATATATATATATAAACAAAACAAGAGTTTTAAATCAAAATTTAGAGATATTTTATAATATTGTAGATAAAAACAAACAAGTATGTACAATTATTTGTACAGAAGATTATAGAGTTTTATATTCAAACAAGAAGTTTCAGGAAGAGTATTATGACAGTAATAGCGATAATATTAGTATGATATACCCAGTATTAAAATATAATAATATAGAGAAAATAATTTTAAATGAAGTGAAAACATATGGCTCATGGAGAGGTATATTAAAAGATAGCACTGGTAAGGAGTTTATTGAGTGTACAGCTCAAGAGATATCCATTCTAGGTGAAGAGTTTGCAACACAAATTTCATTTAAAGATATATCTGATGAAATAAATATGGAATTAGAGATAGAAAAATTGAAAGTATATGATAAAGAAAAAAGTGAATTTATATCTAATATTTCTCATGAATTAAAAACACCATTAAATATATTTTATTCAACTATACAGTTATTAGATCTTATGTGTAAAAATGACGAGATTGATTTTAAGGATATTTATAAGAAATATAATAGGTCATTATGTATTAATTGCAAAAGGATGGTACGTTTAATTAATAATGTTATTGATGTAGTTAAAATTGATGAAGGAATTTTTAAAGGAGATTTTAGAAATTATAACATAATATCTTTAATTGAGGATATTACAATGTCAATTACTGATTACGCAATATTAAAATCTATAAACATACAGTTTGACACCAATGAAGAGGAAAGTATTATAAGATGTGATGCAAGTTTAATTCAAAGGGGAATGCTTAATTTATTATCAAATGCAATTAAGTTTTCAAAAGAGGGTAGCACTATATTAGTGGAGATAATTGTAAGTGATGAGTGGATAGAAATTCATGTGAAAGATGAAGGTCTTGGTATTTCATCTAGTGATAAGGAGTCTATATTTAAGAGGTTCATTCAGGTGGACAAGTCATTTACACGAAGTAATGAAGGGAGTGGCATAGGCTTAAGTATTGTTAAATCAATAGTAGATTTACATAATGGAAAAATTGAGTTAGATAGTGAAATTAATGTTGGAAGTAATTTCAAGCTATTTATTCCAAACATAAAGAATAGTTCTGAGAGTTTTAATAGTTTTAATGTTGATAACAAAAATATTGAGATAGAATTTTCAGATATATATGATGTGATAAAATTATAGTTGGTAGATAACTTGGATTTTAATCAAGGTCTCCAGGTTTAGATTACTAGGCAAGTCACAAAATAGAGAAAACACTATGCAAAGTATTAAGTGATGGAATGATAGATAGTCACAGTTTAAGGCTTAATGATGTATTATTAAGAGTGACACCGTAGATTAATAATAAGCTTTATGACTTTGTTATAGAAGGTTATAAATCTAATACATCAAGATAAATTCATTTATCTTAAGTTTATTATTATAACTTGTAATTTAGAAAAATATGGTTTATAATTGTAAAAAAAGTAAAGGTACGGTGTGATTAATGACAAAAGGACAAGTTGAAGCACTTTTAAGTGAAGCAATAAGTAAGTTTGAAATTGAACATATGGGAAGAGGACCTGAACGAATAAAAACGCATATTTTAAAAGATTTAATTATAATACGTCTTCAAGGCTTTTTAACTGTTTCAGAAAAGAAATTAGCTGAAAGGGCTGAAGGAGTACATTTAGTTAGAGAAGTTAGAGCAGCACTATTTGAATGTTCGAGGGACAATTTAATACAAGCTATTAAATCAGTTATTGATATTGAGGTAGTTAGTATTTTTTCCGATATAGGTTTTGAAAGTGGAGAAAAGATTATTGCGATAACAGTAAATAAAAATATTGAAGAGATAATTTAATATATATAATGTCGGATGACGAATTTAAGGATTTAATATCAGTATATTTGTAGGCCAACAATAAAAATTCTGTTTTAGAACAGTTTATTTATTGTTGGCTTTTTTATTTTATTTAAATTAGGTAAGTTAGGAGATAGTTTAAGGGAGTGGAAAGAGTATGGTAATAAATAATAAAAAAAGATGGGGATATATAATAATAGGTATAATTATAATGATGTGTTTGGGGACTGTGTATTCTTGGAGTGTATTTAGATTGCCAATAGAAAGACATTTTAATGTAGGCACTTCAGAGAGTGGATATCCATATATGTTTTCACTAGCATTTTATTCTTTATTTGTTTTATTAACAGGAAAGTACATTGAGAAGTATAGTCCAAGAAAAATAATATCATTTGGTGGAGTATTAGTTGGTATAGGGTGGATATTATCAGCATTTGCACCTAATATTTATGTGCTAACAGTATCGTATGGAATGATAATTGGTTCTGGAGTTGGGATAGTGTATGGTGTTCCTATGAATGTTATAGCAAAGTGGTTTCCTGATAAAAAGGGATTGGCTGTAGGGTTAGTTTTAGTTGGATTCGGATTGTCACCATTTATTACAGCACCAATAGCTAGTTATTTAGTTGAAACTCAAGGTGTTATGAATTCATTTTTTATAATGGGAGTAGCATTCTTGCTGATAATACCATTATTATCAATTGCACTTAAGTATCCAGAGGTGATACAAGGAAGTCAGGCAGATAAGGATACAAGTCAGAATGACTGTGAAACAAAAGAAATGATAAAGACAAGAAGTTTTAAAGGATTATATATTAATTTTATTTTTGGAACCATGATTGGATTAATGATAATTGGTATAACAAGCAATGTTGGAGTTGAATTAATAAAGTTATCAGAAGGATCAGTTGCTACACTAATGTCTCTATTTGCTGTATTTAATGGTATAGGAAGAGTAGGTTTTGGTTGGATAACAGATAAGTTTTCAAATAAGATTGCAATGAGACTATCGTACACCTTAATTCTAGTTGCAGCTATATTAATGTTAATGGCTGGAGAAAATAGTGAAGCATTATATGTAGTATCATTTTGTATATTCTGGCTTAACTTAGGTGGTTGGTTAGCAATTGCTCCAACAGCAACAATGAATTTGTTTGGAACAAAAAATTATAGCAAGAATTATGGAGTAGTATTTACTGCATATGGAATTGGAGCAATTATGGGAGTAATAGGCTCGGGTATGTTAAAGGAAGCATTCGGAGGATATACAGGAATCTTTTGTTTTATAGTGCTTATATGTATTGTAGGATATGTTGTTATAGGATATAACTCTAAGGAGAGTAAAAAAGGTATTAATATAAATGGGGAAGTGAAACATGAGAACTTTGAAGCTTTAAATTAGAAATGATTGAGATTGAAATTTAAAGTTTATGTTATCAATTATAAAAAAAGAAGTATTAAAATGATAAATCATTTTAATACTTCTTTTTTGTGTTAAATGTTTGGTTGCGGGAGCAGGACTTGAACCTACGACCTTTGGGTTATGAGCCCAACGAGCTGCCAACTGCTCCATCCCGCGATATTAATTTTTCTAAGTCATTTAACTTATGTTATGAGTATATATCCAATTTAATATAAAGTCAAAAGTATATACTCTCATATATAGCCTTGAGAGCACACAAGATTACTTAGGGTCACTTAGCATTCATTAGGGTAGAACATAGTCGTTAATACTAAAATGCGACAAATACAAATAGGTACATATAAATTTCTACAATGAAGAAGATAAAACGAAAATACAATTAAAAATCTAAGGGAAAATTCTCAATATTTAATCTTTTTAAAAGGTGCTTGACAATAATGTTATTATGGAGTAAACTTTGTTAAGTAGTCAGTTAGTAAGCGTCTTTAGCTCAGCTGGATAGAGCAACGCCCTTCTAAGGCGTGGGCCAGGAGTTCGAATCTCTTAAGACGCACCATTTTACTTAACTACTCACCTATTTAATTTGATTTGCTAGCTCAGTCGGTAGAGCACTTGACTTTTAATCAAGGTGTCCGGGGTTCGATTCCCCGGCAAGTCACCAAATAGAGAAGACACCATATCAGGTAGTATTACTTAGTAATCTAGCAGGTATGGTGTTTTTGTTTTATATAAATTGTAATTTAATTCTAACTTAATATATTAAAAGTTATTGTGTAGTAGGAATATATAAGTAATCTTGTTAAAACCATTATTTATGGATATAATTAATAATAGAGTGAAAAAAGTGGGTGAATTATATGTTCAATAAAGAACAAATACTAGAAAAAATTTTTTCTAAAGAAGTATATGATAAACTTAGTAGTTATGATTTATGTAGTGTAGTTCTTTTTGGAAGTATAGTTACAGATGAATTTAACGAGTATTCAGATATAGATATAGCTATAATAGGAAAAGAAAGTTATGAATTAGATACAATACTAAATCTTGAAATGTTCTTTGAAAGCTTACTAAAAAGAGAAATAGATGTAGTAGATTTAAAATCAAGTAACTTAGATTTCTTTGTAAAAGTCAGTATATTAAATTCATATAAAGAAGTGTTTAGTATTGATAATAATTTAGAACTTAACAAATATTATAATGAAATTGATAAGATATATAAAGAAAATGAAAATTTCTTTCATTTTAGAAAGGTTGATTTGTTATCATGAATTTAGAAAGATTAATGAGAATTATTGAGGATATGCAAGATTGTATAGATGATATAGATGAATGTCTTATGATTTTAGAAACAAGAAAAAATGATGAGATAGTAGTTAAATTATCTAAATCAAGTTTAAGACAATTATTTGTAAGTTATCATACTATTTTAGAGGATTTTTGTTCTATTATACTTAAGGAAATAAAGAAGTATAAGATAGGAATATCTTTATATGAGAGTATTCTTACATTAAGAGATAATAATATCATTGATGAAGAAACATATATTTTCTTAGAGAAATCAAGATTAATAAAAAATAGGATATCACACAGATACAAGGACCCTAAGCATGAGGAGTTAATTAAGCATATAGAAATGTTTAGACCGGAGCTTGATAAAGTATTAATTGCTGCTAAAAAGTATATATAAAAAAATAGCTCCATCATTAAATTGATGGAGCTATTTTTTTATATATACAAATTTTAAAAAGGTGTTATAATAGTAACAATAAACTTATTATCAATATATTGGAATAAAATAGAAGTCTTATGTTTATCTTCAGAATTATTTTAGAATAAGGAGAAGATATAATATGAATGAATTTAATTTAGAAACTAAAATTTACTTTGGAAATGGATCTTTAAATAAATTAAGTGAAATTTCAAATAAGCGAGTTTTAATTATTTGCGATAATTTTGTGAAAACTAGCGGGATGGCTAATAAGGTTTTAGAAAAGCTAAATACATGTGAAGTAGAGATATTTAGTGATATAGTACCAGATCCTAGTATTGAAATTGTTGCTTGTGGAGTTCAAAAACTTAGAGAGATTAATGCTGATATAATTATTGCTTTAGGCGGAGGTTCATCTATTGATGGAGCAAAAGCAATTAGACAATATTATAAAGAGCTATCTCAAGGAACAGATAAAAATATTGAGTTTTTTGCAATTCCAACTACGAGTGGAACTGGATCAGAGGTAACAGAATACGCTGTTATAACAAATAAACAAGAGAATTTAAAATATGCTTTAGCTGATAAATCACTTCTTCCAGATGTAGCTATACTTGATGCAGAACTTGTAAAGTCAGTTCCTAAATCAATAACAGCTGATACTGGTATGGATGTTATTACTCATGCAATAGAAGCCTATGTTTCTAAAGATGCAACAGATTTTTCAGATGCGTTAGCAGAAAAAGCAATAACATTAGCTTTTAATTACTTACCAAAGGCTTATGCTAATGGTGATGATATAGAGGCTAGAGAAAAGATGCATAATGCTTCTTGTCTTGCAGGTATAGCATTTAATGCAGCTGGACTTGGTATAACTCATAGTTTAGCACATGCTATAGGTGGAAAACTTCATATACCACATGGAAAAGCAAATGCAATAATTTTACCTTATGTTATACAGTTTAATGCTAACATTGATGGAAATTCATACATAAGAGAGTATGATATTGCAGCTAATAAATATCAAAGGATAGCAAAGCTATTAGAGCTTAATGCAAACAGTACTATCATTGGTGTTAATAACTTAATAAAAAATATTTTTTCACTTCAAAAAGAATTAATGGTTCCTTCAACTTTAAAGGAACATGGAGTTGATATTGATTTAGTTGAAGCTGTTAGAGATGATATAATTAATGCAGCATTAAATGATATATGTACAAAACCAAATCCAAGAGAAGTAAATAAAGAAGACTTAGAAAAATTATTAGATAGAATTATAGGAATAAAATAAATATAAAGAGATAAAGGCGTGTGCTTTTATCTCTTTTTTTATATTTGAATGTGGTTAAGGCATAATCAAATAAATAATAGTGAAAAATATTAAATTAAAACAAGGGTGTCATTAGCATGTAAATATAGTGAGTTTAAGAGTAAAAATAGTTAAAATGATAATGGTTTGTAAGGAATTTAATTGGGAAAAACAGAGACTTTGCGAATGTGAAAATTAAAAAGGGGGTAAAATATAAAAAAAATATTTAATTGACAATAAAATAACATTGTGATAATCATATAGTATAGAGTATAAAAATGGTTAATCAATAGTACACAAGATAAAGGGGGAAAATATATGGAAGATGAAATGTATTTCATAGGAAAAGTAGAAAAGATATGCAATATAAGTAAAAAGACATTAAGGTATTATGATAAGCTGGGAGTATTATCGCCGGATGAAATACTTAATGAAAACGGATACAGATATTATAGCAAAAACAATCTACTAACAATCCCTATAATAAAATATTATAAACAAAGTGGATTTAAGCTTGAAGAAATTAAAAGTTTAAATTGTGGGTATGGCGAAATAGAAGAAAGTTTTAGAGAGAAGATTATTGAGTTAGAAGAAGAAGAGAAATGCTTAATATTAAAAAAACAATCTATTAAAGATTGGCATTCACTTCTTAAAGAGGCAAAAAGCGTTATAGATAATAATCTCTGTGATGTGTCAGCGAAATATATTGAAAAAAGTGAAATGATATTTTTAAATCAAGAATTTAATTGTGACTATAGAGAATCAATAATAAATATAGAATTTACTAATTATATTGAAAAGATAGGAAATGCTATTACAGGTCCTGTAATAATAGAGTTCCCATCTTATGAAGATAAGCTTCAGGGAAAATGTAAAAGTATGAAGATAATTCAAAAAGGTCTTCTAAAGTGTGAGGCTGAGAAGAAAATTGAGTTTGGGGGAGAGCTTGTAGCTTCCTGCTACCATATAGGATCTTACGACAATATAAAAGATACATATAAAAAGATTGAAGAGTGGATTAAATTACATAATTATCAGTGTGAAAAAGAATGTTATGAAAGATATGTAGTAGATTATTGGACAAGCAAAGATATAAATAAGTTTGTAACAGAAGTAATGATAAAAATTAAAAATATTTAAGGCGAATGAAGCTGTATCGAAATGATAAATCATTTTGATACAGCTTCATTTGTTTTTAATTAATTATTAAAGTATAAAGGATAATTAAAGACTTGAAAGTTATAAAACATTCCCCTAAGGGGAAAGGAATTTTACCTTTGAATATGTTTACAATGGTCAAAAAATGCAAAAAACACATAAAAAATATAAGATTCTGAATATTTTGGATGAAATAGAGGCAGTAAAACTAATAAATTTTAAAAAATAAGTTGCATATTTATATTAAAAATTAATGTTGACATTGATGTTAGGGGGAGGGATTATACTTTAATTGACAAGAGAAGATGATAATAAGACGAAATTCCAATAAGATAACAAGTTTGATAAAAGGTTTAAATAAACAGTAAGAAAGTAAAATGATTACTAATGAACAATTATAAAGTTAATGAGTTAGAAGTGATCAGTTTATTAATAAAATTTATTTCGTGGAAGGAGTTTTTATTTATGGCTGAAGTTTCAGCGAGAATCAATCTTAAAGAAGATTCTAACAAAGCTATTATAATTAAGGAAAAAGTAAAAAGTAACTTTTTCAAAAAAGGTATAGCAATAGCATTATTTTCAGGTATTGCATATGGACTATACACTGCATTTTTAACGATGGGAATGACCAAAGGAGTTTGGGCTGATTGGTACGGAGCTAATACAGCAGGGTTATCTACTTTCGTAATAGTATATGTACTTGCAGCACTTGCGAATGCAATAAACGATACTTGCAGTGCAGGTTGGGCTTTATTAAATTCATTTATTCAAGGAAAATTCAAAGATTTTCTTAGATGCATAAATACAAAGCCAGGAAAGATGTTAATTATTGCAGCTCTTGTAGGGGGGCCGATAGCGGGAACAGCTTACGTTGTTGCACTTCAAATGGCAGGACCTATAATAGTTCCAATTTCAGCTCTTTGCCCAGCAATAGCAGCTATACTTGGAAAGATACTATACAAGCAAGAGATTAGTAAGCGTATGGGACTTGGAATTGTAATCTGTATATGTGCAAGTTTCTTAATTGGAAGCACTGGGTTCTCTGGTGGAGTTTCAGATGGATTTGTATTAGGACTATGCATAGCTGTAATAGCTGCATTAGGTTGGGGATTTGAAGGTTGTATCGCAGGATATGCATCAGCAATGGTTGATCCTCAAATAGGTATTTGCATACGTCAATTAACTTCAGGAATAGCTAACTTATTTATAGTTGTACCTATACTTGGAATTATGGCTGGTGGATTAGATATATCAACAAGTTTAGTTATCCAAGCATTTACTAGTGGGCCTGCAATGATATGGTTTGCATTAAGTGGATTACTAACATTTATGACATTTATGGCATGGTATGCTGGAAACAGTATGTGTGGAGCTGGTCTTGGAACAGCATGTAACGGAACATATTCATTCTTTGGACCTTTCTTCTGTTACTTAATACTTGGAGTATTTGCAGGAGTAGAAGGTTGGTCATTATCAATAGTTGCATGGATTGGTGCAGTAATAATGATGATTGGAATATTAACTATAGCTATGAATCCTCTAGATTTATTTAAAAAGAAAGCAAAGGAGGCATAAATAGTATGAAACCACTTAATTATGCGATTTTAAAATATTTTACAAAAGTTGAAGAAGCATGTGCTGATGATGTTATTAGAACTTTAAAAGGCGAGTATTCAGACTTTAAAGCCTTTAATAAAAAGGGTGTTATTAATGCACTAATGACAGCAGAAGCAAATGGATTAATAGAAGAAACTAGATTTGAGCTTGATCAAAATAGTGAATTAGTAGTTTACTATTATGCTAATGAAGAAAATAAAAAAACAATAAATAGCTTTATTAAAGATTAATAGGAGGTATTTTAAATGAAGTATTACGGAGATGAAGCTTTAGGGTTAGTTGAAACTATTGGTTTAGTTCCAGCACTTGAAGCGGCAGATAAGATGTTAAAAGCTGCAAATGTTGAGTTAGTATCATATGAAAATATTGGTTCAACTCTTGTAACGGTTATAGTAAAAGGTGATGTTGCAGCAGTTAAATCAGCGGTAGAAGTTGGAGCAGAGGCAGCAGCAGCAATAGGAAAACTTACAGCTAAAAACGTTATGCCAAGACCAATTAAAGAAGTTGGAAAAATAGTATCAGTTCATGATATTGATGATTAAGGAAAGGAAGTGATTATTTATGATTAGACGTGAAGCAATAGGATTAATTGAAACTTTCGGCTTAGTTTTTGCTTTAGAGGCAGCAGATGCTATGTGTAAAGCCGCTGATGTTGATTTAGTTGGGTATGAAAATGTTGCATCAGGATATATTTCTGTAATAGTAACTGGTGATGTTGGAGCTTGCACAGCAGCAGTAGATGCTGGAATTAGAGCTGTTAAAGAGATGGAAGATGGGAATCTATATAGTTCAGTAGTTATTGCAAGACCACATGATGATCTTCAAAAAATAATTGATAAGTATGCTATAGAATCACTTTAAAATATTTATAAAAATGGGAGACGAAAATGAATATTATAGACAATGATTTACTCTCCATGCAAGAAGCTAGAATACTTACAGAAAATGCAAGAGAGGCTCAAAAAAGCTTAGCTACATTTTCACAAGAAAAGCTTGATGAGATAGTTTTTAGAATGCTTGAAGTAATTGAAGAACATTCTAAAGAGTTAGCTAGAATGGCTTTTGAAGAAACTGATTTAGGTAAGATTAATGATAAATTAATCAAAGATAAATTTATTATTACTTCTTTAAGAAGTAAGTTAAAAGGAATGAAATGTGTTGGTGTCATTGGATCAGATGAAAAAAACAAAACTATGGATATAGGTGTTCCAGTAGGCGTAATTGCAGCATTTTGCCCAGAGACAAGCCCAGTTTCAACAATAATTTATAATGCTACAATAGCTATTAAATCTGGTAATGCAATTGTTTTTGCACTGCATTCTAGAGCTAAAAAAGTTATGAAAAGAACCTTAGATATTTTAATTAGAGCAGCTGAAGGCTATGGACTTCCAGAAGGAGCTTTATCATATTTAAGTGTTGTTTCAGATAGTGGTTCAAAGGAACTTGTAAATCATAAAGATATTTCTTTAATAATCAACACAGGTGTTTTAGAAATATTAGATTTTGCAAAGGAATCTGGAAAACCAATGATTTATGGTGGAAATGGTAATGGACCAGCATTTATTGAAAGATCTGCAGATATAAAAAAGGCTGTAAGAGATATTATCGATAGTAAAACTTTTGATAATGGAGTTGTATCAGGAGCAGAACAATCAATAGTTGTTGATAGTCCAATTGCAGAAGAGGTTAAAAATGAGCTTATAAAAAATGGAGCTTACTTTATGACAGAAGAAGAAGCTAAAGCTTTAGGAAAAATTTTATTTGATAAGTATGGAAAATTTGAAAAAGAATTTTTAGGAAAGTCACCTGAAATTTTAGCAAAGAGAGCAGGGTTCAATATTAAACCAGATGTAAATGTTTTAATATCTAATGAAAAGGTTGTTAGTTTAGATAACTCACATTCAAAAGAGAGATTGTGCCCAGTACTTTCATTTTACATAGAAAATGATTGGATGAATGCTTGTGAAAAGTGTATAGAACTTCTTTTAAGCGAAAGACAAGGACATACACTAGTTATACACTCAAAAGATAATGAAGTTGTTAAACAGTTTGCTTTAAAAAAGCCAGTTGGAAGAATACTAGTAAATACTTCAGGAGTTTTTGGAAGTATGGGAGGAACAACAAATCTTTTCCCATCAATGACTCTTGGCAGTGGTTCTGTAGGAAAAGGAATGACATCAGACAATGTATCTCCAATGAACTTAGTTTATGTAAGAAAAGTTGGATTTGAAACTAGAAGTGGCAGAGAATTTCTTGAGAGTCTTCAAGTAAAAGAGAATGTTGATTCATATATCGAGGATCTTAAAAAAGATGATTCATTAGATAATGTCAAACTATTACAAGGTATTTTAAAGCAGATATTAAAAGAAACAATATAAAGGAGTAGATAAAATGGATATTCGTGAATTTTCAAATAAATTTATGGAAGCTACTCAAAACATGTCAGAGCAAGAGCGTAATGCACTTCTAAAGATGTTTGAGAATGTTTCAGATGAAATTAAAAAAGAAGAAAAGAATAGTGTAGAGCATGTAGCATGTTCAGCTAATGATGGAAAGATACCAGATGGTATTACAGAACGTTTAGCTAAACTTAAGGAAAGTTATTTAAAGCATGTGCCAACAATAACTACTCATAGAGCTAAAGCTATAACGGAAATAGCTAAACAAAACCCAGGAACACCTAAGTCAATTTTAAGAGGTAAATGTTTCAAGCATTGCTGTGAAACTGCACCACTTGTAATTCAAGATAATGAACTTATTGTTGGAGCTCCAAATGGTGCACCAAGAGCAGGAGCATTTTCTCCAGATATAGCTTGGAGATGGATGGAAGATGAAATTGACACTATAGGAACTAGAGCACAAGATCCATTCTACATTTCAGAAGAAGATAAAAAATTCATGAGAGAAGAATTATTCCCATTCTGGAAAGGTAAATCAGTAGATGAATATTGTGAAGACCAATATAGAGAAGCAGGTGTTTGGGAACTTTCAGGAGAATCATTTGTTTCAGATTGTTCATACCATGCAGTAAATGGTGGTGGAGATTCAAATCCTGGATACGATGTTATCTTAATGAAAAAAGGTATGTTAGATATAGTTAAGGAATCAGAAGCTAAGTTAGAAGAACTTAACTATGCAAATCCTGAAGATATTGAAAAAATATATTTCTACAAATCATTAATTGATACAGCACAAGGTGTAATGATCTACGCTAAGCGTATGTCAGACTATGCTAGAGAGCTTGCAGAAAAGGAAACAAACCCTAGAAGAAAAGCTGAATTATTTAAAATTTCAGAAGTAAATGCTAGAGTTCCAGCTCACAAGCCAGAAACTTACTGGGAAGCTATTCAATCAGTTTGGACAATAGAATCACTTTTAGTAGTTGAAGAAAACCAAACAGGAATGTCAATTGGACGTGTTGACCAATACATGTATGAATACTTCAAAAATGATTTAGATTCAGGAAGAATGTCAGAGTTTGAAGCTTTTGAACTTTCAGGATGTATGCTTATCAAAATGTCAGAAATGATGTGGATAACTTCAGAAGGTGGTTCTAAATTCTTCGCAGGATATCAACCATTTGTAAATATGTGTGTTGGTGGAGTTACAAGAGAAGGTAGAGATGCAACAAATGAATTAACTTATCTATTAATGGATGCAGTTAGACATGTTAAGATTTATCAACCATCACTAGCTTGTCGTATTCATAAATCATCACCACAAAAATATCTTAAAAAGATAGTTGATGTAATAAGAGCAGGAATGGGATTCCCAGCATGTCACTTTGATGATGTACATATAAAGATGATGCTTGCTAAAGGAGTTTCAATTGAAGATGCTAGAGATTATTGTCTAATGGGTTGTGTTGAACCACAAAAATCAGGAAGACTATATCAATGGACTTCAACAGGTTATACACAATGGCCAATTTGTATAGAACTTGCTTTAAATAATGGAGTGCCACAATGGTATGGTAAACAAGTATGTCCAAACTTAGGAGAGATTGAAGATTTCAAAACTTATGAAGAGTTTGAAGCAGCTGTTAAAGAGCAAATGAAATATATAACTAAGTGGACAAGCGTTGCTACTGTAATTTCTCAAAGAGTTCATAAAGAGCTTGCTCCAAAACCTCTTATGTCAATGATGTATGAAGGATGTATGGAAAAGGGAAGAGGCGTTGAAGCTGGTGGAGCAATGTACAACTTTGGACCGGGAGTAGTTTGGAGTGGACTTGCAACTTACATTGATTCAATGGCAGCTATTAAAAAATTAGTGTTTGAAGAAAAGAAATATACACTAAGAGAAATGAACGAAGCTTTAAAGGCAGACTTTGTTGGCTATGAAAAATTAAGAAAAGATTGTTTAGATGCACCTAAATACGGTAATGATGATGATTATGCTGATTTCATTGGAGCAGAACTTATTAACTTTACTGAAATGGAGCATAGAAAATATAAAACATTATATTCAGTTTTAAGTCATGGAACATTATCAATTTCAAATAATACACCTTTTGGACAATTAACAGGAGCTACTGCTAATGGACGTAAAGCTTGGACACCACTTTCAGATGGTATTAGTCCAACTCAAGGAGCAGATATTAAGGGGCCAACAGCTACTATTAAATCAGTTTCAAAAATGGCTTGTGACAATATGAATATTGGTATGGTTCACAACTTTAAGTTAATATCAGGACTTCTTGATACAGACGAAGGTGAACAAGGGATCATAACATTACTAAGAAGTTCTTGTGCTCTTCAACTAGGAGAAGTTCAATTCAACTACTTAGACAATAATACATTAATTGCAGCTCAAAAAAATCCAGAACAATATAGAGATTTAATTGTTAGAGTTGCTGGATACAGTGCATACTTCGTTGAGTTATGTAAAGATGTTCAAGATGAAATTATAAGTAGAACAATGCTTACACATTTTTAATACAATTTAAAATTTAAAATTAAAAATTTAAAATTTAAAATGATGGAGGAAACTCCTTCGGGAGTTTCTAAGATAATATTTTCAGTAATTCTTTTAGAATTACATCATTAATTTTAAATTCTAAATTCTAAATTAAGAAAGCTGGAGAGTAAATATGAGTAATAATACAAATGGAATTATTGAAAGAAAGGCAAGAATTTTCAATATACAAAAATACAATATGTATGATGGGCCTGGAGTAAGAACTATAGTTTTCTTTCAAGGATGTCCATTACGTTGTAAATGGTGTGCAAACCCAGAGGGGCTTATGAAAAAATATAGAGTCATGTTCAAAAGTAATCTTTGTGAAGATTGTGGAGAATGTGTAGATGTTTGCCCAAGTGGAATTCACACAATGAACAATTTAACCAATAAGCATGAGGTTAATACAAGTATTAATTGTATAGGTTGTAGAAAATGTACAGAGGTTTGTACAAAATCAGCAATTAATATTGTTGGAGAAGAAAGAAAAATATCAGAGCTTTTAGAGATTATTGAAGAGGATAGAACTTTTTATGAAATGTCTGGTGGCGGAGTTACATTAGGTGGCGGAGAAGTTTTAATGCAGCCAGAAGCTGCAAGAAGTCTACTAATGGCATGTAAAAATGCAGGGATAAATACTGCAATAGAAACGTCAGGTTATGCAACTACAGAAAATATTTTAAAGGTTGCAGAATACACAGATTTATTCTTATTTGATATTAAGCATATGAACTCAGACGAGCATCTTAAGTGGACTGGAGTTAGAAATGAGCAAATTTTAGAGAACCTTAATACATTACTTCAAAATAAGTTTAACGTACAAATTCGTATGCCACTTTTAAAGGGAGTTAATGATTATGAGGAAAATATAAGGCAGGCTATGGAATTCTTGGTTCCATATAAGGAATATAGGAATTTCAAAGGAATCGACCTTTTACCTTATCATAAAATGGGTGTAAATAAATATAACCAACTAGGTACTGAATATCCAGTTTACGGAGATCCAAGTTTATCAAATGAAGATTTAGATAGAATAGAATCTTATATTAAAGAGTATAACCTACCAGCAAAGGTAGTTAGACACTAAAACTTAAATGAATAGAGGGTTTTATATATGGAAAATTTGAATGATAGAAATATTCAAAGAGTAATACAAGAATCAGTACCAGGAAAACAAATCACAATATCACATATTATAGCTTCACCTATGCCAGATATATATGAAAGACTTGGAGTAGAGGAAAAGGGTGCAATAGGAATATTAACTTTAACACCTTATGAAACAGCAATAATAGCTGCAGATATTGCAACTAAGATGGCTGATGTGGAAATAGGATTTTTAGATCGTTTCACAGGTTCAGTACTAATAAATGGTGATGTAGACAGTGTGCACACTGCATTAGTTCAAGTAAATGAAACTTTTGAAAATATGCTGGGTTTCACAGTATGTCCTATAACTAGAACATGAGGAAGAAAAGGATAATGGTTGTTGGACCAAGCAAGTCTGGAAAAACAACTATAGTTAATTACTTAAATGATTATGATGGACCTTTGAAAAAAATACCAGATGTTATTTATGGTAAAAACACTATAGATATTCCAAGCTCATATATAGAAAATGGATGGATGTATAAACATATAATTGCTTTAGCACAAGATGCTTCAAAAATAGTAATTATAGTAGACTCTGAAAATCCAAAAGAAGTTTATTCAGATGGGTTTTCAAGGTTATTTAATAATGAAGTTATTGGAGTTGTTAATAAGTTAAATACAACTGTTGACAATATTGAAAAGTGTGAAAGGCAATTAATAAGGATCGGAATTAAAAAACCATATTTCTATATTGGTAAAGATGATGAAGTAGGTATGAAAAATTTAAAAGAATATCTACTAAATAGGTAGGTGAATAAGGAAATGCTTAAATTTATTACTGAAGATTATTTAAAAGATTTATACAGAAAAGGTTCCTTTGAAAGTTACAACTTAAATAGTGATGAAAGGCTTACCCCTGGTGGAAGGCAGTATTTATTAGACAAAGGAATAAAAATAAATAGTAATTTACCTACAGATAGTAATAAGAGCTTTAAAAAAGAAGAAGTTAAAGAAAATATAAAAGATAACATAAAAGATAAAAAGTTAATTTGTGAGTTTAAATCCTTAGAAGTTTTATTCTTAAAAGCAGCTAGTGAAATACTAAATAATGACTTAAAGTTAGCTCAAAAGGTTGTTGATTTAGGAAGATATCTAAAAGGTGCTCGAGAATTTGTAGAAAAAAAGTGTGAATTAGAAACAATTAATCCTAAAAATTGTGATGTTAACTTCTGTGAGTTTGAAGTTACAGATATTTATATGAATTTAAAAAATAGTAAAGAAATATTTAACTTATATTTTCTACATTGTAAACTTGAAGAATTTAAATATGAAATAACTTTAGAGTACAAAGAAGAGTCATATTCAGAAGAAATATTAAAAAACATAATCCAAATAGGAAATATACTATCTGGAATGATTAAAGAAGAAGTAGGTGCAAGATAAGTGACTGAGAAGAAAAATATGTTTGAGTATTGTGATGAGTTAGTAGATCAATTTGAAAAGGTTATAGAAAACCCAATATTAGAAAAATCATCAGTATATTATACAGGGGTTGACCTTGGAACAGCTTGTGTGGTTATAGCAGTTTTAGATGAAAACTATAGACCAGTAGCAGGAGCTTATAGATATGCAGATGTGGTAAGAGACGGTATGGTTGTTGATTATATTGGCGCAGTAAATATTGTTAGAGAATTAAAAAAAGAGATAGAAGAAAAATTAAATACAGAACTAATATATGCAGCAGCAGCAATTCCACCAGGTACAGATTCACTTGATGGTGGTGCAATTAAGAATGTAGTACAAGCTGCGGGATTTGAATTAACAAATCTTTTAGATGAACCTACAGCAGCTAATGAAGTTTTGAAAATTCAAAATGGAGCAGTTGTAGATATCGGTGGTGGAACTACAGGAACTTCTATTGTAAAAGATGGAAAGGTAGTTTATGTAGCTGATGAAGCAACTGGTGGAACTCATTTTTCATTAGTTGTATCAGGAGCATATGGGATGAACTTTTCAGATGCAGACAAATTTAAAAGGGACAAGGTAAATCATAAAGAATTACTTCCTGTATTAAAGCCTGTAATTGAAAAGGTTGCATCTATAATAAGTCTTCATATAAAGAACCATGATGTTAGAGAGATTTCTCTGGTAGGTGGAACAGCTTGTCTTACAGGTTTAGAAGATATTATTGAAAAGCAAATTAAGATTTACACTTACAAACCAAAGAATCCGATGTTTGTAACTCCACTTGGAATAGCACTTAGCTGTACAAGTAAAGTTATTGATTAGAAAGAGGTGATGATGTATGGATTTTAGAGTTATAAAATCTCCAACTGAAGGTACAAAGCGTGCTCTTAGTAAAAGGATGGGAACTGAAGGAAAAGATGCTTTAGAAAGTGCTTCTGCAATTGGGCTTGCTCAAGGTAAATTAATAGAAATGATTTATGCAATAGATGTAGCTGAAAAAGCTGCTGGTGTAATAGTTGAAGATATTAAGGGAATGTGCCCTCAGCATATGACTTCAATTGCTATATTAGGAGATACATCATCAGTAGAATCTGCAATAGAGGAGATTAAATTAAAGATGAAAGAAGGTAAGTGCTTATGATAACAGCTAAACTAATTGATAATATTTGGGCAACAAGAAAATCTGATAACCTTTATGGGCTAAAGTTTATGCTTGCAGAAGAAATTGGTGGAAGCTTAGAAGGTAGAAGATTCATTGTTGTAGATAATATTGGAGCTGGAATTGGAGATAGAGTTATTGTAAGTACAGGATCATCTGCAAGAAGGATGCTTGGGAATGATGATATACCAGTTGATGCAGCTGTAATTGGGATTATCGATGAAGATTGTAAGTTTGGATCTAAATAACATTAGTTGAAAGGAGGTGAGCTTATGAAAAAGTTAATTTGTGCTAAAGATATGGAAGAATTTTTAGCTACAGGAGAAAAGCACTTTTATATCAACAAAGATATGATATTAACTCCATCAGCTAAAGATATTGCTAAAAATAATGGTATTGAAATTACTACTACTAAAGTTAGCGATAAATGTGAAGTATTAAAAAGTTCAGCAAATGAAGTTTTAGATAGCAAAAAATTACTTGAAATGTTTAAAGAGCTTATGAATCAAGGCTTACTTCAAGAGATGTTACAATCTCTAGCAAGTGCAGCTACTTCAAAATTCAATGCAGATTGTGATGAAAGTGGATTAAAGGTTGTAAGAGGAAGTTCAGTAAAAATGGATGTTTTTGATACTGGAAATCCAGATAACAAGGTTTATTTCCAAGAGCTAATAAGCAAAGAAGAATCACAAATGAGTGCAGGATTCTTAACTATTGAAGATTCTAAGTTTGAATGGGAATTAACATATGAAGAAATTGATTATGTTATTGAAGGAACTGTAACTGTTGAGATTAATGGAAAAACTTACACTGCTAATGAAGGTGATGTATTATTTGTTCCAAAGAATTCAAAGGTAGTTTGGGGATCACCTAATAAGGCTAGATTATTCTATACAACTTATCCAGCCAATTGGGCAGATTTACTTTAATTATCAAGGAGGTGAGTAAATGCAAGCTTTAGGAATGATAGAAACTAAAGGATTATTAGCTAGTATTGAAGCAGCGGATGCCATGGTTAAATCAGCAAATGTAAATATTCTTGAAAAAATTTATATTGGTGGTGGATATGTTTCAATTACAGTTACTGGTGATGTTGGAGCAGTTAAATCGGCAGTAGATGCAGGGGTATCGGCAGTAAATAGACTAGAGGAAACTTCATTAGTTTCACATCATGTAATTGCAAGACCTCATAATGATTTAGAAGGAATAATAGAAACCATACCAGCAATAGAAAAGCATGAAAAACAATTAGAAGAAAAGTTAGAACCAGAAATTAATTACAATGATAGTGATGATATTAAACTTGAAGATACTTGTGAACTTGAAGATACTTGTGAATCTAAAAATGATGTAGTTACAGAATCTGTAGATGAAGATACAGCAGAACAAATGTTAATAAACATAGTTGGAAAAGCTGTAGATATAGTGATGCAAGATGAAGTAGAAGAGATCAAAGAAGAGGTAGAAGAAGTAAGTGTACAAGAGTTAGTAAAAAAGCTAGAGACTGATTTAAATAAACAAGAATTAGACAGACTTGTAAAAGAAAATGGTTTAGAACAATCTTTAATTCATGTTAATAGTTTAAAGGTTTCTAAGATTAGAAGATTAGCAAAAGAATATAAAGATTTTGACTTAACAAGTAAGGCTATTACAAAACTTGATAAGAAAACATTAATTATGAAGATTGAAGAGCATTACAAAAAAACAAAGTAAACTAGCAAAGGAGGAAAATATTAATGGAAAGTTTCGATAAAGATTTAAGATCAATACAACAAGCTAGAAATTTAGCTAGACAAGGTAAGATAGCTGCAAATAAGATTTCCGATTTTACAGAAGAACAAATTGATAAAATCATAAAAAATATGGTTAAAGTTGCAAAGGAAAATGAAGTTTGTTTAGCAGAAATGGCTGTAGAAGAAACTGGATTTGGTAAAGTTTGTGACAAAGTTGTTAAAAACAATTTAGCATCAACAGTTTTATATGACTCAATAAAGGATATGAAAACAGTAGGTGTTATAAAGGAAGATTTAAAAAATAAATTAATTGAAATTGCAGAACCAGTAGGTTTAGTAATGGGAATAGTTCCTTCAACAAACCCAACATCAACTGCAATATTTAAATCAATAATTTCTATAAAATCAAGAAATGCAATAGTATTTTCACCACATCCATCAGCAGTTAAGTGCACATCAACAGCAGCAAAATTGATGCATGATGCAGCAGTAGCAGCAGGTGCACCAGAAGATATAATTTCTTGTGTTGAATTAACTTCAATAGCAGCCACAAATGAACTTATGAAAGCTCCAGAAGTTGCATTAATTATTGCAACTGGTGGACCAGGAATGGTTAAGGCAGCATATAGTTCAGGAAAGCCAGCACTTGGAGTTGGAGCAGGAAATTCACCAGCATATATTGAGAAAACAGCTGATATTAATAAGGCTATTAGAAACATTATTGCTAGTAAAACTTTTGACAATGGTACAATCTGTGCTTCAGAACAATCAATTATATGTGAACATTGCAATGAAGCAAAGGTAGTAGAGGAACTTAAAAATAATGGTGGATACTTCATGACTGAAGAAGAAACTAATAAAGTTTGTAAACTTCTATTCAAAAAGGGTCTTGCTATGAATGCAGCATTAGTTGGAAGATCTGCAGATGTAATTGCAGAGCAAGCAGGATTCTATGTTCCAGTAGGAACTAAAGTACTTATAGGAAGACAGGGGGGAGTTGGTCCAAAGTATCCACTTTCTTATGAAAAGCTTACTACAGTACTTGGATTCTATGTAGTTAATGATTGGAAGGAAGCTTGCGAATTAAGTATAGAACTTCTTCAAAATGGAATAGGTCATACTATGAGTATCCATACAGAAGATGTTGAAATAGTTAAAAAGTTTGCTAAAAAGCCAGCATCTAGAATTTTAGTTAATACAGGTGGATCATTCGGAGGAACTGGGGCATCAACAGGACTTATGCCTTCATTTACTCTAGGATGTGGAACTTGGGGTGGAAGTTCAGTTTCTGAAAATGTAACTCCAATGCACCTTTTAAACATAAAGAGAGTTGCTTATGGGTTAATTGATTGTGAGAGCTTTAGTAAATCTACAAGCTGCACTACTAATAATGCGTACACAAGTGTTAAAACACAAAAATGTGAAAAGTCAATATTAGATATGAGCCCAGCCGAGATTCAAAAAAGAGCAACTGATAATGCATCAGTTACTACAAAAACTGAATCAAATGGAAGTAACGTAAACAACAATGAAGTATTAGATTTGATGAATCAAATCTTAGCTACTATGAAGAGGTAGAAGTAATAATGGAAAATTTAGAAGACGTTTTAAAGCTTATTCTTAAGACAGTTAAGGAAAGCGAAGCAAAAGAAAAAAAGGTAAATGAATCTTATGAAATACCAGTAGGAATTTCAAATAGACATATACATCTTTCACCAGAACATGTTGAAATGATTTTTGGTAAAGGATATGAATTAACAAAAATTAAAGATTTATCACAACCAGGACAATATGCATGTAAAGAAACAATTACGATTTGTGGACCTAAAGGAGCTTTAGAAAAAATAAGAGTTTTAGGACCTATGAGAAGTAAAACACAAGTTGAATTATCACTTGGTGATTGTAGACAAGCTGGCATTGCTCCAAGCGTTAGGCTTTCAGGAAACTTAAAGGAAACTTCAGGAGTTACACTAGTTGGACCTAAAGGAAGCGTTCAATTATGTGAAGGTGTTATAGTTGCACAAAGACATATTCATATGGATAGAAAACATGCAGACAAGTTTAATGTGCGTGATGGTGAGCTAGTTCAAATAGAGGTCGAAGGACTTAGAGGTGGAATCTTAAGTAATGTAAGTATAAGAACTAATGATTCATTTAGCCTTGAGTGTCACCTTGATGTTGAAGAAGCAAATTCAATGGGAATTACCCCAAAATCAAAAGTAAAAATTGTTAAGATGAGTGCTTAAAAATTTATAGATTAAATAAAAAAGCACTAAAATATATAATTAGAAATTAGAAAAGTGTAGGAATACACAAAAATTAACAAGCTTATAAAAAAATAATATAAAAAAAGATCTTTAGGAGGATTTTAATATGAAATACGATGCTTTAGGAATGATTGAAACAAAGGGTTTAATAGGATCAATAGAGGCTGCAGATGCAATGGTTAAGGCTGCAAATGTTTATTTAATTGGAAAAGAATATGTTGGTGGAGGACTTGTAACTGTAATGGTAAGAGGAGACGTTGGAGCTGTTAAAGCTGCTACAGATGCTGGAGCTGCTGCTGCACAAAGAGTTGGAGAATTAGTTTCAGTACACGTTATCCCAAGACCACATTCAGAAGTTGAAGTAATACTTCCAGTTTCTAATATTAAAGAAGCTAAATAGGGGTATTAAAAGTCCCATAGAGGTGACAGTCACTTGTAAAAAATACAAGTGACTGTCACTTTTTTTATTATACGAAAAGTTATTATTAATTGATTTAAGTTACAAAAATTGGTAAAATTAAGTTTAGGCTGTAATTGAGTGAAAATGTAAAAGGGGGGGCGTATATGTTTTCTAAATATAGTGTAAAAAAGCCATTAACAGTTGTGGTAGCTGTGATTCTTGTAATTATTTTGGGGTTTGTTTCTTTTACAAGTATGAAAACAGATTTATTACCAACAGTTGATTTACCTTATGTAATAGTAGTTACTCCATATCCTGGTGCATCGCCAGAAAAGGTTGAACTAGCAGTTACTAAACCATTAGAACAAGCTTTGTCTACGACTAGTGGTATAGAAAATATAAATAGTACATCAAGTGAGAATTCTAGTATGATTTTCTTAGAATTTGGTCAATCAGTTAATATGGATAGCGTAATGATTGAGTTAAGTGGAAAGATTGATCAGGTTAAAGGGAAATTTGAAGAGGGAGTTGTAACTCCTACAGTTATGAAGTTAAATCCTAATATGATGCCTATTATGGTTGCAAGTGTGGATATTAACGATAAGGATATTAAGGAAACAACTAAGATAGTTAAGGAGCAAGTAATTCCTGAGTTTGAACGTCTTGATGGAGTTGCAGCAGTAGAATCTACAGGTGTATTAGAAGAAAGAATTAATGTTGTTTTAGATGATGAAAAAATTAATGATTTAAATAATATTGTACTTAGATCTGTAGATTCACAACTTGCAGATGGAAAAAAGCAATTAGATGATGCTAATGCTAAAATTCAAGAAGGTAAAAAGCTTTTAGCAGAGCAAAGTAAATTACAAACTGAGCAAGTAGTAGAAGGTGGATTTGCATTAGCTGAAGGTAAAGATCAGATACAGAATGCAATAAAAGATTTACCAGGACTTAAGGAACAATTAGAAATTCAATTAAAAGATTTAGAGCCAAAGAAAGATTTGCTAGGATGGATTATTAAGATTCAGGAGACTATAGGAATTCCTGTATCTGACTCCTTGAGAAAGGCTTTTGATCAATTAGAAGCAGGAATTAAAGCTATTAATGATGGGATAGATGCTATAAATGCTAATGCGCCTACTTTGGAAGAGAACTTAAAGTTAATAGTTGAAAAGCAAAAAGAAGTTGAAGTAGGTAAATTAGTTTTAACTCAAGAGCTAACTAAGGCATCTATTCAATTAACTAATGGTGAAGCAGAACTTGAAAAGGCAACTAAAGAATATGAAAAAGCAAGAGATGAAGCCTATAAAAAGGCTAATTTAGGAGATGCCATAACTAAAGATAATATTAGTAAACTTTTAATGGCTCAAAATTTTTCTATGCCAGCAGGATATATATATGAAGGTTCACAGCAGTATATCGTTAAAGTTGGTGACAAGATTTCATCTATAGAAGATCTTGAGAATTTAGTTCTTTTCAATATGCCTATTGATGGTGTTGGTGAAATAAATCTAAATGATGTTGCAAGTATTACTATGAATGATAATTCTAAGGATATGTATGCAAAGATTAATGGGAATGATGGGATTATTCTTGCTTTCCAGAAGCAAAGTACAGCATCTACAGCAGAGGTATCTGAAAAAATAAATGAAACTATTGAAAAGTTAATAAAAGAAAATCCAGATATGCATATTACAGCACTTCAAGACCAAGGGGTATATATTGATATTGTTATTAATTCAGTTCTAAGTAACCTTGTTTTAGGTGGTATTTTAGCAGTTATAATATTATTTTTATTCTTAAAAAATATTAGACCAACTGTTGTTATTGCATTTAGTATTCCTATAAGTGTGTTATTTGCAATTGTTATGATGTACTTTAGTGGAGTAAATTTAAATATTATTTCATTATCAGGATTAGCGCTTGGTGTTGGTATGCTTGTTGATAATAGTATAGTTGTTATTGAAAATATTTATAGGCTTAGAAATGAAGGGGTTAGTTCAGCAAAGGCAGCAGTTGAAGGAGCAACTCAAGTAGCGGGAGCGATATTTTCTTCAACTTTGACTACAGTTTGTGTATTCTTACCTATTGTTTTTACAGAGGGAATATCTCGTCAGTTATTTACTGATATGGGATTAACTATTGCTTATTCATTATTAGCAAGTTTAGTGGTTGCATTAACAGTAGTCCCAGCAATGGCATCTACGTTATTGAAACAGAATGTTGAAAAGGAACATAAGTTATTTCATAAATTTGTAGATATTTATGAAAGAGTATTGAAAGTATCATTAAAACATAAAGCTATTATCATGATTACAGTAACTGTATTGCTTGTTGTAAGTACGATGTTAAGTCTGTCAAAAGGAACTGTTCTTATGCCATCGTCTGATAGTAATCAAATTTCTGTATCATTTAAAATGCCAAAGGGATCTGATAAGGAAGATACGAGAGAGATGAGTGGTGAAATAATTGATAAGATAGTTGAAATTGAAGATGTGGAAACTGTAGGAGCATTAGAGTCTAAAAACACTTCAGGAAAAACATCTATTAGTCTTTATGTACTATTAAAAGAAGATAAGAAACTATCAAGTGAAGAGGTTGGGAAATTAATTAAAGAAAATACTTCTAACTTAGATTGTGAGTTAAAGGTACAAACATCAAATATGGATATGTCAGCACTTGGAGGTTCTGGTGTTGAGTTAATAATTAAAGGAAATGATTTAGATGAACTTAAGAGAATAAGCCTAGATGTTGCAAAAATAGTTGAGGAAACAGAGGGAACCACTGAAGTAAATAACGGGCTAGGTGAAGCTTCAACTGAAATGAAAATAACAGTTGATAAAGCGAAAGCTATGAAATATGGACTAACAGTAGCTCAAGTTTATCAAGATATTGCCTTGGCAATAAAAAATGAGACTACTGCAACTAATTTAACAGTTGGAGCTAGTGAGTACCCTGTTATATTAGTAAATGCAGATGATGATAAGCTTACAAAAGATAAGCTTAATAGTTATTCATTAACTGTAAATCAAGATGGGGTAGAAAAAGAAATATCATTAACGGAGATAGCAACAGTAACTGAGGATTTAAGTCTTGCATCAATCAATAGAGATCAGCAAGTTAGGAATATTTCAGTAAAGGCTGTAGTTGATAGTGATCATAATGTTGGATTAGTAAGTGATGAGATAGATGCAAAAATCAAAGATTATAATTTGCCAGAAGGATATTCTATAGAAACAGGTGGAGAAAAGGAATCTATGGATTCAGCATTTTTAGATTTAATTAAAATGATTTCATTAGCTATTGTGTTTATATATTTAATAATGGTGGCTCAATTCCAATCATTATTATCGCCATTTATAGTTCTATTTACAATCCCATTAGCATTTACAGGTGGCTTCTTAGCACTTGTATTAACTGGATTTGAATTAAGTATGATATCAATTTTAGGATTTTTAATCTTATCTGGAATTGTAGTTAATAATGGAATAGTATTTGTTGATTACGTAAATCAATTAAGACTAGAAGGTATGAGTAAAAATGAAGCATTAATTGAAGCCGGCAGAACAAGGATAAGACCAATACTAATGACTGCATTAACTACAATACTGGGGTTATCTACTTTAGCACTAGGTATTGGTATGGGAGCAGACATGATACAACCTATGGCTATAGTAACAATTGGTGGATTAACTTATGCAACAATATTGACATTAGTTGTAGTACCAATTATGTATGATATTCTTCATAAAAAAGAATTGAAAATAAATATAATAGAACAGGATAATCTTTAATCCAAGACAAAGCCATTAGAGGGTGACAGTCACTTGTGAAAATTACAAGTGGCTGTCACCCTTTTAAGATTAAGTTATAATGGAATCACTTTTTCTTATGAAAATCATAATATGATAATAAATTACTATGTTATTTTAAATACATTAATGGGAGTTGGGTTCAGTATATTACAAAATGTGTAGATAGCTGTATTAATCTTAAGGGGTAAGATTATGTATCCAATTAAATTTGAAAATTTATATTATGATAAAATTTGGGGTGGAAGAGATTTTAAGGATTTCAGAAATAACTTACCAGAAGGGGATATCGGAGAAAGTTGGGATGTCGCTTGTCATCCAAATGGAATGAGCATAGTTGCAAATGGTGAACTAAAGGGCATAAGCCTTGAAAATCTTATTAAAACTTATGGATCAAAAATAGTAGGAGAAAATATAAATGTTGATAACTTCCCACTTTTAGTTAAGTTAATTAATACAAAAGAAAAACTATCTGTACAAGTTCATCCAGGTGATGAGTATGCTAAGCGTATTGAGAATTCATTTGGAAAAACAGAAGCTTGGTATGTAGTGGATGCAAAGCCAGGTGCTAGTTTAATAGTTGGAACTAAAGATTGTGATAAAGAAGTTTTTGTGGAGGCTATTAAAAATGGCAAGACAGAAGAGTTCTTAAATAAGATAGAAGTTAAAAGTGGTGATTGCTTTTTAATAAGTAGTGGATTAGTTCATGCTATCTGCGAAGGTGTTATAATAGCAGAGATTCAACAAAATAGTGATATAACATATAGAATTTATGATTATGGCAGACCGAGAGAAATACATGTAGAGAAATCATTAGATGTTATAGATTTTGATTTAAAAGCAATAAATTCAAGCAAAAACACTCTAGAATCTTTTGGTTGTTATGATAAAGGAACTCTATGTGAATGTGAATACTTCACAATAGAAAAATACATCGTTAATGGAGAAGTATCGGAATCAAGCGATACAAATAGATTCTTTATATTCACATGTGTTGATGGTAACGGATTTATTAAAGCAGAAAATAGTACTAAGGTCCAAGTAGTAAAAGGTGATAGTATATTAATACCAGCAGCTTTAGGAAAATATAAAATTGAAGGTAACTTGACTTTAATAAAAAGCTTCACTTAATATGAAATGGAGGATGACAGTCACTTGTAAAAAAACAAGTGACTGTCATCCTTATTTTTTTATTTAATTATTATGTAAGAGAAGGTAAAAGCAGATTTAATAAGTCTGATTGAAATAAAAATATTAAATAAAATGATAATAATTAAATTAAATAAATGTGCAAATATTTAATATTTACGTAAAAATATTAAAATGAAAAAAATTGAATTGTTTACATTACATGGTGGAAATTAAGTTTCAATAGGTGATTTTAATTATAAGTTGAATAAGGTTAAAAAATAGCGAAGAATTTATCTTTTTAATTACATAATATGGTGGTATAGTAACAAAGTACCAATTAAACAAAGGGGGTTTCAATAATGAAACTAAAAAGAATATTATCATGTACACTAGCAATGTTATTATTTGTCATTGCGCCAATTACAGCAAATGCTGTACCAGGAAATAAACCACAATCAGTAGTTTGGAACAGCTTAGTATTAGTACTACCTGATTCAGCTATTGAAAATTATGGACAAGATCGTATTATCACAACTATGCATTATAATGAAATTCAAAAAATTAAAGATCTTGCACAAAAAATAGAAGATGACTATTCTAGCATATATTTTAAAGCTAATGTTGATGTCAAATGTGATTATGAGGATTTAAAAGAATTATCATTTGAAGGAATATCATGGAATGGTGTTAAACCAGAAAATGTTGCTACTCAAATTGCTAACAATGCTAAATACAATCAATATGATTCAATTATGGTAGTATATAGAGATGTCGATGGAAGTAACAATTCATCTTTCCTTACGGATGCATGGGTTCAAGGAAAAAATGAAATATCTCAAAATGCAACTTACTCAACTTATGCATTAAGCGATAGTGATCATACTATTCCTAAATTAAATAAAGAGAATGCAGAATTAGAGTTATTATTACCAATATTAGATTCTGTTTATAGAGAAATCTCAATAAAACATCCTAATGTAACTACTCCTTATACTTATGTAGATTATAATGATTCTGCAAAAACAAAGGAAGAAATTTACAAGTATATTAATGGTGGAGTAGATGGTTCACTATCACATTACTTTAGTGAATTTATAAATAAAAGATACTAATAGTAATTTTAAGAGCTATTTAAAGAAGAGGCATATGTAAGAGTATGCTTCTTTTTTATTTAATTATTATGTGAATTAGTATGTCAAAAAAATTAACTTTACATATAATGTACTATACAAGATATTATGTAACAAAGGAGAAGATATTATGAGTTGTGGTTACGAAGAGCAAAATAATTGTAGAAGAGTTTTAGCAGAATATCATAAATTATTGAAAGAAGCAGAATGCTTATTTGAAGAAAGTGAAGAATTAATAGATAAATATGCTATAAGATCAATTATTAATGCATTAAAAGCACTTGGAAAATCAATTAAACTTGATAAAGAAGCAGCTGAAATAGAAGAATGTGCAAAAAGACTTTTAGAAGAAAGTGACTGTGATAGGTACTGTAATAAAGATTCAAGAAGATGCAAAGAAAAATTAGAAAAAGCAGAAAAAGATTTTTTTATTGAACAAAAATTAGTATTTAAAACAATGGAACTATTGGAAGAAGCTTTATGTAATTTGAAAAGATCTATTGAATTTAGAAATAGAGGGAAGAAACAATATAAGGAATATGTTGAATGTATTCATGAAAGAAAGCCATCACCTTCTCCATGTGATGAAGATTCATGCAATTGCAACTGTAGATAGGATCATAATAGTAAGGTGCAGTAATTAATATTTTTCGTAATATTAATTAGGTTGTATCACAATTGAAAATTAAAGGGTGATAGTCACTTGTTTTTTTAATATATAAGTGATTGTCATCCTTTTGTTGTGCTTAAATTTAACATGAATATAATATCCTTTTAAAACTAAGTAGCTATAATGTTAAAGAAATTTAATGAATCATAGGAGGAAATTATGGTGTTAGTTGATTATCATAATCATACGAGTTTTTCAGGGGATTGCGCGGAAGAGATGGAGGCTGTTATTATGGCTGCTATTGAAAAGAAGATTAAGATTATAGCTATAACAGAGCACTTGGAAATTGGAACAGCTTTAGAGTCTGGATATGGATTAGATGTAGAGAAATATATAGCGAAGGCTAAGAAATTAAAGGATCAATATAAAAATTATATTGATGTTGTTATAGGAATTGAGGTTGGATTTAATTCTGAAAGTAGTGATGATGTAAAGAAAAAGATAAGTAGCATTACGTCTAATCGAGATATTGAATTTGTAATTAACTCAACTCATTCTATTGGAGAATTTAATTTTTTAACAAATGAATTCTTTGAAGATAAAAGTAAAGATGAAGCTTATTATAAATATTTAGAACAAGTTCTTTCTAATGTTAATGAATTTGAAGATTATGATATTGTAGCTCATTTAGATTTTATTTGTAGGTATGGTGATTATAAAGATAAGTCTTTAGATTATGCTAAATATTTTACAATTATTGATGAAATCTTAATGTCTATTATAAGAAAGGACAAGGGGATAGAGGTAAATACATCTGGGGTTAGGTACGGAAGAGGTGACTTTTATCCAAGTGCCGATATTTTAAAAAGATATAGAGAACTAGGAGGAAAAAAGATAACTATTGGCTCTGATTCACATAAAGCTTGTGATGTTGGATGTGATGTTGATAAGGCAATTGAAAAATTAAAAAGTATAGGATATGAAGAAATTTCTATTGTTAAAAATAGAGAATGGTATTTTATGTCGATTTAACATGGATTAAAATTATTTAACTATTCATTAATATTACGCCAATATTTACCTGTTAACATTGAAATATAAGTTAACAGAAGGAGGAATTAAGATGAAATATAATAAATTAATTTCATTAGGATTAGCAGCATTAACTATGGTGAGTGTTGTTGGATGTGGAAAGAAAAATACTGCTAGTGAAAATGCTAGTATAGAATATTGGCATGTTGCTGCTGAAAATTTTGGTGGAGCAACTGTTAGAGATTTAGCAAGTGGATTTAATGAAAAAGCAGGATACGATAAGGTTAAAGAAAAATATAACGCAGATATGTATAAAGGTCTAACTCAAAATTTACAAGCTGCTTTAGCTTCTGGACAAAGCCCTGATGTTGTTCAAATGGGATATTCTTATTTAAACTATGCATCAGAAAACTTAAAGTATGTTACACCTCAAGAGATAGTAGATAAATACTTCCCAGAAGATAAGGATTTTCTTAAAAATCACTTTACTGAAGAAGTTTTAGCATTAGGACAAGTTGATGGAAAACAAATAGGGATTCCGTACTCTATAAGTAATCCAATTATGTACTATAATGCAGATTTATTAAAAGCAGCAGGTGTTGATAAAGTTCCTGAAACTTGGGAAGAAGTAGTTGCAGCATCTAAAAAGGTTAAAGATAATACTCAGAAAAAAGGATTCTACATGCAAGAGTTTGCAGATAACTGGGCTCAACAAGGTCTTATGGAAGGTAATGGAGCTAGTATGTTAGGTAAGGTAGATGGAAAAGTTCAAGCTACTTTTGCAACTAAAGAAGCAGCAGAAGCTTATGATGTATTATACCAAATGATTAAAGATGGTACAGGCTTACATGTTAATAATGAAGAAGGACTACAAGCTTTCTTAAGTGGAGAAGTTGCAATGTGTGTTACTACTGTTGGTAAAAGAGCAAACTTCGAAAAGTCAGCTACTTTTGATTTAAAAGCTGCTAAGTTCCCAGTCTTTGGAGATAAAGCAAGAAAAGCACCAGCAGGTGGAAATTTCTTAGTTATCTTAGCTGATAGTGAAGAAGAACAAAAAGCAGCTTGGGAATTTATGAAGTACTTATTAGATCCATCATCAGTAGCTAAGTGGACAGAGGGAACAGGATATTTACCTCCAACTACTAATGCATTTGAAGGTCAACCGGAATTTGAAAAGTTTATGACTGAAAATCAAATTATGAGTGTTGCACATAGTCAAATGGATGATATCGTTCAGTGGGCAAGTTTCCCAGGAAAAGATGGGTTACAAGCAGAACAAGTATTAATTGATACTAGAGATATAATTTTAAGTGGTAAAAAACCAGCACTTGAGGCATTACAAGAAGCTCAAGATAAGATTAATAACCTTATAAAGTAAGGGAGGATTCAATTTTGAAAAACAAAAGAACAATAACATTGTTTTTATTACCTACAATAATAGTATTTTCATTATTTATGTTTTATCCAATAATTAAGACAATATATCTAAGCTTCTTTGATTGGAATATGATAAGTCCAAACATGGAGTTTGTAGGATTAGAAAATTACACAGAGATATTAGCATCATCAGAGTTTTGGCAATCAGCACTTAATACTGTACTATACATTGCTCTTTTATTAGTAATGAACTTTGCAATTCCATATGGAGTTGCATATGTTCTTGCTCATCAAGTTAAGAAGTTTAAAGGGTTTTATAGATCAGCATTATTTATGCCTAGTATAATTTCTACAGTAGTAGGGTCATTAATATTCTTATGGTTATTTAATCCTGTGTCGGGACCTATAGCAGAAATCTTAGGTAACTTTGGAGTTGAGTCTCCATCTTGGTTAAAAACAGATGGACTAGTAATAGTAATATTAACTTTAGTAATTGTGTGGAAAAGTTTTGGTTATAACCTGATAATACTTCTTTCAGGAATTCTAGATGTACCAACAGATATTATTGAGGCAGCTAAACTTGAAAATTTATCAAACACTCAAATATTCTTTAGGATTGTACTACCTATGACATCATCAACAGCATTATTTGTTTTAACAACAACTATTGTTTTTGGTCTTCAGTATGTGTTTGTACCTATAAATGTATTAACACAAGGTGGACCAGATGGAGCAAGTACAAACTTAGTTTATTCAATATATCAATATGGATTTAATTTCTTCCAAACAGGGAAGGCATCAGCACTTGCAGTTATAACATCAGTAATATTCTTTGTGCTTATGGCAATTAAGTTTAAGGTTCTAGAAAAAGGAGTTTACTATGAAAATTAATATAAAAGAGAATAAATGGCATGCACTATTAATTGGACTTGTAATAATTCAGTTTATTCCATTAGTTTTTATGTTAAGCACATCATTTAAATCAATGGATGCTATATTTTCAAATCCATTAGATATTATTCCAGATAACATTACATTTGATAATTATAAATATATTCTTGAAAATGTTGAGATTGGGAAGTATTTAATGAATACATTCTTTATTGCTACAGCAGTTACAGTAGGAAAACTTATTCTATCAGTACTTGCAGCATATGTATTTGTTTATAAAGATTTTAAGGGTAAGAATATAGTGTACACAATACTTATATTAACAATATTTATACCTTTCACAGTAATAATGATACCAAACTATCTAACTATGTCTGAGCTTGGATTATTAAATTCACCACTCGGAGTTATCTTGCCACAGTTTGCAGATGCTATGGGGATATTTTTAATAAGACAACATATGAGAACCATACCAAAGTCATTAATTGAAGTTGGTAAGCTTGAAGATATGAAGGATTTCAACATACTTAGAAGAATTGTATTTCCACTAGTGAAGAACTCAGCAATGTCTATGGGGATAATATTCTTTATAAATTCATGGAATGAGTATTTTTGGCCAATGCTTATCTTAACAGATAAGGGTGATTATACATTGTCTTTAGCATTACAAATGTTTATTAGTGCTGAAGGTGGAAATGAGTGGGGTGTAGCTATGGCTTTAGCAGCACTTACAATATTAGTTCCTATAATTTTATATATAATCTGTCAGAAGTTTATCATCAGTACATTTATGAATTCAGGAGTTAAAGGTTAAGGAGATAATGAATATGAATAATATAGTATTTAAAAATATAGTTAAAAGTTATGGAAACACTAAGGTTGTTAAAAAGTTAGATTTAGAGATTGAATCAGGAGAAAGATTAATATTACTTGGACCATCAGGTTGTGGAAAGAGTACAACTTTAAGAATGATAGCAGGTCTTGAAGATATAACAAGTGGAGAACTTTATCTAGGTGATAAACTTGCAAATGATATGACTCCAGGTCAAAGAGATATTGCAATGGTTTTTCAGAATTATGCATTACTTCCTCACTTAAATGTTTGGGATAATATAGCTTTTGGGCTATCAAATAAAAAGTTAGATTCAAAGGAAAAGGAAGAAAGAATTAAAGAAGCAATTGAACTTTTAAATCTTACTGGATTAGAAAAGAGACATCCTAAAGAATTATCTGGTGGACAAAGACAAAGAGTTGCATTAGCTAGAGGAATTGTAAAGAGAGCACCATATTTCTTACTTGATGAGCCACTTTCTAACTTAGATGCTCAGCTTAGAACTTTAGCTAGAAGTGAGCTAGTTAAAATACATGAAATATATAAGCCAACATTTATATACGTAACACATGATCAAGTTGAAGCTATGACAATAGGGCAAAGAGTAGCGATTATGAATGAAGGGTATCTTCAACAAATAGATACACCAGAAAATATTTATGATAAGCCTGTAAATACATTTGTTGCAAAATTTATAGGATCACCATCAATGAATATTGTTGATGCTAAAATTGTTAATGATAAGATAGAGCTTAATGGTGAATTTGTAAAAGTTCCTGAGTATTGGTTAGCGCAAATAATGGGTGGAGCTCAAGTTGATTTGAAGTTTGGAGTTAGACCAGAAAAAGTTAAATTATCAAGAGTTAAGACTAAGGATTCTGTAGAAGTTAATATTAGTTATATAGAGAATCATGGAAATAAGAAATGTGTTTTCTTTGAATTAAATGGAGTTAAGGTTGTTGCTGCAATAGATAGCTTAGGTGATATCAATACAACCGATAAATTCTATTTTGAAGTAGAATGGGACAATGTTCATTTCTTTAATAAAGAAGATGAAAAATCATATGGATATCCTTGGGATAAAGAAGGTGAAGCTATTGCTTAATAAAGTAACAATTAGTAATCTACCTTATATCAATAATAGACAACATAAAATGATTGAAGATATAAAGAATACTAATATAAGAAGTGTAGAGATTTTTCTAGAGCCTTTAGATTTAGAATATCACAAGGAAACTATAAAGGTAATAGAAGAATTATATGACATGGGATGTAAGTTTTCATTCCATGGACCATTTAGAAAGCTTAACTTTTTAGATTGTATAACTACAGAATCCTGTGAAGAGGCTTTAAAAGTATTTGAAGAATGTATTAGGGTTACCAAGGTTTATAATGGAGAATTTTTAGTTATACATTCAAATGAAAAACTTTTACAGGCTGTTGATTTATATACACAAAAAGAATTATCTATAAGAATGATATCAAATGTTATTGATTTAGCAGAAAAAAATAATGTTAAGGTAGTAATAGAAAATGTAGGAGTAAATTCAAATTGTTTATTTAATGAAGATGAATTTATAGAACTATGCAAAGAGTTTAATAGTGCAAATGTTTTAATAGATTTAGGACATGCAATAATAAATAAATGGAATTTGAAAAAAGTAATTAGTGAATTAAAAGATAGGATTATAGCATACCATGTACATAGCAATGATGGAGTGGAAGATATTCATGAACCTATAGGGACAGGGATACTCAACATGAGTGATTTTATGGATTTATTTAATGAATATACTAATGAAGCAACTATAATTATAGAATATGGAGTAGGTAAAGAAGAACATATAATCCAATTTGCGTTCATATAGTGGTACAGTCACTTGTAAAAACAAGTGACTGTACTTTATTTTATATTATATCTATTAATTTTATTGTATAGAGCATTTCTGCTAATTCCTAATCCATGGGCAGTTTTTGTTATATTTCCATTAAAGATTTCAAGTGCTTTTTGAATTTCTTTTTTTTCTAAGGTGAGTAATGGGGTAACTTGTGGTAGTTCACAAACTATATTCTCAAACTCAGAATTATCAGTAGAAATTATATTGCCTAGGTTATCGTAAGTTAAACAATGGCAATCTTCTAAATCAATTTCGTAACTTGTTATACCATTCAATGCAACTAGGTTTTCTATGAAGTTTTCAAACTCTCTAATATTACCAGGCCAACAATATGTAATCATCTTTTTAAATAAAGCTTGAGATACTTTAGGTATAGCCTTTGATAGCTTTTTGCTTTTAACTTTTAAAAAGTAATCAAGTAATATTGGTATATCGCCGATTCTATCTTTTAAAGGTGGAACTTTGATTGGTAAAACGTTAAGTCTATAATAAAGATCATTTCTAAAGTTACCTTTCTTTATTTCTTCCTTTAAATCTTTATTTGTTGCAGCAATTACTCTTATGTCTATTTTTGTAGGTACTTTTGAACCTATTCTTGTAATTGTACATTCCTGTAAAACACGTAGTAGATGAACTTGCATATCTAAAGGCATTTCACCAATTTCATCTAGAAATATAGTTCCACCATGAGCAAGTTCAAATTTACCAGGAGATCCACCTTTGGATGAACCTGTAAATGCTCCCGCTTCATATCCAAACAGTTCGCTTTCAATTAAGTTTTTTGGAATTGCACCACAATTTACAGCTATAAATGGTTGATTAGATCTGTCACTTGCATTATGTATAGACTGTGCAATCAATTCTTTTCCACATCCACTTTCACCAGTAATTAAGACTGTTGAGGGGCTATTTGCAATTGACTTACATTGATTAATAACCATCTTCATTTGAGGGCTTTCGCCTATTATATCGTCAAAAGTATATCTAGTGGAGCTATTTTTATAAGAACTAGCCATCTTTAAGACTTTTTTTACTTCTTTTAATACTAAAATATAACCAGTATTATTATTATCATATATTAATGAAGATATTTCACAAACATAATTGGTTTTTAATGTGTTTGAAATAATATGATTACTTAGAATGCAGGATTTAGGGTTATGTAAATCTATGATATCTTTTAGATTAGGTAATAGTTTGAAAATATCATAATTATTATTACCTTGTAATGATAGGATAGAATTAGCTTGTTTGTTATGGTATATTATTTTACCTTCATTTGATAATGCAACTATGCCGAAGTTTACTGATTCTAAAACAGCTTTTTCTATATTAGGTATCATTCTATTCTCCTTTAAGTATTGTTATTTTTAAAATGTGTTAAAAATAAAATTATATGTATGTAATGATATAGCAAAATAAAAAAAATTACAATATTCCTATTATTTATTAAATAATAGGAAAAGAATAATAATGTTAATAACAATGACACTGTTAATAAAGATTACACTTTTTTGTTAATAATAAAATCACTACAAAAAATAAAAACGTAAAACTAAGCAAAGATAGATATTATTTTAACAAAGAATCGACAAAATAGTAGTTGGCATGAAAATTGCTAATATATTTATTGGGTTTAAGATTAAACATGAAAAAATTTTACAAAAGAAGGATGTGTGCAAAAATGGAGAAGAAATTATTTAAAAATAAAATGACATTAGGTCTTATATTTGGGATTATAGTTGGTATAGCTTGGGGTCTTGATGGAGTTCTTATGGGAAAAGTCGGAGCAAATGAAATTTTTAGCACTTTTGAATTATCACCATTAGTTACAGCATTATTCCATGAGGGATTCTGCTTAGTATGGGTAATTCTATATTTATTATTTGCAAAACAAATAAAAGGATTATTTGTTTTGATAAAAACTAAGAAAGGTTTAGTTACAGCGATTGCAGCATTAGTTGGTGCACCAATTGGAATGAGTGCGTATTTATTAGCTATTAAATATGCATCTGCACCATATGCAGCAAGTATTTCAGTTATATATCCAGGTGTTGGAGCAATTTTATCTTATTTAATATTAAAAGAAAAACTATCAATCAGAGCAATGGTAGGTATTGCAGTTAGTTTATTAGGTTCATTTATGCTAGGGTTCAATCCTTCAGCAGATGTGCCAGCTGAATTCTTTAAAGGTGTAATGTTTGCTTTAGTAGCAGTATTAGGATGGGCTTTAGAAGGGGTTATCATTGGTTTTGCAATGAAGCATATTAAGAATGAAGATCATATTAAAGCTACACCTCAACAATTCTTAGCATTAAGATACTTAGTTTCAACAATAGCATATGCATTTATAGTTGTACCAATGATTGGTGGATATGGAGTTGCAGCAGACATCGTATCTTCAGGATTAGTTTGGAGTTATGCAGGAATAGCTATTTTAGGAGCTATTACATATCTTTCATGGTATAAAGCAGTTGATTTAATTGGAGCAGCAATGGGTACAGCATTAAATAGTACAGCAGCATTATGGTCAATTATATTTAGTGCAGTTTTATTTGGAGAAAAAATTACATTAAGTTTAGCTTTTTGGGGAGCAGTTATAGTACTAGGAGTATTTATATTTGCAATAGATTCAAAAACTTTTAAAAAGAAAAAATAGTAATTTAAAAAAATGGCAATTTAATTAAAGGCTATATCAAAATATAAAAAATTAATTTTGATATAGCCCAAATTCATATAACTAAAGAAAAATATAGCTTTAAATAGGAGGCATTATGTTAAAACAAGAGATAATAAATAATATGAAACATATAGTAGATAACTGTCAGGGAGATTCAGCAGCAGCTTGTGTTGCAACATGTCCAATGCATACTGATGCTAAGAAATATATATCTTTAATAAATAAAGGTGAAGGTGTAGAAGCTATAAAAGTTATTAGAGAAAAATTATTTATTCCAGGAACACTAGGAAGAATTTGTGCTCATCCTTGTGAAAAGGAATGTAAGTGGAATGAAAATAAGAGCCCTATGGCCATTGCTTCATTAAAAAGATATGCAGCAGATAATTTTGATAATGAAAATGATTGGGATTTAACTAAAAAAGAGGCGAAAAACAAAAGCGTTTGTGTTATAGGAGCTGGTCCATCAGGATTACAGTCTGCTTTAGATTTAGTAAGAGAAGGGTATGATGTAACAGTTATCGAAGCACTATCAGTTAGAGGTGGTATGATGGCTGTGGGTATTCCTGAGTATAGATTACCAAGAATAGTTTTAGAAAAAGAAATAAGCTATTTAGATAAATTAGGTGTTGAATTTAAGTTAAACACTAAGGTTGGTAAAGATATCTCTTATGAAGAAATTTTAAATTCTTATGACTCAGTAGTGGTTGCAGTTGGTAAACAACAAGGTAGAGTTGATAGAAGTTTAGAAAATCATGATGCTGAGGGAATTTTTAGCGCAGCAGAATATTTAAAAGAAGCTGCATTAACAAGAAATGTTGAAAAGTGCGGTAAAAAGGTTCTTGTAGTTGGTGGCGGAGATGTTGCTATGGATTGCTGTAGAGTATCATTAAGAATTAATGGTGTTGATGAAGTTAATTCAATATGCTTAGAAGATAGCTTTGCATCAATGGCATCATCAGAACATGAGATTAAAGGAGCTATTGCAGAAGGGATTAAGTTTAACCATGCAAGAGCAATTAAATCAATACAAGTAAAAGATGGACGAGTATCTAAGGTAGTGTTAAAAAAATGTTTAGGATTATTTGATGCAGAAGGTAGATTTGCTCCAACCTTTGATGATTCAGACGTAGTAGAATTAGAAGTAGATACAATAGTGTTTGCAATAGGTCAAGGTGTTGATGCTGAATTTGCAGGTGAAAGCTTAAAGCAAAGACCTAACACTTCATTTGAATGTGATAAATTAACACTACAATCTTCTGATAATGAGAAGGTGTTTATTGCAGGAGATGCTTCAGGAGAGTCAGTAATAGTAATACAAGCTATGGCAACAGGTAGAAGAGCTGCTGAATCTGTAGATAGATACTTAAGTGGAAAGTCACTAGTTGAAGGAAGAGAACTTGAAGATACTTGGGGATATAAAACTAAGTTATTTAAAGAAGAAGATTGGACTAATGTTACAGAAACTAGAGAAGATATGAAATCTTTAGATGCAAAACAAAGAATTAAATCTTTTGAAGAAGTAGATTTAGGATATACAAAAGAAGAAGCAAAAAGAGAATCAGATAGATGCAGACAATGTGAATGTAAGATGTGTATGAAAGAATGTATAATGCTTAATGATTACACAGATTGTCCAAAAACTTTATTTAAAGAATATCTTGAAAAAGGATATGAAAATATGGATAAGATGATTGCATTCTCATGTAATGAATGTAGTCAATGTACTATTGAATGTCCAAAATCATTTGATATAAGATCAAACTTTATTGCTGTTAAAGAACAATATATAAATGATAATAATGGAGAAAATATTATTGAAGGATTAAAACCTTTCGATAAATCACAAGATATGGAATGTAGTGAAGAATATTCAACTACAGTTTTAGCTAAAGATGAAAAGAAGACAAAATATCTATTTGTACCAGGATGTACAGTTCCTGCTTATAGTCCAGAATTAGTTGAGATGACATTAAATCACTTAAGAGAAACTTTAGATGGTGAAGTTGGAGCAATGCTTCAGTGTTGTGGTAAAGTAACTAAGTTAATTGGAGAAGATGTTAAGTTTAAAGAAAGAAATAAAAAGGCTATTGAGGAAATAAATGAAACGAATGCAGATGTGATAATTACAATATGTCCATCATGTTATAATGTTTATAGTGCAACATCAGATAAAAAAGTAATATCTTACTGGGATTTAATGAAAGATAAAATAGGAATACCAGTAAATCAAAAATCTGTTGGGGAATCTTCAGATGTTGTATTTAACTTCCACGATTCATGTGTTACAAGAACTGTTACTTCACATCATGATAGTGTTAGATGGATACTATCTGAACTTGGATATAAATATGAAGAGATTACAAGAAATAGAGAAAATACAAGATGTTGTGGAGTTGGGGGCATGGTATGTAGCTCAAATCCTGAATTATACGAAAGAGTATATAATAGAAGAGCAAATGATTTCACACAAGACCATGTTATAAGTTACTGTGGTTCATGTAGGGGAACAATGGAAGCTGCAGGTAAGGATTCTATACATATCCTGAACCTTCTATTTGAAGATACTTATACTAAAGAAAATGCTAAAAAAAGAGGATATAAGTCAGAAGAAGAAATGTGGAGCAATAGATTAGACACTAAATCAAGATTGAAAAAATAAAAACTATTTAGGATAAAATAAAGGTTATATCAGAGAAAAATATCAATTAGAAATAGTATATTGATAAATGTACATTCTTATTGAATATTTGTAATGATATAACCTTTAATTTATTTACAAATTAATTAGTAAACATATATTTACATAATATAAAAAAAATGACAAAATAAGAGGAGAGGTATATTGAGTATTTAAAAATAAGAGGGGAGTGTAACGTCTAACTCAAAAGATTAATTACTATGAAGAATAGTTTGAAGTACAAAATTTCAAGATATGGGATTACAGGGGATGAAAAATTTTAGAGTGTGGATAAAGGAAGGGAATATTATGGGGGAGAAAATTAAAAAAATATTATCAATGCTTATTGTAAGTATTATGGTGCTATCATTTGCACCTGCATTAGATGCTGATGCGGCTACAACTGGCAATGGAAGAATACTTGTTGGTTATTGGCACAATTTTGATAACGGTTCAGTTGTTGTAAAACTTAGGGATGTTGATCCTGCATGGGATGTTATTAATGTATCATTTGGTGAAACTTATACTGATAGAGCCGTTGTTGAACTTCATCCAGTATATGATGAAAAGGAATTCATTAATGATATTGCATACTTACAAAGTAAAGGTAAGAAAGTTGTTTTATCATTAGGTGGTGCAGAAGGAACAATTTTAGTTCCAGATGAAACTGCTAGACAAAAATTTATGACATCAGTTTCGGGCTTAATTGATAAGTATGGATTTGATGGAATAGATATTGATCTTGAAGGTGGAAGTGGAATGATTCTTCAAGCTGGAGATACAGATCTTGATAATCCTACAACACCTCAAATTGTAAACTTTATTAAGAGTATTAAAGAGTTAGATAAAAAATATGGTAAGAGCTTTATTGTTAGTATGGCTCCAGAATTATCATATGTACAAGGTGGAAATACTGGTTATTCAAATAACTGGGGTGCATACCTTCCACTTATTAATGCAGTAAGAGATGAATTAGATTTCTTACAAGTACAACATTATAACTGTGGAGGAAATATGGCACTTGATGGTATTACTTATAATCAAGGAACAGCTGATTTCCAAGTTGCAATGGTTGATATGCTTTTACAAGGATTCCAAACTAGAGCATCTAAAAATAGTTTCTTTAAACCATTAAAACAAGAGCAAGTAGTAATTGGAGTTCCTGCATCTCAAAAAGGTACATTAAATCCAAACTCAGGATATATTGCACCAGCAGAAATGACAAAAGCTTTAAATTATATAATTAAAGGACAATCATATGGTGGATCATATAAGATGATTGGAGAAAAATATCCAAACTTAAGAGGTATGATGACTTGGTCAATAAACTGGGATATAGTAAATAATCAAGAGTTTATTAAATCATATAAGCCTTATTTCAATTCATTACCTGCAATTGATCCAATTACAGAAGATGTTCCTAAAGAGCCAACTTTAAGAGCAGCAACTGTAAGTTTATTAACAGGTTCAGGACAAAATTATTATATTGGTACAGAAATACCAGGTATGAATACTGCAATATCATATGAGTTATTTGAAAATGGGAAATCAGTAGAAAAATTCCCAATTTCAGTAGTATCAGGACCTCAAAATATAAAGACTGAATTTACAAATAAACCATATGGAACTTATACTTATTCAGTTGTATTAAAAGATGCAGCAGGAAACAGTAAAACTTCTAATGAGTTTGTAATGGAAGTACTTGATCCAAATGAAAATAATAATAAAGAAGATACAAATGGTGATGGAAAAGTAGATATAGTAGATTTATCAGCAGTAGCTGCTAAATATAATTATTCTTTAAATCAACCAGGTTTTGATGCAAAGTATGATATCAACAATGATGGAATAATTGATTTATTTGATTTAGTAAGAGTATCTAAAAAGATAGACACTCAAACACCAGACCCATCTGATAAAGAATGGAAATCTGGAGCAACTTATAAAGTAGGAGATGTAGTAACTTATAAGGGTAAGACTTATGAATGTACATTTGCTCATACTTCACATGATGGATGGCTTCCTAATGAAGCATTTACTTTATGGAAGGAGATTTAAAGAGGTGAGAGGGGAACTTTCAATTCCATGATAGTGACTCTTCGCTTAGTTATAGGGTGCTATGGCACATGATAGGTCAGGCATGATGTGTGAAAATAATAAATCCTTGTGGTTTATAGAAAATAGAATTCAAGGGATAAAACCGATGGTTTTATCCCTTGTTTTTTACTTAAAGAAATTCGAAGAATTTCAATCTTAACGGAGTGATAGTGACACTCTCACTGAACGAAGTGACCCTATAACTCACTAGAAAAGTGCCCTTTAACAGAGCGACAGCGACACGTTAGCTATTTTGTTGTAAGTTTATTTAATTCATTACCTAATCTCTTTATATTATCCATAGAATTAGCAATAGAATTTAGATTTAATACTTGCTCATCTAAAGTAGCTTTTATTTCTTCAGTTGAAGCAACATGTTCTTCAGTTATACTACTAACACTTTCAAGCTCGTCATTAATAGGAGCAAATCTGGTTGCTATAGAATTTATTAAAGAGTTTTCTATTTCTAGTTTTGAGCTAATTTCATTAAATGATAGCATTATTTTTTTGAATTTATCATCCACTCTATTTACAATAACAGTACCTTCTATTGTGGTATCGTATCCCTCTGTTACTTTAATCACAGCTTCAGCTGTTACAGTATTTATTTCTTTTATTATAGCTGAGATATCTGATACTATAATAGAACTTTCTTCAGCTAACTTTTTAACTTGTTCTGCAACAATAGAGAAGCCTTTTCCATGCTCACCAGCTCTAGCAGCTTCAATACTAGCATTTAGTGCAAGTAAGTTAGTTTGAGTAGAGATATTTGAAATACCAGATAAACAAATATCAATTTTCTTTATGCTTTCTTTTAATGAATTAACAGTATCTAGAGAAATACTAACAGATGACTTTATAGTATTCATTGAAGCGTTCATAGTTGAAATTTCTTCAGAACCCTCGACAACTCTATTTATTATTTCATTTGAGATTGATTTGATATTATCAGATATAGTATTGGATTCAATTAATGACTCATTAGCTGAATTAACTTGCATGTTAATATTATTAATGCTATTTGAAGTTTCTAAAACACCATTGTTTATTTCATCCATAGCCTTATTAATATTTGATCCAGTAGAATTAATTAAATTTATATCATTAGATAACTCACCTAAACTTGAGTTTAATGAGTTTGATCCAGCTTTTATTGTAGATAATAAATTATCTAGTTTTTTTACAAGAACATCAGATTCTTCTTTTTTAGTATTAGCAGATTCTATAAGTGTTGAACCTATATCAGTTAGGAAATAAATTAGAATAATTATTCCATTAAGAATAACAAATATATTTATTAAGTGTGCTATTGAAAAATTTTCACCTAATAAAGATATTGGATTAAATAACATAATTCCTAAAAAACATATATCTAAGACTATTATACTTATCATAATTAATTTTTTTCTAAAATATAGTGACGTAACAACAATACCAGCTACAAAAACTAGCATATCTGAAGCCACAGTAGTTGGTTTAAAATCATTTAATAAAAATGAACCAAAGTTAGATAAAATAATAACTAAACTAAATGTTGTAGCTTTAGTAGAGTCCTTTAGTGGAAGGTAATATACAATAATTGATATAACCGCAACCAATAAAAATGGAATTAAATCAGAATAACTACTAGTAGAATTTAAATTTACTAAGCATGTAATAGACATTAGTAATGAAATAGAAATTATTGTAAATAAATTTAGTTTATGTATTTTTTTTATGTTAAATTTTGTTTGAGTGTTCATGGTAACATCCTTTCTTTTGTTTAGTATAGTTTATTATCGAAATAAGTTAGATAATCATTAGTTAACAATGGGATTTTTAGTAAATGTAAATAATGGTAAAAAATAAGATTGTTAGAGAATTCATAATATAGTGAAATAGTTTTTATTAAAGAATATGAATATGTAACATAACTTTGAATATATTGTTATTAAATAAAAAAATAGTAAGTGAATAAAGGAGAAGAAATGAAAAAAATTGCTACAGTGATAACAATGATACTTTTAATGATAACGTTATATAAGGGGATAGAGGTAAAAGCAGCACCAACCGGATATTTTGATGTGATTGTTGAAAAGAATAAAACAATTGAAATAGTTAATTCAACTTCTAATCAATATAATATTTATTCAAAGGGGGCAAATGCAAAAGATATCCATATGTATAGTGAAAATATTAACACTAGTAATGTTGTTTCAGCTTCTACTGGAGCTGGTGAAACTAGTTATATTATGGGACAAAGTAGAATGTACTTATCATCACCAGTTAATAACATAACAGTATCTATACCAAATGATTTAAAGGCAAAGTACAAAATTACTAATACTCCACTATATTATAAAGATGTAATAACTAATACTAATTCATTTAAGCTTACAAATAATAAAACAATGAATATGATGTATCTTATAAGTAATAACAGTGGGAATGCTACTGTTAATAAGGTTTTATATGATGAAACAGGAAAGATACAGAGATATTATATGAATAGAGGAAATACTTATGGAGAAATTATAAATCCTAAAAAAGGAGAAAGAGTATCTCTATCATCTACGGGAACAAGTTACATTTATATTCCGTATAAGTACAAAGATGTTATGGTTAAAGATTCATTTGCAGCATTAAAAACTGTAACTTTGAAGTCTGGGGAAAGTTATGAAGTAACTAAAGGCACAGCATCAGTAGGTGGATATATTTCAGTAGGCATAGGATACCCAAATAATAATTCAGCTTTGAAAAATAAAGTAGATATTATAAAATATATAGATAGTAACTCTGTAACTTCAATGGTTAATTTAGATATTGGAGCAACTGATTTTATTGGAAAACATCGATTAACTAATAAAGGAGGCAATAATATAATTAGTTATATTGCAGGAGAGGATGGAGCGTACTTAAACAAGACAACAACACCTGCATTTTATGAGTTTACAGTAAAAGCTAATGAACATATATATATTAAACCAGGAACTACAGCATCACTTGCAACATTATCATATGGTGAGAAAAAGAATTTAGACATACTAAGACAAGCATCTTATTACCTATATGATGTTAGAAAAATAAATTCACTAAGTAACAGTATGTCCTTAGGTATTAATGAAAACATGAAAATAGGTCCTTCAGGGGCTGAAACAATAAAGCTATATGTGCCATATGAAGATAGAACAAGAACATCAGTAGTAAAGAATCCAATTTATAAAAAGTATACAATAGGTTCAAAAGGTGCATTAAAGGTAGTCAATACCTCAACTACAACAACAAGTTATTTAACTTTGCAAGATAATACAGGAAGCAATGTAAGTAATGATGTTTATGGGTTAGATGGTAAGATATTAATTCAAAATAAATATATTAATAATAATGTTGTTGATATGAGCAATAAAACAAAGAGTATAATAAATAGAAAATCAGGAACTAACAATATAATTTTTGGAGTTCCATATAATGAAACAAGTTTTGTTAAAGTATATCAAGTAGAGGATATAAATGAGGATGGGGCGATGAATATATTAGATTTATCAAAGATGGCAACTAAGTATAATAAGGTTAATTCGTTAGATATATATGATTTGAATCAAGATAAAGTTGTAGATTTATTTGATTTAGTTAAGATTGCTAAGTTGATATAAAAAAAGAGAGTGGACAGAAGTCTATTGAAGCATAGTTTCAATATGATAGTTGTTTAAAAATTAATTTAATATAAGTAAGAAAATGATCAATTGTTAATCAATGATTAAAGTAAAAAGAATCCTTTAGGGTTTAATACATTTAATTATGAGTTAGGAGTTGATCTTTTTTTTATTTTACTGTTGTTAAATTATTTATAAATTACTGAATGATAGTGTTATATAGAAAGTATTAATAATAGGTGGTTTTCATAAAAATCAGAGTATTTATTAGTTTAATTTAAAAAATAAGAACAAAAAACATCAATTTCAAATAAATAGTTTGAAATGATGTAAAATAATGCCGAAATATATCAAGTAATTCCATTTGTTGACGATAATATATCAGTAGCAACAAAGAGGAGGCATATTATGAAAAAGAGTAAAAGTATTAATGATAGTATGAAAAGTATTAAGGGTCATATGATAAAGAGGTTCGGGGCTCTATTTGTAATTATTACTGTTGTATTTTCAGTAGTATCATATTCACAAGCTAAAAAGGCAAATTTAGATAATACAATGAACATAATGAATGAGATTTCATTACAAGCGGGTAGTTTAGTCGAAGCAAAACTAAATGCACAAGTTGTAAAGGGTACTGCGTTATTAAATAATGAGGTTATAAATGATCCAAATGCGACAATAGAAGCTAAATTGCATGAGTTAGAGCATAACAAGGAATTATTTAAGCATAGTAGCATTGGATTAGCTAATACAGCTGGGATTTTAACATTAACTACAGGTGAGACAGTAGATATTAGTGATCAAGAAGCATTTAAAGATGCTATGAAAGGTAATTCTAGTGTATCTTCACCATATATGACAAAGAGTGATAAGACAATGTCGATTGCATATGGAATTCCAGTGAAAGATAGCAATGGTAATGTAACTTCTATTATTCAATATACAAGACCAGCTACAGAAATAAGTGATAGTATTAAGGATATTAAATTTTTAGAAACAGGTAGCGCCTATATGCTTAATGAAAAAGGTGTTACCATTGCACATAAAAATATGGATCTTGTAAATAATTTTTCAAATACTAGTGAGGAAGTTAAAACTGATCCAGAACTAAAAGAATTAGCTGAAATAGAATCAAAGATGGTTAATGGAGAAGACGGGGTTGGTTCTTATACTTATTCGGGGGAAAAGAAAACTATATCATATTCTCCAGTATCTAAGATGGGATGGTCTATTGGTATCGTTGTTGAATATAAAGATATATTGAATGGTGTTAAAACTATAAAAATAACAGCAATTTTAATTACTATACTTTCAATAATTGTAGGGCTAGGATTAACTGCTTTCTTTGCAGATGGTTTAGCTATGTTCATAAAGAGAATTACAGAAAAGGTTCAAATTATTTCAAATGGTGACTTTACTGTGGAAATTGAAAAAGATTTACTTGATAGAGAAGATGAAATTGGAGCTATAAGCAATGCTCTAGAGAGTTTGAAAAGCTCTATTAGTTTAATGATTTCAAATATAAAGACTATAGGAGATGAAATAGATGGAGAATCTACTAATTTATCTGCATTATCAGAAGAGTTAGCATCTTCAACTAGTAATATTTCATTAGCTATTAATCAAGTAGCGAATGGGAATGTAGAACAAGCAGGTTCTATTAATGAAATAACTAAGATCGTAGATGATTTTTCAAATAAAATTGATATAGTATCTGGTTATGTAGATAATGTTAATAAGAATGCAATTGAAATTAATGAAAATACTAAACAATCTAAGAAAACTGTTTTAAATATGGAAAATTCAGTAAATAACTTTAATAATGAATTCAATAAGTTTAATAGTAGTATTGTAACTTTAGGTGACAATATGAATACTGTAAGTTCAATAACAGATTTAATTAAAGGTATTTCAGATCAAACTAATTTATTAGCTTTAAATGCAGCTATTGAAGCAGCGAGAGCTGGTGAAATGGGAAGAGGATTTGCTGTAGTTGCGGATGAAATAAGAAACTTAGCAGAGCAAAGTAAAACAAGTTCAGAAAGAATATCTAAAATTATAGCTGAATCATGTGAAAATACTAATGAAATAGTATCTAAAACAAAAGATATAAATATTGAGCTAGAAGGACAAAGAGAAAATATAAAAGATGTATTGAATGTTTTTGATGAGATTGTAGATTCGGTAGAAAGTATTCTTCCAGAACTTAGCAATACATATAGTGAATTTAAAGAGATTAAAGAAAATAAGGATCATATTGTTGAAAAGATGGAAGATATTTTAATAATTTCAGAAGATGCATCAGCATCATCAGAAGAAATATCAGCATCAAGTGGAGAACTTAACCTAGCAAGTGAATCAGTCGCAGGTTCAGCAGAAGATTTAAACGTAAAAACTAGAAACATAATGAATGAATTTAATAAGTTTAAGTTAAAATAATACAAAAATATATGAAATTATTATAATAAGATAATAGAAGTATTAAAAGGAACTGAATCAAAGCAAATAGTAATAGCTTTATATTCAGTTCCTTATTTTAATTTGTATCATATACAATCTATATATCTGATAGTTCGATAGATTTTAAATTCTCCAAATCAGAGTCTAAGAGGTTAGAACATGTATTATCTTCATCAATATATATCAGAGGTAAAGTTATTGTAAAGGTTGAACCTTTTCCTAATGTACTATCAACTTCAATTGTTCCTTTATGAAGTTCTATTAATCCTTTTACGATATATAATCCAAGTCCACTTCCTTCCTGATCTCTTTTAAGAGTATCATAAGAGTGGGCTTTTTTGAATTTATCGAATATATTAGGAATCATATCATTAGGTATGCCTACACCCGTATCTGTTACCTTTATAATTACATTGTTTTCTTCTTTTAATATATGTATATAGATTTCACCATGATTTTTTATAGCTTTTATAGAGTTGGAAATTAAGTTTAGTATAATACGCTCAATTTTAACTTTATCAAAGGCAGTAATTATTTCTTCCTCTTCGGTATCTATAATTATCTCTATATTGAAGCTTTTGGCAAATTCCACTGTTGATAGAGCAGCTTCTTCAACAACTTCTACTATATTTGACATTGAGTAATTTATGTCCATATAACCAATTTCAATTTTTGATACATCAATAAGATTATTTACAAGCTTCAAAAGTCTAATTGAATTTTTATCAATATAACTTAGTTGCTTTTCACATAAAGCTTTATTAAATTCCTCTGTATCTAATTTAAGTTTTAAGAGCTTTGAGGAATTAAGTATTATGTTTAGTGGGGTCCTAAGTTCATGAGAAATTGTTGTTACGTAGTCAGTCTTTATGTTATTTCGTTCTATTGATTCTTGAAGGAGCAAATTGCTTGCTATGGCTCTTCTTCTATTTGATAAATATAAATAAATTAGTAGAATGAATCCAACTATTACTAGGATAATTATTAAGTAAATCCAATTTTCAACTTGTTTAGGTAATAATAAGTCATGATTATTTTTATTAATATATTGTGTGTTTTTAGGTAGTAAAGTTGGGTTTATATTATAATTTCGAACCTCTTCAAAATTAAATATTGGTATATTTAAAGTGTTATAAGCTGGTGTTAGTATATGGTTTACATCAATTCTTAAAAAATTTGATGTGAATAAGTAAGCCATTTGACCTACTTTATTTCCATCATTAATTATTCCACCAATAGACCCGCCTTCAATATATGGTTCGAGTTTTGTGAAAATTGGAGCCTTTGTTTCATCTTTAATTAAGTTTATTGCTTTTTCAGCAGGTAATAAAGATTTACTAGAATCATTATAATAACTTCCACAAAGTAAAATTGCAGAATTACTTGGATCTATATTAGTTAACTGTGGTTTTAATTCATCGAAATTTCTTGCTTCAATAACATGTAAGTTAAACTTTCTGACAGAAAAGTTTTGTATATAATACAAATTTGATTTTATCGTTTCAGAGTAGATATTATTATCTAAAAGTAAATATAAATTCTCAGTATTTGGTACTGTAGTTAATATTAAGTTTACTAATTCTAAATTATCCTGATAGTCGAGGATGCCTGTTATATAGTTTTCTTCTTCAGGAGTTCTTGAAAAGTAATGGTTTACTCCGACGAATACAGTTTTGGTTTTATAGAAGATAGATTCCTCATTAAATAAATTGTTTCTTACAAGTGTTAAAGCTTCATCGTCAATAGTGAGGATACAATCTATATTTTGATTTTTATATTTTGCATTTAATAAATCTAAAAATTCGTTATATGTATTTTCATGAGAATTATAATTTTTAGAATCAAGAAACTCTATATTAACATCATAATTAAATCCTGGAGAGGATTTAAATCCATTGATAACAGAAAGCTCCCATTCGCTATCTATATTATATGAACCTAAAATCAATATTTTTTTATTTTCTAATTGAGTCTCAGTGGCTTTAGTATTTATAGAAAAAGTGTTTATGAATACTAGTATTAATAAAATAAAGTAAGTAGTTTTATTTTTAACCATGTTTACACCTAATTTCATATAATTTTAAGGTTAGTATATCCTAGAAAGTTAAATTTTACTACAGGAAAACAGTAGTTACATATATTTACTTGGTAAGTAAAATAATGGATGAAATTATTGTATAATAATAAATAAAAAGGTAATTAATTCAAAAGTTGAGTGATATAATTAATATGAATTTAAAAATAGTAAAGTAAAGGTGGAATTTTAATGATTTGGGGTATTGGAATAGGATTAGTTGTCTTAGTATTAGTGGGTTGGTTTGTATTAACATATAACAATTTAGTTGGATTATCAACTAAGGTTAAGGAAGGATTCTCTACAATAGATGTATTTTTGAAAAAGAGGTATGATTTAATTCCTAATTTAGTTGCAGTAGTTAAGAAGTACGCATCTCATGAGCAAGAAACATTAGAAAAGGTAGTTGCAATGAGAGGAATGGCTTTAAGTGGATCAATAGATGATGTAAGTAAAGTAGAAGGAGAATTAACACAAGCTTTAGGAAGACTTTTAATGATAACTGAAAATTATCCAGACTTAAAGGCTGATGGGCAGTTTTTGAATCTTCAAAAGGATTTACAAAATATAGAGTCTGAAATTGAGAAATCACGTAGGTATTATAATGGTGTAGTAAGCAAATATAATATTGATATTAAAAAAATACCTGCATGTATAGTTGCATCATTATGTAATTTTAGAGAAGAGAAATTCTTTGAACTTACTAATACAGCAGAAAGAGAAACAGTGAAAGTAGAATTTTAGGAATCACGGGGGAGTTTATATGAGAAAGATTAAGTGGATATGTGGATTGTTAGTAACGATGATGCTGACATTACTTTTTCCAAGTACAATTGCTTTTGCTGAAGATGACGGATATTATATTAAAAATATGAAGGTAGATGTACAAGTTTTTGATAATAGGCAGTATGTTGTTACAGAAACAATAGATGTACATTTTAATGAAGATAGACATGGGATAATAAGAGCTATTCCATATTCGAGTTCAGCTGAGGAATATAGTATTGATAATATTACAATAGATGGAGCGCCATATAATATAGAAAATTATTATGATAGAAAAGAAATTAAGATTGGTGATCCTGATGAAACATTAAATGGAGATAAGAGGTATATAATTAAATATACATTAACTCACTACGCAGACTATGAAACAGATGGAGATTATTTATATCTAGATGTTTTAGGTAGTGAGTGGGATACAAAAATAGAAAATTTTGAATCTACAATTAAGGTATTTAATGAAGCTAATATTAAGGGTTTATCAATTACATCAGGAGCATATGGTAGTAGAGATAATAAATTAGTTACTAGCGATGTAAAAGGCAATGTGATAAAGATAAAATCTAAAAGTGTAATTAATTCAAATCAAGCTGTAACTATAAATGCAAAATTGCAAGAAGGTGCTTTTAAAAATGCACCAGTATATGTTTACCCAGTAGTAATCCAAAATGAAGATATAAATATTGAAATAACTCCAGAAAAAGAGTATTTAGTTAAAAGAAAAATATCACTTATAGTTAATGATGAAGTAGGTGCATACTTACCACTTTGGAATACTGATTATAAGAATAATGAACTAGTAAGGGATATAAAAGTAAATTCTTCTGATATTGGTATAGGTGAATCAGATCATAGCTATATATCATTCTTAAATGGCGCTGGTAATTATGATTTTGAAATATCTTATAAAGTAACACCTAAGTTATCATCAGATATAAAATTTATATTTGGACCAGATAGTAATGAAATTGAGAATAAGGGTTTAAATATTACAATTAAATCACCCTTCTCAATAGATGGATATAATAGTGAGTTATATAACAAAGGTGTTATTCAGGATAGTACTACGTATGATGTGAAAAATATTGATAATAAAATTATAGAGTTTAGAACTCATGAAGATATATTAACTAATGGGAATATCAGAATATCTCTAGATATAGATAAGACACTATTCTCTAGACCAATATCATTAGGAACTATGATATTTATGGGGTTAAGTATAGTTATTCTTTTAGTGATTATAGTTATCTATTTTATCTTTGGAAAGGAAAAAACATTAACTCCTGTAATAGGGTTTTACCCACCAAGGGGATTAAATAGTGCAGAAGTTGGTTACATCATAAATAATTATGTAAGTAGTGAAGATGTTACCTCACTTATCTTTTATTGGGCAAGCGAAGGATATTTAAAGATTAATATAAAAGATAAAGAAAAGTTTGTTATTGAAAAGGTTAAAGATATAGGAACTCAACATAAAGAATATGAAAAGAGTTTATTCAATCAGTTATTTAGGTTAGGTAAGAATGGTAAGGTAACAAATTCACAATTAAAAGGATCTCTATATGGAGAGATTTCACAAACTCAGCTTAAGATAAGGAATTTCTATACAAAGGAAAAAGTACTTAATGATTCTAAAGCAAGTAGATGGAGCGGATTATCATTATTTTCATCTGAAATACCACTAATAGGATTAGGTATAGCTTATATGATTGGTCTTAATGGAGATGCTTTGCTTGGGGGAATACTTGGGTATAGTGCAGGGGTAATTATATATGGAATTATATATTCTATATTTAGGCTTGTTTTAAGAAATAAATATAAAAATAGTTCTAACGTGGCATGTTATATTTCAATGGGGATTGTTGGAGTAATTTTTGTATCAATACTTTCAATATTATCTAGATTGAGTGATGTTGATTTAATTGTTAGTATTATTATTGGTACTGTAAGTTATCTATCAATGAGTATTTCAGTATTGATGCAAAAGAAAACGGATTATGGAAGAGTTCTAATGGAAGAAATAATAGGATTTAAGAACTTTTTAGAGGTAGCTGAAAAAGAAAGAATTGAAATGCTATTAGAACAGGACCCAGAGTATTTTTATAAAACACTACCATTTGCTAATGTGCTAGGAGTAACTAAACTTTGGTCTGATAAATTTAAAGATATAACAATGCAACCGCCATCATGGTATAACAGTTATGATAATTACCATGGATATGCAATGATGTATGCAATGAATAAGAGTATGAGACAAATTGGTGATCAAGCATCATATAACCCACAATTTGAAAGTTCAGGATCTGATAGTTCAGGTGGATTCTCAGGTGGAGGATTTTCAGGTGGTGGATCAGGTGGGGGCGGTGGCTCTAGCTGGTAATTAAAAGTATAGTAACTTTATCCATATGCTAGTATAATGATTCATAAAGATAGGTAGGTGATAGTGTTATGGATAGAAACTTAATATTAAAGATTTTAGGGAAAAGGGATTCTGTAGATCTACATGATCAGATTTATAATCTTAGAGAAATAACAGATGAGTTAAGAGAAGTTATAGTTCTTGGTGCACCTGTTACTGATGAATTTATAATCAGAACTAATAGACGTCTTAATGCTATATACAATATAATACAACCAATTAAGGATAAACTTGAAGATCCTAGTAGTATAGTTGGTTATACAAATAGCAAGATGTATTTAACTAAATATATAGATGATTTATGTATAAATATAAAGGCAATACTTTGTACCATTGAGCCTTTTGAAATTAAAGGATTTACTCAATATTCGAATATTCTTATGGATTTAGTATTAGCTTATTAATATTTATCTATATAAGAAGAGTCTTGGACTAATATAGTTTAAGGCTCTTTTTTTATGCTAATAAAGGTCAGGAGTTTTCAAATTATAAAACAAGTAATAGTAATAGCTTAGTGAATCTAGACAACTTATATAAATATAAAAAAAGTAAAATTTAGTAATAGGTGAATATTACAGACAAGCACTGGCAATAATCTTAATAAGTAAATAAATTATTTAAAAGGGGATTGTCAATATGAAGATAATATCATTAAATATTACAAAAGTTAAAATAGAAAAGTTAAATACAGTTTTAGATAATATAGCAAATGGAGATGCAGATATAATAGTTGTAAATGGTATTAATGATAATAGTTATAGCAAGATTAATTTAGATTTAAAAGAAAGAAAGTATACGTATTATGACAATGAAGGTATGAATTCACCATTAATTGTTTCTAAAGCAATGTTTGCAATAGTAAATAATGAAATTAATACATTGCCAAATTGCTGTGAAATATATCTACCAGGATTAGATGCAAGTATTTTATCTCTTAGTATAGCAGAAGAAAGTTATAAGAATAGCTTACAGAAAGAAATTAAAGATTATAAAAAGTGCATGATAAATAATGAATTGCTTATTATTGATGATTTTATAGAAGAGGGAGATTATAAGGTTTATGATTATCCTACAATAATTTCATATGCAAGTTAAGGAATGAGTAATTTAATCAGAGTAGAGATTGTAACAAAAACAGGTAGTTATATAGAAGCGTAAAAATTAATATAGGTAGGACGCTGTATCAAATTACACTTATAGTATTAATTGAGAATTAATCTTAAAAAACTAGACGGTTTTAACTAGTTAATTTAAATATATAATTGTGTATTTTGATACAGCTAAATTATTTTAATTAATAATACATACCAGGTGAGTGAAGTACTACAAGATTTATTGTAGTATCTTTTTTTATGTGATAATCATTAAGTGTTTTATCATTTAATAATTCTTGATGTTTATAAAATAAGTGTTGTATTTTGATGGGATATCGTTTAATTTCAGCTATCTGTTTTTTTATATTAATAATACTAGATAGTGAATTAAGTTCTAGGGTCACAATTTTAGTATTGTGCTCTTTAATTGTTATATGCATTAAGTCCTCCTTTTGAATTTAGTCTATATTATATTGATATTTCATTATTAAAGTAAAAAGTATAGAATTTAGAAAAAATAATAAATATATAATTAGAAGGAAATAATTATAACTATTTATTTTTTATTGCTCCAATATTTTGATGCATCATCTTCTAAGGCTTTAAGGCGCGTATAGTAATCAGGAATTTCATTTAAATGTGCTAACGCAATTTTTCCAGTTAAAATTGGATCGTTAAAAGAAACATTAGTTTCTGGTGATATAAGTCCATGTTCAAGTTCTACATTTATACCCATTGTAAATTGCTCTATGTCAAATTTACTTTTAGAGAAATTTATATTAAGTAATTTTGCGATTTCTAAAGCTTCGTCAGTAGTGAATGATTTCTTTTTAGTATCTCCTCTGAATTTTATAACAGACCAATTATTCTTTTTCATTTTCACACCTACAATAAAATTAGTTTCAATTTCAGTATATGAATATATATATGTAGTGTTAATCATTTAAGATAGGAATGGATAGAGATAGGAATTTAATTGAAAATTAAACCAAATTAAATAAATGGTCAATAATAATAAATTGAAGAAAAGAAAGTCGAAACTATCTACAATAGTTAAATTGTATTATAAAATAGATACAAGAGGGAATTTGAGGAAAAAACGTAGAGGTGATAAAAATGGTCGATATAAACATGGGGATTATTAATGGGGTAGTATGTACTGATGAAGACTATAACAGTGCAATTAAAGTAGTTGAGAATGCATCAAAGGTTGGAGTTAAAAAAATTGTTATTACTTCAAGTTATGGTTTGAAAGAAAAAGATGTAGCTTCAGAGGAAATGAAAAAAAGGGTAGAAAAACTAAAGGGTATGTTGGAAAAGAAAAAAGTGAATATATCTATTTATTATGCTCAAGATATAAAAATGTCTAGAGACGTTCTTTTAGAATGTTTAGATAATAATGTATGTAGTATAAATGAAACCAAATATATGTTGATTGATTTTGGAAATACAATGACTGATGAAGAAGTGGACATGGCATTTGAATTAACAATAAAGGGGTTTGTTCCTGTTGTTGCACATCCAGAAAGATATCAAGAAATTATAGATAAGATAGATAGAATAGAAAAGTTAAAAGAGATTGGGTGCTTACTACAACTAGATATAAAAAGTTTAGAAGGTATTCATGGCAATGAAGTTAAGAAAATAGCTAAGAAACTATTAAAAGCTGGTGAATATAGTTTTGTAGCAACGGAAGACTATAGTAAGAATAAAGATAATAGTAAGTATTTAAAAGAATTACTTTCTAAAACTCAGCAAGATACATTTAGAAAAAATGGTTTTAAACTATTAAGAAATGAAGAGATATCATTAAAGCAAGAGCAAAAGAAACAAAGAAGAGGTTTGTTTAGCTTTAGCTAGATATTAGTAATTAAAAAGTTAATTTGAATTTAAGTGGGGGATGTATCAAAATCATTTGTTATTTTGATACATCTTCATTAATTTAGAATTAAGTTAAATAGTTTGTGTAGATTTTGATATAAATATACAAGAAAACAAGTAGAAGTAGATTAATTTGATTTGTATATAAGGACACTATGCCTAGTGTATCAATATAAGTAATGTTTAGCAATATAGAGTAAATTATAGTAATATTAAGTTAAATGTCATAAACAGATAAAAATGGACAATAACATCTATATACAGCGTGATATTATTAATCTCGTTCCACAGGGAACAAACAAAACAACGAAATGAT
>JAVWLU010000012.1:0-73781 GCA_036637795.1 Clostridium sp. | reverse complement strand
TATTTGATTGTGCCTAATATCCAATAGAAAAGAAATCCCCTTTAGAAAGATGTTTCCTTCTAAAGGGGATTTTTTGTAGTCATAATTGTGTTTATATGTTTTTAGTTTTATATAAATTTATTCATAAGGGCTAATTAATTATTTGTTTGCTGCTTCCCAATCTGCCATGAACTTTTCAATTCCTGCATCTGTTAAAGGATGCTTTATAACTTGTTCAACAACGCTTGCTGGTATTGTAGCAATATGTGCTCCATGTCTTGCAGCTTCAATTATATGAATTGGATTTCTAACTGATGCGGCAATTATTTCTGTATCTATATTATGAACTTCAAATATTGTTCTAACTTCTTTGATTAATTCAATTCCGTTAACTCCAATATCATCTAATCTACCTAAGAAAGGTGATACATAGCTTGCTCCTGCTCTAGCTGCTAAAAGCGCTTGAGTAGCTGAGAATATTAATGTAACATTTGTTTTTACTCCTATTGATCTTAAATGAGAAACAGCTTTTAAACCGTCTTTTGTCATAGGAATTTTTATTACTATATTCTTGTGAATTTTGCATAGTTCTGCTGCTTCTTTAATCATGCCTTCGAATTCTAAGCTGATTACTTCTGCACTAATTGGACCATCTACTATTTGACAAATTTCTGCGATTCTTTCTTTAAAATCAACTTTTTCTTTTGCTACAAGTGAAGGATTAGTTGTTACTCCTGCTATTACACCTAGGCTGTTTATATCTTTAATTTCTTCTATATTTGCTGTATCTAAAAATATTTTCATTTTTATTCCTCCATTTTATGTTTTAAATAAATGATATCCTAATTTACATCCACAATATTTAAATCCTAATGACTTATAATATTTATATAAATTATTATTTCCCTCTGCACAGTTAAGTCTAAGCTCTTTATGTTCTTCTATTGCTTTATCCTTTGCCCAGCTTAACATGTATTCACCATTTTTAAACCCTCTAAACTCTTCATTCACAACTACCCTATGTACAAATACTGCACTTTTATAGTCATCCCATAGTTCTCTATCTATTACTTCTGCTTCTCCATATGATAATGAACCAACTATAGGTCCATTATCATACTGAAAAACATATAACTTATCATTTTTATAATCCTCTAAACAGACTTCTGTCATATTATAAACTAAGAATCTCTCCCATTGAGGAATACTAATTGATTGTAGCCATCTTGCTGTACTAACAATCCATTTTCTAATTATATTAACTTCATCTTGCTTTGCTTTTCTAACTATCATAATAACACCAACTCAATATATTTGTGATTTCATTTGCTATTATGGTCTTATCATAGGAATGTTTTTTTAATTAACCGAACATTACCATTGATAATGTTAATACTGAAATAATTCCTAAGATAATTGGTACTGATGTACGTTTTACAATGCTCATTGGGCTTGTGCCTGTTAATGATGATACTATAATTACACAAGCTGCTACTGGTGATACTGATCTAATTAAGTTAGCAATCATTTGCATTGGTAATGAAATCATGATTCCATCAACACCAACTCCAGCTGCAAGTTCTGGTATTAACTCAATTGCTGCATAGAATACTGCAAGACCACTTCCACTAATAAATCCTATTACTCCAGTGATTCCTGAGAATGCTAATACTAAGATTGAACCTGCTCCATTTACATTTTGAATTGAATTCATTAACATATCTATAATTCCTAAAGATTTTAATCCTTCAACTAAAAGACTTGCTGCAACTAATAGTGTAACTACCATTGCTAATCCGTTACCCATACCCTTGAAGAACTCATTAACATCTTTTGATACTACTACAAAGTTTCTCTTTCTAAGTGATTCAACAATAACTGAAATTATTAATGAAATAATTGAAATTGTAACTAAACCAACTTCTATATCTAATACTAAACTAAAGAATAATACTAAGATTAATGGTAATATTGGTAATATTGCATAGAATTTTGGAGGTAAATTTTCATTTAATTTAGCAACTTTGCTTTCATCAATTTTACCTAAGTTACCTTCTTTTTTATCTAAATATTTTTGCCAGAAGTAATGTGCTACTGCCATAATAAGTAATGTTGGTATTGAAATTTTTGCATGTGCCATAACATAATCCATTAATGGCATTCCAAATGTTTCTGCTGCTAATACGTTATCTGCACCAAGTGGTGTAGGAACTATTGTTGCTGCTGTTGTAATAACTGCTCCAGCTGCTAAAGGTGATACTCCAACCTTAGTTAATACTGGGAATAATGTTGCCATAAGTAATACTGCTAAGCTTGAAGCACTTGGTACTACTAGTGATAAAAGGTTTCCTAATAAGAATATTACTGGTATTAATAAGTACTTTGATTTAATCTTATTTAAAGGTCTTGTCATTAAGTCAACTGTAACTTCATTTGCACCTATACGGTTCATGTAACTTGAGAAACCGAATAGAATCATTATTGTTAATCCAACGTTTCCTAAGTTTTTAATAAATACTAATTCAACTTTCTTAAATGGATCTAAGAACATAAGTCCTGTAGTTTCTTCTGGTGATAATACTGGGTGTCCAAGCATTACTGCTGCAAATAGTAGTAACATACCTCCCACCGCTAATACAATTGTTGCATTATGTTTCTTACTAATAAAGTAACCTACACCTAATAGTATAGCTACTGCAATTAAAACTTCTAACATTTTAAATTCCTCCTATGTTTTACTTATTTTATAATTCGATATTTCTAAATAAATCTAACATCCATTTTCTGAAAGCATCTACATCGATTGCTGTACAGAAATTAACATTCTTTTCTTTTTTGTATAAGTCTTTTAAATCTACAACCATAAATCCTGCTGTGTATTCTCCACCTGTTTCAACATCTACAAATACTTCTTCTGAATTAAATAATTCTGGTTTACTTAAGTAAGCAATTGTTGTTAAGTCATGCATCTTAAGTCCACCCTTAGCAACACTTCCACCTCTATAGTGATTAAATAAGTTGTAGAACATTTCCCCAACCTTATTCATATCTCTTAATGAATTAATTGTGTCTAAGTCTAATGTTGCTGTCATTGTAACATCTAATGGACACATTGTAATTTTAACTCCTGAAGCCATAACCATTTTTGCAGCTTCCGGATCTGCATAAATATTAAACTCAGCTGCTGGTGTATCATTTCCTCTACCACTTGATCCACCCATCATAACAATTTCTAAAATATTTTCTTTAACTTCTGGGTAACAGCTTAAAAGTAATGCAATATTAGTTAAAGGTCCGATTGGTACTAATGTGATTTTTTCATCACTTGTTAAGATTATTTCTCTCATCTTATCTACTGCATTTTTTTCACAAACTTTTCTGCTTGGTCCTTTGAAATCAAATCCATCCATTCCAGAATCTCCATGTATATGGCTTGCATTTTTAGGTGTTCTAATTAAAGGTTTACATGCACCTTGTGCAACTGGAATATCTTTTCCAAAAAATTCAACTAATCTTAAAGCATTATTTGTAGTTTTATCTATTCCAACGTTACCTGCAACAGTTGAAATTAATTCTACTTGTAACTTTTCATTAAATACTGCAGCTGCAATTGCAACTGCATCATCTATACCTGGGTCAGTATCAATAATAATTTTTCTTGCTTTAGTCATTTGTAATTCCCCCTAATTTTTATTTATATATTTAATGTGTGTTTATTTAAACGTATTGTTTACTTCTTCTAATGTTGGCATTCCCGTTTGAGCACCAAACTTTGTTACTGATAATGATGCTGCTCTACTTGAGAAATCAACTGCTTCTTTTAAATCAATTTTATTAGCTATACAATGTGCTAATGCTCCATTAAATGTATCTCCAGCTCCAGTTGTATCAACAGCCTCAACCTTTATACATTTAACTGTAACTACTTGTCCATTATCTACAAATGAAACTCCCATTGATCCTCTAGTTACGATTAATCTTGTACTATGTTCATTTTGCCATCTAATCATCTCTGCTTCTAATTCACTATGATCTTGAAGTGATTTATTGCTTATTATTTCAAATTCTGTTTCATTTGGTGTAATGAAATCTGAATTATTTAATATTTCATCATCTATTTCTTTTGCTGGTGCTGGGTTAACTATTGTTTTAACTCCATACTCTTTTGCAATTGCTAAAGCTCTTTTTACAGTAGCTGTAGGAATTTCAAATTGTGTTACTAACACTTCAGCATTTTTTATTATTGCTCTATATTCTTCAACTAAATCTATATCACAAAGATCATTTGCTCCTGGGATAACTACTATTGAATTATCTTCTGGTGTTTTAAATATTGTTGCTATTCCTGTGAAGCTTGCTTCTTCTTTTTTTACTGATTCAATATTTATTTTTTCTTCACCTATATGTTTAAGTAACTTATCTCCAAAAGTATCTGCTCCAACTGCTCCAATTATGCTTACATTATTTTTTAATCTAGCTGCAGCAACTGCTTGGTTTGAACCTTTTCCACCGATTAAGTAATTAATGTTATCACCTTGTAGCGTTTCTCCAATTTTAGGTAGACGATCTACTTTTAAAACTAAATCCATATTTAAACTTCCAACTACTACTATATTCTTCATCTGAAACCCTCCATTGTAAAACCGTTATTATTTTTTATATTTTCTATCAAACACTGTAACTATCTAGCTTTACACAACATTTTAAAATAATCATCTTAAAATCTGTAACTGGTTACACATTTAATTTATCACCTTTTCAAACTAGTGTCAACACTTTTCTGTAACCTTTTACACAATTCGACAAAAAAGTAGAGTGCCTAAGTCTTTCAAACCTAGATACACTCTACTTTTCATCATATTCTGAATTTTTTATAATTTACCTCAATATTTTACTTTTCTTCATTACCTACTGTTGATTTTCGCTTTGCCAAGCTAACATTTAGTTTGAAATTATCCATTTCATCTACATCGCCCTCTATCTTATTATAAAGAACTTCTACAGATAGTTTTCCACATGCATATATTTGTTGCTCTATTGAAGATAGTGATAAATAATCCGTATTAGCAACTAATCCATCATATCCAATAAGCTTAACATCTTGTGGTATCCTATACCCCATATCAACTAATGCTTTATAGCATCCAATAGCTAATATATCTGTTCCTGCAAATATTCCATCTACATCTTTATTCTTACTTAATAATTCTTTTGTCTTTTCATAACCACACTTTAAAGTTAGTTCTGTTGTTTCAAGAATTTCAGGATAGTATATTTTATTTTTTAAACAAACATCATGATATCCTTCAAATCTATCTTTTATAGATTTAATACTTAAAGGACCTGTAATATGAGCAACTTTTTTACAACCTGTTTCAATTAAATGATTAGTTGCAATTCTTCCACCTTCAAAATTATTGCTTGTTACTGTAGGAATATTGTATCCTGGGAACTCATTATCTATAAGAACAACAGGCATTCCTTTATCTATTATTTTTATTAAAGCATCAGGAGTTGTTGCATACGATGAAATTATTATTCCATCAACTTGCTTGTTTATAAGCATATCAAAATACTGTGACTCCTTGCTTATATCATTATCTGTATTACATAAAATCACACTATACCCAAGCTTATTTGCTGAATCCTCTACTGCTCTTGCTATCTCTGGGAAAAATGGATTTAGTATATCTGGAATAATTAATCCTATAGTTTTAGATTGCTTACCAGCTAATCTTCTTGCTACATCGCTTGGAGTGTAATTTAACATTTCCATAGCCTTTAATATTTTTTCTTCTGTATTTTTATTAACATATCCCTTTTTATTTATAACTCTAGATACTGTTGCAACTGAGACTCCTGCAAGCTTACCCACATCTCTAATCGTAGCCATTTTCATTACCCTCTCTTGTTCAATTTTATATTTTCAATCTTATTTTCTTTAATGCTAGTATGCAATACTTTGCAAAATAACGCAATTTTTTTATTGACATAATTTAATATACAGTATATTTTAGAATTATCAAACACAAATCAATTATCTAATTTTACACAGCATTTTAAATATAATCACTTACAAAATAAAAAAGGTAGGTGAGTTTGCTTTTATTAGCAAAAATATTATGGATAATAAATTAATACAAGAAACTTGTACAGAAATCAGAAAAGATATAGTTAGAATGATTACTGAATCTGCTTCAGGACACCCAGGTGGTTCTTTATCAGCTGTTGAAATTTTAGCTACACTTTATTTCCATGAAATGAATGTTGATTCTAAAAATCCAAAGAATATAGATAGAGATAGATTCGTTTTATCTAAAGGTCATTCAGCACCAGTACTATATTCTACTTTAAGTCACAAAGGATTTTTCCCAAAAGAAAACTTATTAACACTTAGAAAATTACACTCTATTCTACAAGGTCACCCAAACATGGAATATGTTCCTGGTATTGATATGTCTACAGGTTCACTTGGACAAGGTATATCTACTGCTGTTGGAATGGCACTTGCAGGTAAGATTGATCAAAAAGATTATAGAGTTTACTGCCTATTAGGTGATGGTGAATTAGAAGAAGGTCAAGTTTGGGAAGCTGCTATGTGTGCATCTCATTACAAACTAAATAATCTTTTAGCTATCGTAGACTTTAATGGATTACAAATAGATGGTGATATAACAACGGTTATGAACCCAACTCCAATCGATAAAAAGTTCGAAGCCTTTGGATGGAATGTTATCATGGCTGATGGACACAACATAGATGAATTAATTAATTGTTACGCTGAAGCTAAAACTGTTACAGACAAACCAACTGTTATTGTTGCTAAAACTGTAAAAGGAAAAGGTGTTCCTTTCATGGAAAACCTAGCTGGATGGCATGGAACTGCTCCAACTAAGGAACAATGTGAAGAAGCAATTAACCATTTAGGAGGTAACAACTAATGAAAAAAATCGCAACTAGAGAAGCATACGGAACTGCTCTTGCAGCTCTTGTTCAAACTAATAAAGACGTAATTGTATTAGATGCAGACCTTTCAAAATCAACTAAAACTGCTGATGCTAAAGTAGCTAACCCTGATTGTTTCTACAACATGGGAATCGCTGAAGCTAACATGGTAGGTGTAGCTGGAGGACTTGCTTCATGTGGAAAAACTGTATTTGCTAGTAGCTTTGCAATGTTCTTAGCTGGAAGAGCTTTCGAACAAATAAGAAATACAATTGCTTACCCTAAACTAAACGTAAAACTTTGTGCTACACATGCTGGTATTTCAGTTGGTGAAGATGGTGCATCTCACCAATCAATCGAAGATATCGCTTTAATGAGAAGTATTCCACATATGACAGTACTTTCTCCATGTGATGCTGTTGAAACTGAGGCTATGATTCAAGCTGTTGCAGAGTTCAATGGACCTTGCTATGTTAGACTTGGACGTCTTGGTGTTTCAAACTTAAACAACAAAGAAACTTATAAATTTGAACTTGGAAAAGGAGTTACTTTAAACGAAGGTAATGACTTAACAATAATCACAACTGGATCAATGGTTGAAGTAGCTGTAGAAGCTTGTGCTGAATTAAAATCACAAGGAATCAATGCTAGATTAATAAACATCCACACAATCAAACCTTTAGATAAAGAATTAATAATAAAAGTAGCAAAAGAAACTGGAGCTATAGTTACAGCTGAAGAACACAGTGTAATTGGTGGTTTAGGTTCTGCTGTGAGTGAAGTTCTTTCAGAAGAATGTCCAGTTAAAGTACTTAAAGTTGGAGTTCAAGATAAATTTGGACAAAGTGGTAAACCTCATGAATTATTTGAGGAATACAACTTAACAAAAGAAGAAATAGTTAAAAAAGCCTTATTAGCTATAAAATAGTGTAATATTCCAAACTGGATATCCCTATATATGGTTGTATTTAGCAGAATATCTCCATATATATTCTTTCCAAAAAGAGCGTATTAAAATTATTGTAATTTTAATACGCTCTTTTTATTTATATCATAATCTTAAGCATAGTATTATCTATCCATTATTACTTAACCACAAATTATCAAAAGTATTTTATTAAACTATTTCAACTATATTAAATCCCTCTTTTACAATCATATCTTTAGTTATACTTTTGTCTAAATGCATACAATAAACATTAATTCTAAGTTCCATAGGTACTACTTCACAAAGTTTTCTAAATGGCATATGAACACATCCTAGAAAATCTAATCCACTAGTATCTTGATATATTCTCTTTATATCTCCTGATTTTAACTTATTAACTATTGAATCTGGTAATTCATTTGTATCACCACTATAATAAAGCTTCTTATCCTCAAGTTCCATTATAAAACTATATGCAACAAGTTCTTTAACATGAGATGATTTCATAAACTCAATATTAACTTTACCAATTTCATCAGCTTCAATAACTACTTTATCTAAAGAATTTAAAACATACATATCCTTATTCACACCAATGCATGATAAAAAGTTTTCCATATGTTCTTTATTTGGGTGAAATATATTTACTCTATTCTTTAAAATATAATAAACATAGAAAATTATATCGCCTAAACTTCCAGCATGATCTGGATGAGTATGTGTAATAATAATATTTATATTTTCTTTACCTTTTAATAAATTTAATTCTTGAATCTTATGAAAAACTGTACATCCACAGTCAATTAAGATTAAGTCTTTTCCTTTTTCAACAAATGCACTTGTATTACCAAGCTTAGTATTAAAAGCACTTCCCATTCCCATAAAATCTATCATATTCTAGTCTCCATTTTTCAATTTTTAAATTTAAATCTATCTATACTCTCTATAAAAATACCCCTAAATAAATTTAACCAAATATTATACTTATGATTAATTGAAAACATCTTTCATATTTATCTTTAAGTCTGAAAATAAAATTGCTTTATTTCCATTGTTAAATTTAAAATTATATCTATTTCACTATTCTTCTATCTTTATTTACTATTGTAACCAAAATAGGTGAATTTAACAATCCACAAAGAAAAACCAGCACTACAAATATGTAGTACCGGTCCTCTTTAATATTAAAAATTGTTATAGGCATATAATTAAAGCTAACCCTTATTTTAAAAAACAAAAGGGAATGAACTGTTTCAACATTTGGTTAGCTCCGTCTCTTGACAATTATTATTTTACATTCACTATATTAAATCCATATTAGAAACATGTTAAATATAGTTAAAATTATACTTTTTTTATTTTTCATTATAACTATTTATTAGTTTTCTATTCTTTAGATACACACCTAAATATTTATAGTCACTCCATTTATACAATACTCTACTTACAATAAAAGCAATTGTATAAAAAATCATAATTAATGATGATATTTTGCCACTATATAATAAATTCATAATGATTAAAATTACTGCCCAAAAAGTAATATCTTTAATTATACTCTTTATATATTTAGTACTCCTTTCCTTCATAACTTCAATCCTATCAAAAGCATTTGGTCTTTCATTTGTATATTCCATAGCCCATAACCAATATTCTTCAGATTTAGATTCTAAAGTCCATCCAAAATCTTGGAATATAGTTTTATAATCATTCGTTACTCCACGCTTAATATCTAAACAATATCTAACTTTTCTCTTTTCCCCTAGGATAAATTCATGTTCACATGTAACACTATTTTTAGCTTCAATTGATGCTGGTGTGTACTTTATTGATTTTAAATTCCATCCTTCTGCTTCCTTACTTTCTAACCAATTTTCATAGTTTTCATAATCAACTATATTTACTATATATTTTTCAACTAAAGTATTTTCATTACATTTAATATTATTATCATTTACCATAGATAATTACCCCTTCTAATATAAATATTCTTTAATACCATATACTTATACATTACTAACTTATTTAATACATACTATTAATTTTAGTAACCTCTATATTAAAATAAACTACATTCTATATTGTTCTATAAGAGCTTTATTTTTATTGTATGTTTTTAAGAACTTGTAATCTTTTATATGACAAACTAGGTGTAATGCTATATAAAAAATACTATATCCTAAAAGAACCATTGGAGATAATGTATCTTTCCAAACAAAAAGTAAAAATATTAATGATGCAAAGTAAAATGCAGCAAATCCAAGTACATTCTTTTTATACTTTCTATTTCTTTCTGTTAGAACTTCTATTTTATCAAATGCTTCTGGTCTTTCCCCTTCATATTCCATAGCCCACAAAAAATCTGTATGATTTTTATACACTAATGACCATCCAAAATCCTTAAACATTGCTATATATTCTTCTTTTTGATCTTTCTTCTCATCTAAACAATATCTTATTAATCTTTTTCTTCCCTTTGTAAATGTATGCTCCCCATTAAATGTTACTAATTTTAAATTCCAACCTTCTGCCTCCATAGATTCTAACCATTTTTCATAGTTTTCAAAATCCATAATATCAATTTCATATTTTTCTATTCTTGTTTCTACTCCATCAACCATTTTAATATTCATTGTTTTTTCCATAATATAGCCCTCCAAATTCTTTTTTAATTTTATACCCTGTTTTTACCCTTAATTATTTTCTCATTCCATTGTTATATAACTCTTCAAGTCTTAAGATTTCCTTATCTAAAACTTGTTTACCCAAATCAGATATCTCATATATTTTTCTTCTATCCTGTTCTTCTACAACAGCAACTAATTTATCTCTCTCTAATTTAGAAAGTGAATTATAAATAGTTCCTGCTCCTATTTTTATTCTTTTATTTGTTATCTCTTCAACATGAAGCATAATCCCATACCCATGTCTCCTTTCCCTAAGTGATAGTAAAATATAATACATTGTTTCTGTCATTGGTAAATACGTTTTTAATACTTTTTCTAATTCCATATAATTCATCTCCATCTATTTAGCTTAACTATATTTCGTCGTGATATATCATACTTGTATTATATTCCAGCGAAATACATTGTGTCAATATATATTTGTAAAAAACTTACTTTTTTTATGAGCATCTATCAATTCAAAAACAATCCACAATAAATTCATATCTTAAACTTGTTATAAATAAAAAAAACCAATTATTAATCAACAATTTCTGTATTATAACTATTTAAGCTATTGATACATTTAATTGTTAACTGATAATTGATTTTCATATACTTACTTACTTACTTACTTACTTACTTCTTCCACCTAATGCTTATAACTAGGTTAGCATCTATTAACTTGGCATCTATCTCATTACCTAGCTGTTCAACCATAGTTTTTGTTATACATAGTCCAAGCCCAGTATTTTTATCGCCTCTTGATTCATCTGCCGTGAAAAATCTATCAAATAATTTTGGTACATCTTCCTTATTTAAATGAGTTGCAAGATTTCTAAATTCAGTTAGGATATATCCATCTTCTTCTTTTAAAGAAATTTTGATATATCCTTCACCATGCTTTAACATATTATTTATTAAGTTAGAAAACACTCTAATTACAGCATTTTCATCTGATATTATATCATGAATATTTTCAGCTATATCTACAATAGGTTCTATAGATTTACTTATAAAATCATTATAGAACAATGCTACATTCTCACATAAAATATTACTTAAATTAACTCTTTTAAGCTGAAAATTATACTCTTTAGCTTCAATTCTAGATAATTCATAGAAACTTCCTATTAAAGTTTGTAGACTCTCCGTTCTTTTCTCAACAATATCTAAATACCTTTTTCTATCTTCTTCACTTGTATTTTTATCTTTTACAAGCTGCATATATCCCATTATAGAAGTTAAAGGAGTTCTTAAGTCATGAGACATATTGGCTATACTCTGCCTTAATTCCTCTTCAGCATTTTTCCTTATTGCATTAACTTTTTGACTTTCATCATATAAAAAATTAATCTTTGTAGCTAAGGTTTCCATATCACTATCTAGAACATTTGTCCTAATATTGACGTATTCACCTGCACTTTTATCTATTTGATTGGAAATTGATCTTATATCTCTTTTTAAAGATATAAGAAAGATGGATAAACTAATTATAGTTATTAACATTATGACCATTATTATCCACATTTTATCCACCTCTCTTCCTTAATCTGTTAATAAGTTTTTGTTTTACTTAATATCTTGTTTCTTAAATATTGCAATTCCAACACCTAATGCTAATATGCAAGTTATTCCACCAACCATTGCTGCTGTCATAACATCACTACTAGTTGCATTTATTGATGTAGCTAGTGCTGTATTATAAAATGGTGTTAATTCATATATTTTATCAAACCAATCATAATTTCCATATAAAAATCCTGCAATAGTTGGAACTATTAAAAATATAACTGATCCAAGACCAATAGTTGCTCCATTACTTTTAATAAGTGTTGCAAATACCATTACAAGTGCTACTATACTAGCATTTACTACTAAAGCTCCTGCAAATACACCTAACATTCCTGATAATTGTGATATTGTTAAAGGTACTGGTCCTGAATATAATATAACTCTTACTATTGTTGATATACTTGTCATTAAAGCCATTATTATTGCTGTACCTGCTGTTATTGCAATAAATTTAGAGATATAAAATTCTTCTCTTTTCTTTCCATAAGCTAATGTATTTTTAATTGTTCCTTGAGAATATTCCTTAGCACATAGTCCTGCTACCAAAATTACAAATAATATTTCAATGATTCCTGATCCAAATGATACATGGAATAATTCTTCTGGGGTAATATTAAATTGATCTTTTGCACCTGTAGTAGTAAATCCTAATTTACCTGGAGTAACTATTGCATCTGATGCACCCATATTTTGCACTTCTTGAATCATTTGTTCTTTTTGTTCCTCTGGCATATCCCCTAGTGTACTTTTCATAAAGTCTTCATTCATCATTTGAGTAAATCCAATGCATACCATTGACAATGCTATTGCTACTCCACAAAGAACTTTAAATAATCTACTTTTAAACATTTTATACATTTCAGCTTTTACTAATCTAAGCATTATAAACACCTCCAACAATATCCATAAAGTATTCTTCTAGGTTCATTCCTTTTAACCCAATCTTTTCTACAAGTATTCCTTTTGTAGCTAAGCAAGAATTTATTTTACTAACATCATCTAAGTGGCTATATATCTTAATTTTGTTTCCTTCAAATACTTCATAATCAGTTATATTTAATGTTTCTTCTAATAATATAACTGCATTCTTAGCATCATCAACTTCTAGTTCAATAAATTGTCTGCAATCTTCTTTTAAATTTTCTTGTGATATTTCTTTAATTAATTTACCATCTTTAATAATTCCATATGTTGTGGCAAGCTCTGATAACTCACCTAGAATATGGCTTGATATTAATATTGTAACATCTTTTTCTCTATTAACTTTTTGTAAAAGTTCTCTTATTTCTATAATCCCCATTGGATCTAGTCCATTTATTGGCTCATCTAAAATAAGTAATCTTGGATTTCCAAGTAATGCATTAGCAATCCCTAAACGTTGTCTCATTCCTAATGAAAAGTTCTTAACTTTTTTCTTACCTGTATCTTTTAATCCTACTAATGCTAAAACATCATCAATAGTAGATTTTCCTGGGATATTTCTAACTAATCTAGATACTTCTAAATTTTCTCTAGCAGTCATATCTCCATAAAATGCTGGGCTTTCAATTAAGCTTCCAATCATTGTTCTTCCTTCATTTAATTCCTTTTCACTAGAACCTCCAAAAAGTTCAATCTCTCCTGATGTTTTATGAATTAACCCTGTAATTAAACGAATTAGTGTTGTTTTACCTGCTCCATTTTGTCCAATAAACCCATAAATATCACCTTTTTTAATAGTCATATTTATATTGTTTACTGCTAGTTGTTCACCATATTTTTTAGATATATTATGTGTTTTTAAAATCATATCTTTCATTTTAAAATCTCCTCTCGCTTATCTTTGTTAGCTAAAACAATTTTTAAATGTTATTTGTTTTTCGCTTCCCTATGATTACATTCTATACACCAACTTCTAAAATCCCTTAAAGAAAGTTTAAAGAAAGTATTAAGATTTAAAATTAAAATTTAAAGATTGTCCTTTTAATCCTTTAGCTTAAATCCAATTCCCCAAACTGTTTGTATATATTCTGTATCTTTATCAGCCTTAGCGAGCTTTGAACGAAGATTACTTATATGAACACTTACAGTATTATCATCACCAAAATATTCATCTCCCCATATGGATTCAAATAAATTAACTTTAGTAAATACCTTATTAGGATTACTAATTAATAATTCTAAAATAGAAAACTCCCTTGCTGTTAATGAAATCTCCTTTTCATTAACAAATACTCTTCTACTATCTGTATCTACTTCAATATTTTTATGTTTCAACTTATTAAGATCACAATTAGCTACAGAAAATCTTTTATATCTTCTAAGCTGTGATTCAACTCTTGCTATTACCTCATTAATGTCAAATGGCTTACTAATAAAATCATCTGCACCAAGTCTTAATACATGTATCTTATCTTCCTGAGATGACTTAGCTGATATAACTATAATAGGCATAATCTTCATTTTTCTAATTTCATCTATAAGATTCTCCCCTGATGTACCTGGTAACATCAAGTCTAAAAGAATTAAATCATAATCATATCTCTCCATACACATTCTAGCTTCTGTACCAGAATATGCACCTCTAACGTTATATCCTTCTTTAATTAAAATGCTACAAAGCAACTCATTAATATCTCCATCATCTTCAACAACTAAAATATTTACACCCTGACTCATTATGCTTCCCCCATCCACGTTTAAATCTTTCTATATTATACCAACAAACTAATATTTTTACTATTTTTTCTCATTTGCTTAAAACTAAAAAGAGGAAGTATCAAAATTATAAATCATTTTGATACTTCCTCTTAATTAAGAATTAACAATTTAGAATTTAAAATTACAGATGTAATTCTAAAAGAATTACTTATAATATATTTTTTCAGAAACTCCTTAAGGAGTTTCATCAATCATTTTACATTTTTAATTTTAAATTTCTAATTATTATACAATTACTTACTCTGTTCTATGTTCACCTTCGTAATTTGCCACTCCCCCTGAAACATTAATTACATTGTATCCATCTTTTCTAAGTATTCTACATGCACTATCACTTCTTGATCCAGATCTACATAATATATAATACTTCTCATCCTTATTCATATACTTCTCTGGATTATCTAAAAAATTATCCATTGGTATATTTTTAGCTGATTTAATACTTCCTGCTCTAAACTCATGACGTTCCCTAATATCAATTAAGTTTATTTCTCCTATTAAGTCATCTATTTCATTTACATATATATCGTCTTCTCTATAATTCTTATTATTAAAATTAAACATACTCTTTCTCCTAATTTATAATCTTTGGTCTATTTTTTTTTGCATATGCCTTATTTAGTTTTTCCTAAAAATCTTATTTCACTCTACTTTTATCCTTGCTTATTTACTAAAATTATAAATTATATCTCCACTTATATTCTACAAGAAAAAAAGTGTTAATCAAGTTAATTAACACTTTAAAATTTCTATTTTCTTTTACTTCCTACATATGAACCCATTCCACCCGATACATTTATTACATTATATCCTTGTTTAGTTAACTTACTACACATTCTTGAACTTCTTCCACCTGATTGACACATAATATAATACTCATCATTTTTATTTAAATATTTTTCTGCTTCTTCAGATAATTTTCCCATTGGAATATTTTTAGAACCTCTTAAGCTCCCTGATTTATATTCGTATGTTTCTCTAATATCAATTAAATTAATCTTACCTAACAATTCATCCATATCATTTACATTAACTACTTTACCTTTTAATTTTGTTAAAAATCCAAACATTTCACATCTCTCCTCTTAATAATATAATTATCTCTGTCATCATATTATTAGAAATAAGAATTTAATTCTGTGATTTTGTCACAGATATATAATCAATAATATATCTCTTTGTACTAAAAAGCAGCTTACCTAAATAAGCTGCTTTTTACTTTATAAAATTTAAAATAATCATCTCTATCTTAATTCTTTACCAAATGGCATTAATGATAATTTAGCTAATTTTAATGCTTGTATTGCAAATGGGAAACCTACTATCGTGATTGCCATAAAAAATGCGCTAATCAAATTAGCAATACACATTTCAAGCCCACCAAATATAACCCAAAGTACATTTAATACAAAACTTCCAAGACCATCTCCTGTTGTAACTATCTCAGTCCCAAATGGTGCAAATTGAAGTCTTGCCATCTTAAAACATTGCTTTCCTATTGGAATTCCTATGATTGTTATACTCCATAAAATTCCTAGCACAAACCAAAATATACTATTTATAAACCCACCAAAAATGAACCATAATACATTTCCTAAACAGCTCATATTTCATCCTCCTCTATATGTTATTACATAAATAAGCCTCTATTTCTTCAACTAATACTATAATACCAAACTAGTTTTATAGTGTTACTAAAGCTAATAGTGTTATCTTTTTAAACTTATTTATTTAATCCTATTTATAATTAAATATATATTTGTCCCTTTAAATAAAGCTTAGCTTTCCCAGCTATTTTTACCTTATTCTCATCTAACTCACAGTAAAGAGTTCCCCCTCTTGTAGAGAGTTGCTTTGCTTCAAAAATATTTTTATTTAATCTTCTGCTCCAATAAGGAACTAAAGTACAATGTGCAGAACCTGTAACAGGATCTTCAAATATAACTGATCTTGTAGCAAAGAATCTTGAAACAAAATCACACTTATCACCTTTTGCAGTCACAATTATTCCATCAACATCAAGCCTATCTAAAATTTCTTTATTAGGACTTAAGTATTTTATATCATCTTCTGATTCTAAAACAACCATTAAGTCTCTAGCCTTAAAAACTTCTCTAGGAATTACTCCTAACCCTTCAATAATTTCATTAGGCACTTCTGCTCTCTTTCCTTCTCTTATAGGAAACTCCATACTTAAAAGTTCATTATCTTTTATAACCTTAATTTCTCCACTCATAGTCTTAAATAAAATTTCTATTGAACTAGAATCTATAAATTGAAAAATTACATATGCTGTAGCCAAAGTTGAATGTCCACATAAATCTATTTCGTATTCTGGAGTAAACCATCTTAAATGATAATTTTCCTCTTCCTTAACAAAAAATGCTGTTTCTGATAAATTATTTTCTTTTGCTATATCTTGTAATACTTTATCATCAAGCCATTTATCTAGCTTACAAACTGCTGCTGGATTTCCCTTAAAAACGTCATCTGCAAATGCATCTACTTGATATATATCAATAATATTCATTATGTCACCTCACTATCTAAATCTAGTCTATTTTTATTTTTATTACAACCTTTTTTACTAATGATTTTTCATTGCTATATATACATGGCATATGAGCATCTTGAGGCATAAACATTATAAATTCACCTGATTTTACTGTTATAAAATCACCCTCACCAGTTCCAAATAATATATCTTTATCCTCATTATAATTAACAGTTTCATTAATATTATCAACATTTGTATATCCCATTTGTTCTTCCCCTCTTATTACAAACTGAATATCAATATATTTCCTATGTGCTTCCCATAGTGATTCTTCTTTATTTTTTGTTTCATATTCTGCAACTGATGCATATAAAAACTTATCATTTATATAATAAGTGCCACATTCCATTTCTTCAAAATTTGTATCATTCAAGTATTTAAACGCAGCCTTAATCTTGTTTCCTAACCCATAATATACTTGTGAATTTTCTAATTTATCTATAATCATCCTTTTATCCCCCATATATTTTATATTAATTCCATAATATATCAAATATAATTTATATGGTAAATCAAGTCAAACTATCTTTTTGCACCCCTTCGCAAGTATAGGTTTATCTTAACATTAAAATACTATTATTATAAAACAAACACCCTAACTTCATAACTAAAGTTAGGGCGCTGTTTTTATATAAAAAATATATTTAAAGGAGTTATTATATGAGACTATTATATTCACTAATTATAATATTTAGAACTAATATGTGTATTCTTGATTTACTTTCATATTGAAGAAGTCTGAATAATCTACATCAAATAATGGTTTTTTAACTTGTGATATATCTATTTTTTCTTTTATTAGTTGAGTTAATACTCCTGCGTAAGATAAATCCCCTTGTATTACCGCACCATATATTTTTCCATCTTTGTGTATTATTTTTTTGTAATCTCCACCATCAATATCTATTACCTCTTCATAGCTATCATCAGGTTTATTTATAAGTCCTAATGATAATGTTGCTATCCCTAAAAAGTTCATTGTGTTTTTACTACCAAAGAAATCTTTCATATATAGTTCTTCACCAACCATATTGTATGCAGCTATAATTCCTTCTTTAACTGCTGTTGGCCAAATTGGATTTCTTCCTGATACATCACCAGCACCATAGACATCCTTTGTATTAGTCATTCCTTGTGGATTGAATATTAATCCTAGCCTATCAGTTTCAATACCACTACCTTCAAGGAACCCAACATTAGACCTAACGCCTGCTGTTACTATTACTAAATCACAAGGAATTTCTTCTCCTGTATTAATTAATAATGCTTTAGGATTTTTATTTTCATCTATTATTAATTTTTCTGCTTTAACACCAAGTTTAAGGTCTACGCCTTCACTTGCATATTTATTTTGATAAGTTTCAGCTGCCTTTGCATCTAGTTGAAGTGGTAATATTCTATCACCCATTTCTACTAAATGAACTTTTGCACCTGAATGTAAAACACCTGAAACTGCATCTATTCCAACTAAACCAGCTCCAAGTATTACTATATCCTTAACCTTTGCTGCTTGTTCTTTTATAAATACAGCATCATCAAGATTTCTAAGTCCAATAACATTATTTGCTTCTCTAAGATTTTCTATTGGTGGAATAAATGATGAAGCTCCTGTACAAATCATAACTTTATCATAATTAAGTTCATTACCATTAGATAAAGTCAATTTATGTTCTTTTGGATTAATTCCTGTAACCTCAACTCCACCTATCCATTCTATATCATAATTTTCAAAGAAATCTCTTGGTGTGAAATCTAATTCTGGAATATCACGTCTTCCATCAAGGTAATAATGTAAAATACATCTTGAGTAAACTTTATCGTCTTTTGAAACTATTATTATCTCTGCATCTCCATCTAACTCTCTTAAGTGTTTAGCTCCACTTATTCCAGCTGCCGAAGATCCAATTACTACATATCTCATTACTCGTCACTCACCTCATCTAAAGTAATTGCCCCTGTTGGACACTTTGCTACACATTGAGGATAATCTGAATCTGTACTTCTACACATATCACATTTCATTACTTCCTTACTTGTTTCCTTATCCATCTTTAAAACTCCATAAGGACATGCCATTATACACATATAGCAAGTAGCACAACGTGATTTATCATATAAAACTAATCCTGATTCATCATCTTTTCTCATTGCACCAGTCATGCATGTATAAACACATTCAGGTCTAGCACAATGTCTACAGAATATAGGTGCATATTTTGCATCACTACTAATTGTAATCCTAGTTCTTGTATCTTTAGAACCATGGGATACTATGCATGCAGTAGTACAAGTTAGACATCCTATACATTTTTTTCTGTCTATCTTAATTCTTTTCATAATATCCCTCCTAGCTTATTTTTTCTATTCTAACTGGAACATACTTATATGATGGTTCTCTAGAATATGTATCAAATATTGATGGTAGTAATTTATTTGCATGATCATAATGCATAGGTGCATATAAGTCATTTCTTTTTACAGTCCTTGAAAGCTTAGCAATAAATTCTGCACTTTTTCCATTAGCTGATACAACTCTAATTTTTTCATTTTCAATAATTCCTAATTCTTCTGCCAGTTCTGGATTTACATTAATATAAGCATCAGAAATAGTTATTGCCTCAACAGCTGGTATTTCTCTTGTTCTTGTTTGTGTATGCCACTGACCTACAGTTCCTCTACCTGTATTTAATGCATATGGGAACTCTTCTGAAATTTCTATAGGTCTTGCTGCCACTTCCTCAAACATAAATTTAGCCTTTTTGCTTGGAGTATAGAACTTATTATCTTCATATAATCTTCTTTGATTCTCTTCAAGTTTTTCACCTTTTCTAAATGGCCATTGAATTCCTTTTGAGTATCTAAGCATATCGTACTCAACCCCTGTAATATCACAAGGCATTCCTTTACTACATTCTCTTAATGTCTCAAATGCTATTTTAGGTGTTCTCCACTTATCTAAAAGTTTTCCCATTCCTAAAGCTTCACCGATTCCAAGTAGTATATCAAAATCAGTTAACTCATTTTCTTTCTTTTCTAATACTGGTAAGATAGCTGACATTCTTCTTTCAGTATTTATATAGACACCTTCTTTTTTTAGTCCTGATTGTGAAGGTAATAATAAATGACATAATTCAGCTGTATCAGTATCTCCATAAATATCTTGAAGTACTAAGAATTCAAGTTTCTTTGCTGCTTCTAAAAATTTCGTGTTATTAATCCATGAACTTGCAGGATTAGTGCACATAATCCATAATCCCTTTATTTCCCCGGAAATGCATTGATCAATAATCTTGTCATAAGGTATTGTTGGTTTCGTTGGCAGCATCTCTTCATCTACTTCTAAAACTTCTGCAATTCTTTTTCTTCTAGCTGGATCATTATACTCTCCACCACCATAGAATCCAGTTGTATTTGAATATAGCCTTGACCCCATTGCATTACTTTGACCAGTTATTGAGTTTGCCCCTGTTCCTGGTCTACCGATATTCCCTGTCATTAAAGCTAGATTTATTATTGCTTGAGCCGTTCTAACAGCTTGATATGTTTGATTAACTCCCATGGTCCACCAGAAAGAAACCTTCTTTCCATTATGGATTATTTCAGCAAGCTTCAATACTCTCTCTTTTGATATCCCTGATGTTTTTTCTACATCATCTAATTTGAATTTTTTAACAAACTCTTTAAAGTCATCAAAACCTTCAGTGTAGTTATCAATATACTCTTGATTAATCCAACCTTTTTCTATCAATACATTCGCTAATGTATATAAAAGATATAAATCTGCTTTTGGTTTTATATCATACCAAAGATCACAATTAGATGCCGTTTCAGATCTTCTTGGATCTATAGCTATTTTAATTGCATCTTTATTTTTTCTCATTCTTCCCCAAAGTATTGGGTGACAAACTATAGGATTTGCACCAATTAGAATTATTGTATCTGATAGTTCAGCATCATTCATTGTGTATGGAGGTGCATCAAACCCAAAACTTTGTTTATGTGCAACAACTGATGTAGCCATACAAAGCCTTGTATTACCATCTCCATTCATTCCTAAGAATGTTCTACCAATGTGACCTGCAAGAGCCATCTCCTCTGTAGCTAGCTGTCCTGTGCTTATAAATGCAACACTTTCTTTCCCATTTTTATCTTGTATGGCTTTTACCTTTTCTGCAAAAGCTTTAAATGCTTCATCCCAACTAATTTCTTTCATCTTGCCATCATTATCTCTTAGTTGTGGTAAAGTTGGATTTCTAAACTCAGTATTTTGCTTATCTAAATTTAATCCTTTTATACAACAAAACCCATCATTAACAGGATAACCTGGTGTTGGTTCTACTATTTTTATAGTATTATCTTCTACATGAAAGTTTAGATTACATGCAAGTGAACAATAATTACAGGTGCTTTGTATTACTTTCATTTATTAAACAACTCCATTCTAATAATTTTTACTCTTCTTATTATTAGTAATTGGAAATTTTTTATACAAAATTTATAAATAAAAAAAGGTACTTATAAAGTACCTTTTAAAATAACTCAAACATCGTTCTCTTAATAGCATCTAAATTACTGCCATGACTTGCTTTAGCAATTTCTTTTCCCTCTTCTTTTCTATGGCATAACTCCTTAGTAAAGTTACTCTTTATAAATCCTAATCTTTTCTTAAAATCTTTTTGCTCCACTATTTCTAATTCATATCTTCTTCTACTTTTTAAGTAGTAAACTATTCCAATATATTTACTTTCGTTTTCTGTTGCTTCATTAAAAATAGCTTCTAAATCATCTATTGTAAATCTCATTTTATCCCTCTTTTTTAAATATATATTATTTACTCTACCATATAAATAATAATATAAATGTACACATAATAGCAATACATAATGTACTCTTTAATGCTTTATAAAAACTATAATTAACAGGTATTTTACTATTATATATACTTTCATTTTCTAATACTTCATATTGAGTAGATGAAAAAATATCATAATTAACTGGATTAATTAATACATTCTTTTTATCTACAATATAAAATCTAGCTTTAGAATCTGATTTTAAATTAAACTTCATCTTAAATTTATAAAAATGTTCTCCATCATCAATGATATCTTGTCCAATAGCATCTGAAAAAATATGCTTGATCCATAAGAAGATTACCCCTACCACTCCAAATGAATTATCTAAAAAATATTTTTTTCTGATTTCTAATATATTATCGCCCTCTTCAATATCTAAAATGCCTATCTTACCTTGATAAGTTTTTCCAAGATTAACTTTTTCACCATTTAACATTACATAAAAATCATTATTATTATCCACACTATTTTTTATTTCTATATCTAGTTTCTTCATTATTATTCACCCCATAAATTTTGCGTATAATAACAATTGTAAATCTTTTCCAAATTTTATTCAATAGTTTTTAATTTTTAATAAAAATACTTCACCTTAATATATATTTTATATTCTCATTCATATATAAAAATAAAAGCTATGAATCACTTCATAGCTTAAAAAACTTATCTATTTACAACAATTTCATCAATTTCATTTTTAACATTTTTAATTTTTTCACCTATTTCTGTTCCTAATTTCTCTAGTCCAGAAATGTATTTATTCATTCTACTTCTTAGACTTACAGTATCATCTAATGCTGCTGTAATTTTATTTTGAACGTGCATATCTGTAAATATATTATCAAAACAAATATCAAACATCTTAGTTGTTCCTGACATATTTAGTTCCATAGATATGGTTTGTGCATCCTTATCTACATCTAATAATTCTTTATTAAAGTTATTTAATTTTAGTTTTAATTTATTTAGTAAATGTACTGCTTCGTCAATTTTCCCATGTTTATGAAAACTTGAAAAAGTACTTCCAAAGAACATGTCATAAGTGCCTATATTTTTTATACTTTTAAGTTGTGATTCTAACTCACTTATATCAACAAATACATTGTTTCCAGCATTAATAGCTTCTTCAACTTCCTTCAATTCACTTTGAAGTTCAAGTGATTTTTTTACAAGCTCTACTAATTTTTTTGCACTTTCGTTATTTTCATTCATTAATGATTGTTTTTTTTCTTCAATTAATCTATTGTACTCATCTTCAACATCAAATAACAAATTTAGTTCTTTATCTATTCTCTCTTTAGAGTCCTTAAGTTGGTTAAGATAATTTTCAGCTTCCATTAAAAGCATCTGAGCTTCTAGATACTCTCTTTTTTCTTTTGATAACTTTTCATCATGATTACCGCTTAATTTTGCAAATAATCCTGTAATAGACATACCTTCTAATTTATCAACATCTTCCTTTTCTTTTTTAGCTTTTTCCCATAATACTTTAACTTTATCTTGTTGTTCTGATACTCTTAACGTCGCTCTCTCTAACTGTGACGTTAATAATTGTCTTTCTGATAATTCTCTTTGTAACTCTTGTAATCTCTCGTTAAAACTCATCTATTCTCCACCACCCATTTTAATATATATAAATATTCTAACATATTTTTCTAATAAGATTATGATAATATTACCATATTATTAAATCATACATATGCAAAAAGGGTTGTACAAAATGAATTACTCCACTTTTATACAACCTCTTGTAAGTACTTTAATTTATTTAATTCTTACCATTTGCCTGCTTTCTTGCCAAAACAGAATACACCAGCAATTACAGCTCCACTTAATAATAATGTTACTAAAGAAGTTTTTTTATTCATATATAACCGCTCCCCTCTTGCTTTTAATTACCTTATATCTATATAATACAAAGTTATTAACAAAATGTAAACATTTTAATGCAATATCCACTAAATAATTTTCTAAAAATTCAAACATTGTATTATTTTGATGTTTCTAGGTATTTTTCCTCAGTTAATTTTATTCCTATAGCACCAATTGGAGCTGTTATTAACACACTTAAAATTGCAATTGCTTGCATTATTTCGCCTCCTGCAACTCCCATTTGAAGTGGAATCCCAGCCTTTGCTGATTGTACTGTTGCTTTAGGTAGATATGCTATAATACAAAATAATTTTTCTTTAGCATTTAAGTCTGTTCCAATTAATGATATAAGTACTCCTATGGATCTTATTGATAAAGATATCATTAACATTATTAATCCTACTACAAAAAATTCTCCTACTAATGATGGATTAATAGCCATTCCTACAAATGCAAATAAATATAACTTACCAACGGCCCAAACTTTGTTTATAGAATTTTTTATTTCAACTGATTTACTTTCCAAATAAGTTGATAATAAAAATCCATAAATCATTATTGTTAGTAATGAGTTAAATACTTCTATATGATATATATTTTCTATTAATCTCATAATTAAACAGATTCCGAATGCTATTATAGTAACTAAATATTTATTCTCTATTCTTTTTAGTAATAAAATAGATATTTTTGCAACTATCCATGCAATAACTATACTAAGTACGATTGTAATTGGAATCATAATTATTTGATTTAATATAGATATACTCTCACCAGTTCCTCTAGACATATATATTCCTAAAAATGTAGTAAATAATGTTATAGCTATTGTGTCATCAGCTGATGCTCCAACTAACAGCATTTGTGGTATTGCTTTCTTCTGTCCAAGCCCTCTGTCAGTTAAAGATACCATTGCTGGAACTAAAACAGCTGGACTAACTGCAGCAATTATAAAACCTAATATTGCTCCTTGAATAAAATCAAACCCTAAAAGCCATGTGGATAATAAAGCTATCGTAAACCCTTCTAATGTAGCTGGAACGATACTTAATAACACTGCTGGTCTACCAATTTTCTTCATTTGTGCCATACTAATTCCCAGTCCCCCTATAAATAAGACTGTAACTAATGCAAAATCCTTTATATATGGTGCAATATTTAAAGTTCCTTCTGGAACTAAATTTAGAACTGCTGGACCAATTAACATCCCTATAATCATCATCCCTATTAATGATGGTAATTTTAATTTTTCTACTAACTTTCCTGAGTAATTTGCTACTATTCCTATTACTACTAATGTAATTATTATTGATATCATAGTTTCACATCCTTTATTAAATTTTAAATTTGTAATGATATACTCACATCTTCAATTTTTTCTAATACTTATTCAAAAAAAATAGACTCCTACCCTTATTAATAAGAGTAGGAGTCATTAGCTTTTTACAGCGGTTAAAGGCAAACTCCATTGCCATTTATTTCAATTCTACATTCTTATTATATATTATTTTTTTACCTTTGTAAATTTATATAATATACTTAATCTCTGAATTTGCAAATATTTCTGTTATCTCTTTTGTAAAAAATGTTTTCATATCTTGTAATTCTTCTTTTGTATAAACATATTTTCCATACCCAAACTGTCCATACTTATATTTTCTAACCTCATCATCCATTGGAAGTGTTGTATCTGGAAATACTTCTAAAATTATATTTTTAGCTCTTGTGGTATATCTATGTGATATAACTTCAAAAGTAACAGGATACTCTAAATCCTTTGGTAATTTGTTATTTAAATCTATCAATAATTTTTTATAATCCTCTTTCCAACCATCATACAAAAATACTGGAGCTATTATAAATCCTACAGGATATCCAGCTTCAGCTATACGAACACTAGCTTCAATCCGCTTTTCAATAGATGCAGTTCTATTTTCAAAATCATTTATTACCTTAGCTGTATTTAATGTAAATCTTACTTCTGTCTTCCCTCTATGATCAGCATCTAACAAAGCATCTATATCATTATATTTAGTAACAAATCTAAATCTTGAATTATCTGTCTTTGCAAAAAATTCTATTGCTGTTTTAAGTGAATGTGTATAAGGTTCTATTGGAATTGGATCTGAAGTTGCAGAACCTTCAAATATAGTAGTCTCAGGTAATCTTTCGTTAATATATTTCTGCGCTTGATTTAATATATCATCAATATTTACATTAACTTTTATATATGGTTTATCACCTAAGTTAGTATTTAAGTAACAATATTGACAGTGCCCTATACATCCTGATAAAAGCGGTAATTGCCAATGTGCTGATGGCTTACATGATTGAAATTTAAAACCTTTTTTTACACCTACAACCAACGTATTTTTTCCCTGTCTATAGAACTTATGTAAATCACCTTCACCAGGAATGTGTTGCTTAATCCTATTAGAATTTAATTTTATAATTTCTACATTTTCATTATCTCTAAAGGTTTTATAAATATTTTTTCCCATTTCATAATCTAAAGAACCCTTTTCAAATATTATTCTTTTAGGAATAAACATAGAATTTTTCACACTCCTATAGCTTTAATATAAATTGTATTTATACTGCTCTAATCTATAATTGTTTTTTCAATATATAACATAGTAATTAATCATTATATTTAATTTTTACATTTCCACATGATAATATACAAAGTTAAATTTATACATTATGGATAGTTAATTATTCTAATGGAAAGAATATATAATGTTGAATCCTATTAATTTTATTAGGATTATTTATATTATTATTTTTTTGTTAGGAGAATTTTATGATTAGTCATATTGTTAGAGGTGTTCCTTACTTCACCTCAAAAACTAAAAATACAAAGACCTATGCCCCACTTCAAAATGATATCTCTACAGATGTAGTTATTGTTGGTGGTGGAATTACAGGAATTCTATGTGCATACTATTTCTCTCGTGAAGGTATAAATACTGTTCTTGTTGAGAAAAATCATATAGCTCAAGGTTCAACAGCAATTACTACTTCCTTGCTTCAATATGAGCTTGATGATTTAATTGATGATTTAGAAAAATCTTATATGTTGCCTAATATAATTAAAAGTTATAAATTTGGTGCAAAAGGATTAAAAGAAATAGAAAAATTAATTAATAACCTTAATATACAATGCGACTATGTATCTAGAGATTGCTTATTATATACAAATGATACTGAAAAAATTAATAAGATTTATTATGAGTATGAAAAAAGGAATCATAATAGATTTGATGTTGCATTTATAGAAGATAACTCTGGTAAATTTGATTTTTCTTTCGATATAAAAGCAGGAGTATATGCCTATAATGCTGGTGCTGAAATTGATCCTGTCAAATTTACAAATCAATTAGCAGTTCACGCTGAAAATAACGGAGCTAAAATATTTGAAAATACAGAAGTAAAAAGTTATACATCATCTCAAGATAGTGTAATTTTAAAAACAACTACTAATAATATCAAATGTAAAAAAGTAATTATTGCAACCGGATATGATATTTCAGACTTTACACTTAAAAGATATGCTAAACTTTCAACAACATATAATATAGTTACTTCACCAATAGAAAATATAACTGGCTGGAATAATAATTGTTTAATTAAAACTGCCGAAAGTACTTATTCATATTTAAGAACTACCCCTGATAATAGAATAATTATTGGTGGTGAAGATACTAGGTTTATACCTGAACTTTTAGAAGAGAGCGTTGCTAAAAGGCATTATAAAAAATTAGAAGAAAAGCTTGGACAAATGTTTCCTCATTTAACTTATACAATAGATTATGAATTTAATGGCGTGTTTGGTACTACACCTGATAATTTAGGTTATATAGGTCCCAATCCTAAAGATAAAAATATTTGGTATTGTTTAGGATATGGTGCAAATGGAATCTTATTTTCAACTTATGGTGCGAAAATGCTTAGTAAACTATATAAAGGTGTTCGTTATGAGGATTTAGATTTAGTATCTTTAGATAGATAAAAAGAATATGATAATTGAAATATAAACTTATTTACGGAACTCTCCAATAAGTTGTTAAACAATTTGTATTTACCCATAAAATAAGGGATTATATCAAAATAGTTTATAATTAATAATATAAAATCTATAGTGTTTATAACACTTATTTATACTTATTTATACTTATTTATTACACTAACATTTTGATATAATCCCTTTTACTTTTATATTAAACTCTTATTTCATCTATAACATCATCTACTCTATCTCTAGCATCTGAAACTGCTTTACTTTGTTCATTAGCAGTCATTCCAGTTCCATCAACTAAAAGTTTTTCAACTCTCTTTATGCCCATAAACTTAAGCATATCCTCCATATAATTTAATCCTTTATTTAAAAATGGACTTATTAACATTGGAATCTTTGCTCCTGAAGATTGAATATATACTGCTGTTCTTCTTTTATCATCTAACAATCCTTTAAAGTTTTCATCTAAAGTTACTCCTGTTTGCATAATACAGTCAAGATACTCTTTAACTGGAGCTGGGAAAGATAAGCTCCACATTGGAACTGCAAACACATAAACATCTGCAGACTTAAATTGCTCAGCTAAAGCAATAATTCTTTTGGCTTCCTTTTGTTCATTCTCTGATAATTTTGATAAAGCTTCATCATTAATCATTGCATTTCTACTTTGAAAATATTGATATTCAAGCCTTGGAATATGATCCTTATATAAGTCTACCTCTTCTAGCTTAAACTCTGGATACTTCTTCATAAATTTATTAACAAATGTCCTAGCTACACTCTTACTAGCTGACAATTCTTCAGGTTTAGAATTTGCTGTTATATACAATAATTTTTTCATAATAAAATCTCCTTTCCAAAATTCTTAATACAAACTTAGTTTTCGTAGTTCACTCAATATTATCCGTATCTCTAAATGAAATCATGGTAAATATTAAATCCATTATTAAAGCTAACATCAATACTGGAATTATAATTATCCATAAGGATATAAATTGTTTGTAAATCATATTTACTACATAAGGTTGAAATAACTTTACACCTATAACAGTTAAGAATATCCAATATACAGAGAACCTCAAACAAATTATTCCTTGAATATTGTACTTAACATCAGAATAATCCCAGTAGTTTTTATTAAAATACTTTCTCATAAGAACGCCAGTTATGTACTCTACTGTTGTAGGCACAAAAAAACAAATTCCAATTAAGAAAAATATATTACTACTAATATTGTAATAAAGAGAAATAATAATAGTCATAGCAATCCCATACATAGGCTTCAAAGGTAAAAATAAAAAACCGTCTTCTTGAAAATGTTTTTTCTTAAAATAGCAAAAACCATTTTCAAGTATCCAACCTACAAATGAGTATAAAAAGAAATTAAAAGAGTAGTATAGTAAATAATTTATGTAATCCATAGACAGTCCTCCTTAGTAATATGTTTAGTTTTAACAATCAAACTAAAATTATTCTAATTTGGCTAAAGTGTTTTACTACTTTGTGTAAAACGCTAAAGGAAAACTTCGTTTTGCTAAAGCTCACTAAAGTGTAGCAAGCTACTAGTGATAGTATTTTCCTACTTCGTGGAAAATGTGAGAGGGGAACCTTTTGTTCCATGATAGGGGCGCTTCGCTTAGTTATAGGACAATTAATATAAAATTAAAGGGAATTAATGCTATCTAGCATTAATTCCCTACATTTTTATTCAACGTAATTCTGAAAGAATTCCAACCTTCACACAAGCTTGCCTTGCCCTTTCATGGGAGCTTCAGCTACCGCTTTCGCGTGAATGTAATGAACACTTTCGCGGAGCCTATTGGCTCCACTTTAGCTCAGCTATGCTGACTTCTAGCTATTTTCAAACTGACTGTTATACAATCCAGAATAGAATCCGCCATCTGCTAGTAACTCTTCATGACTTCCTTGTTCAACAATATCTCCATCTTTCATTACAAGAATTAAATCTGCATCTCTTATTGTTGATAATCTATGAGCTATTACGAAGCTTGTTCTTCCTTCCATTAAGTTTTCCATTGCTTTTTGGATTAATACTTCTGTACGAGTATCTACTGAACTTGTTGCTTCATCTAGTATTAATATCTTAGGATCTGCTAATATAGCTCTAGCAATTGTTAGTAATTGCTTTTGACCTTGTGATACGTTACTTGATTCTTCATTAAGTTCCATGTTGTATCCAGCAGGTAATGTCTTAACAAAATGATGTACATGTGCTTCTTTTGCTGCTTTTATTACTTCTTCATCTGTTGCATCTAATTTACCGTATCTGATGTTTTCCATGATTGATCCATTGAATAACCATGTGTCTTGAAGAACCATACCAAACATTTCACGAAGCTCACTTCTATTGAAATCTTTAATATTATGTCCATCAATTAGTATTGCACCTGAATTAATATCATAGAATCTCATAAGAAGCTTAACAATCGTTGTTTTACCTGCACCTGTTGGTCCAACTATAGCAACTTTTTGTCCTGGCTTAATCTTAGCTGAGAAATCATTTATGATAGTTCTTTCTGGATTATATCCAAAATTAACATTTTCAAATGTTACTTGACCTTCAAGCTTATCAATCTTTACTGCATTTTCTACAAATTGATCTTCTTCCTCTTCATCTAAGAATTCGAAAACTCTTTCAGCTGCTGCTGCAGTTGATTGCATTATATTTGCAATTTGTGCTGCTTGAGCAATAGGTTGATTGAATGATCTAATATATTGAGTAAATGCTACTATATCTCCAACTTGAATGGCATTTTTAATTGCTAAATATCCACCAAGTACTGATACCATAACATACCCTAAATTACCTACGAATGTCATAAGAGGCATCATCATACCTGATAAGAACTGTGATTTCCAAGCAGTGTTATATAGTTTATCATTTATCTCATCAAATTCTCTTATTGCTTCTTCTTCTCCATTAAATGCCTTAACAATATTGTGTCCGCCATAAACTTCTTCAACATGCCCATTGGCATTACCTAAATACTCTTGTTGTTTAACAAAATATTTTTGAGAATTCTTAATTATTATTCCAATAAGACCCATTGATATTGGTAATATTAAAAGTGCCGCAATAGTCATTGTGAAACTTATTCTAAACATCATTATAAGTACACCAACAATAGTTACTATTGATGTAATTATTTGAGTCATACTTTGATTTAAGTTTTGACTTACTGTATCTACGTCATTTGTAACTCTTGATAAAACTTCACCATGTGTCATCTTATCAAAGTATTTTAATGGCATTCTATTTATTTTTTCTGATATTTCTTTTCTTAACTTATAAGTAACCTTTTGAGTTACTCCTGTAGTGATAAATCCTTGTATAAATGAGAATCCTGCACTAATTATATATAGTGATAATAAGAAAATTAAAGTTTTTCCTATAAATCCAAAATCAATTCCAGCACCTTCTGTACCTGATATTTTACCTACTAAGCCTTCGAAAATATTAGTAGTAACATCTCCTAATATTTGTGGTCCAACTATTGAGAATGCTGCACTTCCGATTGCAAACACTACTACAAATATTAATTGCCAAGTATATGGTTTTAGGTGATTTCCTAGATTTTTCATTGTTCCTTTGAAGTTTTTAGCCTTTTCAGCTGGTGCCCCCATTGGACCATGACCACCAAAGCCGCCCTTCATTCCACCTTTTTTACTCATGGTCAAGCTCCTCCTTTGATAATTGTGATAAAGCTATTTGTTCATAAACTTCACAATTTTTGATAAGCTCTTTATGTGTACCAATTCCTACTACTTTACCTTCATCTAAAACAATGATTCTGTCAGCATGTAAAATTGTACTTATTCTTTGCGCTACTAGTAAAATAGTGCTTTCTTTTATTTCTTCTGCTAATGATTTACGTAATGCAGCATCAGTTTTTAAATCTAACGCTGAGAAACTATCATCAAATATAAATACTTCTGGATCTTTAGCAATAGCTCTTGCTATTGATAATCTTTGTTTTTGTCCACCAGATACATTTGTACCACCTTGTGATATTTCTGAATCAAATCCTTCTTCTTTAGCTGAAATAAATTCAGTTGCTTGTGCTATTCTAGCCGCTCTTTCAATTGCTTCTGCACTAGCATCTTGTTTTCCATATCTTAAGTTACTATCAATTGTTCCTGAGAATAATACTCCCTTTTGTGGAACATAACCAATTTTTTCTCTTAATTCATGTTGACTTACTTCTCTAATATCAACACCATCAATTAATATTTGACCTTCAGTTACATCATAGAAACGAGGTACAAGATTAATTAATGTAGATTTACCACTACCAGTACTACCAATAAATGCAGTAGTCTCACCTGGTTTTGCTGTAAATGTTATATTACTTAAAACATCCTCTTCTGCATTTGGATATCTAAATGAAACATTTTTAAATTCAACTAAACCTTTCTTTGATTTATCAAATTGTTTTGCTTCTTTAGGATCATTTATTATAAAATCTGTTGTTATTACTTCATCTATACGTTGTGCTGATACAGATGCTCTTGGTAACATTATTGATACCATTGAAATCATTAAGAATGACATAATAATTTGCATTGTATATTGAATAAATGCCATCATGTCACCAACTTGCATTGTTCCTGCATCAACGCTCTTTGATCCAACCCATACTATAAGAATAGTAACAGCATTCATTATAAGCATCATTAATGGCATCATTATAACCATTACTCTATTAACAAAAAGATTTGTTTTAGTTAAATCTCTATTAGCTTTATCAAATCTTTTTTCTTCATGCTTTTCAGTACTAAATGCACGAATAACTAATAATCCAGTAAGTATTTCACGAGTTACAAGGTTAACCTTATCAACTAACTTTTGAACAGCCTTAAACTTAGGCATTGCAAGTCCAAATAATACTAAAACTACTGAAAGAATTGCAAGTACTGCAACTCCAATAATCCATGCCATTGAAGTATTAGTATTTAAAACCTTAATTACTCCACCTAATCCTAAAATCGGTGCATAGAATACTATTCTAAGTAACATAACCATAAGCATTTGAATTTGCTGAATGTCATTTGTACTACGAGTTATTAAAGATGCAGTTGAGAAGTTATCAAGCTCTGAATTTGAAAATCCAACAACTTTTCTAAATACTTTTCCTCTAAGTTCTCTACCTAGTTTTGCTGCAACTCTAGAACCTATAAATGCAACTCCTACTGTAGCAACCATACTAAGTAGTGCAATTCCAAGCATTATAGCTCCTGCTTTTATTATATAATTTGTTTGAAGTTTATCAGTATTAATACCTAATGCTTTATACTCCTCTTTAACAAAAGACGTAGCTGCTTGTGATATCATTGATTCTGGTAAGTTTTCAAACTTCGTATCCATTTGTTTAAGCATTTCATCAATTTGTACTTGTGGCATATTTGCTATCATATCAATTGGATCCATATCTGAAGGAATATTTTGTGCTTCTGGAGACCCTTGCATGTTAGCCATCATATTTTCCATCATAGAAGCTTTTCCTTCTTCAGTTTGCATTCCACCTAAAATTAACATAGGTTTACCAAATATAATATTTAGTTCCTCTATTTTCTCTTTATCCTTTGTATCTAACTTATAGATAGCTTCATTTTCTAAAGCAGGATAATCTTTTGAGTATTTATCAAAATCTGTTGTTGAAAGATTTGACTTATCTAAAAGAATATAATTATCTATTACCTCTTTTTTCTCAGATTCGTTCATGAAAATAGTAAGTTTATCTAACTCACTTTTTCTTATTGCCTCTGGAACAGCATTTTCTACTCCACTTTGCTGAATACCAACATTAACAATCTTAGATGTATAATCTGGTAAGGATAAATCGCAAACAGCTTGGAACACTAATAATGCAACGATAAATATAATTGCTCCAACTGAGGACTTTAAATATTTTAATAATTTAAGCATTTTCTTCCGTCTCCTCTCACTTAAGTATTACGTTATGATTTAATATTAATTATATTTTCATAACTATTATATGTCAATAATTATTTTTTGTTGTATTGAAAGTTTTATTAGTTTATAATTTAATTAAAAATTATACAAATTAATATATAATCAAAGGAGATACATATGAATAACCATGAATTACACACTGTATCTGAGAACTTAATGAACTTTATACTACATTTAAATAAATACCTTTTTAATCATAATGATATTTTTAAAGGACTTTCAATTCCCCCATCACATGCTAAAGTAATATTTTATCTTTATCATGTTGGTTCTGCTCCTGTTTCTCAAATAGGAAAAGATTTAGCTATATCAAAACCTAATATGACACCTATAATAGATAAACTTCTATCAGAAGGTTTCGTCAATAGATATTATGACCAAAATGATAGAAGAGTAATCCGTGTTGAAATAAATGATAAGGCTAGAGAATTATTTAAGGGACATCAAGAATTTATGAAAGCACAAGTCGCTAATAAATTATCATCACTTGAAGAAGATGATGTTAAAACCTTAGGCGAATGCTTAACTAAAATGTATGACATCTGCGCTAAATTAGGATCATAGGAGGATTTTTATGGATATTCATCAAATACTAGACTACCTATCACAATATGGAATTATTGTCATGTTTATTATAGTCTTTCTTGAGTATCTGAATGTCCCAGGCATTCCACCCGGTATTATTATGCCCGCCGCTGGAATTATTATTTCTCGTGGTAGCCAAAGTTTTATCTCTACATTAATTCTTTCTATTGTTGCTGGACTACTTGGAAGCATTATATTGTATTCAATTGGTTACTTTGGCGGAAGACCTATTCTAGATAAATTTTGCAATAAGTTTCCTAAATCCAAAAGATATATAGATAAAATTGCATCTTGGACAGATAAGTATGGAATTTTAAGTTGTTTTCTTGCAAGGCTTATACCCGTTGCAAGAACTCTAATTTCATTAACTGCTGGTACATTTAAATGTAATCCTTTTAATTTTATTTTATTCTCTATTCCAGGCATAGCACTTTGGAATTTCGTCTTCATTTATGCTGGCTATGCTTTTGGAGATATATTTTTAGGGTGATGATTATTTAATGAAATCTACGATAAAAAAATTCTTTTTATTCATTGCAGCTACTATATTTGCTCAACTTCTTATTTTATTTATCTAATATAAAGCTTCAATTTATTTTCTTAGAAAATAACAAGGGGATTAATGCCATTTGGCATTAATCCCCTTAATTTTTATTCAAAGGAATTCTGAAAGAATTCCAAACTTCACGCAAGCTTGCCTTGCCCTTTCACGGAGCCTTAGCGAACCTATCACCTATTTCCCACTATTAACTATACTTTTGTATCCTACATAAGTTGAATAGAAATATCCTCCATAGATAACTACTAAAATAAACACTGTTATTGCAGCAGATCCACCTATATCAGGTTTATTATATATAGTTAAGAAATCATTAACTACTTTTATTCCTACAACTGAATGCACTAATGCAAGTGAAAGTGGAAGCATAAATAAAATTAATGTTTGAACAAATATTGTTTTATTTATCATCTTTTTAGATGCTCCAATTTTCTTTAACACTTTATATCTATCAATACTATCACTAGCTTCTGATAATTGTTGAAGTGCTAAAACTGCTGCACTTGATATTAAGAAGACAACTCCAAGATATATTCCAATAAATAAAACTATTGTAACCATACCTTTATTTTCTTGTATTATTCCATCTCTTGTATATCCTAATACAAATAAATCTTCTTCATTCTGTCCAAGCTTGCCTTCTCTAAATCCTTTAAATGCTTGTGCGTATTTTTCTTCAAGTTTTACTTTATCTTCACCTACAAAATTAATATTTACATTTGAATCATATACCTTTGCTCCTGCTAGTGATTCATCAGGCAACACTATTGTAAATGTATTATCTGCAAATCCTGACGTTGTAAATGAATCTTTTATTATTTCTGTATTTTTAATTGTATACTCTTTTCCATCTATATTTATTGTTTCTCCACTTTCAATTAACTCATTAAGAGCTGGAATTACTTTTTCTGAATTACTTGTAATTAAAACTTCATTATTATTTAATTCAAAAGTATTTTTATCATCTAATTTTCTAATATTATTAAATTCAGATACCTTAACTGCATATGTATTTTCCCAATATCCAGTATCAATCATTTTTTTAATATAATCATCTGCATATTTACCTATTATTGATGAAAAACTAGTATCAAATTTATAGGTAGTAAATCCAGCCATCTCAACATCTTCGTTAGGTCCAAGGCCAATTTTAGTTAATTCTTTTTCTGCACTTGATATAGTAGTAGTATAATCTATATAAACTTTTGCTGATGCATCATAAGGTGTAGTACTTTCTAAACCTTTTTCAAGTACACTCTTAAAACTTAACCCTGTTGATAACATTCCTACTGTTATAAATAACATTAAACAAATTACTGTCATAGATACAAAATTAGTATTTATTTTGCTACTAATTTGTCTTGATATAAATATGTTTAAATTCTTCAAATACAACTTTTCACTACTTTTCACTACATATAATACAAAACCTGCTAAACCATAAAAAACAGTCCCGGTTCCACTTACACCAAGTCCAATAGCAATGTTTAGTTTGATATCGCTAAAATCCAACCCACTTTTAATTGATAGATAATATGCTACACCTAACATAATTAATCCACTAATAAATATCACCATTGAAACAATTGGACTTTTAAGCTTAATACTTTGATTCTTTTTAGATGCTGTTAATAAATCTATTAATTTATACTTAGATATAACACCTGTATTAAATAGCATTACTAGTAAAAATATAATTCCAAAATATAAACCAGTTTTGGCTATAGCTGCTGTAGAAATTATAAATTTAAATTCTGTCATACTAACATCAAATAATTTCCCAGTAAATACAGATAAGCCTTGTGATAGTGCTATTCCTAATAATAATCCTATAACTAATGAAATTAAACCTATAATAAATGTTTCTATAAGAAGTATTCTAGATATCTTCTTTTTACTCATTCCGAGTGTCATATAAATTCCTAATTCTTTTTTTCTTTTTTTAATTAAAAAGTTATTTGCATATACAATCAATGACCCTAGAATTAATGAAACAAATACTGATACTATACTAATCACACTATTTAACATATCCATATAGCTTTCTTGACTAGAATTTAAGTCTAGTATTGCCTTTTGTGATTCTATAGAGTTAAAGCTATAGAATATACATACTGCAAATGTTAACGTTAGAAAGTATATTGAATAATCTTTAAAACTTTTTTTAACATTATTTATTGCTATTTTAGAATACATCGCTTGCGTCGCCTCCTAGTAAAGTTACAACTTCGATAATTCTATTAAAGAATTCTTTTCTTGTATCATTTCCTCTTACAAGTTCACTAAAGATTTTTCCATCTTTAATAAATAAAATTCTATGAGCATAACTTGCTGTAAATGCATCATGTGTAACCATTAAAATTGTTGCTGCTAATTCTATATTTAGATTCTCAAATGAATCTAATAGTAATCTCGATGATTTAGAATCTAAAGCTCCTGTAGGTTCATCAGCTAATATTAATGATGGATTAGTAATTATAGCTCTAGCTGAAGCTACTCTTTGCTTTTGTCCACCTGACATTTGGTATGGATACTTGTTTAACACTTCTCCAATACCTAACTTAGCTGCTGTTTCTTTAATTAATGAATCTATCTTATTAGTCTTTTCACCTTTAATAGTTAATGCTAATGCAATATTTTCATATGCAGTTAATGTATCTAGCAAATTAAAATCTTGGAATATAAAGCCTAGCTCATCTCTTCTAAATTTCTCTAATTCCTTTGATTTTAATCTTGTAATGTCTTTATTGTTTATAATAATATTACCTGTTGTTATTGTATCTATTGTAGATATACAATTTAAAAGTGTAGTTTTACCACTTCCTGATGGTCCCATAATACCAACAAACTCACCTTTATCAACTGTAAAGCTTATATTATCTAAAGCTTTAGTAACATTCTCTTTATTTCCATAATACTTTTCTATTTTCTCAACTTTTAATATGTTTTCCATAATCCTTATCCTCCTCAAATCAACTTACAATCTTATTTTACCCACTTATTCAAAATTAACATATCGATGAGGATTACTTTAAAGTTTCAAAAATGTAAGATAAGTATCCATTTAATAAAGTAAATTATGTTTTCCAAGAGGGAATATTAAGCTCACCTTTGTCCCTTCACCTTTTGCAGATGATATTGATATTCCAACCCCTAATTTTTCACAAAGCTTTTTACATAAATAAAGTCCTATTCCTGTAGACTTTCCATATACTCTTCCATTTTCACCTGTGAATCCTTTTTCAAATACTCTTCTAATATCTTTTTCATCAATTCCTACACCATTATCTTTAATTGTCAAAATAATATTATTAGGATTTTTAACTGATGTAATTTCTACTTTCGGTTTATTTGAATTTGAATACTTAATAGCATTTCCTATCACTTGATTTAAAATAAATTCAACCCACTTAATATCACTATAAATATCAGCTTCAATATCTTTAATCTCTAACTGAATTCCTTTATATATAAAATCACTAGAATTTCTTTTTATAGTATTTCTAACAGCAGTTTCTAAGGAAAACTTCTTTATTATGTAATCCTTGCTAACATCATTGCTTCTTGAGTAATATAATGCTTGCTCTATGTATTCCTCAACTCTCTTAAGTTCTAGATTAATCTTACTTGTAACTTCATTTTTATTATTTTCAATAATAAGTTTTGATGAGGCTATGGGAGTTTTAATTTCATGAACCCAGGTCTCAATATACTCTCTATACTCTGTTTGCATATCACTATATGACTTTATATTTTCATGCATATCTCTATTAGTATCTTTTAATAGATCATAAAATAATTTTCCTTCTAAAAATTCTGGTTCTTCAACAATTTCTGCCATCAAGTACCTTCTATCTAATGATTCACTTAATGAATTCACTTCACTAAAAAATTTATTAAACTTACTATACTCTATAATCATATAACTTAGAATTGGCATAAACCAAATAAAAGCTACAACAAATATAATAGCAAATCCAAATTTAAGGAAAGCCATTACCCCTGCTATAGCTGTAAATATTACTATATTAAAAATTAAAAACACTATTCTTTCTTTTATAAACTCACTTATTCTCATGGCATTATATAACCTAATCCTCTTCTAGTTTCAATTGCATTTTCAAGACCTACTTCTTCAAGCTTTTTTCTAAGCCTTGTCACATTTACAGATAAGGTATTATCATCTACAAAGTAATCTGAATTCCATAAGTAATCCATTAGTGATTCTCTTGAAACTATATTGTTTTGATTTTTCATTAAGAAATATAAAATCTTAATTTCATTTTTAGTAATCTCTAAAGACTTATCATTACAAACTATTGTTCCATTTGATAAGTTTAACTTTAAATCTTTATATGTTAATATTTCTTGATTTTCACTTTTACCATAACTTCTTCTTAAAATTGTAGCTATTCTAGCTAATAGTATCTGAGTATTATATGGCTTAGTAATAAAATCATCTGCCCCTAAATTCATACTCATTAATTCATCCATTTCACTATCTCTACTAGTTACAATTATAATTGGTATGTCCATTTTCTTTCTAAGCTCTCTACATATATAGTAGCCATCAAAAATAGGAAGGTTTATATCTAGAATTACTAAACTTGGATTGCTTTTTTCTACTATTTCAATAATATTTTCAAAATCTGTAGGTGCCTCAACTTCATAACCATATCTAGTTAAAAAAGTTTTTAATTCTTCTCTTATTGTTTCTGTATCTTCTATAACAATAATTTTATGCATTTTAATATCCCCTTTTATATTTTATCTATATATTATAATAAATCGTGTGAAACTAACTTTTCTTCATCATATCCTGCAAATATTACTAATGCTAAAACCTTTATTACATAAACTAATTTTCTCATACAATCAGCTCCTTTGTTTAACTTACAAACTTATTATAATATCAAATTCAATTTACTCAAATTTTATTAGGTTACATTTAGATTTCATTTTTGTAAGATAGTAAATTACTTATACATTTAAATAAGACACCCTACTATTAGTAGAGTGTCTCCTATTTTACATTCTATTCTAGGTAATAAAAAGAAAAAAATCCAGCACTGCTGGATTAAGTTAAAAATTTCGTTTTCTAATTTTAATGGTTAATTCCCCTATCGTGTTTATACCCTGTTATAAGTTGAAAGAAGTGTGTTGTATGTTTAATGTTAGGATTTTATTAACTCTCAAAAAATAACTTCCTAACAAGATTAATTATAATACAAAAAAAATTAAAGAAAAGGGTTTCGACAAACAAAGTCATAAAGCGACAAGACTTTTTTCATTATTTGTTTTAATCACATAAAAATTTAATGTCATTTATGTAAAAAACCCTCCTCCCATTTGTTATATTTTGTTATTTTTGTAACTATATTGTGATTATCTATTAAAACTACATTTACCTTCCAATTATATATATCAACAAATAGATTTATTGTTTAAATTAACCTATTTTGTTTTTTATTTCATTAATTATTCTGAAATTAATGATTTTAAAACAAAATCAATATATATTTCTCTAGTTTTATTATCAGTATAATCTACTCCAACCATTTCATTCATATGATTTCCTAATAATATAGGAAAAGCTAAAGTACCTATCATTTGTATAACTTTCATAACTAACACATTTTCTTCACAAGTTACTCCACATTCTCTTAATACAATGCTTATTTTACTTACTCCCATTTCACCTAAAAACTTAACGTAATCTCCATTCGCATTGTTATTCGATATAGATTCATTTATAAGTATTTTAAATACTTCTGAATACTCTAAAGTGTTTTCAGCATATCCTACTAAAAATAACCTTAACCTTTCTTTAGGTGGAATTTCTTTTTTATCTAATTCTTTAAAACATGCAGTAACCTTTTTAGCTAGAATTTTCATAGCTTCATTTATCACCTTGTCTTTTGATCCGAAGTGATAATTTACAGCTGCAATATTTACATCTGCTAAATCAGCTATTTTTCTTATTGTTATATTATTAAATCCTTCATTTCTAATTAGGGATAATGTTGCATCTAAGATTTTATCTCTTGTTGATGTTGTATTGACACTATATCTTTCCACGACAATTCCCCCAATTCGTTAACATTTTTAAATGCAGTAGATAACATAAGCTTAATTCTATTTAATTGATTTACTTCACTTGCTCCTGGATCATAATCTACAGCTACTATATTAGTTCCTGGATATATTCTTTTTAATTCTTTCATCATGCCTTTTCCTGTAACATGGTTTGGAAGACAAGCAAAAGGTTGCATACATATAATATTTTTCACTCCACCTTCTATAAGTTCAATCATTTCTCCTGTTAAGAACCAACCTTCACCTGTTTGATGCCCTAAATCAACTACCTTTGAAGCACCTTCTGCTATTTCTTGTATTGATTTAATAGAGCTAAATCTTTTACTCTTTTCAGTTTCATTTTTATATATTTTTCTATATGATTCAATCAATTTAATACCTATATCTCCAGCTATTTTTCCTGTTTTACTACCTGAAAGATACTTATATTTATAATTACTATCGTAAGCACAATATAAGAAGAAATCCATTAAGTCTGGAACTACAGCTTCTGCACCCTCATCTTCAACTATCTTAACAACATCATTATTAGCTGTAGGGTGGAATTTAACTAGTATTTCTCCAACCAAACCTACCTTTGGTTTTATTTCATTAGTTATTTCTAACTCTTCAAATTCTTTTATTATATCTTTAACAATAGCATTAAATTTTTTCTTTGTAGGGGACTCTAATGATTGCTTACATATAACATCCCATTTTTTATATAATTTATCTGCAGAACCTTTTACTTTTTCATAAGGTCTTACTCTATAAAGTACCTTCATAAGTAAATCACCATATATTATAGACATTGCTGCTCTATTTAATAAAGCTGGTGTTAACTTAAATCCTGGATGTTTTTCTATTGCTGTTGCACTTAAAGATATAACTGGTATATTATCAAATCCAGCATCTTTAATTGCCTTTCTTAAAAACCCTATATAATTTGTAGCTCTACATCCACCACCAGTTTGAGAAATTATAACTGATGTATTTGTTAAATCATATTCTCCTGATTTTAAAGCTTCAATAATTTGTCCAATAGTAATGATAGCTGGATAACAAGCATCATTATTAACATATCTCAATCCTTCATCCACAGCTTTTTTATCTTTTGATGGTAATACTACTAATTTATATCCAGACTCATTAAATGCTTTTTCTAAGAAAGTAAAATGCATTGGTGACATCTCAGGGCATAGAATCGTGTGATTTTTTTTCATTTCTTTTGTAAATAATACTTTCTTATATCCACTATCAACTCTTTTTAATTTAAATCCACTTAATTCTCTTTCATTCATTGCAGCTTTTAATGATCTCATTCTAATTCTTGCTGCTCCTAAATTATTACCTTCATCTATTTTTAAACTTGTATATATTTTTGAATTTGAATTCAATATCTCTTGGACTTGATCAGTAGTTACCGCATCTAGCCCACATCCAAATGAATTTAACTGTACAAGTTCTAACTCTGTATCATGAGACACTAAACTAGCTGCTGAATATAATCTTGTGTGATACACCCATTGATCTACAACTCTTAAAGGCCTATCGATAGTTCCTAAATGTGCAACTGAATCTTCAGTTAAAACTGCCATACCCAAGCTATTTATCAAATCTGGAATACCATGGTTTATTTCATTATCAATATGATATGGTCTTCCTGCTAAAACAACGCCCTTGATTCCCTTATCCTTTATTTCTTTTAAAGTTTCTTCACCCTTTATTTGAATTTCCTTTCTAAAGTCCTCTTGTTCCTTCCAAGCTTTCTCTACACTAGATTTAATTTCATTAGGTGAAATATTAAATTTTCCAAACTCTTCAGCTAATCTTTGTACTAATCTCTTTTTATTATCTAAAGGTAAGAATGGTTTCATAAATAGAATATTTTCATCTCTTAACCTATCAACGTTATTTTTAATTACTTCTGGATATGATGCCACAATTGGACAATTATAATGATTGTCAGCACCTTCATCCTCCTTATTTTCATAAGTTATACATGGATAAAATATAAAATCTACGTTATTATCAATTAAATCTATAATATGTCCATGTACTAGCTTGCCTGGATAACATACTGATTCTGACGGTATTGTTTCTATTCCCTTTTCATATATTTCCTTTGATGATCTTGATGATAAATTTACACTATATCCAAGTTCATTAAAGAAAGTAAACCAGAATGGGTAGTTTTCATACATATTAAGAACCCTTGGAATTCCAACTACACCTCTTTTAGCATCTTCTCTATTTAATGGTTTATATTTAAATAACCTTTCATATTTATATTCAAAAAGATTTGGAAGTTCATTTTTCTTTTTATTTTTTCCCTCACCTTTTTCACATCTATTACCTGAAATAAATTTATCTGATTTTCCAAACTTATTTATAGTTAGTAAACATTTATTTGAACACTTGCCGCAGCGAGCCATTGATGTATCTACACTTAATTTATTAATATCATCTAGTTTTAAAATACTAGTTTTATGATTTTCTTCACATCTTTCTTTTGCTATTAATGCTGCGCCAAATGCACCCATAATTCCAGCAATATCTGGTCTTATTGCTTCTCTTTCAGATAATATCTCAAAACTTCTTAGTACCGCATCATTATAAAAAGTTCCACCCTGAACTACTATCTTTTCTCCAAGATCTTTTGGATTTCTTATTTTTATTACCTTAAACAATGCATTTTTTATTACTGAATATGATAACCCAGCTGAAATATCACCTACAGATGCACCTTCTTTTTGAGATTGTTTTACTCTCGAATTCATAAACACAGTGCATCTTGACCCTAAATCAACTGGTTTTTTTGCTTTTATAGCTGATGCAGCAAAATCTTTAATTTCCATACTAAGAGATTTTGCGAAGGTTTCTAAAAAAGAACCACAACCTGATGAACATGCTTCATTTAAAAGAATACTTTCAATAACGCCTTCTTTAACTTTTAAACATTTCATATCCTGTCCACCAATATCAAGTATAAATTCAACTCCAGGGCAGAAGAATTGTGCTGCTTTATAATGAGCTACTGTTTCAATTTCACCTTCATCTATTTTTAGAGCTGTTTTTAATAATGGTTCACCATAACCTGTCACAACAGAATTTACTAATGTAACTTCATTAGGTAACAAACTATATAATTCTCTTAATACTTTAACTGTAGACTTTAATGGACTTCCGCCATTACTACCGTAAAAAGTATAAAGTAATCTTCCTTTATCATCTATTAGAGCAGCTTTTGTAGTAGTTGATCCTGCATCTATTCCTAAATAACAATTTCCTTTAAATGATTCTAACGGTATTCTTTCAACTTTATTTTTACTATGCCTTTCACTAAATGCTTCATAATCTTCTTTATTTTTAAATAAAGGATCTAATCTATCAGATTCCTCTATTGATATATTCTTAATATTATTTATTCTATTATCTAATTCTTTAAAACTAATTACTTCTTCTTCACTTGATGCTATAGCTGCCCCAATTGCAATAAATAGCTGTGAATTATCAGGGAATATTATTTCATTTTCATTTAAATTTAAAGTTTCTATAAATCTAGTCCTAAGTTCAGATAAGAAATATAGTGGACCTCCTAAAAATGCAACATTTCCTTTTATAGCTCTTCCACAAGCTAATCCACTTATTGTTTGAATAACAACTGCTTGAAGTACAGATGCTGCTATATCAGCTTTCGCTGCCCCTTCATTTAATAAAGGCTGTATATCTGTTTTTGCAAATACACCACATCTAGCTGCAATTGGATATATAGTTTTATACTTTTTTGCTAATTCATTTAATCCGCTAGCATCTGTTTTTAGTAATGATGCCATTTGATCTATAAATGAACCTGTTCCACCTGCGCATGTACCATTCATCCTTTGGTCAACACCATCTCTAAAATAAGTAATCTTAGCATCTTCTCCTCCAAGTTCTATAGCAACATCAGTTTCAGGATAAAATGTTTCAATAGCTTTACTACTTGCTATAACTTCTTGAATAAAAGAAGTTTTAATACTTGATGCTAATGATATTCCACCTGATCCAGTAATCATCAATGTTATTGACTTATCTCTAAATTCTTTATAAGCATCATTTAACAACCCAATTACAGCATTTTTAATATCGGAAAAATGTCTTTGGTATTTTCCATAAATCAAATCTTTATCTTTATTTAATACTGCAATTTTTACCGTAGTAGACCCCACATCAATACCTACATGTAATATTTCTCTCATATATTTTGCCCCCATTTTATCTAATTCACTTTAGGCATAAACAAATAAATAATAGACGAGTATGCTAGCCTATTATTTATTTGTTTACCCCTTAAACTATGTTTCAAATGCTATTTCAAACACAGTTTAATTTTAACACTTTATTCATATTTTACAATATAATGTAAATGTTTTAATAAAATATATTATTATGTTAAAACTTACCTCGATGTCGAATCTTGACAAAAACTGTTTTATAACATAAACTATCTTCAATAGGATACCTTTAAGATAGTCCAGAGAGACTAATAAGGAATGTACGGAATAGAAGTATACTACCTTAATATCTTTGCGGTATTAAGGTTTTTTTTATGGTGTCCTACAAATTTTCACATTATTAGGAGGATACTATGAAAACTAACACATCAGGAAAAAACAGTAATAAATTAGCAATACATATGGCAATAGCCCTTGTAGTTGGATTACTTACTGGAGGATCATTTATTTTACTTAGAGAAAATTTAATCGGAAATGGACAAGCAGATTTATGGGCTACTATAAATAATATCTTATTCCAAGATATTACCGCAGAAGCTGGTAGAAATGCCTTCGGAATCTTTTATATAATTGGACAACTATTCATTAACTCACTTCAACTAGTAATTGTGCCTATGGTATTTACATCAATCACACTTGCTATATGTCACATCACTGATACTAAAAAATTAGGAAGAATATCTTATAAAACAATCTTAGGTTTCTTAGGAACTTCAATATTTGCTTTAGTACTTGCAGGTATATTTGGACTTACAGCTCACAAATTAGGATTCTTTAATGTTAGCATTAATGATATCGCAGCTAATACTGGTAGTGCTGGTAGCAACCCATTATTAGTTCTTGTACAAGCTATACCAAGTAATATTACATCAGTCTTCTCAGAAAACGGAAGAATACTTTCAGTTGTTTTCCTTGCAGTTGTTACAGGACTTTGCATAAACAACTTAGGTGAACAAATTCAAGTTTTAAAGAAAATATTAGAAGATGTAAATAAGATAATTACTGTATTCTTAACTTTTATTATTACTAAATTCGGACCAATAGCAATCTTCGTTCTTATAACTAGAACATTTGCAATATACGGTATCGATCACTTAAAACCAGCATTAGCTTATGTTGGAACAACTGTAGTTGCTTTATTAATCTTCTTAACATTTGGATATGCACTATTTATCTTTATAGCTGCTAGATTAAACCCAATGGTATTCGTTAAAAAGATTTCAAAAGTTGCTTTATTCGGATTCTCAACATCATCTTCAGCTGCAACATTACCTCTAAATACTAAGACAACTGTTGAAGAATTAGGAGTTAGTAAAGATATAGCATCATTCACATTACCACTTGGTATGACAATAAACATGAACGGAACTGCAATTATGCAAGTTATTGCAGCAGTGTTTATAGCTTCAAGTGCTGGATATGATGTTACAATTGGTAGCATAACTGTAATTGCACTATTAGCTCTAATAGCTTCAGTTGGTACTCCAGCAGCACCAGGAGCAGGAGCAATAATACTATTCACAGTATTAACAGGTATGGGATATAACAATGACGCAGCAGTACTTGCTTACTCATTAATACTTGCAATAAACAGACCAGTAGAAATGTTAGTTACTTCACTAAATGTTGTTGGAGATTCCGCTACAGCTGTTGTTGTTGCTAAATCTGAAAATGCTTTAGATGAGGATGTTTATAATAGTTAGGTTAAATTGTTCATATTTATTTAAAGTGTAATTCGTTAGAGTAAAACACTTAGTTTTACTTTAACGAATTTTTTTATTTTATTTCCTTAAATAGCTCATACGCTTTGCTTTTAGCTTCTATTAAAACTTCATTACCTTCACTTGTTATAGAATAATATTTTCTTATTTTACCATCTACATTCTTATTATTTACTTCTAATAGTTCGCCCTTTTCCATGCTATGAAGTATAGGATATAAAGTCCCTGCACTTATATCATATCCATGATGTTTTAATTCCTCTATCATCCATGATCCATAAAATGGCTCTTTTTTTGCATGATGTAATATATGAATTTGAATAAATCCTAAAAACAATTTCCTTAAAATTTTATCTTGCATTATACTATCCCCCATGATATCTTAATCATATAGTCAATATCGAAAATCGATATCGTAAATTAAGTTTGTTATTTTATTCTAACAACTTAATTTTATATAGTCAATTAGACATAATCATAAAAAGAAATGAGGAAATAATAATGGATAATATTTTATTTAGAATAGACAGTTTAACTTACAAACAATTAAGCTACACAGATATTACTATAAATAAAAATAAGGTTAATTTTATTGTTGGGGAAAGTGGTTGTGGTAAAAGTACTCTTCTTAAAATGCTTAACGCTTCTATCTCTCCAGCATCTGGTGAAATTTTTTACGATAATAAATTATTAAATGAATATGATTCTATAGAACTTAGACAAGCTGTAAGTTTGATTTCTCAAGATGCTTTTTTATTTAATGATACAATTTTAGAAAACTTTAATATGTTTTACTCATTGAGAAATCTTCCAATACCAAGTGAAAATTATATTAAATCTATACTAGAAGTTTGTTGTATTGATGTACCTTTGGAGAAGATATCATCAACACTTTCTGGTGGTGAGAGACAGAGAATTTATATTGCTATATTCTTATCTTTTTGCCCTAAGGTTTTATTACTAGACGAACCTACATCTGCATTAGATGAAAAGAATAGTCATACAATTATTAAAAATATAATTAATTTCTGTAAGGAAAGAAAGATAGATGTTGTCATAGTTAGTCATGATAAGTCTATTGTAGAAACCTTCTGTGAAAACAAAATAGAAATTATAAAGGAGAAAAATAATGAATAGCTCAATCACACTAAATACACTACAATTTTTACTTATATATGTACTTCTACTTATTGTTTTATTCATTATGAAGAAATCCAAGGTAAATAAAACTAAGCTACTTATAGTTGCAAGTTTAAGAATGACAGTTCAGCTTATATTAGCCGGATTTGTACTGCAACTTATATTTGCTAACCCTAACCCAATATTCACATTTACATTCTTAGCTCTTATGATTACTTTCTCAATTAATAGAGTTATAAATAGTAGAAAAGATTTAAATAAAAAATTCAAACTAGCTATTGGATTTTCACTAGCATTGTCCGGACTATTTGTACTTATATTCTTTGTAACAGTGGTAATTGATCAATCAATCTTTAATCCACAATACACAATTCCACTTGCTGGAATGATTATAGGTAATGCTATGACAGGTGTAAATTTAGGTCTAAAGACATTTATGGAATCAATAAAAGTAGAAAAAAATAAAATCTCAACATTAATAAACCTAGGGGTTGAGCCATCTGCAATACTAAAACCCTTTGCAAATGAAGCCTTAGAAACAGCCTTAATACCAACATTAAATTCAATGCTTGGGATGGGAATAATATTCTTACCAGGAATGATGACAGGACAGATTTTATCAGGTACACTACCTACAACTGCTATTATGTATCAGATAGCCATAATGATTGCTATTTGTACTTCTGTTTGTTTGACTGTGTTTTTATCTCTTAATTTAGGCTATAAGTCTTTGTATAATGATAAGAAACAGTTTATAGAGTAAAAGGGGAATCTACAAGATTCCCCCTTTCTTATATTTCTAATGCTTTCATTATCTCATCAACCATCATCTTAGTAGAATTAAATCCACCATTAGCTGTGTACCAAACTTGTGCATCTAAATAAACTATTCTGCCATTCTTATAAGCCTCTGTCTTTTTGATAAGTTCATTATCGAAAAGTGATTTTGCTGATGTTTTTCCACCAACTACAGCTCCTCTATCTACAACAAATATATAATCTGGATTCTTTTCTACTACATATTCAAATGAAGCTTTTTGTCCATGTGTTGATGTTTCTATTGTTTTATCTATTGCTTCTATTCCAAATGCTCCATGGATTATTCCAAATCTTGAACCTTCTCCATATATACTAAATGCTCCATCATTAGCTAGCGTAATTAATGCATTTAAACCTTTTTCTGTAGCTTTTTCTTTTACTTTTTCTACTTCACCTTTTACTACCTTAAGTTCTTTTTCTACTTCTTTTTCTTTATTAAATATTTGTCCGAGTGTTTTCATATTCTTTTCAAATGAAGCCATGTAATCTGTATTATCTAAAGGCATGTAAATTGTTGGAGCTATTTTATTTAGCTCCTCATAGTAACCTTCCATTCTTCCTGAAATAATTATTAAATCTGGCTTTGCTTCAAAGATTTTTTCCATGTTAGGTTCTTTTAAATCGCCTAAATCTAAATACTTTTCATCTTTATATTTGCTTAGAAATTCTGGTATTTTACTACTTTTAGCAGTTCCTATAATATCAATATCTAAAGCATCTAATCCATCTAAAACCCCAAAATCAAATACTACAACTCTTTCTGGATTTACTTTTACTTCTGTTTGTCCTAAGTCATGAGTAATTGTAATTGTTTCTCCTTTTTTAACTCCTGCTGTTCCTGTATATCTTGTTATTCCAAATACAGCTAACACTGCTACTATTAAACTTCCCATTATTATTAATGTTTTTTTATTCATTGTAATCCACCTCTTAATTTATTTTATATTTTTAGAAATACACACATATCTGTCTGTTATTTATATTTTGAATATTAAAATCTATTTCGTATATCTTTTCTAATTCTTCTTTTTGTATTGTTTCTGATGCTAGTCCATCCTTAACTACTTTTCCATCTTTTAAAGCTACTATATTATCTGAATAGCATGATGCAAAGTTTATATCATGAATAACTATTACTACTGTTTTTCCAAGCTCATCTACTAAGTTTCTTAGTATTTTCATGATTTCTACTGAATGTTTCATATCTAAGTTATTTAATGGTTCATCTAAGAATATATAATCACTATTTTGAGCTATAACCATTGCTATATATGCTCTTTGTCTTTGTCCACCACTTAACTCATCAATATACTTATCTTCAATATCCTTAAGCTTCATATACTCAATGGCTTGATCTATATGCTTAATATCTTCATCTTTTAAGTTACCTTGTGAATGTGGAAATCTCCCAAAACTAACTAGTTCCCTAATTGTTAACTTAATATTTATATTGTTAGATTGTTTTAAAATAGCTACCTTCTTAGCCAGCTCTTTATTGTCCCACTCTAAAATTTCCATGCCATCTACTAAAACTTGCCCACTATCTCTTTTAAGCAATCTGCTCATCATTGATAAAACTGTACTTTTACCTGCTCCATTTGGACCTATAAATGATGTTATTTTACCCTCTTCTATATTTAATGAAACGTCATCTACTACTACTTTATTACCATATGTTTTAGTTAAATTCTTTACCTCTATCATTGTGCTCTCTCCTTCATTACTAAATAAATGAAATACAATCCGCCTACAAAGTTTATTATTACACTTAGTGAAATTCCAAACTTCATAACTTGTTCTATGACTAGTTGTCCACCTACTAAAGCTATAATGCTAATTAGTAATGTTGATATTCCTAGTTCACTATGTTTATATGTCTTAATCAATTGTCTTGCTATGTTAACTACTAGTAATCCTAAGAATGTTATAGGACCTACCATTGCAGTTGATACTGAAGTTAAAACTACAACTACTACAAGCATTTTTTTAACTATTCTATCGTAGTCAACGCCAAGATTTATTGCTTCATCTCTACCTAAAGACATTACGTCTAACACCTTTAAAAATTCTGTACTATATGCAATAGCTATTATAATCACAATACTTGATATTAATAAAATATCTGTATTTATATTATTAAAGCTTGCCATCATCTTATCTTGTATTGATAAGAAATCTACTGGATCAATTAAAACTTGCATGAATGTTGTTAAGCTTTCAAATAAGGTTCCACATATTAATCCAAGTAATAGTAATGTAAAAATGTTTTTGCTTCCTTTTTTAAATAGTATTCTGTAAATAAAACTTGAGAAAATTATCATAACTATTATTGAAAGAATAAAGTTTATGTTTGGATCTGATAATAATCCACTATTTGCTCCAAGTAAAAATACTATTGTTGTTTGAAGTAATATATATAATGAATCTAATCCAAGAATACTTGGTGTTAAGATTCTATTATTCGTTATTGTTTGAAATATTAGTGATGAAAACCCTATTGCACCACCAGTAAGTACCATTGCATATATTTTAGGAATACGCTTTGAAAGTGCATATTCAAAATTCGCTTCATTAAGTCCTATTAATAGAAACATCAAAACTACTGTAATTGTTATTCCTCCAAGAACCATTAAATTCTTTTTATTCTTCATTTGTAATCCTCCTAATGATCATGTAAAGGAATATTATGCTTCCTATTACACCAACAGTTAAACCTATTGATATTTCAAATGGGAATACAATAACTCTTCCAAAAATATCACATACTAAAAGGAATATTGGTCCAACTAATGCTGTGTGATACAATGTATTTTTTAAATTATCACCAAGATACATAGTTACTATATTAGGTATTATTAATCCTAAAAACGGTATATCTCCTACGGTTATTATTGTTACTGCTGATATTAAAGCTACTATTGCTAGTCCTATATTAACTACTGAGTTATAGTTAAGACCTAAATTAACAGCAAAGTCTTCTCCCATTCCTGCTATTGTAAATTTATTAGCATAAAGGAATGCTATTACTACAACTGGTATGCTTAAGAATAATAATTCATAGCTACCTTTCATAATCATTGATAAGTCACCTTCCATCCAAGATGAAACACTTTGAACTAAATCATACTTATAAGCAAAGAATGTTGTTATTGACCCAACAACTTTCCCAAGCATCATACCTAGTAATGGAATGAATACTATGTTTTTAAATTTTATTTTCTTTGTCATTTTCATAAATATCACTGTTCCGACCATTGAGAAAATAAATGCTATAAGCATCTTTTCCATCATCCCAGCAGAAGTGAAAATTAACATTGATGCTAGAATTCCAAGCTTTGCAAAATCAATTGTTGCTGCTGTTGTTGGTGAAACAAATTTGTTTCTACTTATCTGTTGCATTATAAGACCACTTATACTAAGTCCTATCCCTGCAACTACTATACTTAATAATCTTGGTACTCTACTTATTAGTAAAACCTCTATCTTATCAGTATTTAATGCAAATATATCAGTTATCTTAATATCACTTACACCTATAAATAGTGATATAAAAGATAAAACAATTAAAATCAAAATTAAATATCTCTTCTTCATTAGTAATCCTCCAAAAACTCATTATCTTTTGACAAAGCATCATTATAAATGATTTGTATTTTAAATTGATAATGATTCTCATTAATAATAGCATCGTTATATTAATAATGCAATAAAATATTCAAAAAAGTTTTTTTGTACTACACCAAACCAATAAAAAACAAACTATAATTACTAATTAATTTAAAGTTTCAATAAAAAATACCCATAAAGAAAATACTTTCCTCATGGGTATTAAAATTCATACTTCATAATAATTTATTACACTTTCTGCTACTTCTTTTCTGCTTTTTCTTTCATCCATTGCTTGTTTTTCTAAGTACTTATGAGCTTGTTGTTCTGACATATTTCCATATTGAATTAATAAGCATTTAGCCCTGTTTACTATTCTTATATCCTCTACTTTACTTTGTAATTTGTCTTGTTCCTTTTTCAAATTATTTAGTCTATTTAATGAGGTAAAAACAAATTTTACTGATTGATTAAATAAAGGTTTTAAAAATGGCTTTGATATCACAAAGACTCCAAACTCCTCTAACTTTTCAGTTAGCATATCTGCACTTTCTGCTTTTGCAGTAACTATAACTCCTGTTACTCTTTCCTGAGTAATTTTAATAGCTATATCACTCCCTACTTCATCTGTTAATGGAGTATCTATAATCACAAGATCATAGTCATCTTCTATCAGTTTTCTCCTTGCTGCCCCACCATTTTTTTCAACATCAATATGGTTATATCCAATTTCCCTTAAGTTATCGCTCATTACTTTTATTCCTTTTTGAGAACTGCATACAACTAGAATCTTATGAATACCTCTCACCCCTTAAGACAACATAATGCAACATTACATACTATAAAAATAATTACTGATCTCCCATTCAGTTATTTCATCATATGCCTTGCATTTTTCATCGTATAAATTCCATTCATCTCTTTTAGCTTTTAAAAATTTATCATAAACAAATTCTCCTAAAGCATTTTTTACAAATCCGCTCTTATCCATATATCCTACTGCTTCTTTAAGATTTATTGGTAAGCAGTTTATTGATTTCTTTTCTACTTCAGTCAAATTATATAGATTTGTATCTATTGTCTTAGGAAGCTTCTTTCCTTCCTTAATACCTTCTATACCTGCATATATTAGTAATGCAAATGCTAAATAAGGATTGCATGTACAATCAGCACTTCTAAGCTCCATTCTGCTATATTGTCCTTTGGATGCTGGAATCCTTATTAACTGCGATCTATTTTTATGTGACCAAGTTATATACTTAGGTGCTTCAAACCCACCAAATCTTTTATATGAATTTACTGTTGGATTTAGAACCGCTGTAATATCATTTACTCGCTCTAAAATTCCTGCCATAAACCCTTCTGCATCTTTAGGATAACTTCCATCCTTATTTTCTTCTCTATTAAATATATTTTTGCCACCCTTATTTAGTGATAAATTTATGTGTAATCCTGATCCACTTTTATCTATAAATGGTTTTGGTATAAAGCTTACATAAAGTCCATTTAAATTTGCTATTGTTTTTACAACTGTTTTGAATGCTATAATATTATCAGCTGAATTTAATGGACTATCATACATAAAATCTATTTCATTTTGACCAGGTCCAGATTCATGATGTGAACTCTCTGGAGTAAATCCCATATTTTCTAGTGTTAAGCATATTTCTCTTCTAATGTTTTCCCCTTTATCAAATGGTGCAACATCAAAATACCCTGCTCTATCTTGTGGAGTAAGTAATGGTTCTCCTTCATCATCAGTTTTAAATAAATAAAATTCACATTCTGCTCCTACTTTGGCTGTATATCCAAGCTTCCATAGCTCCTCAACAGCATTTTTTAATATCCACCTTGAATCACCATCAAATATCTTCCCATCTGGTGTTTTAATATCACAAAAGAATCTAGCTACTCTGCCTTGCTGAGGTCTCCATGGTAGTATAGCTAGCGTTGATGGATCTGGAAATAGAATTAAATCTGAATCCTCTACATTTAAAAATCCATTAATTGATGATGCATCAAATCCTATACCATGAGTAAATGCTTTCTCTAATTGTGCTGCTACTATTGAAACATTTTTTATTTTTCCAAATATATCGCAAAACTGAAGTTTTATAAACTTTATATCATTTTCTTTAACAAATTCTAATATTTCTATTATTGATTGATTCATTTAAAGACCTCCTAATATTTTAGTTATTAACATAGAGTTGCTTGTACTGATTGTTTGCATTTGGTGAAAGCTTATAGTATCTACTATTCACTAGCAAATCTATATCCTCACCAAATAACTCTGAAAATAAAATTAGCTTATCTTTAATTTCTAATCCATTTTCTAACTCTTCACAAATAACTTGCTTTGGTAAATTTCTAGGTTGTATGCTACTTCTTATATAAACATTTCCTCCATGCATTCCAGTTCCACAAAATGCTCCAACAGGGCAATTTGATGTGCTATTTAATCCTAAAATAATTATTGTTCCACCAGCCTGATATTCACCTAAAAAATCTCCAACACTTCCCCCTACAACTATAAGTGGTTTTTGCTCCTCGTATTCTTTCATGTGAATTCCGAGTCTATATCCAGCATTACCTTTAATATAGATTTCTCCACCTCGCATTGAATATCCTGTAGCATCACCACTATTTCCATATACTACTATTTTACCACTATTCATAGTATCTCCCATAGCATCTTGGCAATTTCCTTTAACATTTATTTCCGTTCTATTTAAATATGCTCCTAATGCATTTCCTGGAATACCTTCAATATTAATTTTCTTTCCTACCACACCAGTCCCTATATATCTTTCACCTATTACATTCTTGAGTTCTATTTCTATATCAGTAGATTCCTTAATTTTTAAATTTAATTCCTGATTGTTAAACTCTCTAGCATTAATAATCATTTAAAGTCCCCCTTTATTCTCCAGCATGATGTATTCCTAAAATATCAAGTTCCTTTTGATTTAGTCCTATACCTCTAAGCATTAATCTATTTCCCTTTAAAGCTTCAATAGAGTTTATACCCATTCCACCCATTATCTCTTTTACCTCATGATTCCAAGCAGTTAATAAGTTTACTAATTGTTTATGCGCTACATCAGGATTTAATCTCTTTACTAAATCCTCTCTTTGTGTTGCTATTCCCCAATTGCATTTACCATCATGACAACTTCTACACATATGACATCCTATTGCTAAAAGTGCAGCTGTTCCAATATAAATTGCATCTGCACCTAATGCGATTGCCTTAATTATATCTGCTGAGTTTCTTATTGATCCTCCAACTACTATAGAAATATCATTCCTTATTCCTTCATCTCTAAGTCTTTCATCAACTGAAGCTAATGCAAGTTCAATAGGAATTCCAACATTATCTCTTATCCTAGTTGGAGCTGCACCTGTTCCCCCTCTATAACCATCAATAGCAATTACATCTGCTCCACTTCTAGCTACTCCACTAGCAATAGCTGCTACATTGTGAACTGCTGCAATTTTAACTATAATCGGTTTTTTATAATTAGTTGCTTCTTTTAATGATAATATTAATTGTCTTAAATCTTCTATAGAATATATATCATGATGTGGTGCTGGGGAAATTGCATCAACACCTTCTGGTATCATTCTTGTTTTTGATATATCAGAATTAACTTTAAACCCTGGCAGATGTCCACCTATACCTGGCTTTGCACCTTGCCCCATCTTAATTTCTATAGCTGCTCCTGCAGATAAATATCCTTCATGTACTCCAAATCTACCTGATGCTACTTGTACAATTGTACTATCACCATATTTATAAAAATCTTCATGAAGTCCACCTTCACCAGTATTATAAAATGTTCCAAGTTCATCAGCAGCTTTAGCTAAAGCTTCATGTGCATTTTTACTTATAGAACCATATGACATTGCTGAAAACATTATTGGCATATCTAATTTTAAACCAACATTTTTTTCAACTACTATTTCTCCATTTTCATCAATCTTAACTTGATTTGGTTTCTTACCTAAAAACACTCTAGTTTCCATTGGTTCTCTTAATGGATCTATTGGAGGATTTGTTACTTGTGATGCATTTATGAGAATCTTATCCCAATAAATAGTTCCTTGATGTTTACTTCCCATACTTGATAGTAGCACTCCACCAGAATTAGCTTGTTTAAATATTTCCTTTATATAATTATCCTGAAAATTTATATTATCTGAAAAAGATAATTGATTTTTAACTATTCTAAGTGCGTCTGTTGGACACATAGTTACACATCTATGACAATTTACACATGTTGCACTATTTATAACTATCTTATTTTTCTTTTCATCATATTTATAAACTTCATTTGCACATTGCTTTACACATATTTTGCAATTTATACATTTATCATTATCTTTTATAACATCGAAATTTGGATATACATAATTTTTCATTATACCTCGCTCCCCTCATTTAAAGTAACTATTACAGGTTCTCCACCTTTAGGTGACCATACATTTTCAACATCTGGACAAATTGCTCTTATTGCACATTCTTCACTTGCAATATAAACAACATCATCTTTTTCTCCAACCACCATTGACCTAAGCTTTAACCTATCATTTAAGGCCATTATTCCACCATCAAATCCTAGTATTATAGAAAATGGACCTGTAATTAATAAACTTGAGAAAACATCTCTCAAATAAGTAAGTTTCTCTTTTTCCTTTTCAGGTAGATTATCAATTTCACTCCAAAATGGTGCTGCTATTATACTTGCTATGTCTTGTAATGAAATACCTTGTTTTCTGTTTAAGTAATCTATTATATAAGTTATAACTTCTGTATCTGTTAAAAGATTGCACTTATAACCAAACATTTCAATAAATCTTCTATTTGCATCATAAGATGATATTTCACCATTATGAACTATTGAATAATCTAATAATGCAAATGGATGAGCTCCCCCCCACCATCCTGGAGTATTTGTTGGATACCTTCCATGTGCAGTCCAAGCATATCCTTTATAATCTTCTAATCTATAAAAATCTCCAATATCTTCTGGATAGCCTACACCTTTAAATATCCCCCTATTCTTTCCACTTGAAAAAATATAAGCTCCATCTATCTCTGTATTTACCTTTGTAACAAACCTAGCTACAAATGTTTTTTCATCTAATTGGCTATTAGAAAGCTTCGTTGGTAATGGCATTAAAAAGTATCTCCAAATCAATGGCTCATCTAATATATTTTTATTTTTTCTTGTAGGTATCTTGCTTAAATTAATTACTTCAAACTTTCTATCTAATAACTTTTCTGTTACTTCCTTTGCTGCTGCATCTTCATAAAATACATGGAAAGCATAATAATCTTTATACTCTGGATAAATCCCATAACCTGCAAATCCACCACCAAGTCCATTTGATCTTTCATGCATATAAGATATTGATTTTACTATTTTATCCCCAGATATTCTTTCACCTTTTTTACTTATAAGTGCTGAAATGGCACAACCTGCTGGAATCCTTACTTCGCCTTCTTTTTTTAACATATATAGCCCCCCAATCTTTTTACTTCACTTTCTAAATATACAAAAGGCGCCCTAAATTAATGCATTGATTACGCATTAACTTAGAACGCCTTTGTTCTTATTGATTATACTATGGTAATATGTAATTTTTGTCAATACTTTCTATTATTCTAACAAAAAATATTTTTGTTAATTTTTTCTAGAAAATACTTGCACATATTTTTTCTCTGTGTATATAATAAATTAAACAGCAAAGGCGCTGTACGATATTAGTTCGTACAGCGTCTTTTTTTATTTTAAATTTTAAGGGGGAACATTATTATGAGTAAAACAATTATTCCTGAAAACTACAAATCTACATTAGGTATCTTTGATACACAAATGGCTATTGAGGTAATAAAAAAATCATTTGCAGATAACTTTTCACAAGCTCTTAATCTTAGAAGAGTTTCTGCACCTATATTCCTAGATCCAACTACTGGATTAAATGATGATTTAAGTGGAACAGAACGACCTGTATCTTTTGATATTCTAAAAACTAAAAAGGATGCACAAGTTATTCATTCATTAGCTAAGTGGAAAAGAATGGCCCTAGGTAGATATGAGTTTCCTGAACTAACAGGATTATATACTGATATGAATGCTATAAGAAGAGACGATGAAATGGATAACCTGCATTCAATCTATGTTGATCAATGGGATTGGGAAAAAGTTATTAATAAAGAAACTAGAAATATTGAGTTTTTAAAAGAAACTGTTCAATCAATAGTTTGGCAAATTTGTACTACACTTGATGATTTAAAGGATGTTTTCCCTCAGGTTACTACAAGACTTTATTCTGATGTTACTTTTGTTACAACAACAGAACTTGAAAATTTATATCCATCTCTTACTCCAAAAGAAAGAGAACATGAATTTGTAAAAAAACATAAAACTTGTTTTGTAATGCAAATCGGTGACTTATTACCTTCTGGAATTAAGTATGATGACCGTGCACCAGACTATGATGATTGGACATTAAATGGAGATATTATTTTCTGGAATGATGTTTTAAAATGTGCTTTTGAAGTTTCATCTATGGGAATTAGAGTTGATAAGACTTCACTTGAAAGTCAACTTATTAAGAGTAACTGCGAAAACAGAAGAGATTTACCTTTCCATAAATCAATTGCTGATGAAACACTTCCTTTAACTATTGGTGGTGGAATAGGTCAATCTAGAATTTGTATGTTACTTCTAGGTAAAGCTCACATAGGTGAAGTTCAATGTTCACTTTGGGATGATTATACTCTAGATACATGTAAAGAAAATGGAGTTATATTACTATAAATAAAATATTAATTTACTGGGGGAATTCAAATGGAAAACAATAAAACAAATAGCATACCTGAAATTTTTGGAGAAATGGTTTTTAATGAAGCTGTTATTAAAAATAGATTACCTAAAACTACTTATAAAAAATTAAAACAATCTATAACTGATGGTACACCTTTAGATTTATCTTCTGCTGATGTAATTGCTAATGCTATGAAAGATTGGGCTATTGAAAAAGGGGTTACTCATTACACTCATTGGTTCCAACCTATGACTGGAATCACAGCAGAAAAACATGAAAGCTTCATATCACCTCATGGTGATGATAGCATTATAATGGAGTTCTCAGGCAAAGAACTTATTAAAGGTGAACCTGATGCTTCTAGCTTCCCATCTGGTGGACTTAGAGCTACTTTTGAAGCAAGAGGTTATACTTCTTGGGATCCAACATCTTATGCATTTATTAAAAATGGAGTATTGTGCATACCAACGGTATTTTATTCTTACAGTGGTGAAGCTTTAGATAAAAAGACTCCTCTACTTCGTTCAATGGATGCTTTAAATAAAGAAGCTATGAGAATCCTTAAACTTTTTGGACATGATGATGTAGATAAAGTTATTACAACTGTTGGTGCAGAACAAGAGTACTTCCTTGTTGATAAAAATCAATATTCTAAGAGATTAGACCTTATGCTTACTGGCAGAACTATTATTGGTGCTAAAGCTCCAAAAGGTCAAGAATTAGAAGATCATTATTTTGGAAGTCTTAGACCTAGAGTAGATACTTTCATGAGTGAACTAGACAGAGAACTTTGGAAGCTTGGAGTATTATCAAAAACAAAACACAATGAAGTTGCTCCTGCTCAACATGAGCTAGCTCCAATATTCACTACTACTAATCAAGCTACTGATCATAATCAACTTATTATGGAACTAATGAAACAAATAGCAGATAGACAAGGTCTTGCTTGTTTACTTCATGAAAAACCATTCAAAGGAATTAATGGATCAGGAAAACACAATAACTGGTCACTATCTACAAATACAGGTATAAATTTATTAGAACCAGGAGATTCTCCTAAAGAAAATGCTCAATTTATTACTTTCCTATGCGCTATTATTAAAGCAGTTGACACTTATCAAGATCTATTGAGAATATCTGTAGCTAATGCTGGAAATGATCATAGACTTGGTGCTAATGAAGCTCCACCTGCTATAGTTTCAATGTTCTTAGGTGATCAACTTACTGAAATTTTAGAAGCTATTGAAAGCAAAGCAAATTATGATGCTAAAGATGCTATTGAGATGCAAGTTGGTGTAGATGTTCTACCTAGATTCCCTAAAGATACTACTGATAGAAATAGAACTTCACCTTTTGCTTTCACAGGTAATAAATTTGAATTTAGAATGGTTGGGTCTACCTTCTCAATATCAGGACCTAATGTAGTTTTAAATACCATAGTTGCTGAATCACTTTCTCTTTTTTCAGATGAACTTGAAAGAGAAGAAAACTTTGATAAAGCTCTTAATAAACTATTGAGAAGAACTATTAAGGACCATAAAAGAATTATATTTAATGGTAATAACTACTCTGAAGATTGGCTTAAAGAAGCTGAAAATCGTGGATTATTAAATATTAAATCTACTGTTGATGCTATACCATACTTTATTAAAGAAAAAAACATTGCTCTTTTTGAAAAGCATAAAATATTTACAGTTGGAGAAATGCACTCACGTTATGAAATACTTTTAGAAAACTATTCTAAAGTAATTAATATTGAAGCTTTAACAATGGTTGATATGATTAGAAAAGAAATCTTACCTGCATCATTAACATTTATGAAAGAAATTAGTGATACTATAGTTGCTAAAAAAGCAATAGGATTTACTTCTAGCTGTGAAATGGAAAAGGGATTATTAACTCAAATATCAACTTTATCAAACTCACTATATACTCAAGTAGAAAAACTTGATGCTCTTTTAAGAAGAGTTGATGAATTTACTGATGTTTATGAAGTTGCTTCATTCTATAACATTCAAGTTTTATCTTCTATGGAATCAACAAGAAATTATGCTGATGAACTTGAAATGTTGGTAGGGAAAAAATACTGGCCAATACCAACTTATGCAGATTTACTATATACAATCTAAAAATAGAGTAGTAAAACCATTAGTTTTACTACTCTATTTTAAATTCAAATGAATTACCTGCCTATTAATATTAAAAATACAAGAAAACTTATAAAATTACTCCTACACTCCTACATTACCAAGTTATACCTGCGTATAAAATATACATAATTATGGTATAATCTTAAAGTATTATTTAGGAAATTCCGTAGTGGGTGGCTACGGGGGTTTTGAACATTTTATCCCCTTGGACTATTGGTGAAAATATCATCATAGTTAGGGGGTGGTATTAGATATGCTAGAATTAATTATAAAAAGTATTGTTGTTAAATATATTATTAAATTAATTTTAAAACATAATCTTTTTATTTCTAAGTTAATAATCAAGATTAAATTTCTTGGTCTTCACATAGAACTTAATGGCAAAGAAAAGAAGCACCCACCATACAAAAAATAGTGCTTCATTCTTAATTAAATATTTATTTAATTCATCTAATAGCCCTAAAACAAAATAGATGTTCTAAGGATTGCTTAGTGTTGACGCACTAAGCTTTTCTTATATATATTATATCAAATTTCTTTTAAAAATAAACCATATTTTAAAATTTTAATTTTTACAAGTAAAACTCACATAAATTCACTTTTATATTTCACCTTTTAACGTTAGGCATATGAAAGTAAATTTATGTTAATTGTATATAATATTATTTATTTCTTTTGTTGTACTTACTGTAAATGTAGCTCCCTCCTTTTGAAGTTCTTCTTTACTTCTAAATCCCCATAGCACACCTATTGATTTAACTCCTGCATTATTGGCAGTTATTATATCAACATTTGAATCACCTATGTAAATGCACTCATCTTTTTCTATACCAAATGTATCAATAACTTCTAAAACTGTTACTGGATCTGGTTTAGTTGGATAACCTTGTCTATGTCCAAATACCATATCGACTCTATCTCCAAAATACTTCTTAGCTATATCTATAGCAAATTCATGTGGTTTATTTGAAACTATAGCAAGCTTTATACCATTAGATTTTAACTCATCTAAAAGTTCTATTGCTCCATCATAAGGCTTGGTCATATCTATCATATGAGCTCCATAGTATTCATCAAAAAATCCAAGAACCTCATTTACTACTGCCTCTTCTTTTTTATCTTGTGGTATTATACGCTCAATTAATTTATATCTTCCATCACCAACAAAAGTTTTATAACTTTCTACTTCATGAGTAGGGAATCCACACTTTTCTAATGCATAGTTGCACGCATTTGCTAAATCTTCTATTGTATTTAATAATGTACCATCTAAATCAAAAATAGATACTTTAATCATAACTCCTGTCCTCCTATTAATCCTACTAGATATTCTTTAGCTTTATTATATCATATGTATTATTAAGACTCTTCTAGTTAACACTACCTGTTCACCACAATCATTTTACCAAGTTATACCTGTGTATAAAATATACATAATTATGGCATAATCCTAAAGTATAATTTTATAGTTGTTCGTGGGCTACTGGTATCACTTACATCTCTTTAGAATGGAGGTGATACATATGAGTATTGACGTTTTAATGTTACTATTTCAGGGTGGTTTATTCTTGATATCATTATTAACATTAATAGTGATTCTTATAGAAAAAATCTCAAAAAAATAGTAGCCCCGACTCGCAATTGGAAGCTACTGTTTTTATTTAAAAATTCTTAGTGATACCAGTTGCCTAAACAACCGTAATTATATATTATAGGGTGCTCTTACACCCTATTTTTTTATTATTTGCATTTCTTATCTATATTATATCTAATTTTTTGCAAAAATAAACCTTATTCTAAAATTTTAATTTTCATAGGTGAAGTAGCTATAATTTTATTATTTCATTTTTAGTATTACCAAAAAACTAATTATCTATTACATTGATATTGTATTTTCTAAACCAATAATCCATTTGAATTATATAAGCAAATATTTGTGGTGCTGCCATTAGTTGTCCATACCACGGTGTAGTTAATCCATAAGGATTTGCTTTAATTTCTTCAATAGTTTTTCTATTTATTAGTTCTGATACTATTGAATTTTTATCATTTAGAATTTGTTCTACTCTTTCAGTAACTAAATTCATATAAATAGGATTGTGAGTCTTTGGATATGGACTCTTTTTTCTCCATAAAACTTTATCTGGTAGTATTCCTCTCATAGCTTCTCTTACTAATCCTTTTTCTCTACCATCTAATGATTTCATTTCCCAAGGCATGTTATATGCATATTCAACTAATCTATGGTCACAAAATGGAACTCTAACTTCAAGTCCATTATACATAGTCATCCTATCTTTCCTATCTAATAATGTTTGCATAAACCAATTTATATTTAGCATAAACATTTCTCTCATACGTGCATCTAATTTAGAATCTGTTGATAGCTTATCTGTACTATTTACTGTATTTTGATATCTTTGATAAACATACTCATCACTGTCTTTTAAAATTCCATCCTTAACTACTTTCTTTCTAACATCTAATGAGCGTGACCATGGAAAAGTGTTTTCAAATAAAATATCCTTATTATGATACCAAGGATATCCTCCAAAAATTTCATCAGCACATTCCCCTGAAACTGATACTGTGAAATCTTTTTTTACTTCTCTACAAAATAGTAAAAGTGATGAATCAATATCAGCCATCCCTGGTAAATCTCTTGCTTCTGTTGCCTCTTCAAGTGCATTAAATAAATCTGTATTATTTAAAACTACTCGTCTGTGATTTGATCCAATTTGATTCTTCATTATATTTATATATTCCATATCACTATCTGGTTGGAATACACTCTTTGTAAAATACTTTTCATTGTCAGTATAATCAACTGAATAAGTTGTTAGCTGACCTTTATTATTTTCTTTATAATATCCTGCTGCAATATTAGCTATTATACTAGAATCTAATCCACCTGATAAAAAACAACAAAGTGGAACATCTGAAACTAATTGACCTTTAATTGCATCTATTATCAAATGTCTAGTGTGTTCAATTGTTGTGCTTAAATTCTCAGTATGCTCTTTAGCTTTTACACTCCAATAAGTTTTAATATTCATGCCATCTTTATTTAAAACTAAAAATTCTCCAGGTTTAACTTCTTTAATTCCTTTAATTATACCTTCACCAATTGTTCTTCCTGGCCCTAACATAAACACTTCGTTTAGACCATTATTATCTATAACAGGCTTAACTATTGGATTTTTTAATAACGTCTTTATTTCTGATCCAAATATAATTCCACCTTCATAATTAAAATAGAAAAGTGGTTTTACTCCCATTCTATCTCTTGCTAAAAATAATCTTTCTTTTTTTTCATCCCAAATTCCAAATGCATAAATACCATTTAGTTTATCTACACAAGATTCACCCCATTGTACAAATGCCATAAGTAATACTTCTGTATCAGAATGTCCATTAAATTTATATCCATATTTCTTTAGTTCATCTCTTACTTCATCTGTATTATATAATTCTCCATTATAAACTAAAGTATAATTTCCCCTATCCCCTGCATAAGACATAGGTTGCTTACCATTTTCAGGATCTATAACTATTAATCTTCTATGAGCCAAACAAGCATTTTTAGACATGTAAATCCCACCTGCATCAGGGCCTCTTCTAACTAATGTATCTGCCATTTCTTGAACTATTTTTTCTTTATCTCTTAATTCTTGATTGAAATCTACCCAACCAGCTATTCCACACATATATAATCTCCTCCTTAAAGTTTTTTAGGCATAAAAAAATGACATGTATCCCGCATTTGCAGAACACACGCCATTGTGTATTTGTATAATATATTATATTTAAAACACACTAAAAATGTTACTCTTATCTTTAAGAACAAGAAAGTTACCCTTTTTTATTTACTAGTCCATATACTATCATCCCTAAAATAATTTATTCCTTGGTTCTGAAGCCTTTCACCTTGGGATTTTAATCTAACCTTATACTCATCCCAATTTCTAGCTACTTTAGGTGTCCATCCTATTTCAGCATAACCTAATAATCTAGGATATATCATATAATCCATCATCTTTACATCTGTAATAGTCTCTGTCCATAATGGTGCTTCAATTCCCAAAACTAATTCTTTAGGAGCATAATCTGTAGGATCCCAATTATATGCAGTCTCTATAGGAATATAACCTGCCCAATTTAACCCATACGGTGTACTCCTATTGTATTTCATATCTAAATAAGCTTTACCTGCAATTGAAATAATCATCTTCATACTTTTTTCTCTTGCTGCTTTATTGGAATCCTTCCAGTTTTGTAATACTACACTTGAATTTATCTCAGGTGATGTATCAATTGGATCCCAACCTATTGCTGTTTTTTCATATTTCTCAACTATTTTAGATACTCTTCCTACAAAATAATCATAATCAGCTTTTTTAGTACTCTCAGCTTCATCACCACCAATATGAATATACTTTGAAGGTGATATTTCTGAAACTTCCTTTATTATATCTTCAATAAACTGATATGTTTTTTCATCATGAGTCATAAATGAACTAAAACCTACATCTATTCCTGTATATAAAGGTTTCTTTTTACCGTCTGGGTTTAAGAATCCATATGAAGCTAATGCTGCATTTGTGTGACCTGGCATATCAAACTCAGGAATTATTTCTACATATCTATCTGCTGAATACTTCACTATCTCTTTAAATTGCTCTTGTGTGTAATATCCACCTTTACCTCCACTAACTTGTGTACTACCACCTATTGTAGTTAGTTCAGGCCACTTCTTTATTTCTAAACGCCAACCTTGATCATCACTAAGATGTAAATGAACTCTATTTATTTTATATTGAGCTGCATAATCTATTTGACGCTTTACTTCATCTACTGTAAAAAAGTGCCTTGCAACATCAATCATTAATCCTCTATAAGCATATTCTGGCTTATCATTTATTTTTGAAACTGGAATACTCCATTCCACATCATTAACTACAGTATTTTTATCAATACTTGGGGGCAATAATTGTCTTAATGTTTGAACTCCCCTTGAAAGACCTTCTGGTTTAGAAGCTATTATTTTGACATTATCTGAAGTTGTTATAATACTATATCCTTCATTACCGTCGCCTTTTTCTCCACCTACTGTAGTTAAATAAATACTGCCTGTTGGTGGATTATCTGCTTTTATAATATTTAATTCAAATCCTGTTGAAGGTTTTAATTTTTCTTTTAAAAACTCTGCAATCTTAGTAATTTCTTCAGTTTCCTCTTCAGTATTTCCTTTTACATAAATTGAAGAATCTTTAGTAAGTACAAACTTCCCTTTACCTTGTTCATAGCTTAAAGGCTTTGGAATTATATTATTACTACTCTCCCCTGCCAAAGTTTGTTCTGCTTTATTATTTGATTCAAAATACACTGTAAAACAAGCTATTCCCATTATCATCGTTACCATAATTAAGAATCTTAACTTCCAATATTTATTTTTCATTAGTTCACCGTCCTTATTTATTTAAGGTTTACTTTTTAATTTGCATACTATTAGTTTTTTACCTAAACCTTATGATATATACATTAATATTTCCTAACTATTATCTGAAATACCATTAATAAGATTTAAAATTATTTTCTCTTGCCTTTCAGCTTACGATAACTTTTAATCCTAGTTATCTTGGCTTTTATCAATATTTAAGTAAATGAAAAAAAGATTAATGCTCATTACTGAAACATTAATCTTTTTAACTTCTTTCACTATATTATTGGATTATGCAGTATTAAATTTTCTTGTTTTTATTTATTTAACTATATTTTAACATTACTCTTTTTTACTCAGTACGCATTAATACTTTTTTTGCAGCTACATTACCCAATCTGTTTAATTTAAGTTCCAATACGGATTATCTTCATGCCCTTCTAATTCTTTAATAACATACCTAATCATAGCTCTTATATCATCATCCTCCTCAGTTTCTAAAGAATTTTTAATATATCTATATATATTTCCTAATCCTAGCATCCCTATTATTCCAGTTATTCCTTCTATAAAATCCGGTGTTCTACCTGACCATACTTCCTTTATCCACATCTCTATTCTTTTTTTCATATGATTATCTAGTTGCTCATACACATGCCATTGTCTTAAAGCTAACTCATATAATGCATCTGTAATTTCTTCAACACTTTCATGACTTTTATCACTTTCAGCATAATTTAATACATCATTAAACCAATTATATAAGCTCTTTTTATCCATATAATCAGCTAAATTATCTATTTTAGTCAAATCCATTTCTATTCTCCTTTTTAATTTGTCATATCCACAATAATATGTGTTAAGTCATTAGCCGAATTATAAAATTTACCATCTGATCCTAGCAGTTGCTTTTTACCCATCCTTATTTGAGCTGTCCAGTTACTTCCAGATGCACTTCCCGGATACCTTCTAGCGGCATCTGGATCAGGTGAATGCCATTTTAACTCGAAATTCTTACCACTTTGTTGGAATTTATATTTATATCCTTCTGCTATTTTAGACCCAGGTACGCTACCAAATGTATTTGTTGTTCCCTGAGGAACCATTTGTTGTAATTTACTTAATGGAATTTTTCCATCAGACGTTATGTCCCTCATATCTATATTAACTCCATTTTCGGTTCCAATAAAATCTATATTACCTGAACTTACATTACCTTCAGCTGATTTTTTTAACTTCGTCTCTGCATCCAGCCTTCTTTGAGATTTTGAATTATTGCTCATTTTCGAAGAAGTTTCAACCTTACAAGTATTATGAACTAAGATTTCATTTTCGCCAACAAAATATGTCCTATTATCTTTTACAGTTAAGTTTATTACAACAATTTTTATTGGTAGTTTTTCTTTTTCTACCTTTTCTACAACCTTAACTTCTCCAGAGTCTGTTCTTACTTTATCTCCTACTTCTATATATTCTGCATTAATAAAGCCTTTTCCTTCTACATACCATGGATGTGTTTCTGTTGTTTTTATTTCTTCTTCATCTACTGTTACTTTTATTAATACATCTGTTATTGATATTATTACATTTGTTACTTCTTTTAATTCTGAATCTTTATATACATCTTCATCACTTACAGCTTGTACTTTTTCTCCAACTTTTATTTCTGATATTGGCTTTAATCCATCTTCTGTTTTAACTAGTGTATCACCTGTGAAACATGCTGCTTTTTTAGGTGTTGCTGCTTTAGTATTTGCATAAATATCTTTTGTTTTTGGATTTCCTTTGCTAACAAAGTTTTTAACATTATCAACTTTGGTATTTGCATATGCTTGTACCTTTGATGTTATTGATTTGGATTTACTTGCTATCTTATCCGTAACTTTTGCTATTTTGGTATTAACAGTCTTAACTGCATCATAACTCCTAGCTATCGCCTTTTTAGAGCTAGTTGCTAAAACTCTACCATCTTTAATTACATCTCCGCCACTCCTTATAGCTTTTTGTGTAACTTCTTGGAATACTTCTTTTGCTGACTTTATATATTTCTTAGCATCACTTACTTTACCAATTGCCCTTGCTCCATCCGATACCTTGTCTATAGTTCTTAAATTATCAACAGCATTGCTTCCTTTTTTTAAATACTTTAATGCATCTTTACCTTTATCTATATTTCTAGCCGTATCCACTGCATCGTCTACTCTATTTAGATATTTTGCACCCTTAGCAACATAGCTTCCCGGAACACCTGGTACTAGTGATACAACATCCCAAGCTAACATACCAAAATTAAACCAAGATGGTTCTTTAACAAAGTCATATGCACTCGATACTAGTCCTATAACATCAAATACAGTTTCAAAGAAATTCCCTGTTGGATCATAATAAGCTAATGGATTATTACCGCTATATGCATATAAATTAAGAGTATTTGGGTTCCTACTATCACCTCTTACAGTATCCTGTTGCATAAATCTCTTTATATTAGCATTATACATTCTAGCATTTAAATAGTGTAAATTACTTTCTTCTTCAAAGTAATATCCTGAATATCTTATAGGGTTGTTAACTTTAGCTTCCCCTTGTGATTTAACTTCCTTACCAAATGCATCGTATCTATAATTTTTAATTGTAGCTCCATTTAACTTTAGTTCTGTAACGTCATTATGTGTATTATAGAAATAATAATACTCTTGGTCATTTTTAACATCATCTCTAAATATAGCTTTATCACCATAATATGTTTGTCCTGATAATTTACCATTCACATATTCTTCTACTACATTTAAACCATCATAAACTAAAGATGTTTTCTCTTTTCCAACAACTTTTCCTACTTTTTTATCTTCACCGTTATATACATACTCAGATACATTTTTATTATCTTTAGAATAATTTGTTAATCTATTTAATGCATCATAAGTGTAATTTAAAACTGAATTACTGTTTCTAACTTCCGTTAAATTTCCATTACTATCATATCCATAAGAAGTTGATGTTGTAGTATTTTCATCAAAATTTGTATCTTTTTTAGTTGTCAATCTCCCCTTTGAATATACATATTGACTTCTAAATTTATCTACGTACTGTTTTCCATCATAACTTTGATCTCTAGAAGATGTCATATTATTAGTTAAATCATAGTTATAAACAGTTCTTTCTTTTTTAAGTTCATTATTTACTGTTTCATCTTTATAAGCTATATATAATCTATTTAATTTATCATAGCTATATGATTCCTTATAACGTTCATTGCCTAATGTATATTGTAATACTTTAGGGTTATCATTTAAATAATATGTGTACTGATACGATTCCCCTTTAACATTTTTACCATCAAAGTTTGTTAAAGTATTTACTTTATAATCATCGTAATAACTATATTTTGTATAGCTATTATCACCATATGATACTGATGTAATAGCATTATTATCACCATAATTATAAGTTGCTAATTTCTTTGTATCTCCTGATTCTATATCCCCATCTATAACATATTTTAATCTACCGTTATTATCATATGCTTTTGTTGTAACTTCCCCTGAAGGTAATACTACCTTATCAGCAACCACAACGTTAGGATATGCCTTTTTTGATGCCTCACTGAAGTTTGTTATATCATATTCATTTGTTAATTTCTTATTAGAATTATCACTAATATCTACTGTTTCTTCTTCAATAATTCTACCTAAACTATCATAACTCTTTTCTACTTGCTTCTTTTTACCATCAGTAACATCATAAACTTCTGATAAATTCCCATTTTTATTATATTTATACTCATATTTTAATAATGTACTTTGCCATCTATCTCTTTTATCTAATACTCCAACATTTCCTAAAGTATCATACTCATAATTAAGCTTCTTTCCATCGCTAGATACACGAGTTTTAACTTTCCCATTATTATAGTAAGTATAATTTTCATCACAATCATCAACAGTATCCTTACTTGTTACTAGATTTAATCCATTATATTCAAATGATGTAGCTTTAGATACTTGCCCATTTTTTACTCCTTCTTGTTGAAGAATTAAATTTCCTTTTGTATCATATTGATATTCAGTTGTCCTTTCAATGGTTTCTATACCTTTCGTATCTTGTGCAATTTCATCTACTTTTGCTAAGTTACCAAAAATATCATAACCATATCTAACACCAATTTTACTATTTTGGATAATATCACCTGAAATAGTTGCCTTGGCAACATCTTCAATTATTGCAGATATTTCACCATCCATGTTATATTCATAAGTCTTAAATTTACCAACAGTATTATATTCTTTTATTGGTCTATTATTTGCATCAAACTCAAATACTAATGTATTTTTTGTCCCTTCCTTAATCATACTTTGTTGATTCGGATTATTATAAGCATACTCTTTTATAACTTCATATTGAGCATTTTTTTCCTTAATTAAATTATTAAACTGATCATAATAATTTTCCTTTTGGTTAATTATATTGTAGTTAACATTGTCACTTGAAACTTTACTTATTTCTGAAATTAAGCTAATACCATCTCTATTATACTGATATTCAGTATAATTATATTTTCTCTCTTCTGTATCACCATTCTTAATTATAGATGTTACCTTTGATGATTTAATTTTATTTTCTTTATTATATCCATTTTCTGTAATTACACCACTTTCAGTGTTTTCCCCATTTAACATATCATCCTTTGTTAATAAATTCTTGTTAGCTTCGTATTTGATATTAAATTCTATCTTCTCAAGGGTTTGTGCCATAGCCTCTATTCCTTGATTAAAATTAGTAAATACAAATGTAGCCAATAAAATTATAGCTATTTTTTGTTTTAATTTCATTTTTATACACCCCCACCATATATCATACAATCTACACCCTTTTTTTTGCCAAATTATGCTTATTTTTCAATTTGTTTTGTTTTGTATATTATCCCCGTTAATTTTAAAAATAACTTGTATCAAAAAAAGATGCATCAAAATTTTTTATATTTTGATACATCTTTTTGCTTTTAAAAATCTTATATGGATTTCCTTTTTAACTCAGCCTGCTGGAATTTATCGTACGAAGTACACTTTCTCAAACCGAGTGAAACAAGGTTTACTTTAGCGCTAATAGAAAGTATTTACCCTTTCGCCCATCTTCATATCACCTCTGATTTATAAGTCCTTCACCTCATTAGCTAGTTTAGTAAATGCCTCTAATGATTTCTCTATCTTTTCATAACTAATACAATAAGACAATCTAAAATATCCTGGACATCCAAATGATGATCCTGGAACTATTAATAAATTATATTTCTTAGCCATTTCAGCAAATTTTTTATCATCTTCTATTAATGCCTTAGGGAATAAATAAAATGCACCTTCTGGTTTTACACATTCAAAACCTAAACTAATTAAATGATTATATAATAAATCTCTATTTCTTTTATATATGTTAACATCTACTTCTGCACCTAAAGTTTTAGCTATAACTCTTTGGAACAATGATGGTGCATTTACAAAACCTAATATTCTATTTGCAACATTAAGTGATGATAGTACATCTTCATAATCATCCATTTCACTATTTACAACTGTATAACCTATTCTTTCTCCTGGTAGTGATAATGATTTGCTATATGAATAACCAATAAATGAATTCTTATAATATTTCAATATCAACGGTACTTCTGCACCATCATAAGCTATTTCTTTATATGGCTCATCTGATATTAAGAATATACTTGTTTCATGTTCCTTTTGTTTTTTCTCTAATAGTTGTGCTATTTTCATTAATGATTCTTCTGAATATATAACTCCTGTTGGATTGTTAGGAGTGTTTATTATAATCGCTTTTGTTTTTTCATTTATCGCTTTTTCAAGTTCCTTGATATCTGGCTGGAAAGTCTTTTCTTCTGACTTTACTACAACTAACTTCCCATCAAAATTAGAAACATAATTAAAGTATTCTCCAAAGTATGGTGCTATAACTATAACCTCATCTTCTGGATTTAGTATTGTCTTTAATATTATGTTTAATCCACCAGCTGCTCCACATGTCATTACTATATTTTCTTTATTAAGACTTGTAGAATTTTTTTTATTTATGAATTTTGCTATATCATCTCTAACATCATCATAACCTGAATTATTCATGTACCCATGAACATAGTTAGGTGATTCATTAGAAATTATATCTATTACAGCATCTTTTACCGCTTGTGGTGGTTCTACATTAGGATTTCCTATACTATAATCAAATACATTTTCTTCCCCATAAATACTTGATAATCTCTTTCCCTCTTCAAACATAGCTCTAATTACAGAACTATTATCAACTAGAACCTTCATTTTTTTTGAAATCATTTTAATGCCCCCTTGTATAATTACTATTTTAACTAATTATACCATTATGCTTTTAATGATGCATTAATATCAACTCTGTCTTAATCTAAATAAATATCCACCAGCTTAGCTGGTGGTTTTTCCTAAGCCCTATAAGGGCCTGT
>JAVWLU010000011.1:18278-75168 GCA_036637795.1 Clostridium sp. | reverse complement strand
ATATATGTAATAAATTATGATATTAGGAGAATTTATGAATAGATATACGCAAGATGATGCATATTTTCAAAAGATAGATACAGAACGCAAAGCATATTGGTTAGGGTTTTTATATGCGGATGGATGTGTTCATGATTATAGCGAGAATCAGAATTATTTACATATTCATCTACATCCAGATGATCGATACTTGTTAGAGGCTTTTGTAAAGGATTTGAAATCAGATAGAATAGTTAGTACTAATGATAGAGGGTATGCTGTGTTAGTAGTTAATAGTAATAGGATAGGAAAAGATTTAATTAAGTTAGGTTGTGTTCCAAGGAAATCAAATATATTGAAGTTTCCAACAAATGATATTGTTCCCAAACCTCTAATAAAGGATTTTATTAGAGGTTATATGGATGGGGATGGGTGTATATCAACTTATATGAAATTAAAAAAAGGTAGAAATGTTCCTAGTTTTATATGTGAGATAAAATTTATTGGAACCTATGATATGTTAGATGGAATTAATAGATATTTTAACTCTCAAAAAGAGATATTAATTAATAAACATTCACCTACGACCTATCAAATAAGCTTTGCAGGTAGAAAATATAGAAATATAGTAGATTCTTTATATAAAGATGCAACTATTTATATGACTAGAAAAAAAGAAAAATGGGATGGGTTTGTAACTTATATGAATAATAAAGATTGTGAAAGAGAAGAAAAAATTATAAGAAAGAGTTTAGATATAGAAAATATGGTAACTAATAGAGAAAGAGAAATCGTGAAAAAAAGAAAAGTAGGAAAAGAAGTTCAGCAATATGATTTGAATGATAATTTTATTAAAATATGGGAAAATGCGGCTATAGCAGCTGAATATTACAATACTACTTCTAAAGCAATTAGAAAAGTATGTACAGGAGAACTAAAAACTTGTTGTAACTTTAAATGGAAATATACAGAAAAGGTAGATAAAAAGAGGTCTAAAAAAATAAATCAATATGATATTAATAGAAACTTTATTAGAGAATGGGATAGTCTAAGAGAAGCAGCTATTTATTATAATGTAACATTTCAAGCTATTCAAAGAGCAATATCAGGTAAATATGAAACTTGTTATGGATTTATTTGGCGTAATAAGTAAGATTGAAATTAAAAAAATATATAGATATTTGATATAACCTAATATCTTAGAAAATTAGTTGGATTTATACAAAAAGATGTATGTAGAATATATGAGTAAGTATTAATTCAGCACATTTCTTTTTAGATTCTATTATAAGGTACGGTGATATATATTTATTAAGTCTACGATAGAAATATTGTAGGCTTTTATATTTAACAAAAAATTAGCAGGAAGCGAATTATCCCTAATAAATAAAATATATAATGTTAAAGCTTTATCTATAAAATACTGCAGTAATCATGAAGTTAGTGCCATATTTTTCATTTTCTATAATACCACTATTAGACCATTCTCCAAATCCGGCCTCAACAGCTAAAGGTCTTAAATCACCATAAACTGAAAATACACCTTTAGTCCAGATTTTTTTATAACCATTATTCTTAATAATCTTTTTAATTTGTTTTAGATTTCTATTTGCAATTTTATTTACTTTTAAAATATCTTTTGATACTTTAAAAAAATTTTTGTAAAACAATGTACTATCACAGTAATGTGCGAAGATTAAGCAATTAGTATTGTTACTAATTATTATATGCCCTTTTAAAATTACATTATTACTGTCAGCTATTTTATACGCATCATTAATTAAAGAAATCATGTTAAACACTCCAAATTTAAATATATTTAACTTTAGTCTTTTTAATTTTTATTAGTTTTATACTTAAATTAATAATGTATAATTTCTATAAGTGAAATATTAAAATTAATGGGATTAATAGATTGTAAGTTTAGGGAACTTTGCATAAGAGCTTGAGTAATGTACATTAACGATTATTTTTGATTAAGTAAATGAAGATCTAAAAACAATATCTATCTCCAATAAGCTTAAAAGTTATATAATAGTTTTATACAACTGATATAAAGGGGGGGAAGATACATGGCTAAGATTGATAATATGATGTCTATATTATGGATGCTAAGTTCTGATAAAAAAGTTACAGCAAAACAAATAGCTGAAAAACTTGAAATAAATATAAGAACAGTATACAGATATATTGATGCACTTTCTGCAAGTGGAATACCTATAATTTCAGACACAGGTCATAACGGTGGATATACACTTTTGAATAATTTTATTAAAGCACCTCTTTTTTTCGATACAGAAGAGCAAACAGCTTTACTTCATGCAGCTATATTTGCTAAAGAAAAAGGATATTTCTTAGATGAAACATTAGATAAAGCAACATCAAAACTAAAAATGCACTCAAACCAAAAACAAGAAGAAATTCTAACAAAGCATCTAATAGGTTTTGAGGTAATAAAATCAAATGGAAAAATATCTATAGAATCTATACTTAAAAAGTTAGAAAGTAGCATAGCTAATGAATTATCCATAGAAATAAATTATCGTACAGGTCGTGAAGAAAAATCAAAATGCAGGGTTATAAATCCATATGGAATTGTTCATTGGAATAATAATTGGTACGTAGTAGCATTTTGCCAAATGAGAAATGAGATTCGTAGCTTTAGAGTAGATAGAATTAGTAGTGCTATAGAAACATTAAGCACTTTTAATAGACCAAAGGAATTTTCAGCAAGTGAGTTTTTTATAAAAGGAATTATTACTGAAGTAAAAGATAAGAATAACCTTACATTATTAGTTTTAGAAGGTAGTATAAATGCTTTAGATAATTTATGTCAGCATTGGTTTTTAGGATACTATTTAAAAGAGAGAACTCCAAACAAAGCAATATTTACACTTGAAGAAGAAGTAATATATACATATATACCAAATATAATTTTACCTTATGGAAAATCGATACAAATAATTGAACCATCAAATCTCAAGGCTAAAATGGTGGGAAATTTATTAGAATTAATTAATCATTATCAAATTTAATAACTTAACTGACGGAATATGTCAGTTAAGTTATTTTACAATATAGGTGTATTAAATAAACACATAAGGAGTAGAAAGATGAAGGATAGAAAAGTATATATGTATGTATTTGACACTATGTCAGATTGGGAAGTTGGATATTTAACTGCTGAATTAAATACAGGAAGATATTTTAGAGAAGGATTGAAACCACTAAATGTAATTACAGTAGGAATAGATAAAAAAACTATTGTAACAATGGGGGGATTGAAGGTTTTACCTGACATAACAATAGAAGAGTGTAGTATTGAAAGTAATGATGTATTAATTCTACCAGGAGGAGATACTTGGACATCAGAAATTCATGAAACAGTGCTAGAAAAAACTAAAGAAGTTTTGACAAAAGGAACTATAGTTGCAGCTATTTGTGGTGCTACTTTTGGACTAGCTAAAAAAGGTTTACTAGATTTTAGAAATCATACAAGTAATGATTTAGAGTTTCTTAAAATGATTATACCAAGTTACTCTGGAGAAAAATATTATAAAATGGAAGCTGCAGTTAGTGATAAAAATTTAATTACTGCTTCGGGAATAGCTCCATTAGAATTTACTATACAAGTTTTAAAAGTTTTAGATGTTTTTAAAGAAGAAGCATTAAGCTCATGGTTAAATCTTTATAAAACTAATGATTCAAAGTATTTTTTTGAGCTAATGAGTTGTAATAAATAAATATAAAGTTTTGTCTTATGTATAATAACATTTTAATAATTGATGAATAATGATACACTTAAATGGAATATATTTACAATAGTGGGGGTATGTTTGTAAGTATATTCTATTTTATATTTGGGGGTATAATATGAAAAAAATTATTAAAAACAAAGTGATTTTACTTTTTATTTTTCTTATTACATTAAGTTTTGTATCATGTCAAAAAGACTACTTTAATGATAATTTAAAACTATCAAAAGACTTAGATCTATATTCATATAGTTTTGCTTATAATGGTAAGGTTATTGATAATATAGACAAGTTAGTAACTTATGAAAATTTAGGTTTTGAATTTGTTAAGAATGACATAAATGGTGATCCTGCTGATTTTGATGCTATGCTGCCAAGTGGTGAGTATGCATCACTTTGGGGAAAAGAAACTAGGACTGATAAAAAGGAGTCTTATTTATTTGTTGAAATAGCAAACCTTACAATTGAGCCAAAAACATATAGGGATTGTACAGTTGTAGATACTGTAATAAATGAAAATTCATCAATTGTTTTTCCAAAAGAACTTTATGTTGGAATGGAAAAACAATCTTTAATTAATATTCTTGGAGAGCCTAATATTATAAGAGAAAATGATAAAGTAGATGAATATATTTATTACCAAAATCCACTTATAGATAAATTGAATAACAATAATTGCTATGCTGCAAGTGGAAATGCATACTCAGTTAATGTTTCTAAAGAAACAAATAGTGTAGTTTCTATAAATATTGAGCAAGCAGTAAGGCCAGTAGATGATTATATTGATTATGCAAAAGTGATTACAACAAATTCTATAGGTAATATAAACTTTAGTACAAGATTTAAATTACAAAATGACTATAGAGCATCTAAAGATAAAAACTCAATACGTGTAATTATAAATGTGGATAATATAGATTATATTGTGGCTATAAATACAAATTTTGTTGTTAAAACTAAGGCAGAATTACAAAGAGATTTAAACTATGAATTCTTATTTGAGCAAGTATGTGATCCAGTTGATTTAATAGAATTTAAACCAGAATGGATGGCTTATGATGAAAATACTAAAATGGGTTATAGTTTTGGGTTTAGGGATAAAATACACAACAATAAGTATAGATTTGAAGTTAACATTGTAAATAATGATATACTTTTAACTAGTCCTGTAGCTTACATGGAACCTGTAGATTGTGATAATACAATTAGTGAAAATGCAAAGAATGAATTGAAAAAAATTATTAAAGACTTTGTAAGCAATTCAAAGTTTCAAGTTGTAAAATAAATTAGCAGGGAGCAATTCAAAGTGCTCCCTGCTAATTTTTAATTTTGTAGTAATTTAACTAGTGATTCTAACTGCTCAGATAATTCTTTTGCAAGTATAAAATCATTATCTTTTAAAGCTAATTCTATTTGTGTTTCAACTGATTTTTTATTTTGTTCAACTTCTAAATAGTCTTTATCAAAATGAGTAGCATAAATCATCTTTTTGAAGTTTTTAATACTCATTCTTCTGATTGTCTTGTTTTCAACTATTAAAACATAATCCATACTATTTACTATTGAATAGAAATCATGTGAAACCATTAAAATAGCACAGTTATAGTTTGTGATAGCTTTTTCTAGTGCTATTTGTGAATATGTATCTAGATGACTTGTAGGTTCATCAAGAAGTAACATATTTGCATTACTAGCAGCTATTTTAGCTAATTGAAGCATATTCTTTTCTCCACCAGATAAAGATCCTATCTTTTGGTTAATTATTTCATTATCAAAACCATACTGTGCAATATGTAATTGAATTTCTTCACGAGTTTCAAAACCAGCACTAAAGAATTCTTCTAGTATAGTATTAGAATCAGTTAATGTTTTATCTTGAAGTTGAGATAAATAAGCTATTTTAATGTTTTCATTTATCTCAATAGAATTATGATTATTTTCAAATATTTCTCCAAGGAAAGTAGTTTTTCCTGTACCATTAGAACCAACAATAGCTACTTTATCAGTAGATTTAATCTCAAAGTTAACATTTTCTAAAAGTGTTTCATCAAAGGCTACACTGTAATTAGTAACTTTTAAAGCTGTACATTCTTCAAGTTGATTATCTGTAACTAAGTCTATATTTGGTTCTTTAATATCAACAAATGGAGCTTTAATTCTACGTTCTTGTAATCTTTCTTGAATTTTAACTCTAGCTCTTAAAGTTTTACCTCTAAATTGTTCAGCGTTTTCAGTTGCTAGTTCTCTTAATCTATCTATTAATACTTCATTTCTTTGAATCTCTTCAGTATCAGCAGCAGCAAGTTCTTGTAACTCAATTTTAGTTTGAAGTAAAGAGAAGTTATAATCGATATAGCTTCCATCAAACTCTTGTAACTGCATGTTTTCAAGGTGAAGTATTTTATTGAAACAATGGTTTAATATATATCTGTTGTGAGTGATGATTAACATTGTTCCTTTATGTGAATTAATTAGATTTTTAAGAGAATTAAGGTTTTCGAAATCTAAAAATACATCTGGCTCATCCATAATCATTAAGTCAGGATTATTTATCATTGCCTTAATTACTTGAATAAGTTTGAATTCTCCACCACTAAGTTCAGAAATCATTACATCTTTAAACTTTATTAAATTTGTAAGGTTTAGTTTTTTAGTGATAATATTTTCATAATCATCTCCATTAATTGCCTCAAATGCATCTAAAGCTTCTTGATACTTTTCTAGTAAAGTTTCGATATCAGAAGATGTTTCCATTTCAGTACAAATAGATGTTATTTCATTTTGTAGTTTAATAAATTCTTCTGCTATATAGTCAAAAACTGTACTCTCTTTAATTTTATCTAGTTGTGAGAATTGACGTACATATCCAATTGTACAATTTGGAGTCTTCTCTAAAGACCCATCAAACATATATTTTTCAGGATTTATAATCATATCTATCAGTGTACTTTTTCCACTACCATTTGTTCCTATGAAAGCACAATGTTGACCTTCTTCTAGTGTAAATGAAATGTTTTTATATAGATCCTTGGTAGGAAATGAGTAGGATAGATTATCAACTTTAATCATATTATTACCTCGCTTTATCATTAAAAAAGAGCCTATAAAAATAAGCTCTTCCATATAGTATCTTATTAATTGAAATTCTACATTTTCTTAATATTATTAGAGTATGTCTACTAATATTAATCATTGATAGCATAACACTTCTTTACGCTAAGTTCAATCATTTCTATGAGCAACAAAAATGCTAACTATATACTATAGTAAGTAAAAGGTAGTTTTAAAATAACATTAATTTAAGTTAGAAATATAAATTTAATAGTACTTTTCTCCTAATGATTCTATTTGCTTTAAAATATTAGTATACTCTAATCCTTTTTCACTAAGATAGTATTCTACCTTAGGAGGTAACTCATCATAAACATTTTTATATATTAAACCATCATCTTCTAATTCTTTGAGTTTTTCACTTAAAACTTTATGACTAACATAAGGAGTTATTCTTTGTAATTCTAAAAATCTTTTAGTACCATCAAGTAAATGACATAGTATAATAGCCTTCCATTTTCCACGTATGATATCAAATGCCCAATCTAATTTACATACATATTTTTTATTGTTTTTTATAATCAAAAAGTCACCTCATTATATCTAAAATACTTTTCTTTAGTTTAATCTATTTTACACTTAAATATAATACTAACTTTTAGGTAAGTATAGGTGATGATAAAAAAGTATTTACACTTACAAAAAAGTACGTACTATTAAAAGTAAGTATTAAGAATTATAATGAGGTTACAAGTTACAAAAACACAGGAGGAATTAGTATGAAAACTTTATTTGATAAGACTAAATTGCTAAACATGGAGATGAAAAATAGATTTATAAGAGGGGCACTATGGGAAGACCTAGCAGATGAAAAGGGCCATATGACTCCAGAACTTTCTAATATATATGAAGAACTAGCAAAAGGTGGAGTAGGAACTATAATAACAGGATATTCATTTGTTACAGAAGATGAGCAACCTAATCCAGGGATGATGGGGATATATGATGATTCTTTTATACCTGAGTATAGAGAATTTACAGATAAAATTCATAGCTTAGGTTCAAACATAATAATGCAAATAGTTTATGGTGGATTTATGACTAAATTTAATGTTGGGGAAAGAACTATATGGGGACCATCTACTATACAAAATGAAGCAACAGGTACATGGGCAAAAGAAATGGCTAAGGAGGAAATAAAATCTTTAGTTAATGATTATGCGAAAGCTGCTAGAAGAATAAAGGAATCAGGATTTGATGGAGTTGAAATACATGGTGGTCATGGATATTTATTAAGTCAATTTTTATCTCCATATTATAATAAAAGAGAAGATGAATATGGTGGAAGTATAGAAAATAGAGGGAGAATAATATTTGAAATATTTGAAGCTATGAGAGAAGCTGTGGGCAAGGATTTCCCTATATTAATAAAATTAAATTCTGCTGACTATGTAAAGGAAGGTGGATTAACTCAAGATGATAGCTTATATGTAGCTAAAAAATTAGCTGATCTTGGAATTGATGCTATAGAAGTTACTGGTGGAAATGAATCTATAAAAGAAGTTAGAGATAATAACTTAGGAGCAGCTAGAACTAAAGTTGTTATATCTAAAGAAAGAGAATCATACTTTAAGGACTATGCAACAAAGTTATCAAATATAGTTGATATACCTGTAATATTAATTGGTGGAAATAGACATCTAGATGTTATGGAAGAATTATTAAATAACACAAATATAGAATACTTTACATTATCAAGACCTTTAACAGCTGAACCTGACTTAATAAATAGGTGGGTGAGTGGTGATAGAACAAAACCTAAATGTTTATCATGTAATCAATGTTATAAAACGCCAGGGAAAAGATGTATATTAAATATAAGTAGAAAGTAAAATTAGTTTACAAACTTTTCTACACAAGACAAACCACGATAATAATAAATTATTATCGTGGTTTTTAATTTTATACAGTATTATTTAGATGATGAATTTATGGATTTAATAATAAATACTAGTAATCTATAAGCTAAATATATTAATAATGGGACTATGCTTAGTAGAAATAGTATAATTGCGATTGCTACTAAATGAAGGATAAATAATGGTGACATTAGAATCAATGTAGTTTTTAGACCTACGTGTAGATTACTTTTAAAAATATATATACAAAATAAAACTAAACTTAAAGGAATAGTTGCAAACATCCCATAAAACATAAAAACTGGGAAGTACCCAGTACTATCATCTAATAAAGCGACAGCACTTAAGTCTACCATAAATCCTATAATAACTGGAGCTAGAGAAATAGCAGTATAAATTACGGCTTTTGAATATTTGTTTTTAATAGCTTCAATTAATTTCATATTAGTCCCCAAAATTAATTATAGTAGAGTATCTGTTCCATTTACATTAGCCTGTTCATTATCATCCATAGGAATAACAATATATTTTTTACCGTCTATTATTTGTGATTTTATTTGAGCTACTTTTTGTGGTTTTACTTGAAGTACAATATCATAATTTTGAGTAGTACTTTCCACTGATTCAATATTAGTATTTGAGTTCAATTCAGTAGCTGAATCAGTAGGTACAGTTGTTTCTGAAGATTCAATTTCAACATTTGTTACAACTTCATCTGTAGACTCTGTTTCTAACATAATAGCAGCTTCTTCTTTATCTATATTTTCGTTAGGTTCTGATTCTAATGCAGCATCCTGCTTAGTTTTTTCTAACATTTCGTGTAGTATTTGTACTTGCTTAACAAGTCTTTGTTCTTTTTTTCTTTGAGCATTAGCTGCAAGTATTTTTGCATCTATTAAATGTTCTACTACAGGAGGGGTATCACCGAATTCTTCTGTATAAGATTTTTCAATTTTTGTAGTGATTTCTTCTGGAACACCACTTTCTAGTAAAACATCTTGAATTACATTATTGCTTAAAATTATAGGTTCTCTTTCTGTATCTGTCATAGCATCTTTTTCATCTACTATGTTATTAAGGTTTTCTTGGATCTCCATAAAGAATTTATTTGCTGTTTCTTCATCATCTCCAATAGCATTTTGAATGATAGTATGGAAGATTGCTTTTTGTTCTGTAGCAGTTTGTTTTGAATCACAGCCAAGACCATCTTCCATTAATTCAGGGTGTGTATCTTTTGCATTTTTTGTATAGTACATAAGTGAATTAACATCACTACTACGATCTATAAAAGCAGGGAATACAAATCCTAAATCAGGAGGGCCAACCATCCATTCTCTAGATAACGCTCCAATTCTATCTTCATCTTCTAAATATCCAAGTCCTGATTTTGTAAGGGAAACTGGACATATTGCACATAAGATATATTCATATACTTCTTCAGATTCATCTAATTTTGAGTTATCGCTAGTTTTAGTAATAACATCGTAAGCATCATGGAAAGCAAGTATAATAAAATTACCTGTATAATCATAACTATCTATAATTGATTTATAGAAATCATCAAGAAGTGAATCATCTTTTAGCCTACTTTTTTTTAAGTTCATTAAAAAGTGTTGCTTATTGCTTACATTTTCTTCATCAACAACAAAATTAAGTTCTAAAAGATTATTTCCTATAGTTCCTGACAATGTCTTTTTTGCAATTTCTAAGTATTTAAAGAATTCATTTTCGTCAAGATTTAAAACAGTTTCTTTAAGGTTTAAAACAATATTTTTTTGAGCATCTACATAGCACCCACACATTCTAGTAAATGTACAATGATCTTTTTTCAAACGTCTTTTTAATTCTAAAACATCTTTCTTATTCATATATATCCCTCTCATTTCATGAGTTTTACTAACACATAATTAACAATATGTTACCTAATATAGTATATTATTCAATTAATATCTCCGCAAGTAACTAAATAAAAATAACTGTAAAGACATCTAGAGTTTTAGGTGTTGAATTAAGATGTTTAATATAATAAATAATGTATAGGATAATATATATTGAATATGTATACTAAAATTATTACACTTTAAAATTATTATAAAAGTGGTATAATTGTTAATGATAATAATTATTACTTAAAAATAAAAATCAATAATAGAAATAGAGGGAATATCGTGGACGAAGCTAAAACAATTGAAATAATAAAGATAAATCCTATTATTATAAAGAACATACCAAATCCTACTGATGAAATGAAGTTAGTAGCTGTTCAAAGAAATGGGCTTTTATTAAGATATATAGAAAATCCAACAAGAGAAATGCAAGAGTTAGCTATGAAGAATAATGTTAGTGCTATTGAGTTTATAGAAAGTCCTACAGAAGAGATGATGATCAATGCTGTAACTGATAGATGGAATAATTTAAATTATATTAATAATCCAAGTGAAGATTTAATTAAATTAGGTATTTTGCAAAAAGGATGGGCTATTCAATATGCTAACAATCCAAGTGAGGAATTACAGTTAATAGCAGTAAAAAAAGATTATGATGCAATAAAGTATATTAAAGAGCCTTATGAAAGTGTTCAGAAAGAGGCTGTAAGGATAAGTTATGATGCATTAAGATATATAGAGTCACCTAGTTATGGCGCAGAATTAGAGGCTGTTAAAGGCAATGAAGCAGCTATTAAGTTTGTCACTAATTTAGATAAGAATAAAATGTTAGGTTTTATAAAGGAAAATATTTTAGTAATTAAATATATTTCTAAGGAAATATCTAAAGATGAATTATTAGAAGTGTTAAAAGAAATATTATCAAAAGAAGATGTTTCAGAAAAATATGTTAGAGATTTTTTAAATTGCAGTATCATAGATAGAAATAGTGACATCATAGCTATGGATAAAATGATGTTTATTTATAATAACGGAAGTAAAAAGGCAAAGAAAATTGCTGTAGATGAAAAGCTAAGGCTTGCATAGGAGGAAAATAGAATGAATTTTATAGATACGTTAAAAAGTATAGAGTTAGTATTAGCTACTGAAGAGGTACCTTTAGTAGTTGGAGAAAGTGGAATAGGAAAAACAGCTTTAGCTAAAAAACTTGCAGCAAAAAATGATTGGAGTTTTATTGTTATAGATGGAAATCTTCTTAAAGAAGGTGAAATAGGTGGTTTACCAACTGTAGAATCTTATGGAGCAAAGGATTCAGCAGGAAATACAGTTGAAAAGAAAGCTACTGTATATGCAGTTCATACTAAGCTTAGAGAAGTTGATGAAGAAATATCTAAAGGCAAAAATGTACTTTTATTTATAGATGAAATAAATCGTTGTGAGCATACAGTGCAACAAGAACTTATGAATTTAATTTTAAATAGAGAAATTAATGGATATAAGCTACATGAGGATGTAAAGATATTAGCAGCAATGAATCCATCAAGTAAATATGGTTCAGACTTTGACTATCAAGTAGTAGATATGGATGCAGCTCAAGAGAATAGATTTGTATGGCTTACTATGGAAAGTGATCCTACAGCATGGCTTAAGTGGGCAATGGATTCTGGGATAGAGGATAAAGTTATAGAGTTTATTTCTACATTCCCAGAGCATTTACACAGCATGAATGAAGAAGATGTAAGAGCAACTCCAAGAAGTTATGAAAGAGTTTCTAAGAGTTATAAAGTTTATAAAGAAAATAAAGATGGAATACCAAGAGCAGTATTTTTAAATGTGTTAAAAGGTAATATAGGTAAAGTTATAGCAGAAGAATTTTTAAGTTTTGCTGAGGCAAATCACAGTCCATTAATATCTTTTCAAGATGTTTTTGAAGGAACTTGCCTTAATGAAGAAGTTATAGATAAGGTAAAAAAAGAAAGTCACACAAGACTTTATATATCAGCAATGAATATTTTAAGAACTTTAGAAGGAACTATTGAAGATGATAAAGTAAGTGATTATATTACTAGACTTATTGAGTTTCTAAAAAAATATCCTATAGATTTAATGGTAGGAATTATGAAGGATATGAAAAATACTTTCCCTAAAGTATATGAGAGAGCATTAGAAAATGAAGAGTTTGTAGAAGCTTACTTTATTGCTTATAGCCAAGTAAGGGGTTAGCTTTATGGTTAAATCTTTTAATAATCAAGTTAAAGAGCTTTATGATAAAGTAAATGAAATTGTTGATAGTGGAGCTATGTTTAAAGCTAAGCGTGATGGAGAAGCATTTGAAGTAAATATACCACAGGATTTTAAGGAAGAATTTTTTAGTCTTATAGATAAAGTAAGTTTAAGTCTTATGGAAGATAGAGATAATTTCTATGGATATTTTTTATTTCAAATGGGACGAGAAATTAGATTTGATATAAGTAGTCCAACAGCTGTTAATTTCAAAGATGCTAAATATGTGATTTATTTTAACCCAATAATATTTTTACAACTTGACATAAATCAAATGGAAAGTACAATTAAACATGAAATACATCATGTACTAGCTATACATTTAGTAAGAGCAAAAGAATTAAAAAGTAAATTTAGTTCGTTAGCAATTAATTTAGCAATGGATATAGTAGTGAATCAGTATTTAGATTATTTGCCACCATATGCAACTACTTTAGAGTGGGTAAATTTAAATTACTCATTAAAACTTGAACCGTATAACACTTTTGAATACTATGTAGAAAAGATTCAAACAGAGTTAGATTTATTAGATGAAAGTGAAGAAGGGGAAGAGGATGATAGTAGGCTAAATGAAGATGACTTAGATTCACAAAATCAAAGTAATAATGAGATTCAAACAGAATATAATCCAGAAAATACTCATGATATTTGGGAAGAGTATGATGATATAGATGAAAAGACTATTCAAGATTTTACACAAAAATTTATTAGTAATTCGGCAAAAGGTACAATTCCTATTCATGTTGAAGGTATGATAGCAGCACTTAAAAATAGTAAGGGTGAGCTACCTTGGAATTTATTTCTTAAAAAGTTAATGGGAACTGTTGAAAGTAATAAAAAGAAGACCATAACAAGAAGAAGTAGAAGACAACCTAATAGATTAGACTTAAGAGGTGAACTTAGAAGTCATAAGGCAGAAATAGCTGTTGCTATTGATATAAGTGGAAGTATTAGTGATGAAGAGTTTAAACAAGCAATTAAAGAAGTTCTTAATATAGTTAAAAATTATAATCATGAAATTACGATTATAGAATGTGATAAAGAAGTTAGACGTGCATATAAAGTTAAATCTGTAAAAGATATTAAAGAGAGATTAGCTACAGGTGGAGGAACTAAATTCACTCCAGTTTTTGAGTACGCTAATAGTAAGAAGATTAATTTACTAGTATATTTTACTGATGGTAAAGGTGAAGAAAAGTTAAGTGTTATTCCTAGAGGATACAAAACTCTATGGGTTATTTCAGGAAGAGGAGATACACTTTCTTTAAAAGAACCTTATGGAGCTGTTAAAAAACTTAGCAAAGTTAAGGTAAAAGATACTATACTAGATATGCAAGATGTAAGAGAAGATGGATATTCAATGAATAATCAACAACCAGATTTAAATATTTAGGACATAAGAATAAATAATAGACAATAATACTGATCTATTATTTATTTTATTGTGCCTTAACTAAGGAGTTATTAAATGAAATATTATTTAGCACCAATGGAAGGAATTACTGGATACATATATAGAAATTCTTATGAAAAGTTCTTTCATAATATAGATAAATACTTTACACCTTTTATTGTACCGAACCAAAGTACAAGTCTTAAGACTAAAGAATTTAGAGATGTTTTGCCTGATAATAATAAAGGTTTAAACATAGTACCACAAATTCTTACTAATGATTCAGAAGGATTTATTAATACTACTAGGAAGTTGCAACAATTAGGTTATACGGAAGTTAATTTAAATTTAGGATGCCCTGCTGGAACTGTTGTTTCAAAAAATAGGGGTTCAGGATTCCTAGCTAAAAGAGAAGACCTTGATAGGTTTTTAGATGAAATATATAAGATGCATGATGTGAAGATTTCAATAAAGACTAGAATAGGAAAAGATAGTCCAGAAGAATTCTATGAGCTAATAAAAATATATAATAAATATCCTTTAGAAGAATTAATTATACATCCTAGAACACAAAAAGATTTCTATGGAAATACACCAAACTTAGAGGTGTTTAAAGATGCATTATCATTAAGTAATACTTCAATATGCTACAATGGTGATATTTTTACTGTAGAGGATAATAAGAAAATAATACAAACCTTCCCGGAAGTGGATAAGTTAATGTTAGGAAGAGGTATTTTAGCTAACCCAGGATTAATGAATGAAATTCAAAATAATACTTTTATAACTAAAGAAGTACTAAAAGACTTCCATGATGAAGTTTTAAATAATTATATAGATTTATTTAGTGAAGATAAAAATGCAATGTATAGAATGAAAGAACTATGGGGCTACATGATTTACATGTTTTCAGATAATAAAAAATATGCTAAAAAGATAAAAAAGGCACAAAAGTTAAGTGATTATAATGATGCAGTTTCAAGGTTATTTGAAGAACAACAAATTATAGAAGGTGCTGGTTTGTTTAATAATCAATAAGTTGTTCAGTATTTAAAGACCTAACTATAAGTTTGAATGATATATTTTAATAATGATTAATTTAAGCCCTGTGAAATTCACAGGGCTTAATTATTAAATCAAAGATTAAAATTAACTATTTACTATAGACATAATCTTACTTACAACTATTGTTTCATATCCAGTTGGATAATTTAATGCCGCAACAATATAAAATATTTTACTTTAATGTAAAAATAATACATGGTAAAATAAGAAGAATTCATTAATATTATGAATAATATGTTACGGAAATGCATTTGATATTAAGGGGGGAATAATATGTTTGTAATTTTTGGAATACTAGGTGTGATTTTAGTTTGTATAGTAGAAACTTTATTTGGTATAAAATCTGACTCAGGATTATTAACAACAACTATATTTAGGTTTATTCCAGTGGGGGCAATAGCATATGGAATATTCATTGGCTGGATGGTGGCTACTGGGGTTAAAGTTTCAAATAAGGAACCTAAGAAGAAGAGATACTCAATATGTGCGTGTATATTAGCATTAATTACTTTCTTTGGTATGGGGTTTATTGAGTATAAAACAACATATGTGAATGATAATTATGAAATAAACAGAAATTTTGAAGGCATCCCAATTTCGGAATATGTCTATACTGATAATACTGGAAATGATATAAAAATGAATTTTATTAATTATACAAAGTATGTTTTAGACAATTCAACTATAATTGTTCATAGCAAGAATTCAAGTAATGATAGAGAAGTTGATACGAGTGGAACTCAAAACTATATAAGATATTTATTAGCTATGGCAGGAATAGCTTTAGCTAGTTTATTTAGTACAATTGGAACATTGGCAAATGAAAAGTATTGTTCAAATTGTGGGAAATTTTTAAAAAAGAAATATTTATTTAAATTCTCTGGTAATGATTTTGATGAAGAGGTTGAAGAATTTAAAGATAAACTTAATACTAGGATAGGTCTAGAAGAATATTTAAGAAGAAAAAGAAAAGTAAGTGGAATGACTTATTATATAATTGAGCTTAGATATTGCAATGAGTGCAAGATTGGAGAAATATTATTTAGAAAAATGGTTGCAGGAAACAAAGAGAGTGAATTAATAGAGGATGCAACTATAGAGATAGATAGTCTTACTGTGAATGATATTCTAACTGGAATAAAGAAATAATCTTTTAAAATATAATAGTATATTTTTGTAGGGGTATATCAAGATGAATGAATCATTTTGATATACCCCTAGATTTTAAAGATAAAATAATATCACCACTATAATAGTAAATATTTTACATAAAAGGAATGGATGTTATAATTAAAATGTAAACATTTTTATTTTATGGAGGGGTAAGTATGAGAAAGGGGTTCATTAGTAAACTAATATCAGTATGTATTATATCAGCTATTAGTTTCACAACATTTTTGCCACAATCGCTTATTAGTGTACAGGCAGCAACAAAAGCGGATTATGGGGTAGGACAAGGTAGAAAAATACCAGACCAAATTTTTGCACCATATCTTGATCTTTGTGATTATTGGAAGGAAGAAGGATATCATGCAAGTGGTGCACCGTATATGCCTAAGCTTTCACAAGATACAGGTATAAAGTATTTTAATCTTGCTTTTATTCAAGCAGCAGGAAAGACTGTTACAGATGGTAAGGTTAAGTGGGCATGGGCAGGATTATCAGAGTTAAGTGAAGGTAGTAATTCTGAACAATACTTAGGAATGAAAAAATCTATTAAAGATTTTAGAGAAATGGGCGGAGAAGTAATAATTTCTTTTGGTGGAAGAGATGGCGTAGCTCTTTGGCAAGCAACTGATGATGTAGATGTATTAACAAATACATATAAAGAAATAGTTGAGGGGTATAGCTGTACAAGAATTGATTTAGATATAGAAGGTGGAGCTCAAGGCGTTGAGGATAATAGAGTTAATGCAAAAGCAATGAAAAAGTTGCAAGATGAAACCGGAGTAGAAGTTACGTTAACATTACCTGTATTACCATCAGGGCTAACTAAAACTCAAACTGATGTACTTGAAGTTTATTTAACTGAAGGTGTGGATGTTGAGATGGTTAATATTATGGCTATGTGCTATGGTCCAAATGCATTAGAAGATGGAGAAAATTATGGTTCAGGTTCTGTAAGAGCTATAGATAGTACAATGAAACAAATTAAAGAGTATTATAAAAAATACTTAGGTGTATTTTTAACAGATGCTGAGGCTTATAAGAAGGTTGGAGTTACAACTTCAGTAGGATTTGAATCTAATTATGATCCATTATTTCCACCAGAGTGGACAAAGCTAGTAACAGATCATGCAATAGATAAAGAGATAGGTATGAACTCTTTTTGGTCTATAAATAGGGATTCAAAACAACAAGAAAATCAAGGTATTACAAATGCTTACGAGCATACTGAAGTTGCAAAGAAATTTGCAGACCCAAATCATAATTTTATACCAACATTTAATGGGTTAAATACTAGAAAAGTACAAGTTGGTATTAGCTTTGATCCTTTAAAAGGTGTAAAGGCAATAGATAGAGAAGATGGAGATATAACAAATAAAATAAAAATTTCAGGAACAGTTAATACTAATATTCCTGGTGATTATACATTAGAGTATTCAGTAGAAGATAGTAAAGGTGGAAAAGCTATTGAAAAGAGAATTATAACAGTGACTAGAGATGAAGTAATAAATAGTTTGCCAGTTTTTAGTGGAACAGAGGATAAGGATTTAATTATTGGAGTACCATTCGATTTGTTAGGTGGAGTATCTGCTATAGATGATGAAGATGGCGATGTTACATCATCTATAAAAGTAGAAGGGACTGTTGATACAAATAAGCTAGGTTCATATTTGATAATATACACAGTTACAGATAGTGATGGTGGTCAAACTAGAATTCCTATGGTAGTTAACGTTATAAATCCAGAAGATTATATTGAGCAGTTTGATTACTATAAGGTATATGATGGTGGAGAAATAGTTTGGTACAACGGAGAAAAGTATAAATGCAAATATTGGAGTACTTATGAATATCCAGATGTATCATATGCTTGGGAAAAGCTGCCGGGAGAAGTTATAGACGTTGAGACATTATCAAAAGCAGCAGTAAAGTATAACTGCAAAATTGGAGATAATCTTTATGATGTTAATTATGATTGGACAAGAGATGGAATAATTGATATTTTTGATTTGACTTCAATAGCAAAGAAGATTCAATAATATAATTATAAGTGTAGGGAAATAGATATTCATATAATATATGAGTTTATTGATTATGCAATATTTAATAACAATATATAAGTAACTACATATAATAAATTAGGTAGAGTAATATAATTTGTTATATTGAGGTGTTAAATATGGTTACTGGAAATGATGTTGTAATAAAAGCTAGACAGTTAATAGGTTATCCTTATGTATATGGAGGAAGTTCACCAAGTAATGGTGGATTTGATTGTTCAGGCTTAGTTCAATATTCATATAAACAAGTAGGAATTTCTATTCCAAGAACGACTTATGATCAAGTTAAAATAGGAAAGAAGATAACAAATAAAGCAGACTTAATAGCTGGGGATTTAATATTTAATTTTGATAATTATGGTGTTGCACAACATGTTTTTTTATATTCAGGTAATGGAAAAGTAATAGAAGCAAAGTATACAGGAACATTTATAAGTGAACATTCTGCTTGGACATGGCAAGGACAAGCTGTAAGGGTCATAGTTGATAGTACACCACAGCCAATAACACCGCCACCACCAATAGTTCAACCACAGCAAAAAACAATGTATAGAGTAATAGCAGGATCATATACTGATAGAGTAAATGCAGAAAAGCAACAAAAGTTATTAGAAAAGTCAGGGTTTGCTTGTTTTATTGCTATATATAATGATAAGGTAACTTATTATAGAGTAGTAGTTGGATCATACTCAGATAAGAGTAATGCAGAAAAAAGACAATCAGAATTATTAAAAGCAGGATATGCTAGCTTTTTATTAGTTTATAAAGCTTAGTAAATTAAAAAAATGTGAGAGCATGTGGAGATAAAGAATAATCGCTATATGCTCTCATTATATTTATTTAGTTATCTATCATTATTATATTGATAAATCCTTATAGTAGAATAGGTTTAAGAAATAAAATTTTTAGGCTATAATAAGATATATTGATATTTAAAAGGGATGATGGATTTGAACTTAGATAAAGAATTAGTTAATGAGATAACGGAGATATGTAGTAAGTATGATTATATAGATAAAGTAATTATTTTTGGATCAAGGGCAAGAGGCGATAATAGTTTAAAGAGCGATATAGATTTAGGAGTATATTCAAATAAACCAATTGGAGAGTTTATAGAGGATGTAGAGTTAAATACAAGAACTCTATTAGAATATGATTTTTCACATATAAATACAGTACATGATGAATTTTTTATAGAACAAATTAGTAAGGATGGAATAGTGATTTATGACAAATGTAGAATTTAAATATATGAATTTAAAAAAGGCATACAATAGATTAGTAGAAGTAAGTAAATTATATGATGGTAAAGATGAAATAATTAGAGATAGTCTTATTCAGCGTTTTGAATTTACATATGAATTAACACATAAAACACTTAGAGAATTTATGAAGTACTTAGGTGTTACTTTAGAAAATTCATTTCCACGTACAATTTATAAAAAAGCATATGTAAATAATTTAATATCAGATGATAAAGTTTGGATTAATTTATTAGAAGATAGAAATGCTACCTCAAATATATATAATGAAGCTTTATCAGATGAAATTGCAGAAAGAATAGTAAACAACTATGTTGATGCAATAGGAGAACTAGTATCAAATCTAGAAAAATTACTATAAAAATATGATATATTAATTAGAATCAAAAAGTGGGATGTGTAGAAATGAAAAATCATTTTTATACATCCCACCTAATTTGATATAGAATAGATACAATTTTACGGAACCTATCATAGAGCCCTAAGCGAATCTATCACCGAACAAAGTGAGCTATCATAATTCATATAATACTTATTCTATTATAGATAAGTAAAAATTTAAAAACTACCTACAACATCTTTGAAATACGAACAAGGTCAAACAAATCAATAACCCCATCTTTACTTATATCATAAGCAACATTAAATTTTGAATCAGTTGATTTTAAGTTATAACATGAAGCAACTAAACTTAAATCAACGATATCAACACGACCATCATTATTTACATCCTCTGCATTTGTAACAGGAGGGGTATCAGGTAATGGTGAGAATTTAATATTATAAAGCGTAAGGTTATTAACATCACCAGCACAACCACCGGTTAATGTAAGTTTTTCACCTTTCTTTAAAGTATTATTCCAAGCTTTAGGTTTAAGAATATACTTATTTCCATTAGCATTAATATCTACATCAGACATATAACTAATAGCTTTATCAAAGTTAAATTCTAAAGTCCAATCACTAATATCTTGGTTTGTGTTATTAGTAATGGTAATTCCAAAGTTAGCACCACTTCCCCAGTCAGATGATACGAAGAAGTCAACCTTTACTCCAAGATTAGGATTAGTACTTTGAGAACAAGTTACTTTTAAAATATCACTTTCAGTTGTAGCATCTTTATTAATTAAATCAAGTCTATAATTATATGTTCCAGATTCTTTATCTTTAAAAGGAACAGCTATTTTTTGACTAGAAGTAGTAACTGTACCAGTCTTAATTATTTTTTCATTTTCATATAAATTATAACTTGTAGCTTTTGATTTATCTGGAATATTTAAAGTTAAATTATAGTTCCCATTATTGTCTGCACTATCAACAGTTATAGAACCTTTTAGAGGCTTATCTATTTCTGGAACCATTGTATTATTTACTTTAACAGTAATATTATTACTAGCTGTTGAACCATGTTGATTATATAAATTAACTTTATATAAATAAGTTCCAGTTGGTTTGTTTACAATACTGTGATCAATTGTTGCAGCAGCAGATGATACGTTTCCTGATTTTATAGTAGTACCATTTTCAATTAAGCTATATGTTGTTGCTTTAGAATTTGAAGGAACTTTAATTGTAAGTTTGTAATTTCCGTTACTATCTAATGTATTACTTGTTATTGAAGCTTTTAGTGGTAAGTCAGTTGATGGACCAGAGTTACCATCTAGTGATAGTGGATCTTTATAATATCTTTGTGCTTTAGTAATCCACCAGTAGTTATCATTTGGAGCAGGTTCACTACCTACAGCATCTGTACTCCCTCCAACACCAGCACCGTATAGAATTGATACTATACCAGCATCTTTAGCTTCTTGCATATGGTCTTCCCAAGTTATTGTATCTCCATTTTTTTTGATTTTTGGGTCATTTGCTTCATTTGTACTAAAGTATTCAGTTCTTTTATCAGATCCAGCTTTAAATGTATCTCCAAAGAAATAAGTTGGAGCAGAATCTTCATGTCTGCTTGGTGTATTTGCAAGGTCTTCAAACTTTCCACCATTATTATATGGGTTAGACTCTTGGCTACTATTTATGTGTCCAACTGGTATTTGCCATAATAAAACTGGTTTGTTTGTTACCTCATGAAGTGTTTTTGTATAAAGAAGATAGTTGTTCCAAAGGTCTGCATTCCAGAACCACCTTGATGATTTAGGATCTGTAGTAGCACCAGGTTCAGCACCACCATCTAAACCGTATTTATCAATGGAAATAAAGTCAGCGTCATAGGATGCAATACCTGCTTCAATATAATATTCTGCTGTTTCAGTTGCAACCTGTTTAATAAATTCTCTACCAGGTTCCCAACCTATAAATTCAGTTTTATGCATTACACCTTGGTTTGGAATTTCATGACTATCATAAGCCCATGTGTTAAATTGCCATCCAAAGTAAGCTGGTTCATGGTATTTTCTAATTGTATAGTTTATAGATTCAACCAAACCAGTTAAGTTATTTTCAAAGTTTGGATCTTTACCTTTTTCTAAAACACCTGAACTATATGCTGCGTTAACAACAGATGGTATTTCAGCTGGTCTTTTGCCTGATTGTTGTAACATGTAACCAAGGAAATCAGGTTCAAGTATTACACCTATAGTTTCATCGTTAGCATATTCTTTACAAATATCTAAGAAGAATTTTAGATTTTTATAGTAAGCCTCCATGTAAGCTACATCATTTATATGTTTCATATCTTGTTCAAAACTTTCAATTTTATCAGGAATATTATAGAAAACAAAGAATGGAATCATTCCAACTTTTAAGCTTTCAGTAATATATCTTTTAGCTCTTTGTCCATTACCTTGATCCCAAGTAGCCCATCCGCCTTCACCAGGACCATCATTTAGATAGATATATCTAATATCTACTCTTTTATTTGTGTCGTCATAGCTCATATCTTTCCAGAAGTTTAAGTCATTAGGTGTATCTTCAGATACTTGTCCAAGTGAAAGATATTCAGGCATTCCAGGTAGTGTTCCATCAGCCTTCTTAACTCTTACACCAATTTGTCTGTATTCTCCAGTAGTTTCATCCATAATTAATAGTCCAGATCTACCATCAGCAATACCTTCAAGAGATAGGATGTTTCCATTTTTTATAGATGCTTTTGCTACCGTAGTATTATTTGAAATTACGCTATACTTAGGTGTAGAAGTATTTCTACTTGTTAGCTTATACTCGGTTATACCTTGAGCAATTGTTGTTTGGAAAGCAATACTTTCATCATCGATTCCATCTAATAATATGTGACCTTTCTCGGTTCCTACAATAGCAACCTTTTCTTGGCTTTTAGTTATACCAAAGCTATTGTAAGCTTCAGCATAATAGGTGTACATTCCAGTTTTAGTACGGTTTCTAATTTCAATAGTTGCAGTTGGATTTCCATTAGCAGCTTGACCAAAAGGCCCTTCAGAAATTAATTTGAACTCACCTTTTACCCCATATTTTTCATAAAGTCTATATCCAGTTGCCGGATTACCATAATCGATATCTAGATAGACATCATAATCACCTCCAGTTTTAGAATCCCATTGGTTATGAGATATTCTAAGTGTTCCTGGAGCTCCAGTAGCATTGGCTGCAGAAGCTTCAAAAGAATATGTTGGTGAAATGGTTAGTAAGAATGTAGCAATAAGTATCAATGATAAAAATTGCTTAAAGTGCAGTTTTTTAAACATAAAATCCCCTCCATAAAATAGTTTACATATTAATGTTTGCATTAAATAAAATACAAGTCAATAAGTTCTATAAAAGTATATAAATGTAAATAAAATTAAAGTTTCATATTTAATTAAAGTTAATGTTTTTCAGTAAAATTTTGATTTATTTACACCTGTGATGTAAAATTTATGTAGGTTTATAGGTTAAGATTAATAAAAAAAATTCAGTAAGGAAAACATAGTAATTAAGCAGATTAAAAAGATATGGAAGGTAGGAAGACATAAATGTCATTGAATATGTTTAAGTTTATAGAAGATGTAATAGATTGTTTTGAAAAGAGAAGACCTTCTATTGAAATTATTAGTAAAGAAGTAGAATCTTATTTTGATAGGATATTAAAAGCAGAATGTGAAGGCTATATAAATATTAATTCAAGGGTAAAGTCTAGTGGTAGTTTGAAGGAAAAAATACTAAGAAATAATTACTATAAAAAAGATTTAGAAGCAGAGGAACTTCTTGATAATATATCGGATTTAATAGGTATAAGATTAGAGTGTAGATTTATAAAAGATGAAGATGAGATATATAAAATTATAAAAGAACATTTTAATTCAATTAGTGAAGAAAAAAGATACTATAATTCAGAAAATAATAAAATAGGTTTGGAATTAAAGGGAATTCAACCTCAGACTCAAAAAAATGGATTTAAGATATATAGAATAGATGGTATTTGGAATGATGGCGAAAATAAAGTAAAGTTTGAGTTGCAAATAAAGGCATTAGTTAATATTTTCTGGAGTGAAATAGAGCATAAAATTATTTATAAGAATAACTCATATATGTTAATGGATTCTTTTATAAAGGATATTATGGTATCAATAAAAAAGAATTTAACTATGATAGATCATCAACTTTTAGTAACGTACAATCAGTTTAATTCTAAAAATCTTTTAGGTGGTGGAGAGAGAAACGAGCAATTTGAAAAGCTGTTATCTAAGATTATTTATGATACATATGCTCTTAAAATGAGCAAGTCTATAGGATTTGTTGTAGATTTTAAAAAACCATGTGATACTATAATGAAATATTTCTTAAGAAGTAGAGAAAATGATTATAGTAATAGAATGATTAAAACTCTTGAAAGGGTAAATGAAATCCATAGTATAGAAACTAAATTTGATGATGAGATTATTTTTGAAAGAGATATTGTTTTGAAAGATGAGTTTTCTAGGATAGTAGGTAATAAAATATTAGATTCAATAAATAATGAGTTTCAATGGAATCTATTCTTTAGAATAATATTTGAAATTGAACCTGGGAACAATGCTGAGGATTTTGAAGCATTTATAGAATTTTTACGTGATAGTTTTATGAATAACGAAGGTTTTGTAAAGTTTGATATATCATTTGGGGAAGAGAGAATGAAAGAAATAAGAAATAAGATTATGGTGATTATTTCAAATGCATTTATTGAAGTTGGATCTATTGAGTTTATTATAGAAAATACTATTGATGAAATTAATAATACTATTACAGATGGAATTAATAGAATCTATAAAAATGGGATTTCATTTGAAGCGTGGAATGATAATGAAGAAATATATTTAGAAATACTATATATAAAAGTATTAGCAGTATTTGATTTTTCAGTGGATACAAAGAGGATAATTAAGTTATTAGATAAAATCCAAAAGTCATCAAGCTTTTTCAAAATAAACTCATTATTATTCAAATATTTAAGTTCTCTTGAATCACTAGATAAGATTAATTGCAGAGATGTAGTTAAATTTATATTAGATTAATTAAAAAAATAAATGAATAGTATATATATATTACAAAAAGACTTTGAATTTGAGATGTTGGTATATATAATGAATATATTGTAGAGAAATATTTCTCAAAATAAATTATAAGGTGTGTCACAATGGAAGATTTAAAAAAAGTAATTAATGAAATTGTAGAGCAAGAAATTATAAAAGTAGTAATTAGTAATAAAATGAATAAAGATGTTCAATATAATAAGATATCTTTTCAATTAAAAGAAAATAATAAAAAGAAATTTTATCAAATAGAAAAGTACACAGATAAGCAAGTATTCCACGAAAATGTTGATAAAGATGTTTTAGAAGAGAAAGTTTTAGAATTTGTATCATCAAATTATAAACAACTTGAAGCTTGGTCAGATACAACTTTATTTAATGTAAAGATATCTAAAAAGGGGAAAGTGCTTTTTGGAAAGAAACAAAGTGATAATAAGAAGCTTGTTATTAAAGGTCATAATAAAGAAAAAAATTATATCCTAAAAGAAGGAATGATTATTCAACCTCTTATTGACCTAGGTGTATTTACTAAGGAAGGTAAAGTTGTTAATTCTAAGTATGATAAATACAAGCAAATAAATAGATTTGTAGAGATTATAGATGATGAAATCAAGAAAAATGATTATAAAGAACTTACAATTCTAGATTTTGGCTGTGGTAAATCTTATTTAACATTTGTTTTATATTACTACTTTGTAGAAATTAAAAAGATTAATGTTAAGATGATAGGCTTAGATCTTAAAGAAGATGTTATTCAAAAGTGCAATGATATAGCCAAGAGATATAAGTATGATAATTTAAGTTTTGAACTTGGAGATATAAACGGATTTAAATATAATAACAAAGTTGACATGGTAATTACATTACATGCATGTGATACAGCTACTGATTATGCTTTATACAATGCAATTAAGTGGAATAGTAAAATGATATTCTCTGTTCCTTGCTGTCAACATGAGTTTAATAGTCAAATGCAGACTGATGACTTATCGATATTAACTAAGTATGGAATAGTTCAAGAAAGAATAGCAGCGCTTATGACAGATTCAGTAAGAGCTAATTTATTAGAAAGTGTAGGATATAAAACTCAACTTTTAGAGTTTATAGATATAGCACATTCACCTAAAAACATATTAATTAGAGCTTCAAAATCTAATATAGCCAAAGATAAAAAAGAAAAGGCTTTAACAGAAGTTAATAACTTAATGAGTCAATTTAACTTCAACCCAACATTATTTAAATTATTAAAAGATGATAATTTAATATAGGTTAATACGAGAAAAGTTATTAAATATTAAAAAATAATTCATATTACATATAAAATGAAAAGCTCGAAAAAAACTTTCTATAGAATATAGAGAGATTTTTCGAGTTTTTTAATTTGAGCAATAACTCCTATTATTTCAAAAAGATGCAATGATTTTTAAATAATAATAATTATCCATTGCATAATATAACTATATTATAGTATCATTTTATATAAAGTAAAACAAAATATAAAGAGAAATGAATTTAGAATAGTTTAAATAAATATAAATTAAATGGAGGGAAATAAATGTTAAACATAGGATGTCATTTATCAACAACTAAAGGATTTAAAAATATGGGGAAAGAAGCACTTTCAATTGGTGCTAATACTTTTCAATTTTTCACTCGTAACCCAAGAGGTGGAAAAGCTAAGGAAATAGATGAAAAGGATGTTGCAGCTCTTTTAGAAATAATGAAAGAAAACGAATTTGCAACGTTATTAGCACATGCACCATATACTTTAAATGCATGCTCAGGAGATGAGAGAACTAGAGAATTTGCAAGAGAAATGATGGCAGATGATTTAGTTAGAATGGAGTATGTACCAAATAGTTTATATAACTTCCATCCAGGAAGTCATGTGAAGCAAGGTGTTGAGGTTGGAATTAACTATATTGTAGATATGTTAAATGAAGTTATTAAACCAGAACAAACAACTACTGTATTATTAGAAACTATGGCTGGAAAAGGTTCAGAGGTTGGTAGAAGTTTTGAAGAAATAGCTGAAATTATTAATAGAGTTGAATTAAAAGACCATATGGGAGTTTGTCTTGATACATGCCATGTATATGATGCTGGATATGATATAGTTAACAATTTAGATGGAGTATTAGAAAATTTTGATAGAATAATAGGCTTAGATAGATTAAAAGCTATTCACTTAAATGATAGTAAGAATCCATTTGAAAGTCATAAAGATAGACATGAAAAAATAGGAGAAGGTACATTAGGTCTTGAAGCGATAACAAGAATAATTAATCATCCTAAATTACGTCATCTACCATTCTTCCTTGAAACACCAAATGAACTAGATGGTTATGCTAAGGAAATTGAACTACTAAGAAGTGTATATACAAAATAGAATTAGTTTTAAGAAATAATAATATCAATAATCAAATTTCAATAGTTAATTAAAATAATTTTTTTGTGAAATTAGTTATTTAATTACATATTGATATGCGGTTATTGATATTTTTTTGTGGGAAATTAAAAGGATTTATAAATTAAAAAATATTAAGAGTAAATGAAGTTTTAGTTTTTTTGCTGATTAAGTTATTAAATAGTAGTAAGATGTTAATAATTAATATATAAGATAAAAGTGGGGGATGAGAGTAGTATGTTAGGTGCAATAATATTAGTTCCAATAGTAGTAGTTATGTATTTAATGCTATGTTATTACATTGGAAGAAAGATAAAAATTCTATTAACTAATAAAGGAATAAAGTTTATTCCGAAAGTATATTGGACTGCATATTGGTTTATTGCATTATCATATGTTATAGGCAGCTTGTTAAAATTAGTATTACCAGTTGATAATATAATTTTAGAGGTCTTAATATTAATAGGAGGATTTTCTATTTGTAGCTTTATATATCTAGTTTTAATATTTGGAATTATAGATATAATAAAGTTTTGCTTTAAAAGAGTTAAAATTGGAGAGAAATTTAAAATACTTTTAAAGAAAATATATAGTGATGGATTAACTGTATTTATTTTAGCAATTTGTTTAGTTATATATGGATTTTGGAATGCTCAGAACAAAGTTATTACAAATTACGAAGTTAATATAGATAAGCAAGTAGAAGGATTGAATTCACTGAATATAGTAATGGTATCGGATATTCATATGGGGTCTGGTGTAAAAGAGAAATCTATTGATGAAATGGTTAACTCAATAAATAACTTAAATGCAGATATAGTTGTATTCCCGGGAGATTTATTTGATGAAAGTACAAATGATGAGCTGAAAAAATATTCTAGTAATGCGTTTGAAAATATAAAATCAAAGTACGGAACATATTTTGTTACAGGGAATCATGAATATATTTCAGGAGAAATAGAGGAGATAATTTCTTCTTTAGAAGATGGGAATGTTACAGTATTAAAAGATGAGGCAATAAATATAGATAATAAATTTATTTTAGTTGGTAGAAATGATGAATCAGATAGTAGAATTACTGGAAATAGAACTAAATCTCTTGATGAAATTATGAAGTCTGTGGATAAAAACTATCCTATTATAGTGTTAGATCATAAACCGGATAGATTTCAAGAGTCTATAGATTCAGGGGGGGATTTACAACTTTCAGGTCATACACATAAGGGGCAATTATCTCCAGGTAATCTTATTACAAACATTATTAATGAAAATGATTATGGAATTCTTAGTAGGGATGGAGCTAATTTAATTGTAAGCTCTGGATATGGAACATGGGGATTTCCAATAAGAATAGGAAGTAAAAGTGAGATTGTTAATATAAAGGTTACCTTTGAAAATAAATGATAACATTTAAATAATTATTTGAAAATAAAAAATGATTATTGTAAAAAGTTAATGTATAGTATAAGCGAAAATTTAAACTAATCAACTTCTATTTTAGAAATTGATTAGTTTTTCCCATAATATAAGCTAAATGAATTATCTTTTTTTCCTGAACAGACATTTTTCTATTATACATTTTTTCAAATTGACCAATTAAAGCATCATTATCAACAACTTCTTTTGGTTCAGACTTTCTTTTGGTATGAGGAATGAAATTATAAGGTTTAGCTTCTATACTTGGATTATATATAGCTTTAAAAACCTTAGATGTATAATAAGCATCATTTAAAGCATCATGAAATTCACCTTTAGTTTGGATATTTAAAAGTTCAACTGAATTTTTAAGGCCTATTCTTGAACCTTTTGGGTTTTTGAAGTACTTAGAAGCATGATGTTGAATATCAATATAATTTTTAGGTAAAGACATTGTAGGTAAATTATGAAAATGAATATTTTTATATAACTCAGATAAGTCAGCAGTACCCCATACAGATAAAATAGATTCATCATTTCCAATAAAGGATAAAAAGTCATTGTAAACTTTGGGGAATGTTGGGTAAGCATTAACTTATTCAGTAGTTATTTTAGTTAAATTCTCAACATAAGGGTGAATAGATTTATATAAAGTAGGTTGTATAAATGAATTAAATGTATCAACTACTTCTAAAGAGTTATTTAATTTTAATGCACCAATTTGAATGATTTCAAATGGAATAGATTTGATATTATCCTTTGATTCTTCAGTATCAACAGGATACTTTTGATTAAATTCTAGATCGTATATTATATAAAACACAGTTTAACCTACCTTTTTAATTTTTAAAGTATTATTATTAGTATAGCCAATATATTAACAACTATATAAAGAAAAGTTAAGATTGTAAATAATCTTAATTATTTATGAATAATAGAAAAAAACAAATTTCTCAACTTTCATATGCTATAATATAAAAATAAAATATGTAAATTAAACAGTTTAGATAAAAGAATACTAGGAGGAAAAATGAAGATTAACTGGAATTCAAAATACAACACAATATCCGTATATGCATTTTTAGTAACAAGTGCGATAATAGCATTTTATTTATCATTATCTAAAATTGATACATTTATGGGTGGAATAACAAGAATAATAGGTATTTTACAACCATTTATAATAGGATTCTCTATAGCATATTTATTAAACTTTGTACTTGAGTTTTATGAAAAAAAAGTATTTGAGACAAAGGCAGTTAAAAAGCTTAAGCTTAAGTCTAAAAGAGGGTTAGGATTACTATTTACATATGCAACAATGTTTTTAGTATTTGGTTTATTTATTAGATTTGTTTTACCACAATTAGTAGATAGTATAGTAGGTTTAACAAATGATATTCCTAAATATATTAATGATGTAACCAAATTTATAGATGAAACAATGAGGGAACTTAATATAGGCGAAGAAAATTATCAGCTTGTAATTCAGTATGTAGATCAGTTTATAAATTATGTTATTGGAATTGTAACAGGAATGATTCCTGTATTAGGCGGATTAGTTGCAACAATTGCAGCTAGTGTGTGGAATATAATATTAGGACTTATAATATCAGTTTATATACTAATTGATAAAGAGAAATTTATTGGACTTGGTAGAAAAATTACGTTAGCATTGTTATCAGAAACAAAGGCTAAAAGAGTACTTGAAATAACACATAGAAGTAATTATACTTTTGGTAGATTTTTAAGTGGAAAGATATTAGATTCAACTATTATAGGAATACTAACATTTGTTATATTAACTGTAGTTAATATGCCATATACATTGCTTATATCAGTAATTATTGGTGTTACCAATATAATTCCGTTCTTTGGACCATTTATTGGAGCAGTACCAGCACTTATAATAGTAGTATTTGTATCGCCTTCACAAGCCTTATGGTTAGCTATTATTATATTGGTAATTCAACAAATAGACGGAAATATAATTGGGCCTAAAATATTAGGAGATTCTATAGGAATTTCAGCATTTTGGATTTTATTCTCAATACTTGTGGCTGGGAAGTTACTTGGTTTTGTTGGGATGATAATTGGAGTTCCTTTATTTGCAGTAGTTTATTCTATAATAAAAGAACTTGTAGAAGCTAGGTTAAAAGAAAAAGGACTAAAACCAGAAACAAAAGAATATATGTAAAAAAAATCTAAGGGATTAAATATCCCTTAGATTTTTTTATTTCTATAGTATATTAGTATTTCTTGAGTATTATATAGTATTTGAAAAAAGAGCTGTATTTAATAAAAAATGTTAGAAAAATGTAAGGTTTGGTACAAGGTGTATGTAAGTTTTTAAATATATTATTAAAGTATGGAAGTTAAGATGATATAATTTCTTTATATAACAAGGGAGGAAAATATATGCGAGATAAAATTTTAGTAGTTGATGATGATAGAGAGATTGTGAATGCAATAGACATATATTTTAGAAATGAAGATATTGAAGTTTTAAAAGCTTATGATGGTATAGAGGCACTTAATATAATTGAAGAAAATGATATACATTTAGTTATTATGGATATTATGATGCCTAATATGGATGGTATGAGAGCAACGCTTAAGATTAGGGAAAAGAAGAATATACCTATAATAATGTTATCAGCTAAAACAGAGGATACAGATAAAATATTAGGATTAAATATGGGGGCAGATGATTACATAACAAAACCATTTAACCCACTTGAATTAATTGCTAGAGTAAAATCTCAACTTAGAAGGTATAAAACCTTAGGTGTATATAAAAATACATCTAAAGATGAAATAGAGGTAAGAGGACTAAGCTTAAATAAATTAAGTAAAGAAGTAAAAGTAAATGGAGTAAGTATAAAAATAACTCCAATAGAGTTCAAAATATTAGATTTGTTAATCAGCAATTTAAATAGAGTATTCCCAGCGGAAGAAATATATGAGAGAGTTTGGAATGAACAATGTATTAGTAATGAAACTGTTATGGTACATGTAAGAAGAATACGTGAGAAGATAGAGGTTAATCCAAAAGAACCTCTATACTTAAAGGTGGTGTGGGGAAGTGGATATAAAATCGAAAGGTAAAAAAATACTAAAACATAGTGGGAAAATATTAAATATATTAATAGTAATATTAATACCAGCGGCTATGTTTTTTATTAAATATGATAGAGTCTATGGTGTAATAAGTATTCTTGTATTAATAGGTATATTAGCAATAAAACTATTTGTTAGTGAGATGAAAACATTTTTTTTGATATATTCATTAGAGAATACAATTACAGCTATAGATGAAAAGAAAATTAGCATAGTAGAAATGAAGAAGAATTTTTCGGAAATGCCCTCATTTATGCAAGTAAGTAATAAAGTATATGAAAGTATATTATCAATAACTGAAAATGTTAGAGAGTATGTTCAAAGTAAAAGTAGAAATGAGCAAGTCGTAAATAAATTAATTAATAGTGTAGTTAATAAGCTAGATAAGCCAGTTGAAAACATACAAAATGGTTTGAAAAATTTAAGAGATGATGATGCTGAGTTAGATAAACTTCAAGAGGAAGCTAATTATATTAAGAAGTTAATAGAAGATTTATTTGAATCATCAAAGGCAACTAGTGGAGTATTAGCTATGAGAAAAGATCAAGTAGATATAAATTATATTTTAAAACAAGCTATAGCAGAATTTAATAGTAATATTGAATCTTCAAAACTTAAGTATGAAGTGAGTATTGTTGATAGAAAAATAATTTTAAATATAGATCCAGAAAAAATTTGGAGAGTATTTCAGATATTATTAGAGAATACATTAAAACATTCATTAGAGGGAACTCGAGTTTATGTGGATTCAAAGATTGATAATGATACATATAAGATAACAATAAAGAGTATATCAAAACAAGGACTTAATATTAGTAGTGATGATTTATATAAATTAATAGAGTCTAATGAAGATGAAAAGTGCACAGGATTACCTCTAGAAACAGCAAAAAGTATAATAGTAACTTTAGGAGGACAATTTGAAATTACTATAGATGGAGATTTATTTAAAACTGAAATAAGATTTAAGATGGGGGAGGAGTTGAAAAATGTTACTTCACCAAATTAGAATAAAAGAAAGAGAAAAAATAAAAGACGGAAAAAAAACTAATAAAGAATTTAAATATTTAGATGATGATAAGGAAGTAGATATATTAGAAAAGATATATAGTAAATTATTAATAGAAAGAAAAAGTATTATTTTTATGATAATACTTGCCATTGTTAGTTATTATACCGGATATTTTGGAAATAACAGAAACAATCAAATATTTAATACAACATATTATGTTATAACTGGAGTTATAATAATTTCTATATTACAAACTTTAAAAAACTGGTGGAATTGTAGAAAGAATATAGATGAATGTGAGTTTGGAAGAGGATATTTAAATTGGTTATGCTTCAAAAGAATAGTAAAAGTCAGTGTAATGGGATTATATATATATTCAATATTATTATTTGCACTTTATAGAGTAGAGGGAAGTATTGGAATTAGTACATTGCCAGAAGGAGTAGTATGTTTCTTAATTGCTAGTTTTATAACTATAATAGGATTAATTTTAGGAATTGTAACAAATACAACTAGGAATAAGTTAATTGAAGTTGCTTTTGAAAATATGTCTGAAGGAATAAAAAAGGGTCAGTTAGATACAGCAAAAGAAAGTCTAGAAGAAGAAGCAAAGGTTAGGATGTTATGGGGAGAAGGATATACAATAGCATATAAGCAATGTGAAGTATTAATAAATAAGATAGAACAATTAGCTAAAGAAGAAGAGGCTAGTTTGATTGATAGAACAGAACTTATAACTAATGCATCACATGATATAAGAACTCCATTAACATCCATAATCAATTATATAGATATATTAAATAATGAAGATATATCAAAAGAAGAAAGAGAAGATTTCATAAAAATATTAGAGAGTAAAACAGATAGACTTAAGGCATTAATTGATGATTTGAAATACGCAACTAGTTTTTCAATTGGTGATATTGAAGCTAATAGGGAAGAAGTTGATGTAGTTGAATTATTAAATTTAGCATTAGAAGAAAGCAAAGATTCACTAGAAAATATCAATTTAAATATTATTAAAAATATTAATGAGGATAAAGCAATTTGTCGTATTGATAGAAACAATACAATGAGAGTACTTCAAAATTTATTATCTAATATTTCAAAGTATTCATTAGAAGGTAGTAGAGTATATATTTCATTAGATATTATAGATGTTAAGGACAGTAAGTATAAAGAAAAAGAATGCAAAATTATACTAAAGAATATATCTAGAGACAAGCTCAATATAGACCCACAAGAATTAATGAAAAGATTTAAACGTGGTGATGAATCAAGAAATATATCTGGACATGGATTAGGATTAGATATAGCTAATAATTTAATGAAGCTGCAAAAAAGCAAAATTAATATTGATATCCAAGGAGATTTATTTAAAGTTGAATTATTAATGCCTTTAAAAGAAACGTATTTAAAGTATAATGAGTAAAATAGAGAGACAGCCATTTATGAAAAATTTATAAGTGGCTGTCGTTTTAATTTGAATTTAATACCTATTGACAAATAATTATTATTAAAAGATAATAGTATTAAATTAGTAATGCATAGGAGGAATACAAAATGTCAAATGTTTGTCTTTGTAAAAAAATAACTGAAGAGCAAATTATAGAAGCAGTAAAGAATGGTGCTGGTACTTATGAAGAGGTAAGAGAAAAGACTGGTGCAGGTGCAGGTGGATGCCGTGGTGGAAGATGTAAAGCTAATATAAAAGTTATTATTGAAAATAATAAATAATAATTATTATTAAGTAAAAGTATATATGATACTAAATTAACAATGATTTACATGGAGAAAACCAAAATGTAGAAATATGTTAATATAACAGCATAAACTGATTGAAAAAAGTGGGTAAAACCACTTTTTTTTATTAGTTTTAAAGAATTTTCAAATTAGTTTTAATATAAGCAGTTAAAAAAATAACTTTCATTGAAAAAGAGAAATTACGGTACTATAATAAAATTTATGCACAAGAGATAAAAATAGATTAAGGAGATATATTATGGATTTTACACAAGATAAAAGTGGTTTTTCTTATAGAGTTCAAGCTATTCTAAGATCAGAAGCACTACCAGGAGTACTATTATTAATAGCAACGGGGATTGCTTTAATAGTTGCAAATAGTCCGTTAGAGGACGCATATCATCATTTTTTCAGTGAAATATACATATTTAATGGATTCAATTTACATGCTTTAGTAAATGATTTCTTAATGGCAATTTTCTTTTTAGTAGTTGGATGTGAGATTAAGAAAGAAATTGTTAGTGGACATTTATCAGACTTTAAAAAGGCATCATTCCCAATCGTAGCCGCATTTGGAGGAGTAATAGTTCCAGCTCTTATATTCTTTGTATTAAATAATGGGTCAAGCTTTAGTAATGGAGTAGGTATTCCAATTTCTACAGATATAGCATTTGCAATTGGTGCATTTATGATATTTAGAAAAAGATTAAATAGTTCTTTAAAAGTATTTTTATTAACACTGGCAGTAGTTGATGATTTAATGTCTATTTTAATAATAGGAGTATTTTACTCATCTGATATTAAATTAGTTCCATTAGCTATCGCAGGAATGATTTTTCTAATTTTATTATCAATGAAAAAGGTATTAAAAGTAGAGAAATTATATCCATACTTTATATTCGGATTTTTATTATGGATTTTCATATTCTTAAGTGGAATACATGCAACTATTAGTGGTGTTTTATTAGCCTTCTCCATTCCTATTAGAAGATGTGATGAAGTTAAATGTGAATGTTTATTAAGTAAGGTAGAACATAACTTAGCTCCATATGCTAACTTATTAATACTTCCTTTATTTGCATTCTTAAACACAGCAATTAATTTTCATATTGGTGGTATTACAAAAGAAAGTATTACACTATCAATTGGAATTATAATTGGACTAGTTATTGGTAAACCATTAGGGATTATGTTATTTACTATGGTTGGTGTTAAGTTACACTTAATAGAAAAGCCTAAAGGTGTTAAATGGTACAATGTATGTTGCGTAGCAATGCTTGCAGGTATAGGATTTACAATGTCTATATTTGTATCAGAGATTGCACTTCAAAGTAATCCAGATGCTCTTAGTATAGCTAAAGTATCTATATTAATAGCAGCAGTATTCTCATGTATATTAGCATTTGTTTCAATAAATATATTACCGAAGTTTGTTAAAAAATTCAGTTAAAAATGAAAATACAACTAGAGAAGCTTGTGAAAGCTGTCCAGTAGAGGCCATATCAATAGAAGAGTAATAGAATTACCGTATGTCTTAAAATAGGCATACGGTTTTGTTTTTAATAAATATAATAAGTTGAGTATACCTTTTTAGAAAGATAATAGGTAGATAGGATATAATATAGTTAATGAAATACAGTTAGTGAGGAATTACGATGGAAGATAAAAAGATATCGATATTAGAAGTGGCAGAAAATTTGGGGTTAATTGCAAAAATAGTAACATCAGTTAAGTATTACGATAACTACAATAGTTTCTTTAATATATATAGTGAAAATGAAGAATATTGCAGAAGAGTAGTGGTTCTAACTCCATATGAAGAACTTGAAGAAGTTGATGATGAAGATCCTAGCAAGGAAATAAATGAAATAAAGATTATAGATGGGAATGCATGGATAAAGACATATCCATTAACAACAAATCCTAATAAGATTTTATTAAAAGAGATACTGATATCAGAAGATGATATTAAGAAGTTAAGAGGATTGAAAAGAGCTTATGAGTAATACATGGGAAGAAAAGTGGATTGAAGATATAAATTATTTAAGAGATACTTTGATTAAAAATCATAAAAACTTATTCTTCAATATATCTAAGGATGAATTTGAAGAAAAAATAAAAAACTTAAAATCTATGATAAATGAATTAGATTATGAGGAAATGAAAGTAGAAATAAGTAGAGTTATTGCATCAATAAAGGATGCACATACTGCTATTGCAATTCCAGCAAAGCGATATTTACCTTTTAAATTATATTGGTTTAATGATGGAATATATATTATAAATACAACAGCGGTGTATAAAAAAATATTATATAAGAAGGTAACTGCAATAGATGGAATACCCATAAATGAAGTTATTGATGATATGTCACAAATAATTTCATATGAAAATGATTTTCTATTTAAAGCACAATGCGTGAAATATATGCAAGTTGCTGAAGTGTTATATGGATTACTTATAATTGATTCTATGGAGAGTTTAAAAGTAAGAGTTGAGGATAAAGATATTGAAATAAATACTGTAAGTTTTAATGAATTACAATATATAGTTAATGATAAGTTGCCTATATATGCTAAAAAAAGTGATGAAAACTTATGGTATGAATATATAGAAAAAGAACAGGATTTATATATTAAGTACAACTCTTGCAGAGAATATGGTGAAATACTAATAAAAGATAAGATAATTGATATTACAAAGTTTATAGAGAATAATAAAATTCATAAGGTTATAGTAGATTTAAGAAATAATATGGGTGGAGATTCAACTTTATTAGAACCTTTAATTGATTATATAAAGAAGCATAAAGTAATTAATACTAAGGGAAATTTAAAAGTTGTAATTGGCAGAGAAACATTTTCGTCAGCATTATTAAATGCATATAAATTTAAGTTTGAAACTAATGCTACAATAATTGGAGAACCATCAGGAGGAAAGCCAAATTGTTATGGAGAGATACTAAGGTTTAATTTACCTAATAGCAAGTTTAATATAAGTTATTCAACTAGATATTATAAAATAATAGAAGATGATTCTGTTATGGCATTATATCCTGATGAATTAATGGAAGAGAGTATAGAAGATTTCATTTTTTAGTTTAAAAGTATATGGATTTAGAGCGGTATATGAAAAATATACTTTGTAGATATTAAATTTAAAATAGCTGAAAATAAATGATGCACAATTAAAATACAAAACTCTGAGAGTTAAGTGGCTTAATTGTGCATTATTATTTTTATACTTAAAATATTTTTAAAATGAACAAATTGAGATATTATTAATTAGAATTATCCTAAAATTAAGCTTAATATAAGTATTAATGTAAATGTCCAATGTAGGTTATTAGTATATGGAATTCCTAGTTTTTCAAAGTTACTTACTGATTTATTAGCTTTTAATGCAATTGGCAATGTTATAAAGACTGCTAAAGCTAATACTGGATAAAATCCAATTGCAACATAAATAGCTGTTAAAATAAAAGCACCGAATACTAAAATTCTATATAAATAAGTACTAGCTTTGCTACCAATACGAACGCTTAATGTACCAAGGCTCAAATTAGCATCTCTTTGGAAATCTCTCATTTCATTACTAAGCATTAATGCTGGAATTATAAATGATGCTGGCAATGATAGTAATATTGGATACATGCTTAATTCCATTGTGAATGGGTAAGATGCACCAAGTACCATTAATGGTCCCATTAATATAAATGATATTGGAACTCCTAGTCCTTTAGTTTTAAATACAAAAGGCTCTCCAGTATAAGCATAAGCTCCAAATATACCAGCTAGTCCAATAAATAACATGTTTAAATCTGTGATATAAATCAAATAAATTCCTACAAGTGCAGCTAGTCCAAAACAACTCATAGCCCATAAAAATACATAAATATCAAAATAAGTTCTTTCAACTCCTAGAAATATAACTTTTCTACCGCTAGGTCTATAGTATCTAAAACTACCTTCAAAATAATCATTTACAAGGTTTGCACCTGATTGAGCTAAGATACCAGCTATTGTGATTAAGGAGATAATAATGAAGTGATTCATATTAGAGAAATCCATTAATCCTTGTCTATATACAGCAACAATACCAAGTGTTGTTGATCCAATTGCAAGAGTAAGTGAGAAGGGACGAAATGCCTTCCAGGAATCTTTTGCAAATTTAATTAAATATTCTTTTGTCATAGTTAAACCCCTCTATCTTTAGTTATAGCCCATATATATTACCATAAATAGAAAAATGGTACAAACAAAGTGTCGAAAAATGATTGATAATGTGGTAAAATAATCAAGTTGAATACGTACAAGATAAGGGAGAGAATAAACAAATGAAGTTTAAAAAGTTATTAGCTATGTTTCTTTTAGCTACAACGTCAGTAGTTATGGCTGGTTGTGGAAATAAAGGAGAAGAAGTTTCAAAAGAAAATATGAAGTTAAGTATTGGATTAATGCCAGCGGTAGATACAGCTCCAATTTTACTTGCTGAAAAAAATGGATATTTCGAAGATTTAGGTATTGATGTTGAAATTGAGATTTATACAAATGCTCAAAATAGACAAAGTGCACTTCAAAGTAATTCAATAGATGGTGCAATGACAGATTTTATTGCAGTTGCAACTAATGTTGATGGTGGATTTGATATAAAAGCAACAACTATGACAGATGGGGTATTCCCAGTATTATCTCATAGTGGAGCTAAAGATAAGAAGGATATTAAAGTTGGTATGATGGAAGTTAGTGTATCTAACTATTTAATAGATACATGGCTTAGTAAAGATTATAACATTGAGAAAGTGTTTATAAATGAAATTCCAGCAAGACTTGCAGCTATAGGAAGTGGAGAATTAGACATGGGATTATTTCCAGAACCAGTTGCTTCAAATGGAGAGTTACAAGGTTTAGAAAAAACATTATATGGTTTAGATGATGAATTTTCAGCGGATTGCTTAGTATTCACTGGAAAAGCTATGTCAGAAAAGAGCAAAGCTATTGAAAAGTTCCATGAAGCATACAATAAGGCTGTAGATGAAATTAATAAAGATAACTCAATTGCAAGAGATATATTAATTGAAAATATACCTAATGTAAAACCAGAAGCAAAGGAATTAATGGTTTTACCAGTATATAAGAAGGCAGCATTACCAAGTGATGAGTACATTGATAGTATAATCAAATGGACATCAGAAACTTTAAACAAGGATCTAACTGTTAAATCAGAAGATATGTTAGAAAGAAAGTACACTAAGTAGTGATTAAAATTGAAAAATTAGTAGTTAGCTATGGTAAAGAAGTAGTTTTAAAAGAGGTTTCCTTAGATATTTCTAAGGGAACTTCTTATGCTATAATCGGGCCTTCAGGTTGTGGGAAGACAACATTACTTTATACTATGGCAGGACTTATAAAAGAACAAAGTGGTGAAGTTAAAATAGATAGAGACAAGGTATCATTAATACTTCAGAACCTTGGTCTTTTTCCTTGGAAATCATCAGAAGATAATATAATGATGGGGTTAAAGAAAAGTAATTTTAAAAAAGAAGAAAAATTAAATAAAGTAAATTTGTTGCTAAAAGAATTAGAAATTGAATCTATAAGATCAAAGTATATTAATGAACTAAGTGGAGGACAAAGGCAGAGGGTTGCTATTGGAAGAACACTAATTAATAATCCAGAGATTTTATTATTAGATGAAGCTACTTCAGCATTAGATGCAATGACAAAAGAAAAGATTCAAGAATTACTATTAGAAATACATTTAAAGAGAAAAAATACAATGGTATTTGTAACACATAGCATAGAAGAAGCTGTTTTTTTAGGTGAAAAGATTATAGTTATGATAGATGGAAGAATTAAAGAAGTTATAGAGAATCAATACTTTGGTGATAGAGAGATTCGAAAGAAACAAGAATATTTTCATGTATGTAATAAGGTAAGGAGTGCACTTTATGATTAAGAATAATTATAAAAAATATTTATCCTCTTTATATGGTGTAATAATAATATTAATCTTATGGTATGTACTTCATATTGCAGTTGGTGGTAACATGGTACCATCTCCAATTGAAACATTTGAGGAGTTGATTCATCTTTTCAAAAATGATTTTCATATGCACATAATATATAGTTTATATAGGATTACTATGTCCATTGGAATTTCCTTAATTATTGGAGTTCCACTTGGAATTATTATAGGAATGAATGATAAGCTGAAAAGAATTTGTTCTCCTGTATTATATTTATTATACCCAATCCCAAAGATAGCTTTTCTACCAATATTTATGGTTATATTCGGAATTGGAGATAAATCTAAAATAATATTAATGGTTACAATAATAGTATTCCAAATATTAATATCAACACGTGATGGTGTTATGGAAGTAGATGAATCTATATTAGTATCAGCTAAAATAATGAAGTTTAATAGGTTAGATTTATGTAAGGAAGTTATTTTACCAGCAATTGCACCTAAGATATTTTCATCAATAAGAATTAGTACAGGTATTGCAATATCTGCTTTATTCTTTAGTGAAAACTATGCTACAAGGTATGGACTTGGATATTTTATAATGAATTCCTGGTCAATGGTTGATTATAAAGAGATGTTTGCAGGTGTTGTAGCTCTTAGTGTAGTAGCACTTATTATATATAAAGTTCTAGATTATTTAGAAATTAAAATTTGTCCTTGGATAAAGTAAAAAATTAAGACTATACGTAGTAGTAGAAATAGCAGGGGGAATATGATGAATATAGGAAGTTTTTTAAAACTAGTAGAAATTCAAACAAAAGTAGCAAGTATTATTCCATATTTATTAGGAACAACATTTGCACTATATAAATTTGAAAATTTTAATATTAAGAATGCAGTCACATTATTTATGAGTATGTTGATATTTGATATGACAACTACAACAATAAATAATTATATGGATTATAAAAAGGCTATAAAAAAACATGGATTTGGTTATGAGACTCACAATGCAATTGTAAAAGATAAATTAAATCCCACTTTGGTGTTATTTACAATAGTATCAATGTTTATTGTTTCAGCCATATTAGGCTTAGTACTATTTTTAAGAACTGATATTATAGTACTTTTATTAGGTGTTATTTCTTTTGCCATTGGAGTTTTATATTCATTTGGACCAATTCCAATATCAAGAACTCCTTTTGGTGAAATATTCTCAGGTTTTACAATGGGATTTATAATAACGTTTTTAGCAATGTATATTCATATATTTGATCAAAATATTATTGGGATTAACTTAGTTAATAATACTTTAAATTTATCTTTCAATATAAACATAATTATTTCATTATTAATAGTAACATTACCAGCAGTAGCAGGAATATCAAATATTATGTTAGCAAATAACATTTGTGATATGGATGATGATATTGTAAATAAGAGATATACATTACCTATATACATAGGAAAAGAAAAGGCTTTATCAACTTTTAAATGGGTTTATTACATAGGATTTTTAGCTATAGTAGTAGAAGTATTTATGAAGATATTACCTGTAGTATCGTTATTAACACTGATAGCATTAAAACCAGTTAGTGATAACATAAAAGCTTTTAATAAATTACAAAGTAAAAAAGATACATTTGTATTGTCAGTTAAGAACTTTGTAATAGTAAATATAATATATATAGCATCAATATTACTAGCAATAGTTTTAAAATAATTATAATTGACTTATATAGCCAATAAACTTACAATTAATATAAAATATGTAAAATAACTTGTTAGAAGTTAATATATGAGTAATATAGAAAAGTTATATTGGGGGAGGATTTATGGCTATATATTTTTATAAAATGAAAGATGAATATGGATGTTTTTCTAATTTTGCAGAGTATGAATTTAGTGAAAATGGGATGAAGTATAAAACATCTGAGCATTATTTTCAATCAAAGAAATTTGAGGGTACTGATGCTGAGTTAGAAGTGATTAATGCAAAGAGTCCTATGAAATCAGCGATTCTTGGTAGAGATAGAACAAAACCATTAAGACAAGATTGGGAAATGATTAAAGATGATGTTATGAGACAAGCTGTATTATTAAAGTTTTCTCAAAATGAATCTATAAAAACAATTTTATTATCAACTGGAAATGAAGATATAGTTGAAAAAACTACAGATGATTATTATTGGGGCTGTGGAACTGATGGTACAGGAAAGAATATGTTAGGAAAAATACTTGTTGAAGTAAGAGAAATACTTAAATAAAAATAATAAAAGTTACATGAGGAGTAATAATATTCTTTATGTAGCTTTTTTGTTTGATTAATTATAAGTGTATTATACAGAAATAGTATTATACAGTTCTAGAAGTATAAGTACTTTGTTTACAAGATTTATAGAGTGTTGGCATTATAATTGCGTTTATACATGTATTATATAATTGCTTTTGATGAATAGGGACAATAGTTAGAAAATATTTTGATGAAGCTACGCATATGGATTATAATGGAATAGAGTAAGGGTGGAAAGTAACCCATTGAAAGAAACAGGTAACTGTCACTAAATGAGAAGGAGAAAAGGTAATGAGAGAATTAAATGTAGATATTATTAGAGATACAGTAAAAGAATTATGTATTGAAGCTAATTATTATTTAGGTGATGACATAATGAATGGATTAAATTCATGTCTTAAAAATGAAGATTGGGATTCAGCTAGATTAGTTCTTAATAAAGTTAAAGAAAATGCAGAAATTGCTAAGAATGAAAAGATGCCAATATGCCAAGATACAGGAATGGCTTGTGTATTTTTAGAAATAGGACAAGATGTTCATATTAGTGGTGGAAGTATTGAAGAAGCTATTAATGAAGGTGTAAGAAGAGGATATGATGAAGGATTTTTAAGAAAATCAGTAGTTAAAGATCCAATAAATAGAGTTAATACAAAAGATAATACACCAGCAGTTATTTACTATGAAATAGTACCTGGTGACAAGGTGAAGATAACAGTTGCACCAAAGGGGTTTGGTTCTGAAAATATGAGTAGAATAGGAATGCTTAAGCCGTCTGATGGAATTGAAGGGGTTAAGAAATTTATTATTGAAACTGTTGAGCAAGCTGGAGCTAATCCATGTCCACCAATGATTGTTGGAGTAGGTATTGGTGGTACTTTTGAAAAAGCAGCATTCTTATCTAAGAAAGCTTTATTAAGATACATAGATTCAAGCAATGAAGACGAATTTTATTCAAATTTAGAAGTTGAATTGCTAGAAAAGATAAATGAATTAGGAATAGGACCTCAAGGTTATGGTGGAAGAACTACTGCCTTAGGTATAAATATAGAAACATATCCAACACATATTGCAGGGTTACCTGTAGCTGTAAATATAAGCTGTCATGCAACTAGACATAAGGAAAGGGTGGTATAGAAAAATGGAAATAAGAATAAGTACACCACTAACATATGAAAAAATAAAGGACTTAAAAGCTGGGGATTCAGTATTACTTTCAGGAATAATATATTCTGCAAGAGATGCAGCACATAAGAGATTAATAGAATTATTAGATGCTAATAAAGAGTTACCTTTAGATATTAAAGATGCAGCTATTTACTATGTAGGACCATCACCAGAAAAACCAGGACAAGTTATTGGATCAGCAGGTCCAACAACAAGTTATAGAATGGATTCATATACTCCAAGATTATTAGATTTAGGTCTTAGAGGAATGATTGGAAAAGGTAAGAGAAATGAAGAAGTTCAAGAATCGATTATAAAAAATAAATCTGTTTATTTTGGAGCAATTGGTGGAGCAGCTGCACTTATTGCAAAAAGTATAGTTAAGTCAGAAGTAATTGCTTATGAAGATTTAGGTGCAGAGGCAATTAGAAGAATGGAAGTAAAAGATATGCCTTTAACAGTTGTTATTGATAGCCTAGGAAATAATTTATATGAGCTTGGAAGAGAAGCATATTTAAAATCTAAATAATTATAAATAATAAAAAATCCCCTGTATGATAAAATGATTTCTAAATTTTTAAGAGATTATTTTATCATATGGGGGTTTTTAAGATTGTAAGAGTATTTAAAAAGCTATCAATTACAAGAAAGTGTATAAAAAAAGGGAGGATTTAAAAATAGTGTGTTAAAAACTATTGAAAGTGTGGATAAAATTAACACACTGGTGGATGAAAATATTAAGAAAATAGGATGTACTCCATTTAATTCATAAATACATTAAGTTGGCACAGGTTTTGCTTAATAAGTATGTATAAAGATTTAGGCATAATTGCTTAGGAGGAATTAATATGGAATTTAGAAGAGAAAGAGATTCTATTGGAGAAAAAAGTGTACCAAAGACTGCATATTATGGAGTGCAAAGTTTAAGAGGCTGTGAAAACTTCAGAATAAGTGGATTAAATACAAATCAAGAGTTTATAAAAAACTTAGCAATAGTAAAAAAAGCATGTGCAATCACAAATGTAAAAGCTCACGAACTAAAAAGAGAATTTGGTGATGCAATAATTAGAGCTTGTGATGAAATGTGTAGCGATAACTTTTTAGATCAATTTATCATTGACCCAATCCAAGGTGGAGCTGGAACATCAATGAATATGAATATAAATGAAATAATTGCAAATAGAGCAAATGAAATATTAGGATACGAAATGGGAGAATATTACCCAGTTCATCCAAATGACCATGTTAACATGGGTCAATCTACAAATGATGTTATACCAACTGCTGCAAGCATAACTGGTTATAGATTAATGCAAGGCTGTGTAAAACAAATTAAAGTATTAGAAGAAATCTTAGCTAAAAAAGCAAAAGAGTTTGAAGATATAATTAAAATGGGAAGAACAGAAATGCAAGATGCAGTTCCAATCAGTTTAGGAGCAGAATTTAATGCATTTTCTAGAGCAATTGCAAGAGATGTAAAAAGATTAAATGATGTTAAAGAATCTTTACTTGAAGTTAACTTAGGGGGAACGGCTGTAGGTACTGGAATAACTGCTAATGGACAATACATTAGAGAAGTAGTTCCTGTATTAAGAGAATTATTTGGTGAAGATGTTTATCAGTCAGATGATTTAGTAGATGCAACACAAAACCTAGATAAATATGCAGATATATCATCTCAATTAAAAGTATGTGCCGTAAACATAAGCAAAATATCAGGAGATTTAATCTTAATGTCTTCAGGTCCAAGAACTGGATTTGGTGAAATTAAATTACCTGCAAAACAAAATGGTTCATCAATAATGCCAGGAAAAGTTAACCCAGTAATGCCAGAAGTTATGAAGCAAATTTCATATCAAATAATGGGTAACGATTTAACAATAACACTTGCAACACAATCAGGACAATTAGAGTTAAATGCATTCTATCCAATAATAATGCACAATCTTTATGAATCAATCACCATATTAACTAATGGAGTAGCTACATTTGTGGATAATTGCATTGAAGGTATTGAAGCAAATGAAAAAAGATGTAAAGAGCTTGTAGATGGAAGTATCGGAATAGTAACAGCTTTAGCACCAGTACTTGGTTATGAAAAAGCAGCAGATATTGCAAAGATAGCTTTAAAATCAGGAAAGTATGTAAAAGAAGTTATAAAAGAAGAATGTGATATGAAAGATAATGAAATAGCGAAAATACTAAACATCGAAAGTATGGTAAAAGTAGCAGGCTAAAAATATAACATATATAATATAAGATTTAATAAATGATAATATTAAGACACCTATGAGGTTAATGATTAGAAATGACATTAAACCCATAGGTGTTTTTGCGTACTAATAAATTTTATTTGTATAAGATTATCTTAAATTATACAGTTAGAAAGTGGAGTAATTATATAAGTATTCTTTTATATAAAAGAGTAGAAGAGTAGCGGAATAAAAGAATATGCGGGAAAAATCAGAGGTTGAGAGCTTTAACAGACTCTGAATGTAAAATTATAGTGGATATATTTATTTAAGATAAGTAGCAACTCTATGGTACAATTACAATATGAAACACAAATGGAGGATATTGTAATGGAGTTTTTTCTTTATAGATTAGTAATTTTATTTAATTTTTATGTGGTATATGCATTCGATGAAGAAAGTAACTTTGGTATATATGCTTTTGTTTTAGGCGTTATGGCATTGTATTTAGTTTATTTAAATTGGACGAAGTTTAAATATGTGTTATTAGTTGAAAGTGGTATTGCACTAATAGTTTCATCTATTTATCCATTTGTAGGACCAATTTTTGCATTATCCTTAAATGAGTATTTTAATAAAAAAATAGTAATTATTTTTTCATACATACCTTTAGTATTTGCTGGTAAGAACTCACTTTTACATATATTTATTTTAATATCAATGACTAATTTATTTTCTTATATAGTTTTGGGTAAGGCTAAAGAAAAAGATATTCTTCATAAGGAAAAAGAATCATTGATCTATGAGGTTGAAAGTTTAAGGTTAGCTTTGAAGAATGAGCAAGAAAGCAAAGAGCAACAATTTTACAATTTAAAGCTAGAGGAAAGAAATAGTTTATCAGCTAAAATGCATGATAAAGTTGGACATGTTATTGCTACATCTTTAATGCAGCTTAGAGCTTCTTTAGTAGTCCTTAATAAGAATTCATCTAAAGGTGAAGAGATGATAGCAAGTACTATTAATATCTTAAATGATGGGATGGAAGATATAAGAGCAACACTTAAAAATATTAAACCTGAGTATAGTGAGATAGGAATAAATAAAATAAAGAGCCTTTTAGAGAATAAAGTTAAATACACAGACTTTGAGTATTCTTTAGTGTATAAAGGTGAACTTGAAAGAATTGAAACATCTAATTGGATTATTATATTAGATGGAATAAAGGAGCTTACTACTAATATATTAAAGTATTCAGATGGTAATAAGATATCTGTTCAATTAGAAGTTCTTAATAAAATTATTAAAGTAGTAGTTAAAGACAATGGGGAGAAAAATCTAGATTTTAAAAAGGGAATGGGTTTAAACTCTTTAGAAGAAAAAGTGATAAATATTGGTGGAAGCTTGGTTGTTAATAATCATGATGGATTTCAAGTAACACTTGTTTTAGGCATAATCAACTAAATAATTTAGGGGGAAGAGAGATGGCTATTAGAGTTATATTAGCTGATGATGAGGGAATAATAAGAGAAAGTTTAAAGATATTACTATCTGTAGATGATGAAATTGATATAGTTGAAGCATTTGAAAATGGAGAAAATTTAAGCAGTTATTGTAATGAAAATAATATTGATATAGCATTACTTGATATAAGAATGCCTAAGTGTGATGGTGTTACTGCAACTAAGGAGATTATAGATAATACTAAAACAAATGTAATTATCTTAACAACTTTTGATGAGGATGAATATATTCAAAAAGCACTTGAGTACGGAGCAAAGGGATATCTTCTTAAAAATACAAATCCAACAGAGATTATAAATGCTATTAAAGTAGTTCATAGTGGAAACTGTGTTTTACAAAGTGGTATTATGGACAAGCTGAAAGTGTCTGAAAGTAATAACGGTGATAAAGAGATACTTAATGGTGATTTAACTGAAAGAGAAAAAGAAATAATAAAGAGTATTTCGAGAGGATTTAATAATAAGCAGATAGGAAAAGAACTATTTATTTCAGAAGGAACGGTTAAAAACTATATATCATCAATTCTAAATAAGTGTAAATTAGAACATAGAACACAAATTGCAATTGCATATTTAAAGGGCGAAATATAAAAATTCTACGAGAGATTTTAAAGCATGTTACTTTAGTAATGTGCTTTTATTACTTTTGACGGATTTCGAGATTGGGTAGTGGATTATATAATAAGAGTATAGGGTAAGGCTTTTAAAAATAAGTAATAGCTTAATTAATTATTTATTAAACAAAGTCTAGATTGGTGGAGGCGAGTATTATGAAAATAGTTGAGACAAAAGGATTAGTTAAAAAATATAAAGATATTACAGCAGTTGATAGAGTAGATTTAAGTATAAATGAAGGAGAAATTTTTGGTCTACTAGGACCAAATGGAGCAGGTAAAAGTACTATTATTAATTTAATAACTACAGTATCTAATGCAAATGCTGGTGAGATACTTCTATTTGGGAAAAAGCTTAAAAGTGGTTCAATAGAGGTTAAGAATAAGATTGGAGTTGTTCCACAAAACCTTGCATTATATGAAGATTTTACGGGATATGAAAACCTAAAGTTTTTTGGAGAAATATATGGGTTGAAGGGAAAAGAACTTAAGGAGTCAATTGAATATGCTTTAGAGTTTGCAGAGCTAGATGAGTTTAAGAATAAAAAAGTTTCTACTTATTCAGGTGGAATGAAAAGAAGATTAAATATTGCCTGTGCAATAATTCATAAACCTAAGCTTGTTATTATGGATGAGCCAACTGTTGGCATTGATCCACAATCAAGAAATCATATTTTAGATGGAGTAAGAAAGCTTAATAAAGAAGGAACAACAATTATATACACAACTCATTATATGGATGAAGTTGAAAGTCTTTGTAGTGAGATAGCTATCATAGATAAAGGTAGATTATTAGCTAGAGGTTCAGCAGAAGAACTAAAAAGCTTAATAAGTGATAAAACTACATTAAACATAAAGATACCTAGTAATTTTATTGTTAATGAAAATGAGTTAATGGACATAAAAGGTGTGGAAAAAGTTCTTGTTGATGAGGAGAATTCTATAAATATTACATCAATAAGGGAAGTTAATAATTTAGATAAGATAATAAAATATTTCAATGATAAAGAAATGAAGATTAACGATATTGGTTATAAAGAGATAAATCTAGAATCTGTTTTCTTAACATTAACAGGTAGAAGTTTAAGAGACTAAAGGAGGTATTAGAATGATTACATTAATAAAAAGAACTATAGCATATTATTTAAAATCCTCTAAGGAATTTCTATTTTTACTTACATTTCCAATAATTATAATAACAGCTGAATATATGATGATGGAAAAAGTTTTTAATCAGGAAAATTTTAATCCCTTTGAAGGTGAGAATTTATACTATACAGTTGAAAATAATGAAGATGGAATAATTTCAGAAGTAGAGTTAAAAGCATTGATAGAAGGCATGGATTTAAATGTTATAAAAGGTGAATCTAAAAATGATGAAGATGTTCAGATAAATATTAAATCTAATGAAGTGGACATAGTGTATTCAAGTGGGAATAGTCAGCTTGCTTCATCTATAGTGGAGATTATGAAAAACTACGATAGAAGTGTAAGAGCCTATATGATGGGTGGTGGAAGTAGAGTAGAAGAAGTTGATATAAGTACTAGCTTTGTTAAAGGTGAAGTTATACCATCATCTAAGGATTACTATGGAGTATCAATGATTACTATATTTATAATATCTGTAGGGTTAATGAGTGTAAGTCAAGTGACTAAAGAATTACGAACAGGATTAAAAATAAGACTAAATACAATGGGTGTTTCTAATAGTAAGTATTACACTTCAACACTTATAGGATATATGATAATTGCTGCAGTTTGTTTATTACCAACTTATATGTATTCATATTTTATTTTAGAAACTAACTGGGGTGGTAATTTCTTAATTCCATACCTAGCTTTAATACCATTCTTTATTTTATTTATATCAATCACAATGCTTGCTTCAACATTATTTAAAAAAGGAGAGCAAGTTATTAGTACAATTGGAGGAATTATGTTTCCTGTACTTGGAATGCTAGGTGGATGTTTCTTCCCTTTAGATATGTACTTACCAGAGTGGTTTAGTGTAGTTTCTAATATTTCACCTTTAAAATGGTACAATGATGGAATTTTTGATATGGTATATAAAAATGAAAATACTACATTAATAATAGGTTCTTTAGCAGCATTAATAATTGGAGTTGCTTTAGTATTTATAACAATAAATATAGCAGATAGGGAGGCTAGAGCCTAATGAGTAAAGTATTAATATTAATGAAATACAACTTTAAAAAGATAGTTTTAAAAGGCCCTATTGCATTCTTAATGCAAATTATAGTTCCAGTTATTATAGCCTTAGTTTTTATGAATATATCATTTTCAAGCTTTACTTCAAGCACTAAGATTGGAATTGTTGATAATGATAAATCTACTGTATCTAATTATATAATAAGTTTATTAGAAAGTAATGAATCCTATGATGTTAGCTATTATGATAGTACAGATGAAACTTCTCTAGAGAAAAATAAACTTACATTATTTATTGAATTTGATAAGGGCTTTGAAGAAACATTAGACCTTAAAACAACTGCATTAGATACAAAAGAGGAATCTATTGAAGGAATTAAATTATTATTAAAAAATGAAGTAAACAACATAGCTATGATAAAAAATGGTTGTGGAGATAATAATGAGTTATTTAAAGAAGAGGTTGATAGCTTGTTAAATGAAGGAATAGATATAAATAAAGTAACAAAGGATAGTGATGCTGGAAAGCTAATGGCAGCACAGATGCTAATTGCACAAATTGGATTCTTGATGTTTATAAACGGTATTAGTGCAGCAGAGGTATTCTTTTATGATAGAAAGATAAATATATTTACAAGATTATTTACAATGCCAATAAAAACAAGTTACTATTATTTAGCTGCATTACTTAGTAATATGTTGATTTTATTACTACAAGGTTATTCAACACTAATATTAAGCAAAGTATTATTAGATGTTGATTTTGGAATGCCACTATGGAAAGCATTTTTAATAGTAACCATATTTGCAACAGTAATAGTATCATTTGTTCAGCTTATAGTAACACTAAGTAAAACAGAACAAGAAGTTGGAAGCTTAAGTATGAATATATGTATGGTGTTTGCAATTATTGGAGGGTCATTTGTTCCAGTTCAAATCTTCCCAGATCTTTTAAATAAGGTATCATACATTTCACCATCAAGATGGCTTATAGAGTATGTAACACAAGCACAAAGTGGAAATGGGATAGTTAGTGAAATGATTCCTGTAGCGATTTTAATATTATTTGCAGCAGTTATATTCTTGTTATCAGTGTATCTAAGCAAACGAAATGAAAAGTCATATAATTAATAATAAAAAGCTACACCAAATGATGTAGCTTTTTTACTTTTTAAATAATAGGGATAGTTATTTATTACAACAAAGTACAAATATAACTAAGAATAACATTTCTGTATCAGAAAGATTTATGTTATATGTCTTTTCAATTAATGATTTTACGTTTGTTGCAATTGTATAGTAATTGGAATAAACAGCTTTAAGTTTATTTAATAAAGGTAAAGAGTTACATTCCATTAAATTAATTCTATCGTAAATCATATCTATATGGATATTAAAGAAATTCTTAAAGATATCATCAGTAAGAGCTTCTTTTAAATTATCATCTAATTTAATTATATTCGATAGTACTTCATCATAAGCAGAAGGCTCAAAATTATAATTAAAGTTTGATAAATTTTCTGTTACAGTTATCACATATTCTTTAAATATTTTAATAACTTTATCAGTACAAATTTCTTTATGATGAAGGGTAGTATCTATTTCTTTCATCATTTTTTTGTAGCTAGATAAGATTATATGTTTTTGTTTTAAGAATGAGTGACTAGTGATTTCTGTATTACTATCATATGTTAAATATCCATTAGAACTTGGAAGCATTTCAATAAGTGCTCTTTCTTTTTCTAAAGGAGTATTAATCATCTTCTTAATTTCATGTGGTAAGTCTGGAGTATTAATTTTTATTTGTTTCTTATTATGAATGAAGTATTCAGAGTAAGCATTTGCTACTGCTAGTATAATATCATTCTTAAGTTGTCCAACATTGTATGGACACTCATAAGATAATAAACATAACATTGCATTAAGTGAAACAAGTACAGGCTTATCAAGGTTTGCACTTTCTTCCTTAATAAAGTATTCAATTAATGTAAGACGTTCTTCTAAAAGTCTTTCATCAAGACCTGGTAAGAATATCTTTATTGGAATTCTTCTAATAAATGTATCTAATAATGATGCGTTTATATCTTTATTAGTAGCACAGATTATACGTGCTGAAGATTTTATTCTTTTTGAAACTTCACCAAATCTTTTAAAGTATCCTGTATCCATAAATACAAATAGCATTTCTTGACCTTCACTTGGGAGGTTATGAATCTCATCAAGGAATAGAATACCACCATCAGCTTGTTCTATTAAGCCAGCTCTATCTTCTGTAGCACCTGTAAATGTACCTTTTTTAACACCAAAAAGTTGAGCACTTAATAATTGCACATTATTAGAGTAATCTGAACAGTTAAAGTGAATAAAAGGCATGTCCTTTGATTCATCTAAAGAATTAGCATATTCATGCATAAGCTTTGCAAGCATTGATTTACCAACACCAGTATTACCTATGATTAATGAGTTCATTCCATTTGGTGGATAAAGTATAGCTGTTTTTGATAATTTAATTGCTGGTGTAAGTGATGGATAAAGATAACCCATTTTATCCATAGATGACTTTGTAGTAAAGTCAGTAGCATTAGGGTTGTTTAAAAAATATTTAACTGGTCTAGAACTATTTTTATATAACTTACCATTGCTAACTAATAAGTTTAAGTCTTTACTAACATTTGAACGTTCTAAATTTAGATGATTACTAACATCTATAGTAGTCATACCATTTCCATTATCAAGTGTTTTCATTGCGTTATAAATTAAATCAATTCTCTTCATTTGTAGTACCCTCTTCTGCAATTAGGCACAATCAAATAAATAATAAACCAGTATGCGAGCCTATTTTGCGTAATACTGCGTCAGTAAAACCGTAGATAACCAATAGTATCTGCGGTTTTACTTCCTTGTCTTACACAAAATATTCATCGCATCATTGGTCTATTATTTATTTTCATATGCCATATTTAATTTGTGTAATAGTTACAATAATAATGTATTGATAACTACCTAAAACCTTTACTTACTGTGTTAAATACTCATAAAATTCTTATAACTATGTATTATTCTACAACACACTGCATTAAAAAAGCAATTAGAAGTTGAGAATAACTGACTGTGCTTTAGCAAAACAAAAATTGGCATGGTTATTGCTTTATTAAGTCATATAAAGTAATTTAGTAGGAGGACGAGATTATGAAATACGCAATGATAGCAACTTGGAGAATGGCAGTAGAGGGAATTAAAAGTTCAACTGAACTTTTAAAAGATGGCTCTTCAGCTGGAGATGCAATAGAAAATGCAATAAAGATGGTAGAGGATTTTCCTTATTATAAATCAGTTGGATATGGTGGATTACCAAATGAAAACTGTGAAGTAGAATTAGATGCAGCTTATATGGATGGAAATACATTTTCTATTGGAGCAGTTGCAGGTATTAAGGATTTCAAGAATCCTATTAGTGTAGCAAGAAGATTAAGTAAAGAACAAGTTAACTGTTTCTTACAAGGGGCAGGGGCAGATGAGTTTGCACATAAGCATGGATTTGAAAGAGTTAACATGTTAACAGATAGAGCAAAGAGACATTATGAAAAGAAAAGAAGAGAAATTGCAAAAGAAGGCTTAAGTCCATATGATGGTCATGATACTGTTGGAATGATTGCTTTAGATGCAACTAAGTCAATGGTTGCTGGAACATCTACAAGTGGATTATTTATGAAAAAAAGAGGAAGAGTTGGTGATTCACCACTTTCAGGCTCAGGATTCTATGTAGATAGTGAAGTTGGTGGAGCATCAGCTACAGGTCTTGGAGAAGATTTAATGAAGGGATGTATCTCTTATGAAATCGTTAGATTAATGAAAGAAGGATATCACCCACATGAAGCTGCAAATAAAGCAGTTGCAGATTTAAATGAACAATTAATAAAAAGAAGAGGAAATGCTGGTGATTTATCAGTAGTTTGTTTAAATAATAAGGGTGAGTTTGGAGTTGCTACTAATATTGATGGTTTCTCATTCTCAGTTGTAACAGAAGATTCAGAACCAACAGTTTATGTTTGTAACATAGTTGATGGAAGAACTGAGTATGAAGTTGCAAGCGAAGAGTGGCTAGATGCGTATACAAAAAGAATTAAGTCTCCAATAACATTTGACTAATACAAGTTTTAGGAGGAATTACAATGGCAATATATGAAATGTGTGTAGGAAATTATAATGGTGCAGTTTTAGCAGAACAATTAGGTGCAGATAGAATTGAACTTTGTGACAACTTATTAGAGGATGGAACTACTCCAAGTTATGGAACTATAAAGAGAACTATAGAAAATATAAAAGTTCCTTCAATGGTTATCATAAGACCTAGAGGAGGAAACTTTGAGTTTTCAGAAGATGAAGTTCAAATTATGTTAGATGACATTAAAGCTTGCAAGGATCTTGGAGCATATGGTGTTGTTATAGGTGCATTAAAAGGAAAAGCTATGGATTTAGAAACTACTAAAAAATTAGTAGAAGAAGCTAAACCAATGCAAATCACATTCCATATGGCATTTGATGATATAGAAGATAAATTTGCAGCAATAGATCAATTAGTAGAATTAGGTGTACAAAGAATTCTAACTAAGGGTGGAATGGCAAACGCTATTGAAGGAAAAGATGCATTAAGAGAATTAGTTAATTATGCAGATGGCAGAATAATAATTATGCCAGGTAAGAGCGTAACAAAAGCAAATAGAGATGAAATACTAGAATATACTGGAGCAAAAGAAATTCATGGAACTAAAGTAGTTCTATAATAAAGCTGGAGGTAGACGCTTTGAATATATATGAAGAAGCATTAGAGTTTCATAAACAAGTTAAAGGGAAATTAGAAATTGTTTCAAGAGTAAAGGTGGAGAATGAAAAAGATTTAAGCCTTGCATATACACCAGGAGTAGCAGAACCTTGTAGAGAAATACATAAGAACCCTGAAACAGCGTATCTTTACACAAGAAAATGGAATACTGTTGCAGTAATTTCAGATGGTACAGCAGTACTTGGGCTAGGGGATATAGGTCCACTTGCTTCACTTCCTGTAATGGAGGGAAAGAGTGTACTGTTTAAAAGTTTTGCAGATGTAGATGCATTCCCAATAGTTTTAGATACAAAAGATCCAGATGAAATTGTAGAAACAATTGTAAGAATAGCACCTAGTTTAGGTGGAATTAATCTTGAGGATATTTCAGCACCAAGATGTTTTGAAATTGAAAGAAGATTAAAGGAAAGATTAGATATTCCAGTATTCCACGATGACCAACATGGAACAGCAATTGTAGTTTTAGCTGCGTTAATAAATTCATTAAAGATAGTTGATAAAAAGCTAGAAGATATAAAAGTTGTAATAAACGGGTCAGGTTCAGCAGGTATTGCAATAGGTAAGTTACTACTTTCTTCAGGTGTTAAAAACATGGTAATGTGCAATATTGATGGTGCAATATATAGAGGAATGGATTATCCAGATTATACTTTAAAAGAAGTAGCAGAAATAACAAATCCTAATAATGAGCAAGGCAAACTTGCAGATGTTATTAAAGGAGCAGATTTATTTATTGGAGTTTCAGCAGGAAATGTAGTTTCAAAAGAAATGGCTGCTAGCATGAATAAAGATGCAATTGTATTTGCAATGGCAAACCCCGTTCCAGAAATATTCCCAGAAGATGCAAAGGCAGCAGGAGCAAGAATAGTCGGCTCAGGAAGATCAGACTTTGCAAATCAAATTAATAATGTACTAGCATTCCCAGGTATCTTTAGAGGTGCACTAGATGTTAGAGCTAAAGAAATAAACGAAGAAATGAAAATTGCAGCCGCTTATGCAATAGCTAATGAAGTTTCAAAAGAAGAATTAAACGAAGAATACATAATACCAAAACCATTCTTAAAGAGTGTACAAGCTGCCGTAGCAGAAGCTGTTAAAGAAGCAGCTATAAAAACTAAAGTAGCACAGGTTTAATT
>JAVWLU010000011.1:0-18178 GCA_036637795.1 Clostridium sp. | reverse complement strand
TAGCAGAAGCTGTTAAAGAAGCAGCTATAAAAACTAAAGTAGCACAGGTTTAATTGAGAATTTAGAATTTTGGAGGAAACTCCTTGGGGAGTTTCTTATAGAATATAGTTAATTTAGTATTAGAATAAATACAAATATATAAACGAAGGAGAATTATCATGGAAGAATTAGAATTAGTATCATTCCAATTAATAAGCAACGTAGGGGACGCAAGATCAAGCATATTTGAGGCGTTAAAAGCATCAAGAGAAGAAAGATTTGAAGATGCAGAGAAATTCATGGTAGAAGCAGATGCTGCTTTATTAAGAGCACAAGATTCACATAGCTCATTAATAATGAAGGAAGCATCAGGAGAAAGAGTTGAAGTTTCATTATTATTAATGCATGCTGAAGATCAATTAATGACTACTGAGATGTTAAAAGCAATGGCTAAAGAGATGATTTTAACTCATAAGAAATACTCTAAATAGGGCGACTACGGTGCATGAGAGTTGAGTCTGGGGACTACTTGAACATGTACTTAAGAAGTATGTGATAGTGTTCATTGCATTCACGTAAAAGGGCAAGACAGGCTTTAAATAATGTTGAAATCCTTTAAGGATTTCTTTAAATTAAAGAGAATGTTTAGGAGATTAATGCCATTGGCATTAGTCTCCTTGTTATTTTTAAAAGAAAAATAACTTTAATAACGCAATCGTTGATTGCACTTTGACGGAATGAAGTGAAGATATAATCAAAACTCCAAGAATGATTCCTTTCACGAGTTTCAGCTATCTTTCACGTAAGCATAGCTTACCCTTTCACATTTTCCACGCAGTAGGAAAATCCTTTAACTATTACATATGGACATTATTTGAAGTTATTACGATTTTTAGGGTGGTATAGTGATTTTTTAAATTAGAATTAAATTTAACGCTATTAAATTCAATAAAGTATAGAAAATGTGTCGTAGAAAATGGTAATATGTCTATGGGATATAGTAATAATATATATTGAAATTAATAATCAATGAAGTAATGTATCGTATTATCAAAAATAAAGTATAAAAAGCGATAAAAAACGACACACTGTGTGTTAAACTTGCTAGTAAACGTTTTACAACTGTGTTGCTTATCAACACACTAGAATTATTAGATAGATAAATACATAAAAACACATAGTTTTTAATTAATATATCTAATAAATAGACGTTTAAAATAGTTGGCATGGTAATTGCTATAAATATAGTTAAGAATAATACATAGTTTTAAAAGATTTACTTTCATTGTGAAGCAAAGGGTGGTAGAAATGAGTAACAACAAAAATGCAAAATTAAATGACAGAAAATCCGATGGTGAATTATTACTGAAAAGGTTTATAGCTTTTATAGGTGATTGGTATCTAGCATCAGTTCTTGCAGGATTACCGATATTACTTATGTATGGAATGACAACAGGAGATGATAAGGTAGTAACTGCACTTACATCACTTCCATTTAATCAAGCTATGATAGCAGGTACAATGGCAATAATGATTTCATCAGCTTATTATGTATTAATACCAACATATGTGTATAAGGGACAAACCTTAGGAAAGAAATTTTTAGGTGTAAAAGTTGCAACACTTGATAAAAGTGAGATAACCATTAAGACAATGTTTAAAAGAGAAATTTTAGGCGTGTTATTAGTTGAAGGTGGTCTTGTTGCAGGATCTGGATACTTACGTCAGATGCTAGGGTTAGCAATTAGTCCAACAATATATACTGTTTTGGGAGGAGTATCAATAATAGTGACAGTAGTTTCAATTGTTATGGTATATAAAACCATAGGAAGAAGAATGATACATGACTATATAGCTGGAACAATTATAATAAAGGCTTAGTCAAAATTAGTTAGCAAATTATTAATTTAATAATAAATTTAAAATATGAAAGTAGAAGGGTGATTTAAATGAAAAAAGTATATTTATTCTGTAGTAATGGAATGTCAACAAGTTTATTAGCGAGCAAAATGCAAAAGGTAGCAGATACTCATAAGTTACCTATCGAAGTAAAAGCGTTTCCAATTGGAAAGATTGATGAAATAGTTCAAACATTAAGCCCAGATTGTATATTACTAGGACCACAAGTTAAGTATCTTTTTGAAGAGACTAATGAGAAGTTTAAGGAATTAGGAACACCAGTATTCGTTATTGACTCAGCAGATTATGGAGTTATGAATGGAGAAAAGGTATTAAAAACAGCAATTATGCACATTAAAAATAATAAAAAATAATAAATCATTAGACAAAAGTACTAAATTAGTGCTAGAAAAACTACTAGAAAAAATAATAGGGAGTGAATAATATGTTTTCAAAATTAGAAAAAGTTCTTATGCCTATAGCTGATAAGCTAGGTAGAAACAAAGTTCTATCTGCAATTCGTGATGGTTTCTTAATTACAACACCATTACTAATTGTAGGATCAGTATTCTTATTAATTGCAAACTTCCCAATTCCAGGCTGGGGAGAGTTTTGGACACAATACTTAGGGGCAGGCTGGGAAACTTGGTTTACAAATGTATCTAGAGCTACATTTAATATTATAGCTATCTTTACTTGTATGGGTACAGGTTATGCTTATGCCAGAGAATTAAAGGGTGATAAGATACAAGGTGCAGCAGTAGCACTTGTAGCATTCTTTATTTTAATGCCAACTAGAATCCCTTATATCGGAGAGGGCGGAGCAGAAGCTACAATGAGTGGTTTAGGTTTTGAATATGTTGGTTCTAATGGGATATTCCTTGCATTAGTTGTATCACTTACTTCTGTTTACCTATTTAACTGGGCTTACAAGAAGGGCTGGACGATTAAAATGCCAGAAGGTGTTCCACCAGCAGTTTGTGATTCATTCGCAGCATTAATTCCTAGTGCAATTGTAATTACATTATTCTTCGCCTTAAGAATTATGTTTGAATTCACACCATATGATACAGCACATAACTTTATTTATAAAGTATTACAAACTCCACTTATGGGAGCAGGTAATACATTAGCAGCTAACTTACTATATGCATTTGCTTGTTCAGCATTATGGTTCTTCGGAATTAATGGACCAGCAGTTGCTAACTCAGTATTCGCACCAATTACAAAAATACTTACAATGGAAAACTTAGAAGCTTTTGAAGCAGGTTTAGAATTACCAAACATATTTACAGATCCATTCTCAAACTTTTTTACTAACTTTGGTGGAGGCGGAAGTACTCTATCACTAGTAATTGTAATGTTACTGTTCTGTAAATCAAAGAGAATAACTCAACTTGGAAAGTTATCAATAGTACCAGGATTCTTTGGTATCAATGAGCCAATAATATTCGGTTTACCAATCGTATTAAACCCAATATTAGTAGCACCATTTATATTTGTACCAATGATTAATAAAACATTATCATACTTCGCTACATTAGCAGGTATAATTCCATATACAACAGGGGTATCATTACCATGGACAACCCCAATTGGTTTCTCAGGATACCTTTCAACAGGAAGCTTAACAGCATCAGCATGGCAAATAGGATTATTAATACTAGGATGTTTAATTTACTTCCCATTCATTAAGATGTTAGATAAACAATACTTAAGAGATGAGGCAGAAGCAGCAAATAATGCAGAAGAAGAAGAAATTTCATTTGATGATATTTCATTCGATGATCTATAGGAGGATCTTATGAAGGTTTTAATGATATTTGACCAAACTCAAGCTGGGCTTGGTGGAAAAGAAAATCCAAACCTACCTTTAGGTGGGAAAACAATGGCTATAGGTTCAGCAAGTATGTTAGAACCAGCTTTAAAAGAAACTCAAGGTAAAATAGTTGCAACACTTTATTGTGGTGATGGGTTCTTCAAAGATAATGAAGAAGAAGTTACTAAGAAGATGGCAGCTATGGTTAAAAAAATCAATCCAGATGTAGTAATCTGTGGACCAGCTTTTAACTATGCAGGGTATGCAAGAATGTGTGCAGTATTAGCAAAGGAAATTCCAGCATTAACAGGAATTCCTGCAGTTGCTGCAATGTCAAAAGAAAATGAAGAAACTATTGAAATGTATAAAGATACAGTTAATATAATCAATATGCCTAAAAAAGGTGGAACTGGTTTAAGTGAATCTTTAAGAAGTATTTGTGTTTTAGGTAAAAAGTTAGTTGACGGTGAAGATGTAACTGAATACACAAAACAAGTATGTTTTAAATAATTTAAAGATTAGAATTTAAAATTTAGAATGGTGGAGGAAACTCCTAGGGGAGGAGTTTCTGAAATTATATATATTATAGTGATTCTTTTAGAGTTACATACATAATTTTTAAGTTCACATTTTACATTGAAAGGGGGTACTCAAAATAATTTAATTATTTTGATACGCCCCTTTTCTTTAAATAATATTAAGTGAAGGTGATGTTTAAATGGAGAATATTCTTAATGTTAACATAGAACAATTTAAAGATAATATGATTAATCACATTATTGATGTAGTTAAAATACCGAGTGTTGAAGGCGTGGCAAAAGAAAATATGCCTTTTGGTGAGAATGTTAATATAGCGTTGGAAAGAGCATTAGAAATATCGCAAGAATTAGGATTTAAAACAAAAAATATAGATGGTTATATTGGCTATGCACAGTATGGTGAAGGTGAAGATTACGTAGGAGTATTTGGTCATTTAGATGTAGTTCCAGTTGAGGATGGTTGGATTAACCCACCTTTTAGTGGTCACATAGAGAATGGGAAAATATATAGTAGAGGCGTTTTAGATAATAAAGGACCTATTATGAGTGCTTTATATGCTTTATATGCAATAAAGGAAAGTGGTTTAAAACTAACTAAGCCAGTTAGAATAGTTTTTGGAACAGATGAAGAAACAGGTTTTGAAGATTTAAAATATTATTTAACTAAAGAAAAGCCACCAATTATGGGATTCACACCAGATTGTAAGTACCCTGTAGTTTATGGAGAAAGAGGAAGAGCAAAGGTAGAAGTATCTGTAGATTTAAATGATTCTTCTAGAGAAGTGTTAACAAAAGAGTTCTTTGATTTTGTTAATGAATATTTCTTAACTAGTAATAAAAATGGAGATAGACTTGGAATTGACTTTGTTGACAATGAATTTGGAACAATGGAAATGAGAGGATATAATCTATCAGTTGAAGAGGAAAAATTAAAGTTCATGGTAGTTTTAAGCTATCCAACAGTTTGTACAATAGATGAAATTGTAGAAAAAATAAAAAGTAAAACAACAAGTAATTTAAGTGTTGATATATTACAAAACTATGATCCAGTTAAGTTTGAAAAGGATTGTTTCATGGTTAGATGTATGCAAGATGCATATGAAGAAATAACAGGACTAGATGGAACACCAGTTACAACAACAGGTGGAACATATGCAAAGGCAATGCCAAATATAGTGCCTTTTGGACCATCATTCCCAGGACAGAAGGGGATAGCACATAATCCAAATGAATATATGGATATTTCAGATATCATATTAAATGCGAAAATATATGCACAAGCTTTATATAAATTAGCAAAGTAAAAGGTTAGGAGGAAATATAATGAGATTAAATGAAAATACATTAGAATTAATGAAAGAATTAACTCAAATAGTTGGAGTATCAGGTAGAGAGGTAGAAGTATCTAAAGCACTTCAAAATCATTATAGAAAATACACAGATACAGTTATTTTTGATAACTTAGGATCAGTTTTTGCAGTTAAGAAGTCTAAGAAAGAAAATGCTCCAAAAGTCATGGTTTGTGGCCATATGGATGAGTTTGGTTATATAGTTAAAGAGATAACTAAAGAAGGTTTAGTTAAAATAATGCCATTGGGTGGACAAGTTAAACAAAGTTTATTAGCTAAGAGGGTTAAACTTGCAACTGCTGATAAAAAAGAGTTTTTAGGAACAGTAGTATCATCATCTAAAGATGTTAATTCTAAAGTTTTAGATGGAGATAAATTACTAGTTGATTTAGGAGCAAGTTCTAAAGAACAAGTTTTAGGACTAGGAGTAAATCTTGGTGATGCAGTAGTTGTAGATGGAACACTAGAACTTTTACTTAATGGAGAAAGGATAGTTTCTAAAGCATGGAATAATAGATATGGATGTATTATGGGAGTTGAAGTTTTAGAAGCTTTAAAAGATGAGGAGCTTGATTTTGACTTATATGTTGGAGCAACTGTTCAAGAAGAAGTTGGATTAAGAGGTGCAATAACAGCTACTAACTTGATAGAGCCTGATATGGGAATTGTTATGGATTGCTTAGTTGCAAATGATATAACTGGAGAAGATGATGGTGTAGGTAAACTTGGAGAGGGTATTTTAATAAATTACTATGACAAGTCTATGATGCCAAATAGAGCATTACTAAATCATTTAGCAACAACTTGTAAAGAAAATGATATTAAACATCAATATTACTTCTCAATGGCTGATGGAGATGGTGGTTGGATACATAAGTTATTAAAAGGATGTCCAACATTAACTGCAAATATTTGTGGAAGAAATTTAAATACTAATAGTTCAATTATAGATGCAAATGATTATTTAGCAGCAAAAGATGCAATAGTTAAAGTAATTAAATCTTTAACTCCAGAAAAAATTGAAGCATTTAAATGTGAAAATAGATAAGAAAGCAGAAAGGAGAACTATTATGAATAAGATAGAAGCTTATGGCGAAGTTGATTTAGAATTACTAAAAAACCTTAGTGAAGCTGATGGAATTTCAGGATGTGAAAAAGAAGCTAGCCAAGTAATGAAGAAATATTTAGATGAATATGCAGACAAAGTAACTTATGATAATCTAGGTTCAATAATAGGTCTAAAAAAGGGTTCAGAAGATGGTCCTAGAATTATGATAGCTGGTCACTTAGACGAAGTTGGCTTCATGGTTAGAAAGATAGAAGATAATGGTTATGTTAGATTATTACCTGTAGGGGGATGGTGGGGACATGTATTACCTTGCCATAGATTAGTTATAACAACAGCTGATGGTAATAAAATAACTGGTATGGTTGGGGCAAGAGCACCACATGGACTATCAGATGAAGTTAAAAACACTGTAGTTAAGCCTATAGATATGTTCCTTGATTTAGGTGTTGAAAATAAAGAAGAAGTTGAAGCTTTAGGGATACAAATTGGAGATATGGTAACTCCAGATACTAAGTTTGAAGTTATGAATAACCCAAATTATCTATGTGGTAAGGCTTGGGATGATAGAATCGGAGCGGCAGTTGCTGTAGATGTTTTAAAAGCACTTCAAGGAGAAGAACATAAATCAAATGTTTATGCAGTTGGTTCAGTTCAAGAAGAGGTAGGGATTAGAGGTGCAAGAACTGCAACTCATAATATAAAACCAGATATAGCATTTGCATTAGATGTTACAATATCAAAAGATACACCAGTAGATAAAGGTGAAATTGGGCTAGGTAAGGGAATTGTTTTAAGCATTGTTGATGCAATGACAGTAAGTAATACAGCTTTAGTTAAAAAGATAGATGAAATAGCAAAAGATCTTGGATTAGAAGTAAATTATAGTTGTTCAACAAGTGGTGGAACCGATGCAGGTAATATTCATAAATCATTTGATGGAATTTTAGCAACAACTTTATATATTCCAACAAGATATATGCATTCACATAGAGCCATAATTCATAGAAAAGACTATGATCAAACGGTAAAAGTAATAACAGAGTTTTGCAAAAGATTTGATAGAGAGACTTTAGAAATTATTAGAGGTTGTAATAGAGGATAATTATTAAGGGTGAAAGGGTAAATCATAAAGATTTACCCTTTCACCCTTAAACTTTAGAATTTCTTTAGATTAATTTACAGTTTGTCTTTGTAATTGTACACTATAATAAGATTATGTTAGAAGAAAGTGGTGTTTGTAATGAATTTATATAATATTTTAGTTGTTGAAGATGATAATGAAATAGCAGTTGCTATAGAAGCTTATTTAGAAAACCAAGGGTATAAAGTGTTTATTGGAAACAATGGTTTAGAAGGCTTAGCTATATTAGAAAAAGAAAAAATACATTTAGCTATTGTTGATGTAATGATGCCTAAGATGGATGGTATTACTTTTACAATGAAGCTTAGAGAAAAACATGAATTTCCTGTGATAATACTATCAGCAAAATCAGAAGAAGTAGATAAGATAATGGGACTTAACATAGGAGCAGATGATTATGTTACAAAACCATTTAGACCACTAGAACTTTTAGCTAGAGTTAACTCTCAACTTAGAAGGTACAATAAATTTTTAAGTATGGTAGAAGAACATAAAGTAGATAAAAACATATTTACAATTGGTGGACTAGAATTAAATGTGGATACTAAAGAAGTAACTGTGGATGGAAATCTAGTTAAAGTAACTCCTATAGAATTTAAAGTTCTTAAATTACTTATGGAGAATGCAGGAAGAGTCTTTTCTTCAGAACAAATATATGAGAGTGTTTGGAATGAACAAGCTATAAATACAGACACTATAATGGTTCATGTTAGAAACATTAGAGAAAAGATAGAGTTAAATCCGAGAAATCCAAAATATTTAAAGGTGGTGTGGGGTGTTGGATACAAAATTGAAAAGCAATAATAAAAAGTTAATTATTAATTTAATAGTAGCAGCATTATTACTAGTAACTTCAATAGGGATGGTATGTGTATATCCCAAAATGGGGCAAAGAGCAAATGATTTTAAGGAAAATGCATTTGAGGATAATTATTTCCTAAGAACATTATATGAATCAAGTTACGTTTTATATAATGAATCATTAATAAATACAGGTGGTAATGAAGAGGATGTATTAAATAGTCTTTTGAAAACAGATAGTTATATTAATTCAAGTAAAGAATCAAGAATTATTAGATCTAGGGATATTCTACAGTATTGGAATAGAGATTTGAAAAAAAATATGCGAAATTTAGATTACTACGTAGTTTATAACAACGAAGAAGTAATTATGAATACAAAAAATAAATTAGATGTATTATTAAAAGAAACTGAATATACGTCAGAAGTAGAAAAGTTAACTAGAGACTATTCTTTTTATGTTACATTAGAGTTTGATGATAAGGGTAAAATCTCAGTAATTAATTCAAGAGGTGTAGATAGTAAGAAGGTAGAGAATGAACTTAATATAATTCAATCAGAAGTAATAAATTATAATGGTATTTATTTTGAACCAATTAAAAACATGAAGTTTGTATATGCAGTTCCAATTGACATGATGTATGAGGATGCAATTTCATATAGATTAGAATCATATGAAAGTAGAGCTTATATTAGTGCTGGAAAATCATTTATAATAGGGATTATAGCAGTAATAATACTTTGTTTAATAGTTATACCATTTAGAATTACTAGAGAGATAGTTGGACTTAAAAAGATATTTAAAATTCCATTAGAGATAAGTATATTTCTTACTGTAATAATAATTGGATTAACATGTGTAGGATTAGAAGAATTATTAAGAGAAACAATTAGTGGTGCAGGAGCAATTGATTTTAGTAATATAATTATTTCTTGGACTCCATCACAGATAGGATTATTTATAGCAAATATTCTACTGTGGCTGATGATATTTACTATTATCTTTATGGAAACTATGTATATCAAAAATATATTTGTTGTGGGTATTTTAAAATATTTGAAAGAAAATACAATAATAAGTATAGGGTACAGAAAGATATGTAAGGTTGTAGAAAAATTATCTGATATAGATTTGAAAGAAAAGAACACAAAAACTATTATGATTTTATTAGGTGGAAACTTATTAATAATGATAATAATGTGTAGTATGTGGGTATTTGGAATACTATTTTCAATAATATATTCAGTGATATTATTTAATGTAATTAGAAAGTATTATTACAAAGTGAGTAGTGATTATAATAAAGTTATGGAAGCTACAAGTAAGATTGCAAGTGGTAATTTAGATGTAGAGATTAACGATAATGTTGGTATATTTGAATCATATAAACATGAAATACAAAGTATACAAACAGGATTTAAAGCAGCTGTAATTGAGGAAGTAAAAAGCCAAAATATGAAAACAGAGCTTATATCAAATGTATCGCATGACTTAAAAACACCATTAACATCAATAATAACATATATAGATTTACTAAAATCAGATAACTTAACAGAAGAAAAACGTAAATTGTATTTAGATACATTAGATAGGAAATCTTTAAGATTACAATCATTAATAGAGGATTTATTTGAGGTAAGTAAAGCGACAAGTGGAAATATAAGCTTAAATATAGAGCAAGTAGATGTAGTATCACTTATGAAAGAAACATTGTTAGAACTAGGTGATAAACTAGAAGAAGCATCATTAACAGTAAAAAGCAATTTCCCAGAAAATAAAGTTTTACTGCCATTAGATAGTCAAAGAAGTTTTAGAGTATTTGAAAACTTAGTAATAAACATAACAAAATACTCAATGCCAGGATCAAGAGTATATATTGATATTTTAGATAATGAAGAAGATGTTGAAATAATCCTAAAAAACATGGCAGCAGAAGAAATACAATTTAACCCAGAAGAAATAGTAGAGAGATTTGTTCGTGGAGATAAATCAAGAAATACACAAGGATCAGGACTTGGTCTAGCAATAGCTAAGAGCTTTACAGATATTCAGGGGGGAGAACTTACTATAAGTGTCGATGGAGACTTATTTAAGGTTACTATGAGGTTTGTGAAATAGGTTATAGTGTCGCTATGGCTCCGATAAAGTATCGCTACGCTTTGATTGAATTAAAGTCTTTGACTTCACTTTTAATTTGCAAAGGGGCTGTATCAACTTTTGATACAGCCTCTGTTATTTTACAAGGGAAAATAACTTCAATCACGCAACGAAGTTACCCTTTATCATTTTCCACGAAGTAGGAAAATCCTTTCACACAAACAACTTCTTAATATCTTCAAGTTTCTCAATAGCTAAATTATAACCATAATCATACCCAGCTGTTAACTTAACAATATCTTTTTCAAAACTCTCAATAGCTTGATTTTCATCAGGTCTAAGTATTACAGCTTTCCCTTCTTCTTCAAGTTTTTCACAATACTTTACTGTTTCATTGTAAAGTTCATGTCTAGTGAGTAATGGATTCACTAAGTTAGGATATTTTCTGCGTAATAACTTTGAAACTAAAACATTATTTTTACTAAATTCCTTTTTATAACTCTTCGGTCTTGTAAGTATAATTAAGTGTTTTTCATTTCCATCTTCAATGGATTTTCTTACAGGAATAGGATCACATATTCCACCATCATAATAATAGTTATCATTAAATTTGATAGCAGGAAAGAAAAGTGGAATAGCACAGGTTGCACGTAAAATTGTACATTTATCATCTAATCGCTTTGCATCAATATATTCACACTGTCCAGTAGAGGCATTTGTAATGCCAACTAATGCAGTTCCATTGTATTGTAAAAAAGTATCCATATCAAATGGATGAAGTTTATTAGGAATTTCATCGAATACAAAGTCTAATCCAAATAAACTTTTGCATTTTAAAAAGTTACCAGCCCCTAAGTATCTTTTATCATTTCTATATTGTTCTAATATATCTAAATTTCTTCTTTTTTGCTTTGATAAATATGACATCCCATTTGTTATTCCAGCGGAAACACCAATACAATAAGGAAACATAATATCATTATCTAAAAGTGCATCCATAATTCCAGCACTAAATATTGGTCTAAAAGTTCCACCTTCTAATATTAAACTTGGCATAGTCTATCAACTCCTTTAAAAATCAGTACTCTATATTAAATCGTCAAAAAATCGTCAAAAATTATAATGAATCTATTATTTTTTTTGCTTTATCTATCATATCTGAATTAACATGAGAATATGTTTTTATAGTTTCTTGCATAGTATGTCCCATTAACATAGCAACAGTTCTATAGTCGAGTCCATTGTAAATTAGAACTGTAGCGTAAGTATGTCTCAAATTATGAGGTGAAATGTTATAATTTAATTTGTGGTATAACTTACGAACATGACTAGTTATTGAATCAGTAGTTGCATATTTAAGTACTCTATTATCAATACTAATTGGATAATTAGATTTATAAGTTAAAAGTTCACTTTTTACATGTTTAGAAATAGGGACACTTCTATATGAGTTATGGGACTTAAGAGTGCCAAATCCATATGTGTCTGTTTTTTTATCATACTTCCATTGTTTATTTACAGTTAAAGTAAGATTAAAAAAGTCAATACAGTCCCATGTTAAGCCTACTATCTCAGAAGCTCGTAATCCACATTTTAATCCAAGAAGCGTAAAAATATAGTATTTAATGTGACAGTCTTTAACTTTATTTAATAACATATTACCTTCTAATTCACTTAAGACTATTTTTTCAGATGAAACATCTTGTTTTGGGTATTTAATTTTTTTAACAGGATTAGATAATAAAATATCATAATCATCAACAGCTGAATTAAATACAGTTCTAAGTCTTCCAACATATAATTTAGCACTAGAAACCTTAAATCCATTATTAAAAAAAGTGTCTATGCAACGTTGGATATGAATATTTTTAATTTTTCTCAATTCCAATTCGTTAAGATCCTTGAAAACTAAGAAGGCTTTATTATAAGTATCAACAGTGTTGAACGATAATGAAGTGGATTTATCTGATAAAAAAAGCACAGTAAAGTCTTTGAATGTAATTGATTCATAGTCTGAACATAGTGCTAAAGTATTTTCTAAATCTGCTAAAGTTTTTCTTGTCCACTCTTTACCTTTATTCTTTCCATCCCTATTATCAGCAAAACCTTGTTTAGATTTTTGCCGCCAGCGTCCTTGTGAATCTTTATAGGAAATTATAAATTGTAATCCATTATCTTTTTTTCTATTACTTAAATTATATTCCATAACTTCTCCTTTCTTTATTTAATTACATACATTTAAAAATACCTAATGTAGGAGTAAAATATACTATATAACTATCAACTATATGCATAACACCATATTTATATTTATAATAGTCGATAGCCTCCTCTAAATACTCTTCAGTTACATTCAAAAATTCAGCTATTTCATATTTGTTTAGACAGTTATTTTCAAAAGCATTTATTAATCCCAATAGTCCAATTTTTTTGTTATAGCCCCACTTCCTAGCTAAAAGCTCCTGCTTACGATTAGAAATAATCTCTTGATTGGTTATATCCCCAACACTCAAAAAATAATGTCCAAGCTCTTCGCATAAAACACAAGACTTTTCTATATAAGTAAGGTTTTTATCAATAGCAATACGGTTACCATGACAAAAACCTTTTTTAGTTATTAAATCAAATTCTTTTACTATTACTCCTAAATTATCTGCTTCTATTAGCAATTCATCATATGTCATTTTATCAGATCCTTTAAATAATTATTTCCATAAATCATCATTTGTCATTAGTTCATTATCATGATTAAAATCTTCATCTTCAAAAGTGCCAGATTTATCATGAGCAGCAATTGGCATTAAGTATTCATTACCTTCTTGGTTCCATAATTCATTTTTATTTATATTAATAATTTTATTTGAATATCTTGGATTATCTAATAAGTCTTTAGTATAATCAAGAACTTTTTGTTTACCGTCAGCATTAAGGTCTTTGATTATATTTAATAATTTAATATCATCAGTATCAAAGATAATATTAGTTGAATTTTCTTTTTCCATAGAAACATCATAACCCATTAACCATGCTTCATTAATATTCAAAGCCATTCCTAACATAAATAACTTGTCTTGACCAGGGTTAACCTTTCCGGATAAATACTGACTTATATCGGACTTATTTATTTTCACATTATATTTATTACAAAAAGGTTTTAATAGTTCTATTAAATCAACTTGTCTTAAGTTTCTTTTCTTCATAATTTCATTTAATCGTATAGATGTATTTTCAATTTTCATAAAATCAATCCTTTCATTAATTAATAATATAGCATTTTGAACAAAAGTTCAATAAAAACAACAAAAAAGTTAAAAAAATTGAACGAAATGTGTTGACTATAAAAAATCATAATGTTAAAATTAAAAAAAGTTAAACGCATTGAACTTTAGGAGGTGGGAAATTGGCTTTCGATTATAGTAAATTACGAGGAAGAATAATTGAGAAGTTTGGAACTCAAGGAGCTTTGTCTAAATCATTAGGAATGTCAGAAAGGACATTATCATTAAAGTTAAATAATAAAATATTTTTTTCGCAAGATGAAATTGCGAGAATATCCGAATTATTAGATATTAATTCGGATAAGATACAAGAATATTTTTTTAGAAAAAAAGTTCAACATATTGAACTCGGGTAAAAGTAGGTTAATAGAAGGGCTTGAGAGCCTTTTTATTTAAATATCAATGTCGAAAAATGCTGTAAAATATTGGGGAATAGACAGTTAAAAAGGAGTAAAGTTTAATGGAAAAGACGTTATTAAGTAGAAAATCATTATCAGAGAGATGGGATTTTACATCTACAAAAGTAATTGAAAATTATGAAGCTGAAGGGATAATCACAAGAGTTCCTAATTTACCAACACCTAGATATAGTGTTGATGAAATTATGAAGATAGAAATTATAGGAAATATGAATCCGTTATCTCCATTAGAAAGAAGAAGATTAGAAAATAAGATAGAGAAATTAGAGAAGGAACTAGCAATTTATAAAAATAAATTTGAGAATATAAAGTTACAAGTTATATAAATAATTTTTTAGAAGAGGCGTAAAGCCTTTTAAAAAGCTATTTTGTGCGAAAATTGTTGAAATAAGAAGAATTTAGGGAAGTGAAAACTTAAATATAAATGAAAAGGAATTAATAAGATGTCAGAAACTCAAAAGATGTTAGATCAAGCAATAGAATGGTTTGGATTTGGTGACATAATTACAATAATGTTAAGCCAAAGAAGAGATAAAGAAATACTTAAGCAGCAAAGGAGAGTAGGACATGCATAATAAATTTAATAATGAGGATTCGATTGAAAGAATAGATCTTCACTCTGAAATGTTTTTGGACATGCTAGCAAAGTTAGATACTTCAATTAAGGCAGTTTTGAAACAGATACATAGTAAAAAGTTTGAAGGTGGAAAAGTAACATTAAATTTAGACATACAAGGAAAAGAACGTGTGAAAACAATGAATAAGGTGGATGAACATGGAGAACTTATAGAGTTTGATCATCAATACCTGTCAACTGAATTTGATTATAAGGTAGGAATAACTTTAAATAAGAAATTTAAAGAAACTGGTGGATATAAATGCAATAAGGAACTTATAAAAGATGAAGAGGATAATTTTATATTTAAACCTATTTCAGATAATCAAATGAAATTAGATATGTATTTAGATAAGTAATCTGAAAGAGGTAATTTAATGATATGTGTTATAGATGAAATTCTATGTGAAATAAAAGAAAGAGTAACTTTAGAGGATTTTAATTTTATTAGTAATGTTATGAGTACTAAGTTATATGATTATGATTTTGTAAAAAAAGAAACATCATTAACAGTTTATGAAACTGATGAGAGTGAAGAAATGATACGTAAATTTTTAGTGACTAAAAAAATACAAGGGCTAAGCTCTAGAAGTTTAAAAAGATACCAAAATGATTTGAAACGAGTGTTTTATACAATAGGGAAACCGATTAAAGAGGTAACAAGTGATGATATTAAATACTTTTTAGCCTGCTTACAAATCCAAAATGGATGTTCAGCTGTAACAATTAATAATTACAGGTTATCTCTTAGTACATTTTACTCTTTTTGTGTTGATGAACAAATTATAAAAATATCTCCAATGCGAACAATTAAACGCATAAAAGTACCAAAAAAGAACAAAAAAGCTTTTAGTAATATAGATATAGAAATGCTAAGGATAAAAGCTCAAAGAATGGCTAGAGATATGCAGAGTAAAAGATTAATTGCAATTATTGAAACATTATTAAGTACAGGCGCAAGAGCTTCAGAGTTATGTGGATTAGATATTACAGATATTAATTTTAATACTGGAGAAGTTTTAATTAGAGAAGGCAAAGGCGGTAAGGATAGAATTGTATATTTAAATGATGCATCGAAGGTTAGGTTAAGTGACTATTTAATGTCTAGAACGGATAATAATGTTGCTCTTTTTGTATCAATAGACAAACCGCATAATCGGCTAAGAGTTTCAGGTTTAGAAATTGAAATAAGAAACCTTGGGAAGGCAGCCAACATTGAAGACACACATCCGCATAGATTCAGAAGAACATGCGCAACGATGCTGAATAAAAGAGGGATGGCAATATCAGAAATATCAATATATTTAGGGCATGAAAGTGTTGCAACAACTCAAATTTATATACAGATGAATGCAGAGCAGGTGAAACAATCTCACATAAAATATATGAATTAGAGGTGAAAGAATGATAGATCTATTTAATAAATTAACTAAAAGGCATAACCCACATCAAATATTCAATGATTTTTTAGAGTTAACATCATTAGCAATAAGTAATAGTACTGACTATAAAAACAGAAATGAAAGAGAAATAAGATATTTAGAAGTATCAAGGAAATATAACCCTGAAGAACTAAAAATATTTACGGAAATATTAGCTAAGTTATCGATTGAATTAGAAAGCCCTAAAGATATACTTGGGGAGTTATTAATGAAGCTTGAAGAGGGCAACAGTACAAAGGGGCAATATTTGACACCATTTCATATATGCAAAATGACTGCATCAATAGCATTTGATGAAGAAAAATTAAAACAGGATGGATATTTAGTTGTGAATGAACCAAGTGCTGGTGGTGGAGCATTAATAATAGCTTTATATGTAGTTATGAAAGAAAAAGGGTATGATCCACAGAGTCAATTAAAAGTTATAGCTAATGATTTAGATTTAAAAGCTGTATTTATGTGTTACATCCAGATGGCACTCTTAGGTGTACAAGCTAAGGTTCAACATCAAAATGCAATGACCGGAGAAATTTTTAGTATATGGAAGACTCCAAATTGGATATTGAGTTTATGTGATTATTTATAAAAGGTGAAGAGGTGGATTATATGGTTGAGTTAGGAAAAGCTACAACTCATGAAATTGTACAAGAATTAAAGATGAGATTAGAGATAAGAGATGTTATTGTGGCATCAGGTGAAACACATAAGATAAACATTTCAGGCGAAGATGAAAGTAAATCTAGATACATTAAAGGCTTAGGGCCAGTAATGATAATAGAAGTTAAATTATAGATATGGCTATTAATAAGTTGATTGATATATAAATAATTTATTTTATATATCTGTGAGTTTATTAAAGCTCAATATTAGGACTTGGTAGCATTGGGATTTCAATTTAAAGGTGCATATCAAAAGAAGGACTAGTAAGTTTACCAGGGGGGAGTGATATCCCTCCTAATAAATAATAAGAGGAGAATTCAAAATATGAGTAAAGATTGTATTGATCATAGGGAGTTTATTAATTTTAGAATTAATAATTTATTTGAAAAGACTGATTTATCAGTAGAAGATATAGTCGAATTAATAAAAAGTAGAAGTGGATGCACATTAAAAAACATAGTTGATATAGATGAAGTAAAGTTATACAAAATTTTAAATTGTAGATACACGCCCACATTTTTAGAGGCAGCAGTTATTGCACAAGCTTTCAATAAATCAATAACTATATTTTTCTAGTAAAAGCTTGTTTAAAAATAAATAAAAGGGAGGATGAATAAAATGATAAATTATATTTTACTAGTTTTATTAACAATGTTGTTTGTTAGAATTTCAAGATTGGAAAAGAAGTTAAAAGAAGATATTAGGCATAGTAAGGATGTAGTACAAGCTCATATAACTAGCAATAGGTTCTGTTTAAGAGAGGAAATAAACCTAAATGCTGAAAGTATAAAATATAAAATCGAAAATAGTGAAAAGAATTTAAGTGAGGGTATTTCTAACATTACAAGTGATGTTGAAGATACTATAAAAGGTGAAATAGTTAAACTAGCATTTACACCAATTGAAATAACTAAATACAAGAAATATTAATTAAATATGACACATTGTTAGATCTAGTAACTGGATAAAGCAATGTGTTTAAAATTAGAAAGTTGTTACTAAAAAATTAAGATACCGAAAGGGTCTTAGGGGGCTCGTAATAGATACTAAAATAAGAGACATTTATATA
>JAVWLU010000010.1:13386-82213 GCA_036637795.1 Clostridium sp. | reverse complement strand
GAACCTACAACCTGCTGATTACAAGTCAGCTGCTCTACCGTTGAGCCATGCCAGCACATTATTTAATTGTTGAAGTTAAAACTGGTGGGGGAGGACGGATTCGAACCATCGAAACGAAACGTAACAGATTTACAGTCTGCCCCCTTTGGCCACTCGGGAACTCCCCCAGATATTAACTTCTGTCTTTTCGGCTGCTTTGCGCTACCAAACTGACATTAGTTAGTATATATTGATTAAGAATTTATTTCAAGTCTCATATTCAGCCGTTTTTTTAATTTATTCTTAATTTACTCTTAATATATTGATTTTACTCACTATTAAAGCATTATATATAAAGTTTTATTTTTCAATATAATCTATATCAATTCGCCATTTATAGCCTTAAAATCAACATATTCATCCATTAATTGTTTAAATTCATTGTATTCTTTTTCACTTAGTCTTTTTTCTAAAATTTTATTAACTTCAACAAATTTACTTTCATTACTTACATTAATATCAACTAAAATATTTTTTACTTGCAATAAATCTGTTATAGGTAATTTTGATACTATATACTTTATCTTCTCTAATTTATCCCCTTTCATTTTCGTTATAATATCATTGCTATCTAATTTAAATATCTTTAGCTCACCCTTTTGAGATATTGTAGGAGCAGCTTCTTCTATACTCGATTCTTTATTACTACTTTGTACATTAGATGACAAAGCTTGTTTAGCTCCTCCACTACTTTCATTATTCCAAAAAAGTGTTATATATATAGTAAATATAAAGCAAGTTAAACATATTATTAAATATAATTTTCTTTTCATTAAAAATAATCACCTCCACTTTAAATTCATTCCCACTTTTAGTAAATTTAAACATATTTAAGTGAATATAGTTTTATATTTCCTCATATATATTATTCATAAGGGAGGTGTGAATTTGCTTAAACGTAAAATCAACTATAAATCTGACTTAGCTTACTATGAAATTTCAAACTTTATAAAAGATTATGTAACTCCAAAAACAGTAATAGTTTGCATAGGAACTGATAAGTGTATCGGCGATTGTTTAGGCCCAATGGTAGGAACTTTTTTAAAAGACGCCTTCTTTCCTCTGCCAGTTTATGGCACAATAGCGGCTCCTATACATGCATTAAATATAGATATAAAACTCGAAGAGATACAAAGAAATCATCCAAATAGTATACTAATAGGAATAGATGCTTGTCTTGGAGAAAACAAATCTATTGGCGAGATTCATGTTAGAGATTACGCTATACATCCCGGAAAAGGTGTCGGTAAATCACTTCCTAAAGTTGGCGAAGCATCTATAATTGGTATTATAGATTCTAGCGATAACGCTGAATTTTTTACATCTAGAAGCATACGTCTACATTTAGTAATGGAAATGTCTAAAGTTATCACTCATGCTCTAATATGTGCGTATACTCTTAATAAAGATTTTATTAAATAAAAAACAGAAGGCTTTTTAAAAAGCCTTCTGTTTTTTATCTAATAAAACTAATTTCACCGTTATAAATTGAAGTATCTAATTTATCAATATAGCCTAGAACTGCTCCAGTGCCTTCCGCTACTGCCTCAACAGAATTAGAAGCTACATTTACACTTACTCCAGTTTCAAGCTCTATAAGCTTATCTAACCCATTTAACAAAGCACCACCACCTGTCATTAGGATTCCTTTTTCCATAATATCAGAAGCTAACTCTGGTGGAGTTTTTTCTAAAACTACTTTTACACTTTCAACAATAATAGAAACTGACTCTTCAAGAGCTTCCCTTATTTCTTCAGTAGATATCTCTAACTCATCAGGTAAGCCTGTCACCAAATTTCTCCCCTTCATTGAAGTAGTGAAATCTCTAAGACCTTTATAAGCCGATCCTATTGTTACCTTTAGGTCTTCAGCAGTTTTTTCACCTATCATAATCTTATATTTCTGTCTAACATACTTAATTATTGCATCATCAAACTTATCTCCTGCAACTTTAATTGATGATCTCACTACTACCCCACCCAAGGAAATAATAGCTATATCAGTAGTTCCTCCACCAATATCAATTACCATAGTCCCACTAGGCTTGGTTATATCTAACCCAGCACCAATTGCCGCTGCAAGCGGTTCTTCTATTAAATGAACTGTTTTTGCACCTGAATTTCTAGCTGCATCTATTACAGCTCTTTTTTCCACTTCTGTAGCCTGAGACGGAACACAAACCATAACCTTAGGCGCTGTGATTTTCCCTTTTCCACACGCTTTTTTTATAAATTCTTTTAGCATTTTTTCAGTTACATCATAATCTGATATAACTCCGTCCCTTAATGGACGAACTGCAACTATATTTCCTGGGGTTCTACCAATCATCTTTCTTGCTTCTTCCCCTACTGCTAATACTTTATTATTACTTTTATTAATAGCAACAACTGATGGCTCTTTTAACACCACACCTTTTCCTTTTGCATACACTAAAACAGTTGCAGTACCTAAATCTATACCTAAGTCAGTCCCCGTTCTCCAAAACCACATTTAAATCCACTCCCACAAATAAGTTTTCTATTAAAAAATGTATAATTTTACATTTTTCTTCTTTATTTTATATTATATATGCAATTTTTAAATCATTCAATAGCTTTATACTTTAATTTAGTTGCCTTTCCACCACGAATATGTCTCTCTGACTTATTAAGTTCAAGGATAGTATGAGTTTGTTCTGCAATTCTTGGGTTAATTTTAGGAAGTCTTTCAGTCATATCTTTATGAATAGTACTCTTACTTACTCCAAAAACAGTTGCAGTCTTTCTTATTGTGGATTTTGAATCAATTATATACTTAGCAACATCTAAAACTCTTTCTTCAATATAGTCCTTCAAAGTACTGCCTCCTTATTTCGCTATAATTATTAATATGCGGCATATGCCGTTTAAATTCTAATGTATGTCTTACCTTTATTATTTAAGTTAATTAATAATTATTTATAGGGATTTACCAAATAATTTGGTAACCCCTATTCATAACTACATAATTAATCTGCACTAATCTAACTAGTTAGATTCTGTGTACTTAAATATTTTAGTTGGATTCATTTGTGTTCCATCAGATGCTAAAAGTTCAAATTCTAAATCTTTTGCATATGGTGTATTTGCATACACTTTTGATGTAGATCCAACCTTACCTAGAACAGTATCTTTAGTTACTTTGTCTCCTTTTTTAACAAGGATATTTGCATCTAAATTACCGTATCTTGTAGAACGTCCATCTGTATGCTTAATTGTTACATAAGCACCTCTTGCTGAATCGTTGCTTACAACTTCTGTTACTTCACCTTCACCAGCAGATTTTACTTCTGCATTTTCTGCTACTTTTACATGTATGCTTGATGAAATTCTTGCTTCGTCTTTAGCATCTGTAATGTATGCTTCTTTAAATCCTCTTGCAAGTGTTCCTTCAACAGGGAAATGAAGTATAGTTTCTGTTTTGTTTGTTGCTGAAGCAGAAGCTGCAACTTCATCATTATCTTTATTTGCAGTATCCTTATCTTCAGTCTTTTTATCATTTACTAATTCAGCATTATCCTTTTGAGCGCTTGTTGATTTATCCTCTTGATTTTCAGTTATATCTAATGAAAATTCCTTTGGTTCATCTAATGCAGTGTCATTCTTATTGTTTCTTGTTGCAATTGTAGCGGCTACAGCAACTACACATAAACATAGGAATAGAACTACATAAAAGCCCTCCTTCTTGAAAAACTCTTTAATTTTAATGTTCTTATTATTTTTATTCTCATTATTATTATGATTCATAAAAACACCTCCTCTTTGTATTTTTGCCTTACACTATAAATTCATACACTTTACACAGTATTTATTTACCAAAAATTTCGACAAATTATGTTTTTATCTCTGATATTATTAAAAATAGATAAAAAAAAGACCAATCATCAATTGCAATCAAGGAAAGTTAAACTTTATAAGTTATAACTAATCTTTAATTGCAATTGACAATCGATCATCATTTTAAAATTGTAATTTCACTACACAATTCATATAATCTCTATAATCTCTTCTCTCTTCTCTCTTCCCTATTCTTCAAACTCTACAGTACTAATTGTTATTCCAGTATAATAATGTTTTAATATTTCTTTATAATCACTACCACTTTTAGCCATCACATTGGCTCCCCACTGACTCATCCCTACACCATGCCCATAACCATTACAATCAAATATAATATCCCCATTTTCAAACTTATATGTGAAATTAGTAGATTTTAATCCTAATAACATTCTTAGTTCTGTGCCTTTTACAGTAGCTCCTCCTAATTTAACAGACTTCGCTCCACCCGCTTCACTTCTTTCTAAAACATTGACCTGATTCTCAATTCCACTTTCAGTGATTTTAGCTTCACTAAATTTCTCATTTACTTTTTTAACAAATTCACTTATAGGTATAGCTGTTGACGTTTTAAAATTATTTGATATCTCTTCACCTTTACTTTCTACTGAAACTAAATACGGAACATCACTAGAAAATACATCTTTACAATTTTCTGTTTTTCCAGAACTAGTTGAGAAAAATTGAGGATACTTTATTATTTCACCGTTATATGTTATTGCTAATCCTGATGTAGAATCAACAGCATTCTTTATCTTATTGGAATACGTCTCTTTTTTATCATCACTCCACTTTGCTATAACCTGATCTTTAGCTGTGTACACCTGACAATGAACTGTGTTGCAGATATCAGCACCTTTAGCATTAGGACATTTATTACTCTTCTTGTTTAAAGCAAAAGTCCTCGCTGCAATAGCCTGAGATTTTAATGCTTCATCTTCAAATGTAGGTGACATTTCTGATGATATTACTCCATACAAATACTCATCTATTTTTACTTCTTCAATACGATCTTCTCCACTTATAAACACCTTAACAATATCGCTCCCTTGAAATATTACATTTTTACTCTCCTCGGTTGCATTGCTAGTGTTTTCAACGACTGAATTGTCTTGATTTACAGTCATTCCCCTAATTATTAACACTGGCATAAATATCATAAACAATACTATTATTAATGATATTATTCCATTTATCTTTAAGTTTTCAATTATATCATCTTTCTTCATCATCTTCTCCTCCCACTTAGTTTATACACTTATGTATACTAAATCATATTAAAATTTATACTTACTTTTACCAATTTATGTAAATCAATTATATTATATATTATTTATTTAAAAACCAATATATTAAAAATTAATTTTTAAATATAAAAAAGATTAATTATTAATTACAATTAAAGCAATTATCAACCATGTAGGTTAAATTGCTTTAATTGTTCATAATAATTAATCTTTATCTTTTTTAATTTACCATTACAAATATTATTATTTTCTATCCTTCACTAGAGATTAACTCTTCTTATATCTGCTCCAAGCTTTCTAAATTTCTCTTCTATATCTACATACCCTCTATCAATATGGTATATATCACTTACTTCTGTTTCACCTTTAGCTACAAGTCCTGCTAAAATCATTGCTGCACCAGCTCTAAGATCTGTTGCCTTCACATCACACCCTGTTAATGATTCTACGCCTTCTATTATAGCTGTTCTTCCATCTATCTTAATTTTAGCACCCATCCTAACCAATTCAGATACATGCATAAATCTATTTTCAAATACAGTTTCAGTTATAACACTTGTGCCCTCTGTTAATGTTAGTAATGCCATCATTTGAGATTGCATGTCTGTTGGAAACCCTGGGTATGGTAGTGTTTTTATATCTACTGGTTTTTTCTTGCCTGTTCCATCTACATACATAGACTTTCCTTCAATTCTAATATTCACTCCACATTCTTTAAGTTTTTCTATATTTGGTCTTAAATGTTCTTCTTCTATTCCATTAATTTTTATCTTACTATTTGTTATTGCTGCTGCTACCATAAAAGTCCCTGCTTCAATTCTATCGCAAATAGGTCTATACTCAACACCTTTAAGTGAATCTACACCATCTATTACTATCTTCCCTTTTCCTGCTTCGTGTATCTTAGCTCCCATACTATTTAAAAAATTAACTAAATCCCAAATTTCTGGTTCCTCAGCAGCATTTTCTATAACTGTTGTCCCCTCTGCTAATACTGCTGCCATTAAAAGATTTTCAGTTGCTCCAACTGATGGAAAATCTAAATAAATTCTATTTCCTTTTAATCTTTTAGCTCTTGCTTCTATATTGCCATGATTCATAGTTATATCAGCACCCATAAGCTTAAATCCCTTAAGATGTAAATCTACAGGCCTACTACCTATATTACAACCACCAGGCATGGATAAATTACATACTCCAAACCTTGATAATAATGGTCCCATTACTAAAAATGAAGCCCTCATTTTCCTTATTAATTCTGTATTTAAATGAACTGGATCCACATTTAATGTATTTATCTTTAAGTCTTTATTATTGTTTATCTTTTCAATTTGTACATTTGAAATTTTTAAAAGATCACTAAGTACCTCCACGTCTTCTAAAAATGGGGCATCCTTTATTACTATATCATTTGGGCTTAATATTGATGCTACTATTATTGGTAAAACCGAATTTTTAGCTACGCTTATATCCACTTCTCCACTTAGTTCTCTTCCACCTTTAATTATTATCTTTTCCATATTTTCCTCCATTTTAACTTGTTAGTATGTTACGAATATCATCGGTGTTCCTACAATTACATAGTTTCCTGTATCATATTTCATATGTGCTAGATTAACCTCTGTGTCATCCCTTAATGTTCCATTTATAACTTTCCCATTGTTAATCTCAATTTCTCTATCGATATTAATATCTTTATCTAAGAAATCAATTCCATCTTTATAATTTTTTTCTGTTTCTATTTTGGTATATTTATAAACTTTCTGAGATAAACTACTATCATCACTTAATTGAACTATTTCATTTAAGATATCCTTAGTTAATTTTTCTCTATCCGTATTTATAACTTGAATAGAAACTTTAGTTTTTTCTTCTTGCCATACAGTTATTGAATATTTGGTATTATTTTCATCATAATTAATCAAATTATCTTTTATACCAATTTTTTCATGACCCTTAACATCTGTAAGTTTTTTCACTAATCTTTGGAACTCATCTTTATTTTCCGTTTCGTATATAAGCTTGACCCCATTCTCTATAAATTTTCCATTTTCATTCAATTGCAATTCCAATGAATCAAACCCATACATAACATTTTGTTGAATAATACTTGAAAAAATAAAAAATATAGCTATTGAAATAATCTTTTTCAAAATAACACCCCCTATAAGTAAGTATTATCCTAAAATTATCTTTTTATTCAAAATAGCTATACTATAATATATAAAAAATACTAAAAAAGGTGAAATTAAGTTTGAAAAAAATAAAAAACTCCAATTCTGACGAATTAGAGTCTATTATTTATTTGATTGTGCCTTATTTATTATTAGCGAAATCCAATCTTAATATTGATCGAGCTAAAGATAGCTTTACTCTTTCCATATCTATTTCACTGTCATTAGAACTTAGTCTCTTTTTTGCTCTCTCTTCTGATTGCATCGCTCTTTCAACATCAATATTTTCTTTATCTTCTACTGCATCACATATAAATTTCAGTGTATTACCTTCAAAATATATTAGTCCAGTTGATGTGAAAAATTCTGTTTCATTTCCATCCTCAGTTCTCATTGTAGTAATACAAGGAACTGTAGCTATAATTACCGACATATGATTAGCTAAGAATTGAATTTCACCATCTAACGTTTTTGTTTTTAAACTTACTATTTGATAAGTGATATTTTCTTTTCCTGGAGTAACAATCGAAAGTTCAAATCCCTTACTCATGTTACATTAACTCCTTAGCTTTTTGTACAACATCTTCTATTGTACCTGTAAATAAGAATGCTGATTCTGGAATATCATCATATTCTCCATCTAAAATGCCTTTAAATCCTTTTACTGTATCTTTAACAGATACATATTTACCTTTCATACCTATGAATTGTTCAGCTACTGTAAATGGTTGAGATAAGAATCTTTGTACTCTTCTTGCTCTAGCAACTACAGCTTTATCTTCATCTGATAATTCATCGACACCTAGAATTGCAATGATATCTTGTAATTCTCTATATCTTTCAAGTATATTTTTTACACGAGTAGCAACTTCATAATGCTCTCTACCTACTATTCTCACATCAAGAATTCTAGATGATGATTCTAACGGGTCAACTGCTGGATAAATACCAAGTTCAGCAATGCTTCTTGATAAAACAGTTGTAGCATCTAAGTGAGTAAACGTAGTTGCTGGTGCTGGGTCAGTTAAGTCATCAGCTGGAACATATACTGCTTGAACTGATGTTATAGATCCATTCGTTGTTGATGTAATTCTTTCTTGTAATGCTCCCATTTCTGTAGCTAGTGTAGGTTGATATCCAACTGCTGAAGGAATTCTTCCAAGTAGTGCAGAAACTTCTGAACCTGCTTGAGTAAATCTAAATATATTATCAATGAATAACAATACATCTTGACCTTTATCTCTAAAGTATTCTGCCATTGTTAATCCTGTTAATGATACTCTCATTCTAGCACCTGGAGATTCATTCATTTGACCAAATACTAGCGCAGTTTTATTTATTACTCCTGAATCCATCATTTCGTGATATAAGTCATTACCTTCTCTTGATCTTTCACCAACTCCAGTAAATACTGATAATCCACCATGTTCTTTTGCAATATTGTTTATTAATTCTTGAATTAATACGGTTTTACCAACACCGGCTCCACCAAATAGACCGATTTTACCACCTTTTTGATATGGTGCTAATAAATCTATTACTTTTATTCCAGTTTCAAACATTTCTGGTTCAAATGATTGATCTTTAAAACTAGGAGCTGGTCTATGGATAGGATATTCCTCTTTTGTATCAATTGGACCTTTATTATCAATAGGTGCACCTAATACGTTGAATAGTCTACCTAAAACTTCATTTCCAACTGGAACTCTAATACAACTTCCAGTATCGATTGCTTTCATACCTCTTCTTAATCCATCTGTAGATTCCATAGATATAGTTCTAACTATGTCATCACCGACGTGTTGTTCTACTTCAACAACTAATTCTCTATCTTCCATATGGATGATAATAGAATTATAAAGATTTGGCAATGCATCTGAGTCAAACTTTATATCAACTACCGGTCCTATAACCTGAACAACTTTTCCTTCTTTTCCCATAACACTATTGCCTCCCTTCTACTTTTGAGCCTCTGCTCCACCTACAATTTCAGAAATTTCTTGTGTAATCATACTTTGTCTTAATCTATTGTATCGTAGGTTTAATGTTTTTAATAATTCATTTGCATTTCTTGTAGCACTATCCATTGCATCTCTTCTTGCACTTTGCTCACTAACTTTTGAATGAAGTAAATCTCTTCTTAGTTTACTTCTTAAATATCTTTCAATAGATACATCAAGAACATACTTTATATTAGGTTCAATAACAATATCTTTAGCTTCACCATATATTCTTTCTAAAGGCAATAGTCTTTCCGTTGTAACTTCTTGTTTCATAGGACTAATATACTCAGTATAAACAATATTTACTTCTGAAACATCTCCCTTTAAAAATAGATATTTAGCTCTTTGATAAACCGATCTTACCTCTTTAATAGTAGGTAAATCTGATAATTCTACTAGTTCTAACATATTAGTAAATCCTAATTTTTTCATATAAGATGTACCTTTAGCACCTAAAACTATCATTTTTACATTTTCTTTATCTTCAGCTAAATTATTCTTAATATAATTTGCTACATTCCCATTGAATCCTCCACAAAGTCCTGTGTCAGATGTAACAACTATATATAGTTTTGTATCACTTGAAATTTTATCTCCAAAATATGCACTTTGATAATCTTCATCTATCAAAGATATTACCTTTGTAAATATTTCTCTGTTAAGTTCAAGATTTTCTTCATCTATCAAAAGCTCTCTTCTAGCTTTCTTTAACTTCGAGGTGGCTACAAGACCCATTGCTCTGGTAATCTTTCTTGTATTTTCAACTGATTTTACTCTTCTTTTAATATCTATAAGACCAGCAGTTCCCATTTCTACACCCCTTACTTGTTAATTATCCTGTAAAAAGATCTTCTTAAACTCAACAATACATTCTTCAATATGTTGTTTTATTTCATCTGTTAATACTTTTTCATCAATAATTGCTTTTAAAACTTCTCTATGATGAGTATCCATAAATTCTAATAAATCTTTTTCAAACTTTCTAACTTTAGATACTTTTATATCTGATAAGAAATCATTAACAGCAGCATATAGAATAACTATTTGTTTTTCCACTGCCATTGGTGAATATTGATCTTGTTTTAAAACTTCAACAAGTCTCTTACCTTTTTCTAATCTCTTATTAGAATCTTTATCTAAATCTGATCCAAACTGTGCAAATGATGATAATTCTCTATATTGTGCAAGTTCTAATCTTAATGTACTTGTAACTTGCTTCATAGCCTTTATTTGTGCACTACCCCCAACTCTTGATACTGAAATACCTGCATTAACAGCTGGTCTTTGGCCTGCATTAAACAAATCTGATTCTAAGAATATTTGTCCATCAGTAATTGAAATTACATTTGTAGGAATATATGCCGTAACATCTCCTGCTAATGTTTCAATCATAGGTAACGCAGTTAAAGAACCGCCGCCTAACTCTTTAGAAAGCTTAGCTGATCTTTCAAGTAATCTTGAATGTACATAGAATACATCTCCAGGATAAGCTTCTCTACCTGGTGGTCTTCTTAATAGTAGTGACATTGTTCTATATGCAACTGCATGTTTTGATAAATCATCATATATGATAAGAACATCTTTACCTTGATGCATAAAGTATTCTCCCATACTACATCCTGCATATGGAGCTAAGTATTGTAATGGTGCAGTTTCTGATGCTGTACCCGCTACAATTATTGAATAATCTAATGATCCCATTTCTTGTAATGTATTTACGATATGAGCTACAGTTGATTGTTTTTGACCTATAGCTACATAAATACAAATTACATCTTTATCTTTTTGATTTAAAATAGTATCTATAACAATAGCAGTTTTACCTGTTTGTCTATCTCCAATTATAAGTTCTCTTTGCCCTTTACCAATTGGAACCATTGAGTCAATAGCTTTAATACCTGTTTGTAAAGGTTCATTTACAGAACTTCTATCAATTATGCTTGGAGCATTTGTTTCTATTGGTCTGTACTCAGCTTGGTTTATTGGACCTTTACCATCAATAGGTAATCCCAATGAATTTACTACTCTTCCAAGTAATGCTTCACCAACTGGTACTTCAACTATTTTACCTGTTCTTTTAACTATGTCGCCTTCTTTTATGCCTTCTTCTGCACCTAAAAGAACACAACCTACATTATCTTGTTCAAGATTTAATGCCATCCCAAACACATTATTAGGGAACTCTAAAAGTTCACCTTGCATGCAGTCATCTAACCCGTAAACTCTTGCTATACCATCTCCAACTTGGATGATACTACCTGAATCTACAGTTTTTATTTGACTTTGATATCTAGTAATTTCTTCTTTTATAATTGCTGTTATTTCTTCAGGTTTAATATTCATGTATCCACCTCTATTCTGCCTTAAGCATAAGCTCCCTTAGTTCATGTAATTTAGATTTTATTGTCGAATCTATTACATCGTTATGAACTCTTACATAAATGCCTCCTAGAAGGCTTTTATCTATTTCTTGATCTAAAATAATCTTTTTATTATATTTAATCTCTAACTTTGCTAATAGCTCGTTATATTCATCATTACTCAATGGAATAGTTGTTTTAACTACACCTCTTAAAGTATTATGTCTTTCTAAATAGATTTTTTTCATTTCATTTAACTTTTCTTTTAAATACAGAATTCTATCCTTTTCTATCAAAATTAAAAGAAAAGATAAAAGCTCTTCATCTATTTTTCCTTTGAAAATATTTATGAAAGTCTTTTTCTTTTTTCTTGTATTTATTTGAGGATGCTTAATAACTTCATAGAAATCGTTGTTTGCTTCAATAAGGTGGCATATTTCTTCTAGATCTTCAATATATTGCTCTACCTTGCCTTTAGATTCAGCCACTTCATATAAAGCTAATGCATATCTCCTATCAAGATATTCATACATATTACTTACCTACCTCTGTAATAAATTCATTAATAAGCTTTCTGTTCTTTTCTTCATCGATATTACTTTCAATTACCTTCTTAGATAATTCTAAAGCTAAATCAATTGCTTCTTTTCTTAAACCAAAGCTTACCTTTTCTCTTTCTCTTTCAATTTCTACTCTAGCTCTAGCTATCATTTCTTCTGCTTCTTTTTCTGCTTCTTCTGTTATTTCAGAATGAAGTTTTTCTGCCTTATCTTTATATCTAGCAGTTATTTTCTTACCTTCTTCTTTTGCATTACTTAACAACCTTTGATTTTCAATTGCAAGAAGTCTTCCTTTTTCAAGTTCTTCATCAGCTTTTTCTAATCTTTCATTGATATAATCTTCTCTATCATCTATGGCCTGTTTTATTTTCTTAAAGAAGAATTTCTTTAATATCGCTAAAAGAATAAAAAAGTTTATAACTGAAAGAATTACTATTGATGGCTCTATCATATTATCCTTCCCTCCCTTCTAAAGTGGAGATAGAAATTAAAACTTTGCTAATAATTGTAAAGCTACAAATAATCCATAGATAGCTGTAGCTTCTGCAAGAGCTAGACCTAATAATAGAGTTGTTGTAATCTTACCACTTGCTTCTGGTTGTCTTGATATTGCTTCAACAGCCTTTCCTGTTGCTTGACCGATCCCAATTGCAGCTCCAATACCTACTAATACTGATATAGCTGCCGCTAATGCCATTACTGCTTCTTTTTCCATAATTAATTCCCCCTGACGAGTATATTTTTTTTAATGTTCTGCTGTTATTTTTATATTAACCATAGTTAACATAATGAATATGACCATTTGAATTGTTCCATCAAAAATGTCAAAATAAAGACTTGCAACCATAGGTGCTCCTATTCCTGCAAACCATGATACGCTCATTAAAGAGCTGTAAATTAGTTCCATAAGCAAAGTAGCCGCAAATATATTACCAAATAATCTTAATGCAAGAGATATCGGTAATAATATCTTTTCTAGAATATTGAAAGGTAACATTATTACATTAGGTTTACTATAACCGATAAAATAATGTTTTATTCCAATTTTTCTTATGGCATATGCTTGAACCATGTAAAATGAAACTAGTCCCAATCCAGCTGTTACACTTAAATCTGCAGTTGCTGGTGGTACACCAAATAGTGCTGACAAGTTCATAAATAAAACAAAGATTCCTAAAGAACCTACAAAAGGAATAAGGTCATCATAACCATCTTCTAATGTAACATTAATAGCCTTCCCAACTGTTGTATAAAACCATTCAGCAAGCAACTGCTTTTTTCCTGGCTTTAAAGTTAATTTTCGTGTAAATACAACAGCCATAATTCCAACTATAGCAATAATAACCCATTGAGTTATTATTCCTTGCGTTATAATTACTGGAAATCCACCAATGTCAAAAGAAAAGACTGCCTCTACGTGTCCCATACTACACATCCTTTCTTTGTAACTTTATTAAAGAAAAAATAGAAATTATCAACGGTACGACAAATCCAATAATAAAGAATGATGAATACGTTGGGTTTTTAAAAACTAAATTGAAGACTCCTAATAATATTATTAGTTTTAATGGAATTATTAATATTCCACTTCTTTTCGATTGAACTAATACTTTATCTATCATTAATCCTGTTAATATAAAACTAACCTCGGATAATATAAACCCGATTCCTAAAACTAATGATTTCTCTAATCCTGTGTACATTAAGAATATAGTGAAGATAAATATTAAAGTAATAGCACAATATTGTATGTACCGCTTTATAAGATTCTTCATTTCCTTAGTCATTTTTCCACCTCAACTCTAGGATATTATATTCCCATAAATGGAATTAAGAAAACCTAAAATTTGAATGTTTTTACCATTGTAGCTTTAAAAATGACTAATACAATGAAATAATCCATAAATGCTTAATTTCTCTCCAATTCTTGTATGTTTCCCTAAAATAATGAAAAAAATTTTTTGACTTATTCATCAATTTGAATTTTCTTTATTTTCTGAATTCACAACCACTTTATGATAACATTTTCATTATATATTTTTCCCCATTTTTCATCACTTTTATTTATAAAAATCTAAAATAAACTATTTTTTATGAATAAGTTATTTATTACTATTTCTAATTACCATTTTAAAATTTATTTTTATTTTTTATATTTATTTTTATTTTCTCTTAATCCTTGATTTCACAAGGGTTTCTTATCATTTTAAAGAATAACAAATAAGGTCAAAAGCAGTATTTTATAATGCTTTTGACCTTATTTTAAATTGTATTTTTTGTTATATTATACTCTTTCAACTATTAAAGCTGTTCCCATTCCACCACCTATGCATAAAGTTGCTAAACCAGTTTTAGCATCTCTTTTTTGCATTTCGTGAAGTAATGTTACTAATATTCTACCACCTGATGCTCCAACTGGATGACCAAGTGCAATAGCTCCACCATTTACATTAACTTTTTCCATATCAAAGTTAAGATCTTTAGCAACAGCTAAACTTTGAGCAGCAAATGCTTCATTTGCTTCGATTAAATCTAAATCTTCTACTGTTAAGTTAGCTTTTTCTAAAGCTTTCTTAGTTGCATGGAATGGACCATATCCCATTATTGTTGGGTCTAATCCCTTTTGTCCATAAGAAACAATTTTAGCTAATGGTTTAATTCCAAGTTCAGCAGCTTTTTCTGCACTCATTACTACGAATGCAGCAGCTCCATCATTTATTCCAGATGCATTTGCAGCTGTAACTGTACCATCTTTAATGAATGCTGGCTTTAATTTAGATAAACCTTCAATTGTAGCTCCGAATCTTGGGAATTCATCTGTATCAAATACCTTTGGTTCTCCCTTTCTTTGAGGAATAACTACTGGTACGATTTCATCTTTAAATTTGCCTTCTTTAATTGCTTTTTCAGCTTTAACTTGAGAATTAACAGCAAATTCATCTTGCATTTCTCTAGTTAAGTTCCACTCTTTAGCAATATTTTCAGCAGTAACACCCATGTGATAGTTGTTGAATGCATCCCATAAAGCATCATTGATCATTGAATCAGTCATTTTTCCATCACCCATTCTTTGACCCCATCTAGCGTTCTTTAAAACATATGGAGCTTGTGACATGTTTTCCATACCACCAGCTACTACTACATCAGCATCTCCTGCTTTAATCATTTGAGCAGCTAATGCTACTGTTCTTAATCCTGATCCACATACTTTATTTATAGTCATTGCAGGTACTTCTTGAGGTAGGCCTGCTTTTATAGTTGCTTGTCTAGCAACATTTTGACCTAATCCTGCTTGAATTACATTTCCTAAAACAACTTCTTCAACTAATTCTGGTTTAATACCAGCTCTACTTACAGCTTCCTTTACAACTAATGCTCCTAAATCTGCTGCTGAAACGTCTTTTAATGCACCACCAAAAGAACCAATTGCAGTTCTAACAGCACTAACTATTACCACTTCTCTCATAAAATAACCTCCCATTTTTTAAATCATCAAAATTGTTAAACAATTAACACAATTCCATTATACCACTTTTTTTACCAATATCAACTAATTATTTTAATGATTTGAATTTCCCATTGTAAACTCTTCAACTTCAATTTCTCTTAACCCATAATACTTCTCAATTGCATCTACTATTCTTTTTGATGCTAATCCATCACCATATGGATTAACAGCTTTACTCATCTTGTTGTAAGCATCTTCATCATTTAATAGTTCATTAGCTTCTTTAACTATAGCTTCAACATCTGTTCCAACCAACTTAACTGTTCCAAACGCTACTGCTTCTGGACGTTCAGTTACATCTCTTAAAACTAATACTGGCTTTCCTAAATGAGGTGCTTCTTCTTGTAATCCACCTGAATCTGTCATTACCATAAATGATTTCTTCATTAAATTATGTGTTTCTTTTGTATCTAATGGTGGTAATAAATGAACTCTTTCTTTATTTCCAAGCTTAGCATGAACTACATCTTTAACTACAGGATTTAAATGAACTAAGTAAATTAATTCAACATCTTCATTTTCATCAACAATTTTGTTTAAAGATTCACAAATATTATCGATACCCTCGCCCCAGTTTTCTCTTCTATGAGCTGTAATCATTATTACTTTTTTATTTTCAAAATCTATTTTATTTAATTCTTCTGTCTCAAACTTATAATCATCTATAACTGTATGTGCCATAGCATCAATAACTGTATTTCCAGTTATATATATATCCGATTCACTAACACCTTCTCTTAGAAGATTATTTTTTGATCCAATTGTTGGAGCAAAGTGTAAATCTGCTAATGATCCAGTTAATTTTCTATTCATTTCTTCTGGGAATGGGAAGTACTTATCGAATGTTCTAAGTCCAGCCTCAACATGCCCAACTCTTATTTGTTGATAAAATGCTGCTAATGCTCCTGAGAATGTAGTTGTTGTATCTCCATGAACTAATATCATATCTGGCTTTTCATTTTTAAATACTTCTTCTAATCCTTCTAAAACTCTATTAGTAATCCCTGTTAATGTTTGTTTACTTTGCATAATATTCAAATCAAAATCTGGAGTTATTTCAAAAAACTCTAATACTTGATCTAACATTTCTCTATGTTGTGCTGTTACACATACCATAGATTCTATTCCTTCTCTCTTCTCAAGTTCCTTCACTAGTGGAGCCATTTTTATTGCCTCTGGTCTTGTTCCAAAAATAGTTATAATTTTTTTAGTCATATTGTCCTCCTTATTAATAACCGGCTTCTTTTTTCATCATTAAGCTATCATCATCATTTATCCAATCATCTACTTTGATTATTCTGTATATATCTTTACTATCTCTTATAATAACTTCAACTATACCTGAATTTATTATAAGCCTTTTACACATTGAACATGAATTTGCATTCTCTACATATTCCTTAGTCTTTGCATCTTTACCAACTAAATATAAAATCGCACCTATCATATCTCTTCTTGATGCACTTATAATTGCATTGGCTTCACTATGTACACTTCTACATATTTCATAACGTGTTCCTCTAGGAACGTTTAATTCTTCTCGTATACAGTGATTTCTATCTATACAATTCTCTCTTCCTCTTGGTGCTCCTGTATATCCAGTAGAAATAATCTCATCATGTTTAACTATGATAGATCCATAATTTCTTCTTAGACATGTTCCACGTTCTAATACAGTTTCTGCTATATCCAAATAATAATTATGTTTATCTCTTCTTTCCATCTTTAACTCCTTTTTATAATGTTTTAATCATAATTAATTATACATTATTTAACTATCGTAAACAAATTAACATATATCGAACAATTACTTAAATTGATATAAACAATTTGATGTAAAAACAATAAAATGACCAATAATCAACTGTAAATTAAAGTAAAGTAAACTCTTCGAGTTCTCAATACCCCTTAATTATTCATTGATCATTGGTCATTTTTTAAACAATTACAATTTCATTGTAATTTCTATACCGTAATTGAAATTATAAATTACTTTGTTCCAAATAGTCTATCTCCAGCATCACCTAAACCTGGTACTATATATCCCTTTTCATTTAACTTTTCATCTATTGATGCAACGTATATATCAACATCTGGATGTTGATCTTTAACTAACTTAATACCTTCTGGTGAAGAAATTAAACATACTAATCTTAAGTTTCTAGCACCTTTATTCTTTAGCATTGTTAATGCATCAGCAGCTGATCCACCTGTTGCAAGCATTGGGTCAACAACAAGAACATCTCTTTCACTTATATCTTGAGGTAATTTACAGAAGTATTCTACAGGTTGAAGAGTTTCTTCATCTCTATATAATCCAATATGTCCTACTTTAGCAGCTGGTATTAATTTCAACATACCATCTACCATTCCAAGTCCTGCTCTTAAAATTGGAACTATAGCTAATTTTTTACCAGATAACATTTTACACTTTGTTTTACATACTGGTGTTTCAATTTCAACTTCTTCCATTGCTAAATCTCTTGTTACTTCATATGCCATAAGCATTGACACTTCTTCAACAAGTTCTCTAAAATCTTTTGATCCTGTATTCTTGCTTCTTATGTATGCTAATTTATGAAGAATTAATGGGTGATTAATTTGTACTATTCTGCTCATTTGGCTACCTCCTAAAAGTATTACTTAGAATACTTTTCCTCTATTTTTGATATTTTATCTATTCTCTTTTGATGTCTATCGCCTTCAAACTTTGCATTTAAAAAAGTATTAACGATATCTAATGCTAATCCAGCACCTACAACCCTTTGACCTAAAGCTAAAATATTAGCATTATTATGTTCTCTTGTAGCATGTGCACTAAATGTATCTGAACATAATGCAGCACGAACTCCAGGAACTTTATTAGCAGCTATACTAATACCGATTCCTGTTCCACATACTAATATTCCCAAATTAGATTCTTTTGAAACAACAGATTCTGCTACTGGTAGTGCAATATCTGGATAATCACATGATTCATGAGAATTTGTTCCAAAGTCTTTAACTTCATAACCAGCAGCTTGTAAATAAGTTTTAATTTCATTTTTTAAATCTACGCCACCATGGTCTGCGCCTAAAGCTATTATCATTTGTCTACCTCCACTTTTATATTATATATCTATGATATTGAAGCCAGCAGCTTTCTTTAATCTATTCATTATAGCCATTCCAATTTCTTCTTCTGCTATAGAATGACTTAAGATAACATCGACTTCATAGTCATCACAAACCCTAAGAGATTCAAATAGGTTATGAGCAACCTCAATAAGGTTATTCTCATTACCTAATGAAATTACATAATCAGCTTCATAAAGATCTTTCGTATCATTTAAGGCTAATACTCCAACCTTTTTACTTTCCTTCTTATAATTCTCTATCAAATCTTGTATTTTTTCAATAGTTTTTGCTTTATTTCCTCTAATAATAATTACTTCAGCATTCGGTGAGTAATGTTTATACTTCATTCCTGGTGCTTTAGGCTTTACTGACTCATCTTTTATATCTAATAATCCATTATCAATAGCTATAGTTTCATCAACTTCTTTTAACATTTTTAATGTAATTCCACCTGGACGAAGGATTAATGGTGGGTTTGATGTTAAATCTAAAATAGTTGATTCTACCCCATAATTACTTCTTTCTCCACCTATTATATAATCTACCCTACCATCTAAATCTTCTATACATCTATTTATATCTGTAGGACTTGGTCTTCCTGATATATTTGCTGATGGAGCTGCAATTGGAACTCCTGATTCTTCTATTAATGCTAACGCTATATCATCATTAGGCATTCTTACTCCAATTGTACTAAGTCCTGCACTTGTCTCATTTGGAATTATAGATTTTTTTTCAAGTATTATTGTTAATGGACCTGGCCAAAATTTATCTATTATTTTTTTAGCTATAGGGGTAACCTCTTTAACATAATCTTTTATATCTTTAGATGCAACATGTATAATTAAAGGATTATCTTGTGGACGACCTTTTGCTTTAAATATCTTTTTAACAGCTTCACTATCTAAAGCATTCGCACCTAACCCATATACAGTTTCTGTTGGAAACGCAACTGTTCCACCTTGTTTTATAGCTTCTGCAGCTTCTAATATATAATTTTTATTTTTTTCTACTGAAAATATTCTCCCTATTTTTGTTTCCAAAACCACTTACCTCTTTTCTATAATTCAGATTGACCTCTAGAAATCTTTATATTTTCAATTGCTCCATCAGTAAATACTGATCTAACACAATTTTTAAATAACGTATCTAATAATAAGTATTTTCTTAAAGCACCCTTCTTTATAACTTGATAATAATAAATATTATCTGGATAAATATTTTTCAACCTCAAATATTCATGTGCTGCTTCAGGATATTTTTTCAAGAAAACATTTCCTATAGGTCTCAACATTTTATTTTTAACGTTTATGGTTGTAACTATTATTAATTCTATATCTTCTTCACATTTTGTAGTATGTACAATAGCTACCTTATCACAGATTAATAAGCCTTCTTTTGAAAATATTCCACTCTTAAACCTTAATCTATTATTTGAACATGTAAAGTTAAGTTTATAGAAATTTAATTTTATAATGCTACACAATATAATTAAAGCTTCTATAACACCTAAAAATCCTAATATAAAAATAGATTTTATTCCTGATAAAAATAAAACTAGTGGAAGAAGAAAGAATAATGTAGCCATTAAAATAAAAAATCTCTTTTTATTTTTCTCTTCTCGCTTTAAAACTTTTTCCAGCTTCATTGGTTTCCCCCATTTATCTTCATTAGCTTAATTTTAAAGCCTTACATTAATAAAATGCAAGGCTTTAACTTAATTAATTTATATTGAATCTGTATTTCCCATTTGCTTCATTTTTTCTGATTGATCAGCTGTAATTAAAGCATTTAGAACTTCTTCAATATCACCATTTAGGAATGTTTCTAACTTGTATAGAGTTAACCCTATTCTATGTTCAGTAACTCTTCCTTGTGGGTAATTGTATGTTCTAATTCTTTCACTTCTATCTCCAGTACCAACTTGACTCTTTCTATCTTCTGCAATTCCAGCAGCTCTTTCAGCTTCTGCATGCTCAAATAATCTTGATCTTAATACCTTTATAGCTTTTTCTTTATTCTTAAGTTGTGACTTTTCATCTTGACAAGCAACTACTAATCCAGATGGTAAATGCGTAACTCTTACTGCTGAATCTGTTGTATTAACGCACTGTCCACCATTACCTGATGCTCTAAACACGTCAATCTTTAAATCTTTATCATTGATTTCAACTTCTACATCATCAACTTCTGGTAAAACTGCAACTGTAGCAGTTGAAGTATGTATTCTACCACTTGATTCTGTATCTGGAACTCTTTGAACTCTGTGAACTCCACTTTCATACTTTAACTTTGAGTATGCTCCAGCACCTTTGATCATGAATACAACTTCCTTAAATCCACCGATATCAGTTTCATTAGTACTCATTAATTCACTTGACCATCTTTGAGTTTCTGCATACTTACTATACATTCTGAAAAGGTTAGCTGCAAATAATGCTGCTTCATCACCACCAGCACCTGCTCTGATTTCAACAAATACGTTTTTATCATCGTTAGGGTCTTTTGGTAGTAAAAGAATTTGAAGTTTTTCTTCTAATTCTACTTCTTGCTTTGAAAGTATAGATACTTCTTCTTGAAGCATCTCTTTCATTTCTCTATCAGTTTCTTCAAATAACATTTCCTTATTATCTGCTAAATCTTCTACAACAGTTTTGTACTCTCTGTATGCATTAACTACTATTTCAAGGTCTGCATGTTCTTTACAAAGTTTTCTCCACTCTGCTTGATTTGCCATAATTGATGGATCTGATATTTTAACTGAAAGTTCATCATATTTATTTTCTATAAATGCTAATTTATTTAATAACATAGTATCACTCCGAACTATTTTTTTTACATTCAACTATTATAACACAAAAATTTGACACTAATCAACTTATAAATGTCCAATTACTACTCTATCTAAAGATGCTAGGTCTTTAACTACATATATTTCACTATATCCAGCCTGTTCCATTAGCTCTTTAACCTCTTTACCTTGATCATGTCCAATCTCAAATGCTAATATTCCATTTTCATTTAAAATTTTGTAAGAATTACTTATTATTTCTTTATAAAATACTAAACCATCTTGGCCTCCTACTAATGCTGTAATCGGCTCATAGTCCTTAACATCTTCCATTAGAGTCGGTATAACTTCCTCTTTTATATATGGTGGATTAGAAACTATTATATCGTACTTATTATCCAATATGTTTTCAATTAAATTACTCTTTATAAATTTAGCTCTATCACTTACTTCATGCTTATTAATATTTATATTAGTAACTTTTTCTGGAACATCATAAAGATCTACCAAATCTACATTTATATTTTTTCTAAATTGTGCTAATGATATACCTATAGCTCCGCTTCCACAACATAAATCTAGAACTTTTTTATTATCATCATCTTTAATATATTTCAATACTTCTTCTACTAAATTTTCTGTATCACCTCTTGGTATTAAAACTCCAGACTCTACATAGAAATCTAATCCCATAAATTCGGCTTCACCTAATATATATTTAATAGGCATCTTGTTTTTTCTTTTTTCTAGAAGACATTTGTATAAAATCACCTTATCTTCATTAACCTCTTCTTCTCTATTAACCATTAAATATAGTTTATCTCTATCAATAGATTTTTGTAATAAAAGCTTACTATCTAAAAGATATGTATCTATTCCACTATCTCTTAACTCATTTACTCCTAAATCTAATAATTCTCCTATCGTTGGCATCTTATCCTTTATCCCTTCTGCTGCTTTTAAAGCTGCTATCGCTACTTCTATTTGATCATCATCTGGTTCTCTCGTTGTAAGCTTTTGAAGCATTAAACCTGGTTTTGCAACTATCTTAGATAGTTTATTGTTACTGCTTCCAAGCCACTTTATTATTTCATACGTAATACCAGAAATTAATGGTATTAATATTATCCTTAACGCAAGTCTTTGCCAAACACTTCCCCAACCAGTAAATGAAAATACTAATATTGACACAAACATTATTAAAAACAAGAAATTTGTTCCACACCTTGGATGAAATCTTGAATATTTCTTAACATTTTCCACAGTTAATTCTTCGTCATTTTCATAACAAAATATGGTTTTATGTTCTGCACCATGATATTGAAAAGTTCTGTGTATATCTTCAATTTTACTTATTAAATAACAGTACAATACTAATATGCTAATCCTTATTATTGCTTCTATAAAATTTAACCCAATAATAGAAATACCTATATATTTAAATATAGACGCAATAATTGTAGGTACTCCGAAAAATAATAATACTGCCATCAACATAGATATTATAGTTGTTACTGTAATAATTATATCATCCGCCTTATCTCCAAATTTATTACTAATCCATTTTTCGAATCTTGAAGGTTCTTCATCATCCTCTTCATCTTCAATAAAACTTGCTGAATAATTCAAAGTTTTAACTCCAGTAATCATTGAATCTAATAAAATAAATGCACCTCTTATAAAAGGAATATTAACCTTTTTATTTCTTATAGTTACAGGTACAGTTCTTTCAACCTTAACTTCAATATCCTTATTTGGAGTTCTTATGGCAGTTGCTAATCCCTTTCGCCCTCTCATCATGACTCCTTCAATTAGAGCCTGACCTCCCACATCACACTTCTTCACTCAATCACTCTCTTTACTAATTATTACTTTCTCCTTTATATTTAAAGTAACAATGACCACATAATGATTCATATTCAACATTATCAATATGATCTATTGCTATTTGTTCTCCTTCAAATACAAATCTTCCATTAATCTTTCTACCATTAAAAACAGCCTTTCTTCCACATTTACAAATTGTTTTTAACTCTTCTAAACTGTGAGCTAATAGTAATAGTCTTTCACTACCTTCAAACCCTTGCAATCTAAAATCTGCCCTTAATCCATAACATATAACTGGTATATCTAAAACTACTGCAATCTTAAACATTTGATCAATCTGTTCTGATTTACAAAACTGAACTTCATCAACTAATATGCAATTAATCTTCCCATCTTTCATTTGTAATTCACTAACTATATTAAATATATTTTCAGTAGGCTCTAAAAGTATATCTACTTCTCTTTCAACACCTAATCTTGAACTGAGCTTACTTCCACCTTTTTTATCAGGAGATGGTTTTACTAAAATAACCTTCATTCCTCTTTCTTCATAATTATATGCTACTTGCATAAGATTAGTTGATTTTCCAGAGTTCATAGCTCCATATCTAAAGTATAACTTACTCATTTCTTATCTCCTTCATTTGTTCTCTTACTAGATGATTATAGCATCTATACCATATATTAAAAAGCTATTTTTGATGGTGCAATTTCTTGACGATAAATCAGCTTTATGCTATACTTTAGAGGTTATTTATCGATAGATAACAACTTTAAATTTTCGAAAGAGGTGAACAAAATGAAACAAGGCATACATCCAGAATACAACCATGAAGCTGTAGTTAAGTGCGCATGTGGAAATACTTTCCCAACTGGTTCTGTTAAAGACGAACTTAAAGTAGAAATATGCTCAAAATGCCACCCATTCTTCACTGGTAAGCAAAAAATCGTTGATGCAGGCGGTAGAGTTGATAAATTCAACAAGAGATTTAACATTTCAAAATAATGTTAATTTTGGGAAAGATTTAATCTTTCCCATTTTTCTTTTTATAGATAAATTCATACATTATTATTAATTATGCCATTGTTATAATGGTTTTTTTTATAATATAATATATATAAAATATAAATATAATAAAGAGAGTGTAAAAAATGAAAAAGGTATTGATTTTAAGTACCTCTACTGGAGAAGGGCATAACCAAGCGGCAAAATCCCTTGAATCCACTTTAGAAAATAATAATTTTGAGGTATACAGACACGATTTCTTACAAAAAAATAGTAAAGTATTAAGCACAGCATTTATAGGCGGATATGATTTTTTCGCTTCTAAATTTCCAAGCATATATGGATTAGCTTACAGATTAACAGATAACTTTTTATCTACGTGGGGGCTAAATGTAGCATATACATTTACTAGACGAAAAATCAAAAAGTTAATTGATGAAATTCAACCTGACTTCATAATATCTACGCACCCTTTCGCAGTGCCATTACTAGGTAGCCTTAAGCGAAAAGGTATGAATATACCTACTATGTCTATAGTAACTGATTTTAAAGCTCATTATTCTTACTATGACAAGGATATTGACTACTACATTACAGGTAGTGAATACACAAAAATTGAACTTGTTAAGTTAGGACTTAATGAAAAAAGGATATATCCCTTAGGAATACCAGTTAGGGATGACTTTTATCTATCATGTCCTGAACTTTTAACTACTAAAGATGATGATTATTTCAATATACTTTTAATGGGCGGAAGTATGGGTTTAAATAATATTAAATATGTACTTAAAGAATTATTAAATAGCAAAAATAAATTAAGAATAACTGTAGTTTGTGGAAATAATAAACGACTTAAAGAAAGTCTTTTATCTGAATATAAAAATAAAATTAGAAATAAAAAGCTTCATATACTTGGATATTGTAGCGATATTCCTTCTATAATGGAGTATTCTGACTTGTTAATATCTAAGCCAGGTGGTTTAACTGTTACAGAAGCTTTTATTAAAAACTTACCTATTTTAATTGCATTTGCAATTCCTGGTCAAGAAATATACAATACAGAGTTTTTATGTGAAAATGATTATGCACTAAAAGTTGATTCCTTATTAGAATTAAATCTTATGGTTGACTCTTTAATAGATAATCCTACAGAACTGCAAAAACTTAAATCGAATATTAACACTGTTTCTACTCAGTATTCTAAACAAAAGATTGTTGATTTAATAAATTTAAATATAAGAAATTAATGAAATATTGAAATAAAAAAATGAGTTGTAAATTACAACTCATTTTTTATTTCAATATTTTTTATTTTAAAACATCTGTTTTCATTACCGATTGTACAAACTCTTTATTATCTCTAGTCTTAGATAATATGTTAATTAAATTACCTGTAATTGTTTGTATGTTTCCATCACCATACATTTTTCTTCTTAATGCATATGATACTTCTCTTTCATCAGCAGTTAATATTAAATCTTCTTTTCTTGTTCCTGATTTATAAACATCAATTGCTGGGAATATTCTTCTTTCTTGAAGTTTTCTATCTAAATGAACTTCCATATTTCCTGTTCCTTTAAACTCTTCAAAAATCATATCATCCATTCTTGAACCAGTTTCCACAAGTGCAGTAGCTAAAATAGTTAAACTACCACCCTCTTCTATATTTCTAGCTGCTCCAAAGAATTTCTTAGGCATTATTAATGCTCCTGGATCTAATCCACCTGATAAAGTTCTTCCCGTTGGAGTTATTGTTAAATTATATGCTCTAGAAAGTCTAGTTAAACTATCTAGTAATATAACTACATCTTTACCTTGTTCAACCATTCTCTTAGCTCTTTCTAAAACCATTCTAGAAACTTTAGCATGATTTTGTGGTTCTTCATCAAATGTTGAATATATAACATCCCCATTTATAGATCTCTTCATATCTGTAACTTCTTCTGGTCTTTCATCTATAAGTAATACTATTAATTCAATGTCTGGATAATTTTTTGAAATATTTTGAGCAACCTTTTTTAGAAGTGTTGTTTTACCAGCTTTAGGAGGTGCAACAATAATACCTCTTTGTCCCTTACCAATAGGACATATTATATCCATTAATCTTGATGATAAATCAGTTCCATCTGATGTTTCCAAATGTAATCTTTCATTTGGATATATTGGAGTTAATGATTCAAAACTTTTTCTCCCAATAGCTCTATCAGGATTTTGTCCATTTACTTTTTCTACAAAAAGTAATGCCTTGAATTTTTCTCCTTCTTTAGCTTCTCTCACTTTTCCACTTACTTCATCACCAGTTCTTAAATTAAATCTTCTAATTTGAGATGGAGATACATATATATCTCCTTCACCTGTTTGATAATTGTTACATCTTAAAAATCCAAAGTTATTTCCCTCTAATACTTCTAATACACCTTTTGAACTATTCGAATCTGTAATCATTTCTTTTAAACGTTCTTGTTTTTCTATTCTCTCTTCTCTTGTATCTCTTATTTCTCTATTATCTATATAACCCCTATTTTCTCTTACATCTCTAACGTCTCTTGTATCTCTCACTTCTCTACGTTCACTTATATTCTCATTAATTTTAGGAGATATCTTTTCTTTTAAAACAATTCCATCCTTCTCTATTGAGTTAGGAGTAACTTTTAATATCTCATCTATTAACTCATCTTTTTTTAACTTACTTATATTTTTAACACCAAGTTCTTTAGCTTTAGCCTTTAAGCTAACTAAAGTTTGCTTTTCATAGTTCTCTCTTGTCAAACATGACACCTCCGACTTTTTTTGTAATTTTAAACTCATAATAAGGGGATTTTATATATATTAAGAAATGTACGATAGACTATTATTTATATTTTAATCTTTATTATAATAAATTGCAATATTTTGTAATACATTAAGTTATACTCTTAATATTATCTTCTAAATTAAAATACTTATCTCTAAATTTAGTGTTTATAAGAATTTTTTCTTCTGCTTGTTTTAAATAATTTTGAAGTTTTTTATTAGTTGTAATATTTATTTCTTTTAAGTTTTCTAATTCTAAGCATCCACATCTATCTAATAAAAGTAATAAAACATATATATTGTCCTTCTTACTAAAAAAATCTCGCCCTTGACTAGCTATCAATATAGATATGATAATACGAGCCTTATTTAATTCCTTCATAACAAAATAAAACCTCCTTGCATAACCTATTTAAATAATTGACATTAAATGTATAAGTTATGCAGGAGGTATATTTTTTGTTCTATTCTATTTTAGTTTAATGTTTATTATTATATCTGTCATTATCGGAGCTTGACCTGATAATTCCATACCATACTTAGCTTTTACAGTACCACCATTCTCTGATATATCAATATGTATCTCTTCTGTATGAACTTTCAAATCTAACATTCCATATGGAGTATTATATAACGATATTGTTGTCTTATCTTTTATAAATTCCATTTGTGTTGTTGTAGTTCCTTCTCTTTGAAGTATAAACTTATCATCATGAATTTTTACTGTTGTGATTGTTCCTTCCATTCCTGAAAGCTTCGTTTCCTCATATTGAACTTTATATCCATAGTCAGTTTTTTCAAATGACCCTGGTGTGATAACTTCAATAATATCTTCCCTATCTAAATCACTAGAACTTTTTACAGATATTAATGCGTTCATTCTCATTCCCCTTATCTACTTAACTACATTTAACTTAGCTAATTCCTCATCAGCAATAGATTTTGTAGTAATTGTTTTATTATGTTTTTCTCCAACATTTCCATAAAGAACTTCTACTGAGTCTTCATCTTTTCCTTTACTGTATCTAACAGCTATCATTGCTGCAATTTCAGCATCTTCTGGTGAAAACTCACCTTGAATGTAAACTGTAGATCCAGAGTAATTTTTTGTGTTAAACTCTGTATAATTTTCTGTTATAAGTGGTCTCATTTCGTTTGCTTCATCACCTGTTCTTGAAGCAAGAATTTTAGTTCCATTTGCAGTTCTAAAATGTCTACCGAATTTCAACATGTTTATTTCATTTTCTTCTAACTCGCTATTATGGTTTAATGCATCTTTTAACTTTATTGCATAATTAGGTTCAGTTAATCTACATCCACCTGCTGGTGATGGATATTCCGTGATTCCCCAAGCCTCTGCTAATTCCATTTGTTTTTTACGACTTCTTCCTGATATATCAAGTAAATTTTCTCTATCTACTAATCCGTCTATTTCCATTTGAGTAATATCTAAATTTTTTGCACATAAAGGACGTAAGATTTTTTCAGCATATCCTGATTCTTTCTTTACTATATTTAATGCTTGTTTGTTTTGTGACATTGGTCTTTGGTTTAATACCTCTCCTGTAATTATGAAGTCTGCATTGAATTTCTCTAATAGTTCCCCAGCATACGTCATCATCATAGTGTGGCAATCAATGCATGGATTGATATTTTTACCCCATCCGTGTTTAGGGTTCTTTACCATTTCCATGTGAGCTGGTGAGAAATCAATAACTTCTAATGGAATGTCTATCTGCTTAGTCATTTTAATCGCTGAACTTTCATTAAAGAAATATGATCTAAAACATATCCCTATTACATCAATTCCTTGATCCTTAATAAGCTTTGCAGCTAAAATACTATCTAATCCACCTGAGACCATCGCTAATGCTCTTGTCATAAGTTAATCCCTCTTTTCAATTTTATTTTTAACAAAACTGATTATAACATACTTTCATTAAAATAGTTCTTTTAATTTCTCCCAAATCTTACTTTTAAAAACTACCTCTTCAGTATTTTCTACCTTACTAATTATCTCCTGTGAATTTATATTATCTTTTGACTCATCAACAAAGCATAATGGTGGAAACATTACACACCACCAATTTTGTCCTTGACCACTTCCTATTACTATCCTAAAGGCTTCATATTCCCCAGCCGGGAAAACTACCTCCCCGTACAATTTATCCGGGAAATTTTCTCTAGATATCATTGTATTTACAGAATAATCATATGAATTTTCCTTTATTACTTCCAATGCAACTTGATTTACATTTTCTATATTTTCATTTAGTATTTCTCTAGCCTCATCTAAGCTAGAACAACTCTCTACTTTTGGAACCATATATTCAATAACTCTATCTCTAACTTTTAATTTTAAGGCTTGATCCTCTTTTGAATCACTATTAGCTATTACATGAAATCTAATAATATTTTCGCAAATATCTTCATAAGCTAATACTTCATCTCCGTCTGTTTTTATATCTATCTTTTCTCCACAACTTGTACACATTAAACATATTCCTATAAAAATAATACTCATAATCTTTTTCATAATAAAAACCCCTCTCTAGCTTAATTATGGACATGCTTTAAGGGGTTTATACATACTTATGTAATTTTTTTTTAATTTGTTCTAGTTATAAAAGTATCATCATATTTAATCTTCATTTTCTCAAATGCCATTTGAGCTTTTAACATATCATCAAAAAATGCAAATACAGTTGGTCCACTTCCACTCATCATGGAACCTAATGCTCCTAATGATTTTAATTCTTCTTTAATTGATATTAGTACTCTATGCTTTCTCAAAGTTACATTTTCTAATAGATTTTTCATATTATTTGAAACAAACTCTAAATCATCATTTTCCATAGCTTCAATTAATGATTCTGTATTTGGATGATTTCTTACTCTATTTATATCAAATCCTTGATATGCACCTTTAGTAGATACTCCAAATGGTGGTTTTACTACAACTAAAATCTTATCTTTAAATGATTTAAGCTGAGTTATTTCTTCACCAACACCTTCACATAATGCCGTTCCACCAATAATGCAGTATGGAACATCTGCACCTAGCTTTAACCCAAGCTCCATTAACTTTTCATCTGAAACATTTATATCAAAAAGTTTATTCATAATCTTTAAAACAGCAGCACAATCCGTACTTCCACCAGCCATCCCAGCCGCTACAGGTATGTTTTTCTTAATATCTATCCTTACTCCTGAGTCTATATTAAATGTATCCATAAATAATTTAGCAGCTTTATAAGCTAAGTTTCTCTCATCTGTAGGTACATACGGTTTATTGCATGTAATGAAAATACCCTTATTTTGTTTTTCTATAGTTATCTCATCATATAAATCTACACTCTGCATTATCATTCTTAAAAGATGATATCCGTCAGTTCTCTTTCCTACTATATCTAAAGAAATATTTATCTTAGCATACGCCTTTATCTTCATAAGAATCATCCCTTCACCAATAATTAATTAAGTTTATTATATATCCTTTCTTATTGTAGTTCAATGTAAAGCCTTCTAATTTTAAATTTTACATTTTAAATTCTAAATTAATGGGGATGTATCAAAATGATAAATCATTTTGATACATCCCCTCATTTTTACTTTAGAATATTGCTCTACCTGGAATTATTAATTTTTGTCCAGTTACTAGATTCTCTTCATCTTCAATATCATTTAACTTTAAAATTGCATCTACTGTTGTATGATATTTTTTTGCGAGTCCCCAAAGAGTATCGCCTTTATCTACTACATAAAGTGTTACTGATGCTTTAATTTCAGGTTTTTCTTCATTACTTTCTAATATATCTACAACCCACTCTTTTTCAACTTTATAACAAACCTTAGCTGTAAGACATATATTTGCCCTTATAGCAATCGTATTTGCCTCAACAGCTGCATCTAAGTTTTCAACACTAGCTTTAATTACTGCATCCATACCTGGTTTAGCACCCTTAACATCGATTATACCTTCAAAAGGTAATTCTCCTGTTTGTATATCATACCTGCAATCATCACCTGCTGTTTTGTAAAGTACAGATACTTTCATAATACCATTAACTTTAACTTTGTCATTCATGATTTCTTTATCTTGAATTGATACTTCTGCAACGGTATCTAGTATTTGTTCTATTTTAACATCATCACTTTTTAAATCTATATTGTCTTTTACAATTGCCTCACCTGCATTGGTACCATGAACTATACCAATATCATATTTTTGTTTATCTAAATCAATATTCATTGATGGTGAGTACGCATCCTTAATTATATCAATCTTTTCTTTAGAAAAGACTTTTACTTTACAATTAACTAAGAATTCTAGATTAACTACACGATTTTCTCCTAAGTCATCTGCTACAACAGAATATTCACATGATCCAACATCTAAAGTTGAAGAACTTATCATATCGTTTGTAACACCAACTAATTCATCTTCTTTAGAAAGATATATATCATCTTTTAATGTTACTATTTCTCCTGTATCTTTACCTTTATAAAGCATATCTATTTTGCAGTAGCAATCAATATATACCTTATCATCACCTAACTTTGCTTGTTTCTTATGCAAAGTACACGTGCATTTTATAACCTCATCGATTTCCGGTTTATCTAATGTTGCTTTTATCATAGATTTGCCAAGCATTTCTACTTTTTTCTCACCCTTTACTTGATTTATCTCTTCGTCAGTTTTTTGTATTTGTATATCTTCTGCACCTTCAATATCTTTTACATACTCAAACTCTCCACTTCTATAAAGTTCCCAGTTTAATGCAAGAATACCATCGATAGATATTTTTCTTTCATTCATAATTCTTGCTTCAATATGTTCTATTTTGCAATCAACATCGCAAACAACTTTATGTTCTTCATTTTTGAGATCTAGATAATTAGAAAATTTTTCATTAAACGGAACAGAATATATTTTCATTACACCATTTTCATCTTTAGAAAGATATAACAAATTATAATCTAAATTTCCTTCTACCATTACTTTGTCAGCTAAAACTTCTTTACTTGTTATACATGCTTTTGCATCTATTCCAAGTAATTGATGTACGTCTGGATGAGAATCCCTAATTAAATATTCCCCCTTTAATACATGGTTTGATACACTTTCTCTTAGTAATTGCTCGTATTGAACATTTTCTTTAATTACATCTATATGTGACATCTTTATCCCTCCTATAGAATACCTACTATAATATATATTTTTCTATATATATATTTATTCATAATAGAAGCGAATGTTTCTTAATAATTTTAAAAACTTATTTTCAATTCTAATTTGTTATTTTCTTATATCTATATTATTAGGATACAATCCTGTTATATTATGTCGAATTATATTATATATTTTTGGTTTTCAAAACTTTTTTTAAATATATTGTTGACATTAGTAGAAATATGTCGTATTATAAAGATGGTTATTGACCATATAACCTCTCATAAATTCTCAATACCCTTTTATACCATAGTTGAAAGATGGCAACCCACCATCTTTCTTTTTTTTGTATTTTTTTATACAGTCTTAATAAATCTGATTATACCAACTTATTATATTCAAACTCTATTTATAACTCTTCTTATTAAATTCTCTATTTTTTTATAAAAAAAAGAACTTCGAAAATTAATTCGAAGTTTAGTATTTAAACTGCATAGTGAAGCTGAACTGTATTTGTTAACACATCAGAATAACTATATGTTACGGTTCTTTGGACATCATCTTCTAGTCTTACTACAAAAATGCTAGGGTACACACTTTCTATTACACCATCATTTACTAGAATCTTTTTTCTTCCTCCGTTTGCTTTTAATGTAACCTTCTCGCCAACATGATCCTCAATATCCTTTTTAATGGAGGCAATTGTTTTAAATTTTTCCATAAAAACACCCTCTTTCCAATTTTTATTATACCCCTTCTCCCTATTTTTGTCAAATAAATTTTATATTTTATCATCATTATTTATATATGTCAACAATATTTTAGTTATTTTTACGCTTCATCTAATATTATCTTCAATACAATTATTTTTTATACATTATATTAGATTTTCTCACTTTCCAATTTATTCATTATTATTAATCTTAGTATTTTTATAAATATAAAATTAAACTGCGGTACCTTTGTATCGCAGCTAAAAAATACTTAACACACCCTCATTACAGATACGATGATTTTGGATAACCTTCTCGATACTTACCTCTTGTTTGTAATCCACCTATCCCCTTTAACCCTGTAATAGTACTTTCTATAACTTCCGGAATTGAAACTATTTTATCTATTCGTGTAAATGCTATCTTTTCACATACAAACACAGGATCTAAACAATGAATTAGAACTCGATTTGGAGAACTTGCAAAGTTTGCACCTGCATCAAGCATACATTCATAACAAGATTGACAAGCACCTGCAAATATTACTAGTTCATCATAGCTACTATTATAATCTCTGAGCTTTTTAATGGATTCCATGTAATATTTAGAATTCCTATAATTATCTAGATCCATTAAATCTTCTGCCCCTTTTACAATTCCATCATGTCCTGTTAAAACAACTATATCTGGTTTATGTTTTTTTACTAAATTTACTATTACCTCAGGTTGATTTTTTTCTTCAATTGCAACCCCTGTTGCTTCTAATCCAAGTTGTTTGTAAACCTTCAAACAAGTCTCAAGATACTCTTTATCTCCATCTATATGAAGAATTCTCCCTGGCCTTCCAAACATTAATTCTTTTTCAGAATTTTTTTTTACACTTTTATTGCTTCTTATTGAAATTGCCTCTGTAGCTGCTATATCGCCTCTTAAGGAAACAGCTTTTTTAATTGCTTTGCTCACACGGGCATTTAGTATTTTATCTTGTTCACTAGTATCATCATTATCTACCTTTACTAAATCCTCATCTGTTGAATCTGCAATTATTCTTATATTAATACCTTTTAGTATATATATAATATTTCCATCCTCTTCTTTTTTGTCTATTATCTTAAATGTTACATCTTTATCATACGATCTTCTAACTACTATATCCCCAATCTCCATTTTATATCTCCGGTAACTATTAATATTCTATATAATATGATATCTATTTATAAAATGTGTTGCTTAATTTAAATCTAAAAAAAATAATCAATTACCAATAATCAATTAAAGTAAAACAAACTATTTATGTTGTAACTGCTTTAATTATATATTGATAATCGATTATTATTTAAATTCTATAATTTTAATTAATACTCTATACATACTAATTTTTAGATTGTTATAGATTGTATTCTTTTGCAAATTCATCTAAGAAAACAACATACTTTTCTTTTTCATCCATTATGGATTGTATTTTATTATCAAAAGTATTTTGTCCCCAGTTAACTTCATTGTAATAATATCTATTAGCTAAACGCCAATACCTTTGTGGAAATTGTAAAAATGCATATAAAACCTTATATTCATCTTCTGATAAAGGTGAAACTTCATTATAGGATTTAATCATTTCCTTGGCAAACTCCACATCCCAGTTTACTCTCTTCAAAACTTTTGTCATAAAGTTTGATATATCAAAGGTTCTAACTTCTCGCTTACAGTAATCAAAGTCGATTACATGTACCGTATCTTCCTTATCTAATATTATATTGTGATAAGTAAAATCATGGTGGCAGAAGCTTTTGTCAGTCTCGGCAATTTGACATAAATCTAAATAATTTGATTCTTCAAGGGTCTTAATCGCATTTCTTCCCATTTCTTTATATATTTCCATGGATTTTAAATACAATAAATCAAAAGAACTTTTAGTATTCTTTTTTCTAAGCATATCTCTCATTTTATCTAATGACTTAATTCTCTTAGTCATTAAATGAGGCCATCTTCCTAAATCACTTTTAAGCTTAGAATTTTCTGGTGGATCATATCCTTTTGATGCTTCATGCATTTGCGCAAGAGTTCTAGAAGCTTTTTTCACTTCTTCTATGTTATGAAAATCACATTCTCTTCCTTCTAGCCAAGTTGATAGGGTATATAAATCTTCATTAACTAAAGCATATGGTTCCCCATCTATGTTCAAAAAGTATCTATCAATATTACTGAACCCATTGTTTATTAAATGCTCTTTTGCTCCACAAACAAATAAAAGCTTTTGTGGTCCATAATTAATTTTCTTTAAACATCTTTCACCCTTGTTGGTTTTTAAATAATATACACCCTTGTTCGCTCTTATAATCTCAATTTTTATATCAAACTGTCTTTCAATTTCAAATTCTCTCATCATAATGCTCACCCCCTATATATTTATATGTTCTTGTCCATTGTTTTATTAACACTTTTTATATCTGATTAATATAATGAATTAAACACACTGTGAAAGGATTAAATCATGAAGATAGGCATTGATGGAAGAGCTGCTAATTGGTACCGAGGAACTGGCATAGGCACATACACTTATCAACTATTAAATAATCTAAATAGGGTTGATAACGATAATGACTATTTAATCTTCTTACCAGAAAGCTCCTCTTTAAATTTAAAAGATAATTTTAAAGTCGAAGCAACTAAAGGTGCTGTCAGTGAAAACTTTTGGGACGAAGTTCGTGTACCTAATATCTTAAGCAACCAACAAATGGAACTTTATCATGTTCCTCAAAACGGAGTTGGACTTTCAGATAATATTGACTGTCTTAAGGCCATTACATTGCATGATATAATCCCCTTGAGAATGCCTGAAACTACAAGTGATAGATTACGTAAAATCTTTAATGAAGAATTACCTAAAATAATCAATTCCTGTGAAGGTATCATTACTGTTTCAGAATTTTCAAAGCAAGATATAGCTAAAGAATTTAATTTCCCAAAAGATAAAATATTCGTTACACATCTTGCTGCTGAGGATATATACAGACCTTTATCTAAATGTAAATGTAAAAAAGTAATTGAAAAGAAATATGGTATTGAAGATGATTTTATCCTCTATGTAGGAGGTTTTAGTCCTCGTAAAAATATTCTTGGTATAATAAATGCCTTTTCTCTTATTAACAAGGATGTTAAATCTAATGTTAAGCTTGTTATTACTGGCAGAAAGGGAATTTCATATAATAATTATAAATCAAGAGTTGATGAATTAAATCTAGGTGATTCAGTAATTTTTACAGATTTTATTCCGTTAGAAGATTTGCCAATATTTTATAATGCGTCAGAATTACTAGTTTATCCATCTTTTTATGAGGGATTTGGTTTACCCCCTCTAGAGGCTATGGCTTGTGGTACACCTGTTATTGTATCTAATGTCACCTCATTACCTGAAATTTGTCATGACTCTGCCTTAATGATCAATCCATACAATATAGATGAATTAAGCTATGCTATGGAAAGAGTTTTAAGTGACAGTCTACTTAAATTGACAATGGTTCAAAAGGGCCTTATGAAAAGTTCTAATTATTCTTGGGAACTAACAGCTAAACAAACAATTGAAGCATATAAAGCTATGATAGAAGGTACTGTACAATAATTAGAATGGGGATGTATCAAAGTGATTTAATCATTTGATACATCCCCATTATTTTTATGTGACTTAGTAAAAATACTCTTCAAAGTCATTTATAAAGTTTTCTAAAAATTCACTTCTATAAACTTCATTATTTATCTTGTCTTCAAGTCTATTTACAAACACCTCTTCATCCCAACTTTTTTGTTTGAAATAATAATCTTTAACAGATGTAATAAAGTCTCTTGGATAACTTAATATTGCATATATTAATTTTATTTCTGTATTTGAAAGTTTCTTAATCTTATTATATGACTCTAAAATTATAGGGATGCTTTCCTTATCAAATGCTTGGTTTTTTATAACTTTTAGAATTAAATTAGCAATGTCTACAGACCTTGTATTTATATTGCAATAATCAAAATCTATTATACTAACTTCCTCACCATCTAAAATAAAATTGTGATGTGCTAAATCATTATGACAAATTACTATTGTTTCTTTATCCTGAATCAAACTATTATAATCACATAAAGCTAATATTTTCAAAGCATTTTTTAAGTCTTTAATATAATAATCTATATTATCTATAAATAAAGTATCAAATTTATTTTTGTACTTATACTTACCAATTCTATCTTTTAAATCAATTAATATGTTTAAGTCATTCATAAATTTGGTCGGTAAGTACTCACCTTTATTTTCTATTTCTTCTTCTGATGTAATTGTTGAAAATATCTGTTTAGATGCTTCATGCATTTTTGCAACTGATTGTGTGCAATATACTATCTCTACTGGATTATTAAATGTAGCCTCTCTACCCTCCACTAAATCTAGTAATACATATCGACTTCCTTTCCAATCTATATAGCTTTTTCCATCTATCTCATTATATTTAAGTACATTACTATATTCATTACTAATTTCTTTCGTAACTTTAGATATAAAGTTTAATCTTTCAATAGAATCATCTACTCTTTTTAAAATTTTCTTCCCCTCATCAGTAACTATTATAAAAACTTTTCTAAGTGGTATTATATCATTAACTTTTACCTTTAAAATACTGAAAAACTCTTCACTTAAATCATATTTACACAAAGTGTTTTTCTCCCTATATCTTATTCTATTCATTCAATAACCCCCTCAAAACTTCCTACTATCTCCGCATTAATTCTTTTTTCTCTCTCTAATATAATTATAAGTTCTTCTGAACTAATATCTAACCGTCCACCACTAAACCTTTGTAAAAGCTTCACTTCTTCACTTGGAAAGCTTAGTAACCCGATAATATATTTTAATGATGCTTTATCTAAATTAGATTTATCTATAAATAAATTTATCAAATCTAAATAATCTAATTTTATTCTTCTTTTTTTTAGTTTTCTTAAATACGAATATATATCATTTTCTATTAAGTTATAGCTCATATATTTCATACTAGCTATTTTAATTTTGTTTTCACTTACAATTAAATTACTTCTATCACATTTTCCTAAACAAACCTCATATCTAGCCATGCTTCTTTTTATTATTTTATAATATTCATCTGATGTAACTAACTCTATAGCCTTTTCTGATCTACTAATTAATTTTTCTTTATTTTCTTTAATATATAAGTTTATACTACTATCTCTATTATCTTCTAAGTTATTTATACCTCTTTTTAACTTTTTTAAAGATACCTTGAAATTTTCAACTTCTTTTCCTATTGAACTACTAAGCCTTGGTATAATATTTTCTCTATACCCCATAAGTCTATTTTGAAATTCTATAATATATCTTATCTGTTCCATATAATCTTCTTTTGTAGTTTCACCAATATAATCACCATTACACTCTTCAATGTATATATCTCTATCTCTAAAAAGCTCATTTACATCTTTCACTTTAAATAAAACCCCCTATCTGAAATAATCGTTAATAAATAATTCTCGCTCTCCTTTGTCCTCAAGATATTTATTAATTTTATTTATAAAAAACTCATCTCCCCAAGGTTGTTGTTCCCAATAATATTGAAGTCCTATTTGCCAAAAACTCTGTGGAAATCTTATAAACCCTTTCATAAGCTTCTTTTCCTCATCTGTAACATCAAATTCCTTTTTATAACTCTCCATTATCAAGTCAGCCTTATCACTCTCCCATTTATCATATTTCATTGCCCTTATTAATAAAGAACATAAATCATGCAAATGAGAATCCAACATACAATAATCAAAGTCTATAATATTAATATTATTTTCAGCATCTATCAAAACATTGTGATGAGCATAATCATGATGGCAAAATCCACACCCAGTTATTTCTTTCATCATTAAATTATAGTAATTAGCTGATTTTATCTCTTCTATTGCCAAATATCCTGATTTCAATTCGGATTCTATCGCATTTAAATAAATATAATCAAACTCTGACTTATGTGCCTTCTGACTTATTCTATTTTTAAAATCTAATATTTCATCACATCTTGTGCTAAAAACTTTAACCCAATTTCCCCAACCAACTCTAGGTTTCATATCTCTTGTAACTTTAAACCCTTTACTACATTTGTGAAGTTCTCCTAGTTTACTTGCAACTTTTGATAATTCTAATGGATTATCATAATTACTTACTCTCGATGGTACCCATTCAGTTAAATACGCAAATTCATTATTAATACTTATAAATTCACTTTCACTATTATTTTTTAATATTAATGGTATCCTATCAAATCCATTATTCTGAAGATGTTTCATTGTAGATAAAATAAAATTAAAATGTTCATATTTATAGTGAACTATTTTTACACAATATGCCTTATCATTTGTTTCTACCTTATAAGCATTTTTCACTTTTTCAACATCTAAAATATTAATATTATAATTGCTTTGGATTATTTCTTTTATTTTTTCTTTACTCATTACAAAACTCCTAAAGAGTACTTTTTTTTATTATATGAATGTAAATATTTTATTGTGTTATTATCACAAATTTTATGTGTTTGTAATAAATATAATATATCAATGAAAATAGGTGATGTAATGAAAATATCTATAGATGCGAGAGGAATAAATCTTTATAACGGAACAGGAATAGGTACTTATACAAAAAATTTAGTTAATGAACTACTTAATATCGATACTGCAAATAATTACTCTTTATTTTGGTCTGGAGATGATTATGAAAATTTTAAACGTCCTAATTCCAAAATAATTTTTTCACCTAAAAAGCATGGTGGATTTTATGAATCTTCATATATCCCATCATACTTGGAAAATAACAATATAGATTTACACCATATACCTCAAAATGGCATTGGCTATACTAATTCATATTCAACTAATTGTATTGTTACTATTCATGATTTAATTCCATATATAATGCCTGAAACAGTTGGTGAGGGATATTTAAAACGATTTATAAACGATATGCCTAATATCTTATCTCACGCCTCTGCTGTACTTACAGTATCAGAGTACTCGAAGAATGATATTGTTAAGTTTTTTAAATATCCAAGAGAAAAAATTTTTGTGACTCCATTAGCTGCTAATGATATATATAAACCATTAGATAGAAAACTTTGTATTGATACTGTTAAAAATCAATTTAAAATTGATGGTCCATTTATTTTATACATTGGTGGATTTAGCACAAGAAAAAATGTTAAAGAACTAATCTTAGCTTTTAATAAAGTTAACTCGCAGTTAAAAATTCCTCATAAACTTGTTATTGTTGGTTCCTTAAGAGATGAAGGTGAGAAGCTTAGAATATTAGCCGAATCCTCTAAAGAATCAAAAAATATAATCTTTACTGGTTTTGTTGAAACTGATATGTTACCAACGCTATATAACGCTTGTGAGGCATTTGTGTATCCTTCATTATACGAAGGCTTCGGCTTACCTCCACTAGAGGCTATGAAGTGTAAGACAGCTGTTATAACATCAAATATCACATCAATACCAGAAGTAACAGGTGATAGTGCTATACTAATAAATCCTAATAGCAAAGATGATCTTTCTGAAAAGTTATTCTATGTGTTAGACAACCAAGATATTAAGGAAAATCTACGTGAATTAGGCTATAGAAAAAGTTTAGAATTTTCATGGAAACAAACAGCTAAAAAAACTCTTTCAGCCTACAAATCAATACTGTCAATTTAGATTTATAATAAATTTAATAAAAATAGGATGTACAAAAATGATTTATCATTTTTGTACATCCCCATTAATTTAGAATTTCTTACTTTAATATCCCATTAAATATATTATAATATATTTCTAAATTTGTATTAGTTGGAGCTTTCTCTGATATATTAGTCAAAATAACATATGGACTTTCTCCACTTATTCCTTCTATACTATTTTCTAGCCTAATATCATTATACCTAGATATTGATGCTGGAAAAACTTCACCTTGTAAAAACAATTCATCAAGTTCTTCACTCCCTGTAATACAAAATGCTATAAACCTCATGATTGCATCTTCATTGGATTTTGATGCTTTAGGTACTATAATATTTTCTCCACCAAATTCAAAAAATCTATTTTCTCCTCTTTTAGCAGCTGGTGGATAAGTACATACCCATGTTCCTAAAATTTCTTTTTCACTTATCTTATTAGCTATATCAATAGAACCTAATCTAAACAAATAATTATTTTCTCCATAATAACCTATAAGTTCACTATCTAATAACTCTTTGAGTAAACTTATAACTTTTTCAGTATCGCTATTTACATATGCAGTAGATATTACATATACTAAGTTTTCTATATCATCCTTAGTAAATATTCTAACCTCGCCATTACTCTTGTTATATATATCTATTCCTACTGAAAATAATGTTTCCCAAGATGTAATCTCATTAATTGAATGATTATACTCACTGAGCTTATCTTCTCTTATATACAATGCAATAGGATTTGATGTAAATGGTATTGCAACCATACTACCACTTTTTTCAACTTGTTTAATTCTCCCTTGCGTAAAGTTATTATTATATAACCCCATCAAATCTTTATTATTATAATTAAATTCAATATCATCATCTATATATTTTATATAATCTGAATCTGCAAATGCAATATCAGGTCTCTTATTTTCTTTATATTCACTAATCTTTTCATAAGCATTTTCACTATCTATTTTCTCTATCTTTATTTTTACTCTCTTATTTTTATCCATAAATTCCTTTGATAGTTTAGTAATGTAATCATCATTATTACTATCAGTCCATATCACTAAATCTCCTACAACTTCCCCATGCATCGGAATTAAATCAAAACTTACAATAGTTATTGCAATTAATAATATAAGTAAAAATATAATATCTCTCTTTCTCATCTCTTCCTCCAATGTAATTACATACTTGATTTATATGTTAAGTTTACTAAAAGAATAGCTGTAATTCCACAAATCAATTTAGTTATTATGTAGATTAAAACCATATCTGAACACTCTGTTGATACAAATCCTAGTTGGCCTCCAAGAACATATGCTCCACCTACAGAGAATGCAGTTACTAATATTCTTCCCTTTTCATCTAACTTATCATAATTAGTAAATATAATAACTGCAGATGCTAAACTGCCTATCAAAACACTTGAAGATTCATTTGAAATTCCTAATTTGTTAGATAGAAAACTTACTATCCTTATACATTTTCTATTTATAAATTCTATTAAAACATATCCTCCAGCTAAAAATATAGCTATTCTTCCTACAATATTTAAAACCTCGTCTAAAGGTAGTATGTACTGACTAAGTAATTCCATTCCAAGAATAGAATTAATGCCTTGAATCCCTAATCCAATAGCACCTACAATCAAAAGAATCCTACCAAAACCTGTTAATATATTCAAAACTAATTTCTGATTACACGCTAATCCCCATGCCAATAATATAGCTATTATGATTATAGGTATTAAACTACATAAAATAGTCAAAATAGGTACCCCTATTAATATTCCTGATATAACTAATCCAATTGGCGTCGCTATTAATCCAATTACTATTCCTCTATTAAGATCTACTGAATGCTTCTTATCTACAATTCCAAGTGCTAACGGTAATGTAAAACTTAATGTACATCCTACTATTGATGCTATCATAATACCAGAAAATATAACCATCTCTGAAGATGATGCAATACTTTCTGCAATATTATACGCTCCCATGTCAACTGCAATAAAACTCGAAACTATTACAGATATATCAAAAAAACTATTTCCTTGGAAAAAAGAGAACATTTTTAATATTATATTAGATATTAATGGTGTTAATGTTAATATTCCAATCATAGCCAAAGCTAATGATCCCATACTATTTAATCCATCTTTAAAATGTTTTCCAACACCGTATTTATTATCTAATATATAATCTAGTAATCCTATTATAAAACAAAAACTTATTATTAAAAGTACACCCTTTTCCATTTTACACCTCTTTTGTAATTCTTATTGATAGTATACCATTTATATATTATTTATCCAAATAAAAAAAAGCCTCTTATATTATAAGAAGCTTTTTTTAACTTAACTACTAACAGCAGCCACATCCTGAATTAGACTCATTTTCTTTTGGAGCCTTTCCACAATTACATCCTGGTTTTTCATTACCATGTTTTGGTTGACATCCGATACATGGACCTTGATAACAATCAACGTCTAATGGCATATATCTAACACTGATATTATCTTTATATATTTTTAACATATATTTAGTCTTTGGACATAAAGGTCCTAGTAAGAATTGGCCATATTCATCTGTAAAAGTATGAGTTAATGGATATGGATATTTACATCCATCAACAACTTGTAGTAATTTAACTACAGCATCCTTAACTGGTCTACCATTACTATCTAAAACAGTACCAAATATTACTGATCTTTGTTCATGTGGTAATTTAACGGCTGCTTCGATTTGTTCGTTAGCGCATGTTGTAAAAGTACAATTAGCAATTTTGCTCATAACTTTAACCTCCTTAGTGTTTGTCTTATACTATAAAATATGCTCAAAACCATATTTGGTGTATTATTTTATAATAATAAGTAAAAACATATTCTAAGAAAGAAAAAAACCTCGATAGATTACTCTATCGAGGTTAATATTAAGATTTATTAATCAAATTATTGATTTAAACCTTGAGCTTCTTCTAAAGCTGCTTTTCTATCTGCTACCATTACGAATGGAGTGTAGATGATGATACCTACTACTACATTAAGAGCAGCAACTGCAGCACCTTGCCATGCTCCACCTGTTGATAAGAATGCTCCTAATACTGGAGGTGTTGTCCAACCTGGAAGAGCTGATACAACTGGCATAAATCCAACTGATGTTAATCCATAAGCAATACTTGCACATGCAACTGGTACAAGAATAAATGGTATAATGTATATTGGGTTAAGCACGATTGGCATACCGAATATTACAGGCTCATTGATGTTGAAACATCCTGGAGCGATACCTAATGAAGCGATTGCTCTATTAGCTTTATTCTTAGAGAATATGAATATTGAAATTAGTAAACAAAGTGTAGCTCCTGATCCACCTAAGTTAACAAATGAATCTAAGAATTGTGAGTTTACAATGTATTGAGCTTTTTCGCCAGCAGCAACTGCTTCAACGTTAGCTGTAGTTAATGGTAATAATACCGCATTTACGATTGGTCCAATGATGTTTGCACCATGTAAACCGAAGAACCATAATACTTGTTGGAATATGATTAAGATTAAAACTGGTCCTAATGATTCAGACATAATCTTTTGAGCTGGTTCTTGAATTACATCAAAGATGAATTGGTGTAAGTTTGGAATTCCAGCAACCCATAGTAATACAACTTTTAAAATACCAACTAAAATTAATACGATAACTGATGGTGCTAATGCAGCAAATGACTTAGCAACTGCTGGTGGAACTCCATCTGGCATTTTGATAGTTAATTTAGGATTTCCTAATAATTTACAGTAAATAGTACCGAATATTAAAGCTACTCCTAAAGCTACGAATAGTCCGTTAGAACCACCCCATGCGCCCCATGCTGCTGAGTTTTCCATTAACATGAATAATCCAGCGAAACAAACAGCTCCACAGCTTAGTGCATCTTTATCATAAGTCTTAGCTAATGAATATGCACAAGTGAATACTACTAAGAATGACATTACACCGAATGATCCATCCCATATAGCTCCATTAATAGTTTTCCAGTCAGCACCGAACATGCTTACCATGAAATCTTGATATCCGAATAAGTCAAAGTTGTTTAATAGTACTGCGAAAGATCCCGCAATAACTAGTGGCATAATAGCTACGAAAGCATCTCTGATTGATACTAGATGTCTTTGAGCACCCATTTTAGCTGCCACAGGTATGAAGTATTTTTCCATAATCTCCATGAATTTGTTCATAATGATTTCCCCCTTGAATTTAAATTTATATTTTCTGATCATCTTCAAGAATATAAATTAAACTATTGATAATTACGTTTGCCTTTTAGATAATCAGTTAATACCCTTTTAATTTTATTTTATAGTTTGAATTGTGGTAAATATTCCTTATGAGCTTCTAGCATTTCATCTAATAATACCTTAGCAACTTTGTGTGATGGTATTAATGGATTAATTGTTAATGCCATTAAAGCTGTGTGATAGTCTCCAGTTACTGCTGCATCAACTACAAGTCTTTCAAAACTCTTTATTGTTTGCACTAACCCGTTAACTGACACTGGTAATTTACCAATATTTATTGGTTTTGGACCATCCTTTGTAATTACACATGATATCTCAACTGCTGAGTTATCATCTATCCCTTGTATAGCACCATTATTTCTGATGTCTACAGGTTGTATATCTTTTGTATCATTATAGATTGAATTAATTAATCTACATGCTGCATCACTATAATATGATCCGCCTCTTTTTTCTAGTTGAGGTGGCTTTATATCAAGATTTTGGTCTTTGTAAAGTTCGAATAATTCAGCCTCTACCTTTTTAACAACCTCTGCTCTTGTTTCGCCTTTAGAGAATTCTTTTAATTCATCTTGAAGCATATCTTGTGATTGATAATAATATTTGTGATATGGACATGGCATCATTCCAAGTGCTTTTATGAAGTCTGGATCCCATTCAAAGTCTTTAATGTTCTTAACAATTTGACCCATCTCTCCATCTGCAATAGCTTGTATTATTTTGTCGGTTACGTTTTCACCGTCGACATAAATTTCTTTTCCATAAACTAAATGATTTAGTCCTGCAAAATCAACTCTAACTCTTGAGTGATCAACGTTTAATATGTTTGCTACTGCTTTTTCCATTCCTATTGGAACATTACATAATCCAACTACCTTTTTATTGTTACCATATCTAAGTAGTGCTTCTGTAACCATTCCTGCTGGGTTAGTAAAGTTTATTAACCAAGCGTTAGGACATAATTCAGCCATATCTTTATCTATATCTAAGATGACAGGTATAGTTCTGAATGCTTTAAACATTCCACCTGCACCATTAGTTTCTTGACCAATGATTCCATGACTTAAAGGAATTCTTTCATCCTTTATTCTTGCATCTAGAAGACCTACTCTTAATTGAGTCGTAACGAAGTCCGCATCTTTTAGCGCTTCTCTTCTATCTAATGTTAAATGAATTTCCATTGGCACTCCAGCTTTTTCTACCATTCTCTTTGCTAAGTTACCAACGATTTCTAATTTCTCTTTTCCATCTTCGATATCTACTAACCAAAGTTCTCTAACTGGTAACTGCTCGTACCTCTTAATAAATCCTTCTACTAATTCGGGTGTGTAACTTGATCCACCACCGATTGTTACAATCTTTATACCATTGTTCATCGGAGAACCTCCTAATGTGTAACTTTCTTTTCTCTTACACTATTATATATAGCAATTAGCATGCCAAATTTAATTATTTGCATTTTTTTCTAAACTCATTGATTTGCCTAGCTTTACGCTACACACACTGGTTACACAGATTTTTTACACACTGTGTATTTACCTTTACACTAATGTAATCGTTATTTGATTTGTTTTTTCACACATAATTTGTATACACTTCCATCTGTTAACATTTACAATTATACACCATTTATAATTAGTAATCTAGTATAATCATTCTTTCTATTCTCTTGTAATTTGACTTCAATCGATATTTCATTAATATTTTGAAAAAAACATTCAAGTCAACATCTTTATACTTCCTTTTAATTATATGTTACTAACTACATAAATATTAATACTTTAACTTTACTTTTCAAAAAAATAATGACCAACTATCAATTTAAAACTGATAGTTGGTCATTATTATAAAACAAATTATTTATTTTCTATAAATCCGAATTTTGACCAAGGCTTAATATAGTTTAATAAGAATCTTTCTTCTGGAACTATTCTTGCAACTACATTAGTCTTACCACTATTCTTCATTTCTTTTAATGCAACTTGTAATTCACCTGCATATCTAGTATATAAGTCAGATTCGATTAATACATCTCCTCTTTCCATATCTGGTGTATATGCTGGTGGGAAGCTTTCGCCCTTATATTTAACTCTTGATTGAGTTGATCTTGCAACATACTCAGAATTATCCCCTCTATTGAAGTGGAATTCATCTAAAACTATAGTTTTTTGTAATGCTGGTACTTCATCAACAAAATCAATCTTGAATTCTAACATATCTTTGTTTAATTCACTTAGAACCTTTAGCTCTTCTTCAGATGCGAAGCAGTTAGCAATGATAACATCATCAACTAAACCTGTAGCAAATAAATGCTTAGCTTGAACATCTATTGGTAAGTGTCTATGTTCTTCTAATGTACATAAACCTTCTGAAACTGGCCATGGACCAAATTCCGCTGAAGGAGCATTAACAAAAGCAGCAACTTTAACTCCATACTCTTTGAATTGTTTACTACATTTAATGAAGTGATCATAGCTTAATCCTGTGTAAACATGTGGATAGAAGTTATGACATCCATAAATATTTTCTAAATTAGCTTCATATGATAATATATTATCTACATACTTAGTTCCATTACTTACATTTAGTTCAACTTTTAATCCATATTTATTGAATGACATTATAGCTTCTTCACTACCAGAGAATCCCATATCTAATCTGATACCACTTAATCCCATATCCTTAAATACTTTAAGGTCAGTTATGCTTGCACCTAAGTTATTAAATACTGTTGGATCTAAATCCGCAATAACTTCCATATTATGCTTATTTGCAACTGCAAGCATTTCCTTAAACTCCTCAACAATTTCTTCAGTTGATTTGTCTGCTGCTGATAATAAACATGTGAATATTCTGCTAAACCCATATTTAGCTGCTAATTCAATATATGCTATTGTTTTTTCCATTGGAACATGGTTTGGATAAACCGAAATACCTAATCTTTTCATCGTAAGACCTCCATTTGTAACCTTTTGATTAGTTAATTTTGCTTTTTATAAATATAGTAAGCTCCCTTTGCTGGTGATACTTGATCATCAATAAAGCTTTCAACATTTATAGTCTCATGTAAATAAGACTCAAATGCACTTCTAAATACTTTTGATTTTCTAATAACGCCTCCAACAAGACCAATACTACATTTTTCTAACCCAAGCTTTTTATAAACTCTTTCTGCTTGTCTAGCAATTTCTCTGCCTTCAGTTTCTAATAGTTCAATTGCAAAATTATCACCATTCTCTGCATGCTTAGATACAAGATGTGCAACCTTTGCAATTTCATCTTTTGTTGATGAATATATTATTCCAACTAAATCATCTGCTGATTTTATCTCTAAGAAAGATAAAATTTCTTTAGATAATTCACTATGGTCAAATCCATAATCATTTTCATAAATTAACTTTTTATATGCTTCTATAGAAATTTTATAGGCACTTCCCTCATCGCCTAATAAATTTCCCCATCCACCTACTTTAGCTTGTTGATCTCCTTTGACACCAAAAGCAATAGATCCAGTTCCAGCAATAACTAAAACTCCATCTTCTCCTTTTAGTAATGCTCTTAGGGCTAAATCTCCATCATTCATTACTTGTGACTCTATACCAAATGTTTCTTTTATTTTCTCATAAACTATTTTTGCATTGTCTCCCACTTCAGACCCTGCAAGCCCCAAATATATACCCTTTAACCCATCTTCGCCTAACTTTTCAACTAGCTTTTGTACTGCAGATGTAATGTTTTCTAATGCTTCTTCTTTATTATTGTTTAAGTTACCAAAACCTGTTAATGCACTTTCTAAAACTGATCCATCAAGATCATATGCTACAGCTTCAGTTTTTGTACCGCCACCATCGACTCCAATTACATAGTTCATACCGCAGTTCTCCTTTTTATAAAGTTATACCTATAATTAAAACTCTAATGGAAACCATTAGAGTTTCAAAATTATTTCAAATTATAGTCTTCCGTAGATTTCTATTATCTCATTTGCAAGATCTTTAACAACCATTGAAGTCATTAAGTGATCTTGTGCATGTACTAATAGTAATGAAACTTCTGCTTTATTACCAGCTGCTTCATTTTGTATAAGTGTAGTTTGTGAATGGTGAGCATGGCCTAATTGTTGTGATGCTTTTTCAATTAGTTCCTTTGCTTCATCTATCTTGCTGTTTTTAGCTAAATCAATAGCTTCCATAGCATAGCTTCTAGCTTCTCCACTATGCATTATTAAATTCATTATAATTTCTTCCATGCTCTTTATCTCCCTTTTATTTACATTCTTTATTTTTAATTTATTTTAATAAGTCTAGAGCAGTTTTTAAAACTTTAGCTCCATTCATTGTTCCGTAATCAATTGTGTTGATAATTTCAACTGGAATTCCTTGTGGATCAAACTTAGCTTTTAATTTGTTTATTAAGAATCTAACTTGTGGTCCTAATAATAATACATCAACTTCATTTTCATGATTCTTTAATTCTGCTTCACCATAAGCTACGATTGAACAATCAACGCCTTGCTCTTTAGCTGCTGCTTCCATTTTTGATACTAAAAGACTTGTAGACATACCTGCTGAACAAACTAATACTATTCTTTTCATTTTAAAATCCTCCTTAAAAATAAACCTATATTATAATTTACCTCATTGGTTTTTTATTTATACATTTTAGTTAACACTGTTATTAATAGCAAGTTACATGCCAACTTTTTTTCATATCATAATTACCTCTAAACCCTTTATTCTACTACCTTTATGCCACTTCAGTTTTATCTACACAATAAAAAAGTAGTGTGTAATTTAAATACACACTACTTCTTTTATTGCACAGTACTAATATTTTCTGTAAACATTCTTACTATAAATGCTAATTCATTTTCTCCAATATTTATATCATAAGTCATTTCTAGCTTCTTTAAACCTTGTTTTACTAATATAAATTCCTTACTATTTTTATTTCTATAACTATTTAATTCCTCAAATTTTCTTTCTCGTCCACCATTTAATATCTTGTCAACTAAGAAACAAATATGAATTACTATACCAACTTCAACTTCATGACTAATTGAAACTGATAATGTTTCTTCAACTTCTTTTATTGTATTTCTTATGATATCAACCATTTCTTCCCCATTAACATTATCAATTTGAGAACCTATAGATCCTGATATCTTATAGAAGTCTTCTTCATTATCTATTAATGTTTCAAGATACTCTACACCATCTCCAGCTAATATATCTGGCGCTGGTATGAATGGTATTGAATATTGTCTAAAGCTTATCGCACTTACTATTGCTATTATACTATGTGTATTTTTAAGCTTTTCTATTTTCTTAGAAAAATCTTCTTTATCTAGAATGTTTAACGGTACTATATCACATTTAGATGAATTGCTTAATCTTGATTTAATAATCTCTTTAAGCTTTTCAGCAGAACCTTCTCCTGTAAAGCAAGCAGTTACTATTGCACTCTTTTTATGAATCCTTGGCTCTTTATGACCTTGAATTCCATACCTAGATATCTCTAAACAAGATTTATGAATTTCATCTAACTCTCTACCATTTATAGCCTTTCTACCAGCTTCAATTACTAATAGTGTACTTACCATATCAACAGTCTTTACATTTACACCAGTTTCTTCTTTTATCATTGCGCAGAAATTTGTTAATGATCCCATATCAACAAGTAAAAGTACACCTTTACCTTTATCCATGGATTCTATTTTACTTTTTGCTAATTGATACATTTTTTCAGCCTTCATACTAAGAGGCATATCTAATGCTTCTGCACACTCTTCTCCGATTAATGTATTAGCTACTTCAACCATTGATGATGCTGTTGAATGCCCATGCATAATTACAAGTACACTAACTTTATTTTGCTTTTCTTCATCATACTCATATGGTCTTGCAGCTAAAAACATTGTTAAATATCCAATTTCATCTAATGGAACTTGAATATTAAACTTGTTATCTATTAACTTAGCAACTTCCATAGCTACTAAGAATTCATCTGCGTATTGAATTCTTATAAAATTAAGTTTAGGATGATATATCTTATTCCCTTGCTTTATTCTTTCAATACTGCCTTGAAGATGAAGGGCTAACCCAAAATACACTTTTTCATCAAATTCTCGATTTAATTTTTCTGCTGTAAAAGATAATACCTCTTCTACCATATCAACTATTTCCATATCAACTATTTTAGAAATTTCTTCTTTTCTATATGTTCCTGGTAAATCTCTAATGTATTTTTTAAAGTAACTTTCTATATCAATATTAAGGATTTGGCTAATTTCTTTCTCGCCCATTCCTTTTTGCTTTAAGTCCTCTAATTTATCTTCTATTATGCTATAAAAATAATCCCCATGTTTTTTATCACTATCCACAACTTCTAACAACGCTGAATTATCTTCTTTAAATGAGAATTTCAATACATCACCAACATTAGCTAGTAACTCATTTACTTCATCTCTATATTCACCAAGCTTCATAAGACCTTTTTTAACTCTTTGATGTAAATCATCTTGCTCTACTATTATAAAATCTTTTGACTTTGTTTTATAATTTAAAAATGCTTTTGCACAAGCAAGTTGCATATCACTTTTAAGTTGACCTATATTGTTAGGACAATCATATAATAAAAATGATATTAATGAGTTTTTATTAAAATAAATACTCTTGCCAAGTCTCTTAGATTCAGCCTTTATAAATTCTTTTAATAAATAATATCTCTCCTTAACGCTTCTATCTGAAAGAGATGGTATTGTAACACTCATAGGTATTCTTCTAGTAAATGTTTTTAAAAGGAATGACTGAGGATCTTCAGTAGTTGCTGCTATAATTTGAGCCTCTACATGTATCAATTTTTCCGTATCCCCTAACTGTCTAAAATATCCTTTATCAATAAATGTAAATAACATTTCTTGACCTTGTGGTGATAATCTATGTATTTCATCTAAAAATATTATCCCGCCATCAGCTCTTTTTAATAATCCATCTTTATCTGAATCTGCACCTGTATATGCACCCTTTTTTACACCAAATATCTGAGCCATTACTAACTGCGGATTATCTGCATAATCTGCACAGTTAAATCTAACAAAAGGAGCATTAGGCTCTATTACGCCTGACTCTTTTGCAAATTCATACATTAATTCAGCAAACATTGACTTACCAACACCTGTTTCACCTAGAATCAAAGTGTGTAATCCTCTTGGGGGATATAACATAGCCGCTTTAGCTTGTTGTATTGGTATTTGAAGACTTAATTCAGCTCCTACCATTTTATCTAAACTATTAGTTATAGTAATTATCTTTTTCTCTGAATTATTATTTTCTATAACATCATTTTTAATATCTTTTTTAGAATTATAAACTACTGGTCGACCATCAACCTTAGTAACTTTATTCTCTTTATATAGTTGATTTAAGTATCTTGAGACATTTGCACGATCTAAGTCCATAAAATTACTTACCTCAGCAGCAGTAATTCCTCTATTTTCTTTTTCTTCTAGCTCTACTAATGCCTTATAAACATCATTTACTTTACTCACTACTCTCCCCCTAACTCCGAAAACAATAACATACATTAATTATACAATAAATAAATAATGTTTGTAATATTATTATTATTAGATTTCGCTTCTTTTTTATCCTAATGAATTAAATTTTGCTTAAATATATTAACTTTATATACAAAAAGATCAATTATTAATTAAATCCAAAGTAAAATTCACATTCTCACTTTAAATTAACCATTAATAATTGATCTTTTTTAGGGGGATATCTGATTAAAAAATTTGTTAATATCTATATAAATTTAACTCGTTAGCTTGCTGATTGTAATGTTATCTCTAAATCAATAGCTTTATTTTCTCTTTTTACAGTCATTTTGACAACATCACCTTCATTTTTGGTATTTTTTATTTCTTGCAACTCTTCGAATGTCTTAATGCGCTTTCCATCAAAGTGTGTAATTAAATCTCCACTTCTTACGCCTGCTTTTTCAGCTGATGAAAACTCTTCAACCTGAACTATATATAAACCTTCTTCCATCTCTAAACCTTTTTGATCTATTGTTTCTTTGTCTATAACTCTAACTGCTATTCCTAAGTTTAGTATTGGTTTTGATAATGCTTCTATATTTCCTTTAATATCATTAATAGGTATTGCAAAGCCTAACCCTTCTGCACCCTCACTTACCTTTAATGTATTTATTCCAATTACTTGGCCTAATGTATTAACTAATGGGCCACCACTATTACCAGGATTAATTGATGCATCTGTTTGAATTAAGTTACTTTGTACTCCTGTACTTGTTTGAACATTTCTATTTATTGCAGAAATTATTCCTGATGTTGTAGTTTGAGAAAACTCAGTTGACATAGGAGTTCCAATAGCTACTACTTCTTCACCTGGTTGAAGTGCATCTGAATCTCCAAGTTCAACAACTCCTGGAACTTTTATATCATCAACAATTTTTAACATTGCTACGTCTTGAGCTTGGTCATAATTTACTACCTTTGCCTTAACTTCTCTATTATCACTTAAAATAACACTAACTTCTGATGCATTTTCTATAACATGATAGTTAGTTAAAATATATCCTTCTTCATTTATTATAAATCCTGAACCAATCCCCTCTACTTCTTGTTGGAAGTAAAATTGATTAGTTGCAACTGATTTTGTAGAAACAGTTACTACAGCTGGTGATACTCTTTGATAAACTTCTGTTTTAGTAAGACCTTCTCCCTCACTACTAAAATTGGCTGGATTTTGTATCACTGTTTTTTGCCCATTATCTTTGACCATATAATACGTAATAGTAGATGCTATCGTACTTGTTAAAATAGATATAATAATCGTAATTATTATGTATTTCATTACCCCATTATTGTTTTTCTTCTTTTTTTCATTATTGCTAAATCCAGTATCTGTTGTGTACTGTTGAAACTCATTATCCATAATATACCTCCTAAAATTAAATCAATTTCCTTATAAATAATATACCCATATATTGTGTCAAATATATGGCACAATATATGGGTACTTTTTTATCTTGCCCTATTACTCATCTTTAATTCTTTAGTAAGATGAGTTATTCCTGTAATTATGGCATCACTATCATCTAGAGCCATAAATTTACTTGTTGATTCAGTCTCATATATATATGTATTGCTTTCACTACCTATCTTTTTAACTGGATCTTCTTTATCATTAGTTATTAGATATAATGGCTTACCGTTTAGTAAATTCTCTTCTTGGCTTTCGCTAGTTCCACTAACTAAATTATCAATTTCATTATAAACAGCATTTGTATAATTTGACATTGTTCTATGAGCTATAAATTCTTCTTGGAATATCTCAGGAATTTTCTTCTCGTAGTCATCTAATTCTACTGTTAAATTAAGCTTATCTAAAATATTAGTTAATCCAAAACTAGATCCAATAGCTTCAATTTTTCTTCTTATTTTAGTTATTTTATACTCATCCTTTATTTCTTTACTTCCAATACTCTCTTCATTAATTGGGTTTACTAAGACCATACCTGCAACTGAATCTGGATATTCCTTTGCAAAGTTAGTCATAACTAAGCTTCCATAGCCTTCTCCAACTAATATAAACTCACCAGAAATCCCGGCCTTTCTAAGCAGTATTTTAAGATTTTCTGCTTGTTCTTTTGGTGATAATGCTGTTCCATCTTCACTATATCCATAACCTTGTCTATTATAAACAAATGTTCTAACCGAGTTTTTATTTAACTCTTCAACAATACTCGTCCATTGAGATAAATCTCCACCTATATTACCATCAAAAATAACTGTGTAATCTCCACTACCACTCATATAGTAATCCATTAGCTTATCATTTACTCTAGTATAATCATATCTATATTTTAATTTCTCTTTAATTGCGAAGTCTGATATAGATTGATATAGAAATCCAACTAATAGTAATCCTACTATTGATATAGCTGTTATTTTAAAAATATCAAAAGGCTTTAACTTTTTCTTCATATTAACTCTGTACAACCCGTTAGATTCTGGTAATAACTTCATTCTCCATCCCCCTCGTTTAATTTATAACTTTAAATTAGGTTTTGCGTTTAAATTCAAATCGCTTATATTCCCCTTAATATAATTGAAATATGCTGCACTTCCTATCATTGCTGCATTGTCAGTACATAATACTGGAGGTGGGAATAATACTTCTATTCCACATTTTTTAGCTTCTCTAGTTAAAACTTCTCTTAATGATGAATTTGATGCAACTCCTCCTGCTATAGCAATTTGAGTTACTTTCTTTTCTTTACAAGTTTCAATAACATTATCTTTTAATACATCTATAACAGCTTTTTGGAATGATGCTGCTATATCTGCCTTATTTACTTCTGTACCTGTCATCTTTGCCTTATTTAAATAATTTAAAACTGCTGATTTAACACCACTAAATGAAAAATCTAAAGTTTTTTCTCCAAAGTTTGCTCTTGGGAATGAAATTGCATTTTCATTTCCCTCTTTTGCTAATTTATCAATCTTTGGACCTCCAGGATAACCAAGTCCTAATGCTCTTGCAACTTTATCATACGCTTCCCCAGCTGCATCATCTCTTGTTTGACCAATTACTTCATACACTCCATAATCCTTAACATGAACAATAAATGTATGTCCGCCTGAAACAACAAGTGAAACAAAAGGCGGTTTTAATTCCTTATGAGCAATATAATTTGCACATATATGCCCTTCTATATGATTTACTCCAACTAATGGCTTTTTAGCTGAAAAAGCTAATCCCTTAGCATATTGTAATCCAACTAAAACAGCTCCAACAAGGCCTGGGCCATATGTTACCCCTACAACATCTATATCATCTATTGTTACATTTGCCTCTTCTAAAGCTTCCTTAATTACTCCATTAACTACTTCAACGTGCATTCTTGATGCAACTTCTGGTACTACACCACCATATTTTTTATGTGTATCTATTTGCGAAGCTATAATATTTGATAAAACTTCTCTTCCATTTACCACTACAGCTGCTGATGTTTCATCGCAACTTGACTCTATAGCTAAAATTACTTTCTTATCCATATATTTTACCCTTACCTTTTCAAAGAAATTTTCACATTGTATTATACTTTATAATACAATGTTTATCAATTGATATTCCTTGTTTATCTAATAATACTGCGGTATATTAGATTTATAAGTCACAAATAATATTATATACTTTGTTTTAAATTTAATCATTAAAATTTCATTTGAAAATTTGGATTATTGAGGACAAGTTATAAGGAGATATCAAATGAAAAATTATGCAAAAATAATAGTTCCTGGTACACCAATTACAAAATCAAATTTTAAACTTCATAATAAAGATGGTAGAGCTATTCTTCCATCAAACACTGGCCAAGCTCATGATAGATATGCAATTTATGAAGAGCAAATATCCTATTATGCAAGAGTACAAAACCCTTCAACTGTATTTACAGAATCATTAATTGCAATACTAAAAGTTTATTATAAAAGCGAAAAAAGACATCCTGATACTGCGAACATAACTAAAAGTATTTTTGATGGAGTTGAAAAAAGCGGCATAATAGTTAACGATGCTCAAATAAGAAGAATAATTGTAGAAGAATTTTATGATAAAGAAAATCCAAGATTTGAATTAGAACTCTTTGCTGAGAGTACATATGCAGTAAACTACTCAATAGTTCCTTTAGATAAAGAAGTGGAAAAAAGAGAATATTCTTCATTAAAAAAATCATTTAAAGAACCTAAACTAACTAAATCAAAGGCAAAAATAGAAAGTACAGATATTTCTTGTGAAGTTTGTAATAAACTTATTAAAAGTAATGATTATATTAAAGCTAATAATGGTAAAACATTAATATGTAGAAGTTGCTTTAATAAACTTTTCTAGGAGATGATAAAATGAATTCTAAATATCTATTTTTAGGTGATAGCTTAATCGCTGGATATGGAGTAAATAAAGATAAAAGTTGGGTTAGTAAACTCTCCAATAATATGGATTTATACAATGCTGGAGTTAACGGAAACAGTACTGTTGATATGTTATATAGAATATCTGATGAAATTTCAAAATCACAACCAACTCATGTTTTCTTAATGGGTGGCACAAATGATCTTTTATTAAATAGAAGCTTAACTCATATAATTGATAATATCACTGTACTTATAGATGAATGTAAAAAGAAAAACCTTAAAATCTTAATAGGAATTCCACCATATATAATATCTGAAATGGCCAAAAAATTATTCATGCCTTCCATGAACTATGATTATGCTAAAGATAAATTAGTTTTATTAAGAGATGAACTAATTGAATTGTGTAATTCATTTGAAATTCCTTATGTTGATTTTTATACATTAACGAAAGAACATGTTGTTGATGATATTTATATTGATGGGATTCATTTAAATGAAAAAGGACATGAAATGATGTTTAAGTTTTGGGGTGAAAGGCTCGTCTAACGACTCAGTGAAAGGCTCACTTTGTTCGGTGAAAGGTTCGCCTTATGACTCAGTGAGAGTTTCCCTTTCATGTGCGTCAGCACCCTCTCACTGAATTAAAAATTCCCCTTTCACGTTTACGATGAAGTACCGTAAACACTTTCACCATCAATATGGCTACATTCTAATAGATCTTCACCAAGCCTAGCTGTTCCACAAACATATATACCAGGTACATTTGTTTCTTGATTGGCTCCTAACTTAATAGCTTTATCTCTAATCACTTCTAATTGTCTATAATATCCTACTGATATCACTAAACTATCACAAGTAATATATTCTTCCACATCATTATCTAAATTTAATATAGTTACCTCTTCTACTCTATCTCCACCTGATAGTTCTGTTACAGCACAGTTTCTTATTATTGGAATATCAAAATCCTTAATTATATCTAAATCTTCTTCTCTTATCTTACAATCTATTGAACTATCTAATAAAAATGCTTTTACTTTTGCTCCTTCAATTACAAATCTTCTTGCTAAGTTTAATGACCATCTATTTCTTCCTACTATAACAACTTCTTTGCCAGGTAATAATCCTTTAAAATTAATCATTTTATGAGCAGCCGCTACAGTAAGAATTCCAGTGTATTTATGTATTGGAATAATTATATTCCCTGTAAATCTTTCACGTAAACCTGTAGCTATAATTATTTTTTCTGCTTTAACTTTTGTAACTTTATCTTTGGGATTAATATATGTTATTTCTTTTTCTTCACTAACGGTAATTGCCGTAGTATTAACTTTATATTCTCCACCAAGACTCTTAAACTCTCTAACTAATTTGCTTGAGAATTCTGGCCCTGTTATATTTTCATCTCTATTATTTATAAATAAATTTAAATTTCCACCTAAAAAATCTTCTCTTTCTAAAATCAAGGTATTTTTATACCCTCTCTTTAATGATTCTATACCTGCTGATAATCCTGAAGCTCCTCCACCAATTATGATAACATCATAAACCATTTTTATACCTCCAAAATAGCTCTTAGGCTTTTAAAATACCTACTAAACTCAATAATTATTATTATTTCTAAAATTCCTCATATCATTTAATATTTTATCATTTATTAACTTTACTTTCCATTCTTTTAGAATTCATTAATAAAGATAAATTATTTCTTAATAATATGTCATTTTTTTGCATTTGTTCAATAAAAGTTGTAAAATAAATCTATTGTAATTTAAGTTCGAAAGGAGAAAAACATGACAAATTTAAAAGATAAACTTAAAATGGATAAAAAAACTTTTATAAATGTACTATTAATTATACTACCATTAATTGCAATCGTATTTAAAAGTGTCTTAATTCAAGCGTATATCGTTAATGATAATGCTTATGCATTAAAATTTGGATTAGGATTTGGGGTTTCAAGTGTTTACTTAATAAACTATCTTGCCTTCCCTCTTCTATTCTTATCATTCGCACTACTACTAAAAAATAAATGGAGGGTATTCTACGTAGGATTTATAAATATACTAATGTCAGCTTTGATGTTATTAGATATATCATACTTTAGAGGATTCTACACATTCCCTTCAGTATTATTAGCTACTCAAACAGCTAATTTAGATAATATGGGAGATACTATTCTTTCTATGTTTAGTGTATATGATGTACTTTTTGTAATAGATATATTCGTATGGATATTATTAGTTGTACGATTTAAAGATATTCTTTTTAAACAAAGTGTTAGATATACAAAAGCATTTTTTGCAACAATAATATTATCTATATGTGTTATTGGATATACACCATTTAATTACTATGTTTTAAATAATACTGATGTAGTTAATTCATCTATGCTTAAGATAACTGATCCAACTTTAAACTTAAGAGTTTGGGGACCAATCGGATATCACTTACAAGATTTAATAGTTGTTTACGATCAATCAAAACCATATAAAATGACAGAAGAAGAAACTGCAAAGGCTGATAAGTTCTTCGAAGTAAAAAAAGAGGACATTCCAGATAATGAATACTTCGGAGCTTTCAAAGATTACAACCTTTTAGTAATTCAAGTAGAATCACTTGAAACATTTGCTCTTCAACAAAAAATTGATGGTCAAGAAGTTAGTCCAGTTATGAATGATTTAATAGATACAGGAATTTATTTCCCTAATATATTAGAACAAGTTAACCAAGGAACAAGTTCGGATTCTGACTTATTAGTTAATACATCAATGTTCCCATTAAGAAGGGGTTCAACATTCTTTAGATATCCGAATACAACTTATAACTCAATGCCTCAAATTTTAGAAGGTCATGGATATGATTCATATGCTATTCACCCTGATAAAGGTTCATTCTGGAACTATAACGGTGGTTTAACAGGAATAGGATTTGATACATTCTGGGATCAATTCACATTCGAATATGATGAGCAATTAATTTTAGGATTAAGTGATGAAAGCTTCTTTAGACAAATCACTCCTAGAATAGAAGAAATGAAAGATCCATTTTACACATTTGCTGTTACTTTAACTAGTCATGCTCCATTTAATCTACCTGATGAAAAAAGACAGCTTATATTAGACCCAGAACTTGATGAAAATAAAATGGGTGGATACTTACAATGTTTAAATTACACAGATGCCCAAATTGGTTCATTCTTAAAACAACTTGATGAAGCTGGCAAACTTGATAACACACTAGTTGCTATTGTTGGTGACCATACAGGAATCCATAAGTATTATAATCAAGATGTAGAAGAACTTTCAAACCCAGAAGATTGGATGTTATATGATGGTACTGCTGAAACTCCACTAATTCTTTGGACAAAAGATATGAAAAATCCTAAGACATTTGATACAATAGGTGGTCAAGTAGATATAATGCCAACATTACTTTATGGATTAGGTGTTGAAAGAAGTGAATTTGAAAGCACTACAATGGGTAGACCATTATTAAATACTAACAAATCATTTGCTATAACAAATGGCGGTGTATTTGTTGGTGAAGATAATCTATCACCGGAAGAGAAAGAACTTCAATTACAAGTTCTAGAACTTTCTGATGTAATGATTAGATCTAATTACTTTAAAGATAAAATTAATAACTAATGTACAATGAGGTATATCAATACTAGATGATAGTATCGCTATGCTCCGTTTATATTAAATTCATCAAATTTATTTCAATAATCAAGAGGAGCAATTCCAAAATTGGAATTGCTCCTTTAATTTAAATCTAATTATTTCATTCTATAACAATTACTCAAAACACAACATTTTAAAACTTCACACGGAATTTCATCAACCATTCTAAATTTTAAATTCTAAATTCTAAATTTCCCCCTACTCCCCTGCTACTGTTAATCCTTCAACAATTACTGAAGGACATCCAACTGATGACATTGGGAACTTCAAATCTGACCCTATCACTTTTATATTTTTTAATAAATCAAAGAAATTACCTGACACAGTTATCTGCTCTATAGGCGTTGTTTTATTACCTTCTTCAACTTTAAATCCTTTTGCAGCTAAAGAGAAATCACCAGTTACTGAATCTGCTCCTGAGTGTAATCCTGCAAAATCAGTTATTATAATTCCATTATTAATTTCTTGTAATAATTCTTCAAATGTCTTTTCACCTTTTTCTATATAGAAGTTTGTTGGTGAAACTGAAACTGGTGATGCATAAGATGCCTTAAATCCATTTCCTGTAGTCTTAACTCCAGCTTTATTTGCAGTTTTTAAGTTGTGTAATAATGTAGTTAAAACTCCATTTTCAATTAACTTACTTTCATAAGTTGCTACACCTTCATCATCAAACCCAGTTGAACCTAATCCATCTTTTAAATGTGGATTATCAACCAACGTAACAATATCACTTGCTATCTTTTCTCCTTCTTTTCCAGCTAAAAGACTTAATCCTTTTTGAGCAACATCAGCACTAAAAATAGAACTAAACGTGCTTAATAATGAAACCATCGCTTCATTGTTAATAATCATATTGTAGCTTCCTGATGAAATTGATTTTCCGCCTATCTTTGATAAGGCTTCATCAACTCCTTGTTTTGCTATTTTCATAGAATCTACATCACTAATCTTCTTAGCAATTGCATATCCCATTCCATCATACATATTTTCTTCATCTTTAACTATTGGAACTACATATGCTGATAGTATGTTCATATTATTTTTAAGATTTAACCCTTTTGTATTAATTATTCCACCTTCACCTTTAGAATAACTAATAGCACATCCACCAATATTCACTACTTTATCAGATAAAGCTCTAGCTTGTTTTTCCATTTTTAGTCCAAGATTTATTAATTCTCTAGGATCTAAATTTTCTAATTCTTTGTGATATGATTGCACTTCAACATAGTCATTATCACCTTCATAAATGAATTGAAGATCATCATTTTCAATGGTACTAACACCTTCATATGCTTTTTCTACTAACAACTCAACAGCTGCATCATCTAAAATCTCAGTATATGAATATCCCATTTTATTATTGAATAATCCTCTAAAAGATAATCCGAATGAATTATTTAAATTATATTTTTCAACTTCTCCTGAATATATTCCTATAGATAAACTCTCTCTATTTACATAATATACTTCACAATCTTCAAATCCCTTATTCTTAGCTTTTTCAAATAAACGCTTTGTAAAAATATTAATATCCATAATCATCCCTCCTATCTTCCACCTACAGTTATTTCACTTACTCTAATCATTGGTTGCCCAACATTGGTAGGTATACTTCCTGATGATGAACCACACATTCCTTGACCTAGCTTTAAATTAGTTCCAACCATATCTATATTCATAAGTATGTCACTACCCTTGCCAATTAAACTTGCTCCTCTAACTGGCTCTTGAATAACTCCATTTTTAACTATATATCCTTCTGATACTGCAAAGTTAAATTCTCCTGTAACTGGATTTACTGATCCACCACCCATTTTCTTTGCATATAATCCATCATTAATTGATTTTATAATATCTTCTGGACTATCTTCTCCAGCTGCAATATATGTGTTAGTCATTCTTGATGTTGGAGCATATTTATAACTCTGTCTTCTTCCACTTCCTGTTGGTTTCATTCCCATTCTACGTCCATTAAATCTATCTACCATGTATGATTTTAAAATACCATTTTCTATAAGAACATTTTTTGTAGTTTCAATTCCCTCATCATCAATATTTAATGATCCCCAAGAATTTTCTAAAGTACCATCATCTATTGCTGTAACCTTTGTAGAAGCTATTTGTTTCCCAAGTTTTCCTGCAAATACTGAATTACCTTTTGCAACTGCCGAAGCCTCTAATGAGTGTCCACAAGCCTCATGGAATATAACTCCACCAAATCCATTATCAATTGCAACAGCCATCTTCCCTGCCGGACAATTTTTAGCATGTAACATCGTATGTGCTGTTCTTGCAGCTTCTCTTCCATAATACTCTGGGTCAATAGAATCTCTAAACATCTCAAACCCTTTATGACTTCCAGGACCTTCAAAACCAGTTTGATTCTCTTTACCATCAGAAGCTACTGCACTTACACTAAGTCTTGTTCTTACTCTTTTATCTTCAACAAACAATCCTTCTGAATTAGCTATTAAAATCTTCTGTTCTTTATCACCGTAACCTACAGATACTTGTGAAATCTCATTATTATATTCCTTAGCACCTTTGTAAGCTATCTTCATTATTCCTATTTTTTTGTCTATCCCAACACCTGATGGTAAGTATATTATTGGATGTACAGTTTGAATTGTTTTTTCTATTAACTTTATATTCTTATACTCACCAACTAAATCTCCTAATGCTGCTGCTGCCTTATATGCAGTATCTAACAAAGATTGTCTTGAATTATTATTAGTATATGCATAAACATAATTAGTTCCTTTAAAAATTCTTATACCAATTCCATAAGATCTTCCTGAAACAGAATTTTCAACTTTACCATCTAGAATGCGAATAGATGTATCGATACTATCATCTTCATATATTTCAGCAAAATCCCCACCTGTAGATAGACATTTGCTTATAACTTCTTCTGCTAATCTTTTCTCTATCATAAATAATCCTCCTATTTACCAATAAATTTACTTATTTATTACTTTTCCATTTAAAAAACTAGTCTCCCAAAATGGCACATAAAATCCTGAGCACCATTCTGCCATTATTACTTCTTCATTTTTATCTATAGGAATATTAAATAATGGCCTACTTACTATACCTCCATCTCTAATTTCATAAATTCCAAGACTATCATCAAGCATTATAACTGCTATGTCCTGAATTGGAGATATAAATACATCCTTCATAAGAGGAAACTCTGCCTTCAAATTTTTCCACGGTATAATTAATGTATCATAATTAACTAATCTTGGGTTAGGTTTTAATGATAATTTAATTACTTCATCCTTATTTTCTATATCTACTTTTGAATATAAATTCCACTTTCCACTCTCTCTATATAATGTATAGTTTGTATAATCTATTTTCTCTATATCATTTATATCTATAGACATTTCAGTTGCAGAATCTATTATTGAATTTTTATAGTCATCACCTGCATAATTACCATATAACTCTTGAATCGTTACTCCATATGTTGAATTAAGATTTTTAACAGGAAGAACCTTTAAATTTGTATTTTCTAAAGACTGCTCTTCTCCTGTAACTTCCGCTATTCCAATATAGTCATTACTTAAAAATGTAATATCTCTATATCTATTATTCATAGCACTTTCAATTGGATATGAAATAACCTTTTTATCTGGTGTCATTAACTTAAACTCATCTACCGTGAAGCCATTAACTTGTTTGCTTTTTGACTCAATTTTATAGATACCATCTTTTCGTGGAAAAGTTATTCCTGGCAATTCATAAATAGCACCTAATTTTTTATCATAGTATGGTATCCATAAAGTTCTATATGTTTTCTCTTTGCCATTTTTAGATTTTAAAGCTAGCATAAATCCTGTACTATTATCCATTTCATTATCTATCTCATAATCTTTGTTTGGATCTACCTTATTTGATTCATACTCAACAGTTTCACTTTTCTTTTCTATCAAAAATATCTCTTGCTTGTATGATACAATTGCTGAATCATCTGTTATTAAAAATAATTCACATATCAATTTATCTTCTGATAATATAGAGTATACGTCTGTATCTTTATTTTTATCAACAAAATCAGATAAAACAACATTATGTTCATATGAAATAGTATAGTCACTTTTAACTATTTTTAATTTATAATGTACATTGTTATATCTTTGCCCATCTAAATACGCATTATCTAAATCAAAAGTTACCTTATTATCTATATCACTTTTCCCAGCAATTTCCCATGTTCCCTTAATCAATAATGAATTATTATTAGGTTGCTTTAAAATATTTGCATTTCCTTGAAAAGCAGTACTACATCCTGTAAAAGAAAAAATGATTATTAAAAGTAATGCACTAAGTCTTTTCATAATCTACTTCTCCTTTCCCTTAGGTAATATAACTGTTATTCTTGTCCCCACATTTCTTTTACTTTCTATTTCTAACATTCCATTATGTGCCTTTATTATTTCATCACTTATAGAAAGTCCTATTCCATTTTGAGATTTAGAGCCTTTTCCTTTAAAGAATTTTTCCTTAACTCTTGGTAATTCTTCTTCAATAATACCAATTCCACTATCTTCTACAATAAACTTTATATACTCTTTTGAATTAGTAAATTTAAGTGATACTTTCCCATCTCTATTGGTAAATCTAAATGAGTTATCTAGTAAATTTATTAGAACCTGTTTTATTCTATTCTCATCAAAGTATGCTGTATTATTTTCTTCAATTAAATCAAGTTTAAAATCAATATACTCTCTAGCCGCTCTTGGCTTTAAATAGTAGTATATTTCTTGTAAAAAAGAATCTATATCTACATTAGTCTTATTAATTTTCACGCCTGTATTTAATAACCTTGAAAAATCTAATAGTTCCTCCACCATTGTAGTTAATCTATCTGCTTCTTTTTGTAAAATTTCAAATCCCATATCTACTGTTTCTTTATCATCTAAGTCCTCTTTTATAGTTATTACCCAACCTTTTATAGCTGTTAATGGAGTTCTCAATTCATGAGAAACTGATGATATGAATTCATTTTTCAATACTTCTCTTTTCTGAATCTCTGTAGCCATAAGATTTAATGTATTTGCTAACTGTTCTATTTCATAAACTTCATATTCATTATTTTTTATAGATAAATCTCCAGCTGCCATAACTTCAGCCATTTCAGTTACATCTTTTATTGGTTTTATTAATGATTTTGCTAATACTATACTTATTAAAATTCCTATTATAAATACACCTAATGAAATCATTAAAAAGAATATTCCTAGAGTATATATTGTTGTATCAACTTCTTCTAACGATGTTATTATTCTAATAACACCTATTATCTCACCATTTGATTCAATTGGATCTGTTATTGCCATAACCTTATTATCAAAGTATTTTACCTTCCCAGTCCAGCTCCCTCTATGTCCATTTAATGCATCCCTTACTTGTTGCGTTGCTATGTCTGAATTCTCCTTTACACCTATAGAATCCATTATAAGTTCACCTTTTTCATCATATATCTGCACTTGCCCATCAACATGATTCCAAAAGGTATCCATATTATCATATATGTTAATTAATAGAGATGAACCTGAGTAGTACTTATTATAAAATGTCTTTGATACATCTAGTTGTTTTACTACCATTCCTTCTGTATTGTTATAAAAATACGTTCTTATAAATATTAATGAAAATGCATTTACTAAAACCACCATCAATAATATTATTAAAACTAAATTATTTATTACCTTAGATTTTATACTTCTCATTATATATTTATTCCTTCCACCTGTATCCTACACCCCATACAGTTTCAATATACGATGGCTCTGATGAAAAATCTTCAATCTTAGATCTAAGTCTTCTTATATTTACATCTATAATCTTAGAATCACCAAAGAAATCTTTTCCCCATGCTAAGTCAAGAAGCTCATCTCTTGTAAATGCTCTATTAGGATTAGAAACAAATACTTTCATAAGCAAATATTCTTTTGGTGTTAAATCTATTTCTTCATCACCTTTAAATACCTTCTTACTATATAAATCTACTTTAAATCTTCCACTATTTATTTCTTTACTAATTACTACTGGATCAATGTTTACTCTTCTTAATAATGCTTTTACTCTAAGTACAACTTCTAATGGATTAAATGGTTTTACTATGTAGTCATCAGCTCCATATTCTAATCCCATTATCTTATCCATGTCTTGTCCTTTTGCAGTTAACATAATAATTCCTAATGAAGGATGCATCTCCCTCAATTTATGACACACTTCATATCCATCTATTCCTGGAAGCATTACATCTAATATAGCAACTTCAATTTTATTTGATTTTGCTATTTCTAATCCTCTTTCTCCTGATGATGCTTCAAATATTTCATAATTATTTCTCTTTAAATTAATTTTTAGAAAGCTTCTTATACTTTCTTCATCCTCTACTAGAAGAATCTTGTGCATATTTTACACCTACTCCCTTTTATTTTACATTTATATTATACCCCTAATTATAAAGCACAATCAAATAAATAACAGACCAGTATGCGAGCCTATTTTGTGTAATACTTCGTCAGCAAACCCGTAGATAACCACCATTATCTGTGGTTTTACTTCCTTGTCTTACTCAAAATATCCATCGCATCTTTGGTCTATTATTTACTTTCATATGCCTAATTAAAAATATAGGATAAATAGAATCTCTCCATTTATCCCAAATTTACTATATATTATTTTAGAGTTCTAAATTCATATCCTTCAGATTTTAAATAATCTATTGCTGACTGTAAGTAATTAAATGTATCTTCCTTTGCATCTGTATCATGCATTAACACTACTACAGTATCTTTATTAACAGTTGTTTCTTTAAGCTTGTTTAATAATTGCTCAGGATTCTTCTTTTTACCTTCAGCATCTCCATTTAAAGCATTCCAATCAACAGATGCATAATCTTGATTACCTAACTCAGTCAATAAATCTTTAGTCTTCCAAGACATTGACCCACCAGGCATTCTAATTGCTCTGCATTTAAAATCTTTTCCTATAATTTCTTTTAATCTATCTTCAGTTTTTTTCACATCTTGCATAAATGCATCTATATCTGCTGTTCCATGTGGGTATAAAACTTTATAGTCATGTGAATATGTATGGTTTCCTATAGCATGTCCTTCTTTAACCATTCTCTTTATTATATCTTCTGACTTGCTATTCTTATCAATTGTATTTCCAGCCATAAAAAATGTAGCTTTTACATCATTTCTATTTAATACATCTAAAATATTTTCTGTTACAAATTGAGATGGACCATCATCAAATGTTAAATAAGCTACTTTTTTACCATCTTCTCTAGTATAATCATATGATTCTAATCTTCTTTGTACTTCTATAGCATCATCGGCATACTTGTCCTCTTCAAATCGTAAATATCCTGAATCATCATTTTTAACTACAACCTCTGATATCTGTAAAGTATCTTCTACATTACCTTGTGCAGTTGTTGAGCTAACATAGTATCCAGTAAAACCTGCAGTTATTATAACTACTGCGGCTATGGAAATTGAAACTATATTAACGATTCCTTTATTCCTCATTTTTTTTAGCATTTCCCCACCCCTATTCTACCATTTCTTTGAATTAATATTATAATTCCTCTTATTCTTACATATTTATTATATACTATTTATCACTAATAATCTTTACATCTAAATTAATTTATATTACAAGTTTATTACAATTCCTATTATTTTGTTCCTCTATAATAATTATATATTACTAATATTAAATGTATTACATATTATTTAATATATTTACTAACGCAAAAAAATCCAGCATAAGCTGGATAACAAAATCTTAAATAATTTATTTCTTTATAAAAAAAAATGGCTCCGCGAAGAGGATTCGAACCTCCAACCTATCGGTTAACAGCCGAGTGCTCCACCGTTGAGCTATCGCGGAATATTTTTTCAGATTTGTTCTCTGAAAATTGCACATGATATTTTTTTACAACCACTTTGTATCTTATTG
>JAVWLU010000010.1:8055-13376 GCA_036637795.1 Clostridium sp. | reverse complement strand
TCCAACCTATCGGTTAACAGCCGAGTGCTCCACCGTTGAGCTATCGCGGAATATCATTACCTTATTTATTATAGCCTAATACATGGAAAGTGCAACCCTTTTTTTTAAATTTTTTTATATTTTACAAAAAAAATAGGCACCTCTTTTGAAGTGCCTATTTTTCTTATTTAATAGGCTTCATAGTTGGGAACATTATAACATCTTTAATAGATGCTGAATCAGTTAAGAACATTATCATTCTATCTATACCAATTCCAAGTCCACCTGCTGGTGGCATTCCTGTTTCTAAAGCACTCATAAATTCTTCATCTATCATATAAGCTTCATCATCACCAAGTTCTCTCTCCTTAGCTTGTTGATCGAATCTTTCTCTTTGTACTATTGGATCATTTAATTCTGAATAAGCATTACATACTTCTCTACCAAATACAAATCCTTCAAATCTTTCAGTAAACTCTTCATTTCCTCTCTTCTTTTTAGTAAGAGGTGAAATTTCAACTGGATAATCTACTATAAATGTTGGTTGAATCATATGCTGTTCTGCATATTCTTCAAATAACATATTTAATATTTCTCCCTTAGTTACATGCTTAATATCCTTCTTAAATTCTAGGTGTTTTTCCTTAGCTATAGATTGAGCTTCTTCATTTGATTTAATTTCATTAAAATCAACACCAGCATGCTCTTTAACAGCTTCAACCATAGTTACTCTATTCCAAGGTGGCATAAAATCTATTTCAGTTCCCTGATAAGTAACCTTAGTTGTTCCATTAACTTTTTCACAAACATAAGCAATCATATTTTCAGTTATTTCCATCATATCATTATAATCAGCAAATGCTTCATATAATTCTATCATTGTAAACTCAGGATTATGTCTTACTGACATTCCTTCATTTCTAAATGTTCTTCCCATATCATAAACTTTTTCAAGTCCTGCTACTATAGCTCTTTTCAAGTATAGCTCTGGGGCTATTCTTAAATACATATCTATATCTAAAGTATTATGATGAGTAACAAAAGGTCTTGCAGACGCTCCACCAGCTATTGATGCAAGCATTGGTGTTTCAATTTCTAAGAAACCTTTATCATCTAAAAACTCTCTTATACCTTTTACTATTTTAGCTCTCTTTATGAAAGTTTCTTTTACCCCTGGATTAGTTATTATATCTACTTCTCTTTGTCTGTATCTTAAATCAGGATCTTTTAATCCATGCCACTTTTCTGGAAGTGGTTTTAAAGCCTTACAAATTAATTTGAATTCTGAAACCTTAATTGATATTTCTCCAGTTTTTGTTCTGAAAACATCTCCAGTTGCAGATACCCAGTCTCCAAGGTCATAAGTTTTATAATCTTTTATTTCTTCTTCTCCAACTGCATCAATCTTTATAAATAATTGAATTCTTCCATCTCTATCTTGTATATCTGAGAATACAACTTTTCCTTGTCCTCTCTTAGACATTATTCTTCCTGCAACAGTTACAGTTTTACCTTCTAAAGCTTCAAAACTACTCTTAACTTCTTCTGACGAATGTGTTTTTTCTACTTTATAAACATCAAATGGATCCTTACCTCTATTTTGTAAGTCCACTAATTTTTCTCTTCTTAAGCCTTCTTGTTCACTAAACTGAGACTCCAGTTCTTGTATATTCATTTCCTCAGTTGACATTAAATATCCCTCCGTTAATCTCTTCTAATCTCAAGTATTTCAAATTTACTCGTTCCATTCGGTACTATTGCTTCAACTATTTCACCAACTTTTTTACCCATAAGAGCACTTCCAACTGGTGATTCGTTTGATATTTTAAATTCCATAGGATCTGCTTCTGCTGAACCTACTATAGAATACTCTACCTCTTCATCAAAATCATAATCTTTAACCTTAACTATTGAACCTACTGAAACCTTATCAGTCGGAATATCAGCTTCATCTACAACCGTAGCATTTTTAAGCATATTTTCTAATTGAAGTATTCTTCCCTCTGTAAAAGCTTGGTCGTTCTTAGCTTCATCATACTCTGAATTTTCGCTTAAATCTCCATAACCTAAAGCAACTTTTATCTTTTCAGTTATTTCTTTTCTTTTAACTGTTTTTAATAATTCTAATTCATCCTCTAGTTTCTTAACACCTTTATAAGTCATTATGAATTTTTTTGCTTCACTCATATTTTTCTCCCCTTCTCAATCATACTACTTTTATATAACAACACCTTTTTAAAAGGCCTGTATTTCTTGAAATCATTTAAGATATTATAAATCAGCACGGTTAATATGTCAATTAGCATGAAAACTTTTACACTGTTGAAACTATTATTATTCCATATTTATTTACGGTTTTAACTATACTTATTCTCTTACCTATTATTTAATGCCCAAAAAACTATAATTTTATTAATTCTTCTTTATATCCTCTTAATATTTCTATAACTCTTGCACTTTCATCAATAGTGTTAACTATATTTCTAACTTCACTACTTCTTTGTAATCCTTTTAAGTACCAAGAAGCATGTTTTCTCATTTCTCTAACAGCTTTACGCTCACCATCATATTTTAATGCTAGCTCATAATGCCTTATACACATATCTATCTTATCAGATGACGTAATAATTAATTCATCTTCTCCATTTAACACTCTTTCAACTTGTTTAAATATCCAAGGATTCCCCATACTTCCTCTTGCAATCATTATTCCATCACAATTAGTATGTTCTCTTGCTCTTAAAGCATCTTTCGGTGTAAATATATCCCCATTTGCCATAACAGGAATACTAACAGCTTCTTTTACCTTAGCTATTATATCCCAATCTGCCGTGCCTTCATACATTTGTTTTTTAGTTCTTCCATGAACTGTAATAGCATCTACTCCAGCATCCTCTAATCTCTTTCCAAATTCTACTGCATTTATATTCTCATCATCAAACCCTTTTCTAAACTTTACCGTTATAGGCTTGTTAGATGCAGCCTTTAAACCCTTAATAATTCTTGCAGCTAATTCTGGATCTTGCATTAATGCTGAACCTTCACCATTTTTAGTTATTTTATTTACAGGACATCCCATATTAACATCTATAATACAGATATCTTCTCTTTCATTAAAATGTTTCTTAACTACCTCCGCCATTATCTCTGGATCATTTCCAAAAATTTGTGCCGCTACAGGCATTTCTTCTTCAGCTATTCTAAGTAATGTTTTTGTATTTTCACTTCCATAATGTAAAGCCTTTGCACTTACCATTTCAGTATAAACTAGTCCACATCCCATTTCCTTGCATAGACCTCTAAAAGATATATCTGTAACGCCTGCCATAGGTGCTAGAAAAACATTATTTTTAAATTCTAGGTTTCCAATTTTCATATTATACTACTCCTTATTCTTTTCGTATATTATTCTTAACCCCTCTAATGTTAAACTAGATTTCACCTTATCAATAACATCAGTTTCTTTAGCTATTAATTTAGCTAATCCACCTGTTGCTATTACTAAAGGTTCATCTGACCCAAGATCCATCATTTCTTTTTTGGTCTTATTAACTATATATTCAACTTGACCAACATACCCATAAAGTATTCCTGATTGCATACTAGAAATTGTATTTTTACATATTATATTTTTCGGAAATTCTAGTTCTACCCTAGGTAGCTTTGCAGCTCTTTCAAATAGAGCATCCGATGCTATCTTAACACCTGGCACAATACATCCCCCAAGATAATTGCCTTCTTTTGTTACAGCGCAAAAAGTAGTAGCTGTTCCAAAATCAATTATTATCATATCTCTATAATATCTATCATTTGCTGCCACTGCATTTACTATTCTATCCGCCCCTACTTCTTTTGGATTGTCATATTTTATGTTTATCCCTGTTTTAACACCCGGTCCAACTACTATTGGATTTATGCCAAAACACTTTTTTATCATGTTTTCTAGCGAGTGCATTATATTAGGTACAACAGACGAAATAATTATGCCCTCAACTTCCTTAGGGTCTAATACACTTTGAGTAAATAACTGCATTACTTGTATAGAATATTCATCCGAGGTTTTTTTAACATCAGTAGATATTCTCCAACTAGCAATATATTCACTATTTTTATACACCCCTAAAACTATATTAGTATTACCTACATCAACCAATAAAATCATAAAAGCACCATCCTCAATACAATTAAAAGCAGCTTTAATTCATCTTATAAAAAAACAACTCCAAATTACTCTGGCGTATTTTATTTTAGATGAATAAAGCTACCCTTATTTTAAGTATTTATAATCCTTAAAAATAACAATATAATTTTAACAATTATAGTTTTTTTGTCAAGTGTTGTAAATTAGTTATATTAAAATAATCCTACTATTTCTCCACCATCTAATATATCCATTCTATTCGCAGCCGGTACCTTAGGTAGTCCTGGCATAGTCATCACATCTCCAGTTAAAGCAACTATAAATCCAGCACCATTAGATACTCTTATTTCCTTAACTGTTATGTCAAACCCTTGTGGCTTCCCAAGTAAGGCTGGATTATCAGATAAAGAATATTGTGTTTTAGCCATACAAATAGGTAATTTATCTAAATTAAACTTCTCAAGTTCCCCTATTTGCTTTTTAGCCATCGGTGTATAAATAACACTATTTGCTCCATAAATTTCTTTTGCAATTGTTAATATTTTATTTTCTATTTTTTCTTTTTCACTATATAATGTTTTAAAATTTGATTCTTCAGTATCTAAAATTTCAGTAACTACGCTACCTAACTCTAATCCACCTTCTCCACCTTTAGCCCAAACATCTGAAAGGGCAACTTTAACTCCAAGTTTTCCACAGAATTCTTTTATAAATTCAATTTCCTCCACAGTATCTGTTAGGAATTTGTTAATAGCTACTACTACAGGAACATTAAACTTTTTAATATTTTCTATTTGCTTTTCCAGATTAACTATCCCTTTTTCAAGAGCTCCTACATTTGGAGTATTTAAATCTTCTTTTCTAACTCCTCCATGATGTTTAAGCGCTCTCATTGTAGCTACTATAACTACACAATTAGGTGTTAACCCACCATATCTACATTTTATATTTAAAAATTTCTCCGCCCCTAAATCTGCTCCAAAACCAGCTTCAGTAACAACTATGTCACTTAATTTCAATGCCATTTTTGTTGCCATTATAGAGTTACATCCATGAGCTATATTGGCAAATGGTCCACCATGAATTATAGCAGGTGTATTTTCTAAAGTTTGCACAAGGTTAGGTTTTATTGCATCCTTCATCAATAGAGCCATAGCACCTTGTATTTCTAATTGTTTAGCATATATCGGACTTCCATCTA
>JAVWLU010000010.1:0-8045 GCA_036637795.1 Clostridium sp. | reverse complement strand
CATTCTTTCTTTTAAATCTTCTAAACTATTAGCTAAACATAATATAGCCATAATTTCTGAAGCAACAGTTATCATAAATCCATCTTCTCTTAAAAATCCATTTATTTTTCCACCCATCCCAACAACAATATTTCTAAGAGCTCTATCATTCATATCCATAACTCTCTTGAATGTAATTCTTCTTGAATCTATTTTCAAAGAATTACCTTGATGAATATGGTTATCTATAGCTGCAGATAATAAATTGTTTGCTGATGTTATAGCATGCATATCACCTGTAAAATGTAAGTTTATATCTTCCATTGGTACAACTTGCGCATAACCACCACCTGCAGCACCACCTTTAATGCCAAATACAGGCCCAAGGGACGGTTCTCTAAGCGCTATCACTGCATTTCTATTCATTCTACATAAAGCCTGACCTAACCCTACTGTAACTGTTGATTTACCCTCCCCAGCAGGTGTTGGATTAATAGCAGTTACAAGAACTAATTTCCCATCTTTTTTATGAGAATTCTTATCCAAAACATCTAGTGATATTTTACATTTATATTTTCCATACTGCTCTATATCATCTTCACTCAAATTTAATTTTCCAGCAATTTTTAATATATGTTCCATTTGTGCTCCTTGAGCTATTTGTATATCAGTTTTCATTTCCTATTCCTCCCTAACAATCATAATTTTAAAAATATAACTAATTATATCATTAACTTTATCTCTTTAACATACTTTATCGAATAATAATTCATTTTTTTAATAAATTATTCGTGTTTATCTTTTTCCTATTAGATCTGTAACTCTAAATAATTTACACTTTCCTATACATTAAAGAAAGAGTAGCCCAAAGGGCTACTCTTAATTAGCATTAAATATTTCTTCAAAATCTTTACCATCAATTTTTTCTTTTTCTAATAGAACTTCTGCTACAGCATGTAACTTGCTAATATTTTTCCCTAGCAAATCTTCTGCTCTTTTATATGCTTCATCAATAAAGTTTTTAATTTCCTTATCTATTTCAGCTCCAACTTCTTCACTAAAGTTTCTAGTTGCACCAAGATCTTTGCCTAGGAACACTTCATTGCTATCCGTTCCATAAGATATAGTTCCAATTTTATCACTCATTCCATAATCCATAACCATAGCTCTTGATATAGCACTTGCTCTATCAATATCATTTTTTGCTCCAGTACTTATGTCTGATAATATTAATTTTTCCGCTACTCTTCCACCTAACAGCCCAACCATATCATCTCTTAATTTCTCTTTAGATGTATATGATCTATCTTCTCTAGGTAAATGCATAGTATATCCACCAGCCATTCCTCTTGGAATAATACTTATTTCATGAACTGGATCTGAATGTTCTAGAAGCCTCATAACAACAGCATGCCCTGCTTCATGATAAGCAGTTAACTTTCTATCATATTCATTTATAGCTCTACTCTTCTTTTCTGGTCCTGCTATAACTCTAGTGATAGCATCTTCAAATTCATCCATTCCAATTTCTTTCTTTTCTTTTCTAACAGCTAAAAGAGCTGCTTCATTTGCCAAGTTTTCTAAATCAGCTCCACTAAATCCTGGAGTTCTCTTTGCTAGCACATGCAAGTCAACTTCTGCTGCTATAGGTTTTTTCTTAGTATGAACTACTAAAACTTCTTCTCTCCCTTTAACATCTGGAGCCCCTACAACTATTTGCCTATCAAATCTACCCGGTCTTAACAAAGCTGGATCTAAAATATCTGGTCTATTTGTAGCCGCAATCATAATTATACCCTCATTAGCTCCAAAACCATCCATTTCAACTAGTAACTGATTAAGAGTTTGCTCTCTTTCATCATGACCACCACCAAGACCAGCACCTCTTTTTCTACCCACTGCATCTATTTCATCAATAAATACTAATGATGGAGATGTTTTTTTAGCTTCTTCAAATAAGTCTCTTACTCTTGAAGCTCCAACCCCAACAAACATTTCAACAAAATCAGATCCTGATATACTATAAAACGGAACTCCAGCTTCTCCAGCTACCGCTCTTGCAAGCAATGTTTTACCTGTTCCTGGAGGACCAACTAATAAAACACCTTTAGGTATCCTAGCACCCATTTCTGTATATTTAATAGGAAGTTTTAAGAAATCTACAATTTCTTCAAGTTCTGCTTTTTCCTCATCTGCACCTGCAACATCTTGGAATGTTACTGTTTGTGATTCAGGATTAACTACTTTAGCTTTACTTTTACCAAAGTTCATTACGCCTTTACCACCACCACCACCCTGTGATTGTTGTGTCATCATAAATATAAATGCAAAAAAGAATATAACCATTATTATTACTGGTAAAATAGTAAGTATCATACTATTCTTTGAAGGTGCTTCAAAATCTATTCTTACATCATTAATCTCTTTATTTTCTATTAATACCTTTAAAACCTCAACTGGAGCATAAGTTGTAAACTCCTCAGAACCCCTATACATCCCCACTATAGTCATGTTATCATTTTTAACTTCTATTTTCTCAATTTCATCATTCTTCCATTTTTGTTCAAATTCACTATATGCTATTTTATCTACAGTCTTTCCATTATTCCATAAAAATGTAGCTGATATGAAAAGCAGAAAAATGGCAAATATCCATACAGTCGCGCTTGAATATTTCTTCATTCAAGGCCCCCCTTTCCTATTTTTATTATTTATATATTTCTTCTTTTAATATTCCTACATAAGGTAGGTTCCTATACTTTTCTGCAAAATCCAAGCCATAACCTACTAAAAACTCATCCGGTACTTCTAATCCTGAATATTTAACCTCTAATTCTACTTTTCTTCTAGATGGCTTGGTTAATAACGCTACTATTTCTACACTATTTGCTTTTCTTGTTTTCAAATATTCAAGCAAATAACTCAAAGTAACTCCGCTATCTACAATATCCTCAACTATAAGTAAGTCTTTTCCTTCTATGCTGTGATCTAAATCTTTTAATATCCTTACAACACCTGAAGTTTCACTAGATTTTCCATAACTAGAAACTGCCATAAAGTCTATTTCACATGGAATTGTTATGTTTTTAATAAGATCTGATGTAAATATTACAGATCCCTTTAACACGCCTACGACCAATAAATTTTTTCCTTCATAATCTCTACTTATGTTTTTTGCCATTTCCTTAACTGTTTCCATTACTTTGTCTTCACTAAATAGAACCTTTTTAATATCTTTTTCCATATAACTATTCCTTTCTAATAAACCTAATTTTTATAATCGTCTTAGTTTTTTGTGTAACTTTATATTCCTCAGAAACCTTATATCCAACTATCCAAGCTATCTTGTCATCAAAACAAACTATAGGAACAGTTTCCCTATAATCTTTAGGAACTTTACTATTTATGAAAATATCTTTCACCTTCTTATTCCCATTCATTCCCAAAGGTCTTATTTTATCTCCGTCTTTTCTAGTTCTAATAATTATTCCTTCTACTATATTATCATAATCAAAATGCTTTATTAAGTCATTATTAGAAAATTCTATATTATTTTTATTTTTTATAATTTCTACCCTAATAATATAGTCCATAAATTTAAACGTATTAACATCCAACTTTTCTTTTAACAGAAAAATTTCATTATTTTTTTGCTCACTTTTTTTAGCACTTCTCATCCTAATCTTCAAATATATATCTCCATATATATTTTCAGCTATAATATTGTTTGGAAGATCTATTTTTTTATTAGTTTCCTTATTCGCTAAATCAATAACATCATATATATGTTTCATCTCAAAATTTGTATACTTTCCCGAATAGTCTATTAATGATTTCTTTATTATTCTATTAACTATAGCATCTTCTAATTTAAATATTTTTTTATTTATAACCAAACCTCCAGGCTGTATTTTGCAATAATTATCAAAATATTTATTGCACTGATTATTTATATATTCATCATCTTTTTGAAGAATACTAGCCATTCTATTTATTGTTTGTATTATATCCGGATTAAAATTTTCTTTCATATAAGGAAGTATATCCAACCTTACTTTATTCCTACTATAAATATTTTCTAAATTAGACTTATCTATTCTAGGATTTAATTTTTTTTCATTACAATAACTTTCTATCTCATCTCTCAAAATAGATAGTATAGGCCTTATTATCTTTTCATTCCTTTTCGATCTTATACCCCCTAATCCTTCAAGCCCGGTTCCTCTCATCATTCTCATAATAACAGTCTCAGCTTGATCATTAGCATTATGAGCTATTGCAACTTTGTTATAACCCTGCTCATTGCTTACATCTTCAAAAAACTTATACCTTTCATCCCTTCCCGCCATTTCATGGGATATACCTAATTCTTTAGATATACTATCTATATCTATTCGCTTTATATAACAGGGTATGCTTAATTCATTACATAATTCTTCTACATAAACTTCATCCCTTGTAGATTCCTCTCCTCTTAACATATGATTAATATGAGCTGCTCCTATAGTTAAGTTTAATTCATTTTTCAAAGAATGTAGCACGTGAAGTAAACATACAGAATCTGGGCCTCCTGATAGTGCGACTAATATCCTATCATTATTTTGTATAAGATTATTTTCTTCACAAAAAATTTTAACTTTGTGTATCATATATCCACATCCTTAGTATAAAGTTATTTTCAGACCTTATATACTCAATTTTTCTACCTAACTCTTATAGAAACCAGCGTATTACACTAAATTTACTATAAGTATTTTAATATATAATAACCCTTCATTGTTTAATTGTAAATATTTATACATTTTAATAAAATTAAATATATTTACAGTAATAAAAAAAGATGAGATTTTGAATTTACTCTATCTCATCTTTAATTTACTAACTAATATACAGAATATATTTTTGATACAAGCACAGTCATATCATCAGTTACTTTTCCCCCACTTAATATCTTTGCTTTTTCTAAAATATCTCTACTTAATGCTTCTGGATTAGTATCAGCTACTTTTAAGTACTCTTCTAGCCATAAATGACTTCCTTGATTGTTTTTATCTACATCTATAACTCCATCACTTAAAGTTATAATAATATCACCATGTTTCAATTTTCTTTTAACTGAATTAACATCTACTTTATCTAATATTCCAAAAGGTAAACTTTCACTTTTAATAATTTTTATTTCCTCATTCCTTTTTATAAAACTCGCAACTCCCCCAATTTTTATAAAATCAGCTTCTCCAGAATACAAGTCAATAATATTTAAATCCAAAGTGGCAAACTTCTCATCTTCACTAAACTTCATTCCCATAATAGAATTAACAGTATTTATAGCTGTAGTATCACTAAATCCAGTTGTTATAAACTTCTCTACTAAATCAACAGCAACCTTACTTTCAATTCCAGCTTCTGGTCCAGATCCCATACCATCACTTACAATACTTAAATAAGTTCCATCATCACTTTTGCCAAATGTAAAGCTATCACCAGTATATTTTTCTCCATACTTAGGACTAGTAGCTACATATGATGTAACATGATACTTAGGTGTTTCTTCAATAATAACCGAACATTCATCAGTATCTGGATTTATTCTACATCCAGTTCCACCTATTGAAACAGGAATTTTTATTAATCCATTAATAATTGGGAGTATATTTTTAGTACAATAATTAGCTCCTTCACAATTACTAAGAGTAACTTTTATTTTTAACCTTCCTTTTCTATCAATATATGAAAATACATCTTTATACTCCATATTATTTTTATTCAAAGTCTTTCTAAGAATTCTATCTATATCAGTGCATACAGTTATATCTTTATTAAAATCTCTAACCATATCTCCCATTGTTAAAGACATATTATTTATATGATTTGCTATAAGCTTTCTACCTTCTCCAAGTCTAGTCTTAAGAGCCTCGTTAACTGTATACGTATTTATAAGTTCTTGCGAACTTCTAACTAAACTACTTTTCTTAAGACAATATTTTTCTAACTCCTTCGGTAATTTCAAATCCTTTTTCTCACAACTACTTATAAGATCTTCAAAGGAAGAAAATGTCTTATGAAGATCTTTATCCCAACACTTACTCTTTAACTCACAATTAGAGCACACTCTATCTGCCAAGCTCTCAACTAATGCTGTACTTTTATTTTTCCATAACAACCTATCATTCTCTGCTAAATCATTTATAGATATAGATAAACTTCCTAAAATACCCTTTAATCCATCTAATCTTTCCATAAATTCATTTTTTATACCTTGTAAATGTGTATCGCTTATCATTTCAGCTTTTTTATCTGAATTAACTTCTCTAACAGCTGAATTTATAATATGCTTTGGTAATATTAATAATATAGCCGCTGCTAAAGTAGCTTCAACAACCCCCATCATGCTAAAAGTTTCTGAGTACATAGTAATAATAAAGTAAACTACAATATAAGCAATAGATGAGAAAATTCTTCCAGTATCCTTAAATATACCTACAACAAGTGCACATACACTATATAAACTTATTAACTCAACTACATTATTACTTGTTATCCCAACTACAAACCCCATAGTTACTCCAACAGCTGTTCCAAGACCTGCTCCACTTACGTAAGCTATTGATATAACTATACTTAAAGCTATTATGTTTTGTATATACACTCCAAATATTTGAGCATTACCAATACCAGCTACTAACAAACAGATTAATATCGCTATACTAATTAACTCTTCTGTTGAGAATAGATAGTTTGTCCTAAGTTCTTCCATACACTTCATAGCATATTTTAAAATATAGTATATAGGTATTATAGTTACTACTCTTATTAGTGAGAACGTTAAATTAATTCCCAAAGGTTGAGCATAAATAAATATACCATAAAGAAAAAAAACACAAAATACTATGCAAAATCCAAATCCATCTTTATATTTAGACTGTGTTTTATCTTTAATGTATCCATATAAAAATATTGCAGCAGATGCAATAACATACATACTAATATTATCTAAAGATTTATATATAGATAAATACCCAATTACGGATCCTATCATAGCCCCTATCATTTCTTTACGTTTACTATTAGATATTGAACATAACAAATACGCTATTCCAAAAGGAGCCACTCCTATTCCATGAGTAACCGATAATATAACTCGACTCAACATAAATGCCAATCCGCAAGCTATAACTACATTCATAGCTACTAACTTTAACCTCATCTCTTTTTTACTTTTTTTGGTATCAACCCTTTTATATGTTCCTACATCTAATCCGTACTGCATACAGCCACCTCTTCTTCCATAAAATGTATCTAAATTATATCATCACAGAAAAAAGATATATGTCATTTAATGTTATTAACTTTTTTTTTCGTAGGACAATAAATTCCCTTATTCTAATATAAATGAAATTAATTTTTATTTATAAAAATTATTACTTTTATAAATAATCGGCTTAGCAACTAGGTTTATTACCATTTATTGTAAAATATATTAATTATTTATTTAAATTCCTATTTTATTATTTTAGAAATTTATGTCATCATTTATTATAATTTGTATTTTTTAAGATTATAGTTTTATGCATATTTTATTTTTATAGAATATAAAAATACTAATTTATTTTTATTATTTATTTTGATACGTCTATATCTATTTTTAGACAACAAAAAAGACTAAGTATAAATACTTAGTCTTTGGTGCGAAAGACCGGAATCGAACCGGTACGATATCACTACCGCAGGATTTTAAGTCCTGTGCGTCTGCCAGTTCCGCCACTCTCGCGCATTAAAATTATATAAGGTATATGGTAGCGGAAATAGGACTTGAACCTACGACCCTTCGGGTATGAACCGAATGCTCTAGCCAGCTGAGCTATTCCGCCATATATATGGTTGCGGGGGCAGGACTTGAACCTACGACCTTTGGGTTATGAGCCCAACGAGCTGCCAACTGCTCCACCCCGCGATATTAAAAAGTTGAATTTAGTTATTGGTGCGAAAGACCGGAATCGAACCGGTACGATATCACTACCGCAGGATTTTAAGTCCTGTGCGTCTGCCAGTTCCGCCACTCTCGC
>JAVWLU010000009.1:34225-82979 GCA_036637795.1 Clostridium sp. | reverse complement strand
CATATCCAGTAAAGTTTGTATCATCACCAACACATACTGATTTTTGATTAACTATGCACCCCTCAAAGATTTGATCACCATCTATATCAACACTATCTGTCAATTGACCTACACTATCTTTTTCGACTTCTATATAGTGGATAGCATCCAGATACATATGAGACTGTATATAATACCTATCCTCTTCAAATATTGTATTTACGTGTAATACTCCATAATGCCAAATTCTATCTTTACATTTTCCCCTAAATAATATTTCCCTCATCGCTTTCTCCTTTTATTAACTCTTCTTTATTCTTTATATACAAATTATTTTTTACCATTTTCCTCATTTCAAAATTTACATATATACCACCATATACTTCATCTACTTTTAAATTAAAATGTGTTAGTGTATATCCTGGATATTGTGCTTCTAATTCTTCTTTAGTTGGCTCTGCTTGAGTCATTCTCAACATTTGTCTTTTAGTATAGATATTATCATTTACAGTTGGGTCTGGTGGATTAACTAAATTGCCTCTTGATTGTTTCCATCTTTTCCGACCTTTAGGATCTTTAAGCATATATTTGCACAGATCCTTAATTCCTTCATCATTCATCTTCAGTCTATCCACATTAGAGTTTCCATATTTCCAGAAAGTTTCTAGTATATCTCTATGGATATCCCCATCAATTAAAATATGCCAATGAATCTTTCCACTTTCACCTTCTTCAATAACTGCCATATATCTTGCATTCCCTAATCCAAGCTTTTTTCTATATCTGTTAATCCCTTTTATTAAGTTTTTAAACATCTTGTCGGACTCTTCTTCTGTTCTTGGTCTATGTTTATCAGCAAAAGTTACATGCCACACATAATCACTACTATCAAAATTACAATGAGCTTTATTACAGAAATGTTCTTTACTATTTTTTTCATTCCAGTTCTTTTGTTCTCTCCTGGCATCATTCTTTTTCTTCTTTCTACTCTTACTTTTTTCAGCCAAGTCAAAGATTGGATAAATTGATCCTTTCATTATCTCTAATGATTCTTTTACTTTTACATTTTTCTTTTTTCTGAGCTTCTGAATTTTTCTTCTGTAAAATGCTGCTTGTGACATATCCTTCTCCTAATAAATAATCTTGTGTAATTACTAAATCTTTAAATGTCTCTTATTTTAGTACCTATTACGAGTCCCCAAAGACCCTCTCGGAATCTTAATTTTTCAATGAAAATTTTGTAATTTTAAACACATTGCTTTATCCAGTTAATAGATCTAACAATGTGTTTTATTTAATTAATATTTCTTATATTTAGTTATTTGAATTGGTGTAAATGCTAGTTTAACTATTTCGCCTTTTATTGTACTTTCAACATCATTTGTAATGCTTGAAATACTTTCATCTAGTTTCTCTTCAGTGTCCTTAATTTCCTTCTTGATGCATTTAGAACTTAAAAGAATCGCTTCTTTTAAACAGGTCCTATTACTTGTTAGTTGTGCTTGTACAACTTCTTTGCTGAATTTAATATCTTCCTTTAATTTCTTTTCCATTCTTGAAATTCTAATAAACAATATTATTACCATAATTAACAAAATGTAATTTATCAATTTAACATTCCTCCCTTTTTGAGTAAATAATTTGAATATATTTAAAACAAGCTTTTAATATAAAAATACTTCTAATAATTTATTAAAAACTTGTAGAATAACTATTATTTATTAAGGGGGATATCACTCCCCCCTGATAAATTTGCTAGTCCTGTATTGATACGCACCTTTAATTTGAAATCCCTTGTGCTTAATCCTAGTTAATTGAGCTTTAATAAACTCACAGATATATAAATTAAAGTATTTATATATCAATCAACTTATTAATAGCTGTTATCTACATTTTCACTTCTAATATCATTACTGGCCCTAAACCTTTAATGTATCTTGACTTACTATCATTTCCTCCTGATATATTTATCTTATGTGCTTCTCCTCGTGCTACAATAACATCCCTTATTTCTAATCTCTTCTTTAATTCCTGAACAATTTCATGTGTTGTAGCATCTTTTAATTCAGCCAATTCTCTCTTACCCCCTATTCTCATAAAACAATATTTCATCTTTCTTTTACAAAATACGACATCTTTTTCACCCTCAATATGTTATACTCCCCTTGAAAGGGGGTGAATCTATGAACGCATATATTCAACTTAAAAGTGGTAACTTTATTGAAATCCAAAAGTTAAAAAGTATTACATATCCGCACAGCTCTACTGGAGCAATACAAGTTATTGAAAAGTTTGATAACTTTTATTTGAAAAATCTTCTTTTGACATTTGTAGGTGAAAATTCAATTCTTACTATCGATTCAAAAAGTATAGAATTTATTAAGTTTGACACCTAAAACAGAATCTCTATTTCTATAGTTAGTGTGCTCCCTAGAGGGCACTCTGACTTTATCTTCCCTATTGCATCTCTCAATTCTCCAATATCATTAATTGAAATTTTTATTTTTATATTAATGTTCTCCATCTATTTCCACCTCCTTTGCTGCTTAAGTATTTCCTTGTCTCTTCTTTGACTTAACATTATTGTGATTATGTCTCCAAATCCAAACCATTCAATCGCTTGATCTAACATCTTCTGAGTTTCTGACATATTAATCCTTCCTCTTTATCCTAATTATTTATTATTCCCTAAAACAACATCTGCTGCAGCTTGTCTATTATCTTCTCCTGTAAATGTATTAATTATCATCACTTTTCTTCTACCATTCTTTACAATAACGCTAAAACTCTTCATTTCTTTTTCTTTCTTTACATCTTTATTGATTATTTTTTTATCCATACTTAATCACTCCATATAAAAATATTTATATGTTAGTTTTACATATTATTTTTTATTTATTCATCTACTTCATTATTAAGATTGTTTAACTCAATTACATTGTCTAGGTTTGAAAGATCTTTACCCTCTGCCCAACTTAAAAATCTTTCAATCTCAACCTTTCTTACCTTTAATCTGCCTAGCTTCAATCCAGCAATAAACCCTTTTCCAATTAAGTTTCTAACTGTTTGCTGATCAACTTTAAGTACCTTAGATGCTTCTTTAACCGTAAATAACATTTCTTCCATTTTTAAAACTCCTCTGCCTTTTTTATCAATTCTGATAAAGTTACACCTAAACCTTTTGCCACTTTTTCTAAAGTGTCTAGTCTTGGATTGTTATTTTTACCATTAGCTATTTCTCCTAATGTTGTTTCTGCCATTGAAGCATTTTTAGCTACTCTATATTTAGTTAAATTTTTCTCATTAATAAAACATCTTACTGCTTTCCCAATACTCATTAGCCATCTCCTTTATATTTAATGCGTTTTTTCGCACTACTGCGTTAATCTGATTATATTTTATTGTCGCAGTAGTGTAAAATGTCGTACTGCGTCAAAATATAGTGTTTTTTGAAAATATTTCCCGAATACCTTTATTTACTTCATATTCCTTGACATATCGCAGTATTTTACAATATACTATGTTATATCGTAGTATGGAGGTATTTAGATGTTTAATAGAGATAAACTTGTTGAATTACTTAATAGCAAAGGTTGGAGTCGATATAAGCTTTCGCAAATATCTGGCGTTGCGCAAACTACATTGAGAGATATTTTTGGGGCTAAACAAGTAACTCCATCAACCAAGACACTAGAAAAACTTGCGAGCGCACTTAATGTTTCAATTAGTGTTTTTTTTGATGAAGAAAATGAAAAAACTAAAGCTGAAACTCCAATAGAGAAGATTAATGCTTTAGTTAAAGAAAATAAGATTAATACAATTGCTGCGCATTTCGATGATGAAGAATTTACTGATGATGATGTGTATGATATAGAAAATTTTATAAAATATGTTGTATCAAAAAGAAAAAATAAAAGATAAATACTAACTGTATGTACTAAGGAGATTTTATGACATATGAAGAGCTCCTTATATCTGCTGAAAATGAGGGTATTGAAGTTGTTGAAGTTACATTTAAAGGCACTGGAAAAGGACTTCATATTGAAGATACTATTTTCATAAATAAAGATATAAGTGATATTGAGAAACGATGTGTTCTATCAGAAGAGTTGGGACATTATAAAACAACTTATGGTAATATACTTGATTTTAATAATCCATATAGTTCTAAGCAAGAAAATATTGCAAGACGTTGGAGCTATGAAAAAATATTAGGGATAATAGATATAATTAGAGCTTTTGAATCTGGATCAAGAAATAGATATGAAGTATCTAACTTTTTAAATGTTACAGAAACTTTTTTAGATGAATCTATAAACTATTATAGATCTAAATATGGTTTATTTTTTGAAATAGATAATTATATAGTCTATTTTGAACCTAATTTTGGAGTAATGAAAAAATTTTGATAAGATTCCAGCTAAAATTTAGCTGATTATTTTATATATTTTTTATAATGAGGTGATTTTATGAAAGGGAGTGTAAGAAAAAGAGGAACAAGCTGGTTCTATTCTTTTGATATAGGTATTGTCGAAGGAAAGAGAAAAAGAAACACAAAGGGAGGATTTAGGACAAAGGCTGAAGCCGAAAAGGGTTTAAGAACTGCTTTGATTGAATATGAAGAGCTCGGACAAGTATTCAAGTTTAGTGAACTTACAGTAGTTGATTATTTTATGTACTGGCACAAAGAATACGTAATTACTAACTGTAAATATAAAACTATAAACTACTATAAACAAATTATAGATACTCATATAGTACCATTTTTTAAAGATTATAAACTAAAACAACTTACGCCAGCTATATTACAAAAGTTTTTAAATTATAAAATGATTAATGGATATTCAAAACATTCCGTATCTAATTTTTATGGTGTTCTTAGTGGTGCTTTAAAATATGCAGTCTATCCTTGCAATTATATAAAAGAAAACCCTATGAGTTATGTTAGTATGCCTAAATATCAAGATACAATAAAAGATTCTGATACACTAAAGCTAATCTCAATTGATGAATTTAATAAAATACTAACTAGATTCCCTAAAGGATCTACATTCTATATTCCTTTACAAATAGCTTTTAATACTGGAATGCGTGGTGGAGAGATTGCTGCACTTATGTGGGATAATGTAGATTTGAAAAATAAAACAATTACAATTAAATATACTCAAATAGAGCAAGGCAAAAAACCTAATAAAGAATATGTTTTAGGAACTCCTAAAACTAAATCATCATATAGAACTATATCTATTGGTGATACTTTAGTAGATATATTACGTGATCATAAAGAGTGGCAAAATTGTAATAAGGAAAAATACGGTGAATGGTATACTGATAGTCCTTATGTATGCACTAAAGAAAATGGTGACCAAGTCACTATAAATACCTATAAATATTTAAGTAGAGTGATTAATTATGAATTAGAAATAAATTTCACTATGCATAGTTTGAGGCATACACACGCTACATTATTACTTGAAAATGGAGCTAATCCAAAAGATATTCAGTGTAGATTGGGACATAGTAAGCTTGCAACTACAATGGATACTTATAGCCATGTAACTCAAAAAATGAAATTGAATACTGTAAATATATTTGAAAATATAAATAGTAATCTGGCGACGACATAAACTTTTAGTCGCCATATAGTCGCCAAATTACTATTTATCAACCAATATACACTTCTTAAACATTGATATTACTTAGATAATTTAACTACACACTCACCGTGTGGCGTATTCGGGAACATATCTTTAACCGTCGTCTTCTCAATCTTATATCCACTATCTATTAGTGTTTGTAAGTTATCTACTAAAGTTTTTGGATTACATGATACATAAATTATCTCTTTAGGATCAAATTTAATTACATATTCCATAGCCTTAGGATGTACTCCACTTCTTGGTGGATCTAATATTATTGTATCTGGTTTAACTTTTATATTTTTGATTATTTCAGCAACATCTCCTGCAATAAACTCACAGTTGTTAAGACCATTAAGTTTAGCATTTTCTTTTGCTGCTTCAACTGCTTCTTCAATAAGCTCAACACCAATTACTTGTTTAGCATTTGCTGCTGTTATTTGCCCTATTGTACCTGTTCCACAGTAAAGATCAAATACAGTTTTATCTCCTGCATCACCTAAGAAATCTCTAACTATGCTATAAAGACTTTCCGCACCCTTAGAGTTTGTTTGGAAGAATGAGAATGGAGATATCTTAAACTTTAAGTCTAATAAATCTTCAACAATATAATCCCTTCCATATAAAACATTTAATTTATCACAAATAACTGCATCACTTAATGAGTCATTTTCTGTATGTAATACAGATACTAATTCACCTCTAAAGTCTAAACCTTTAATGATTTCAGTCCATTCAGTTAAATCAAAATCAACTTGTGTTGTAGTTACTAGGTTTACCATAAGTTCACCAGTATTAGTTGCTTTTCTAACAACTAAATGTCTTAAGTAACCAACTCTCTTCATTATTCTATAGAATGTTAAATCTTGTTTTCCAAAATACTCAACAGTAGCTTTAATAATTTTTCTAAAATCTTCATCTACTATTAAACATTCATCAACAGTAACAATTCCAAAAGATTTTCCCTTCATATGCATTCCTAAGCATAGGTCCCCACCTTTTTCAAGGTCTCCAAATGTGAACTCCATTTTATTTCTATATTCCCATTGGTTAGGACTTCCTACAACACCAAGGTAATCTCCTGTCGGAACATTAGCTGCTTCAAATAAATCTAGAACTTCTTTACCTAATAATTCTAATTGCTTTTCATAAGTTAAATTTTGTGATGTACAACCACCGCATGCTCCGAAAAGCTTACATGGTGCTTCGAATTCATAATCACATTTCTCATCTACGTTAGTTAATTTAAGCTCAGCAAATTCTTGTCTTTTCTTTTTAACTTTTCCTGTTACAACTTGACCTGGAAAAGTTCCTTTTACATATATTTCTCTTGATCCTAAAGTTCCTACTCCAACTGATGGGAACTGCGTTCTTTCTATCTTAACTGTAACTTCGCTACCTTTTCTCATGTTAAACTCCTATTATTAGGCATAATCAAATAAATAATAGACCAGTATGCGAGCCTATTTTGCGTAATACTGCGTCAGTAAATCCGTAGATAACCACAGGTATCTGTGGTTTCACTTCCTTGTCTTACACAAAATATTCATCGCATCTTTGGTCTATTATTTACTTTCATATGCCTTATCTATTATTAATTATTTTTGAACCAACGCTACCTTCAAACTTACATGCTTTGCAAGCTGTAGGGTAAACTACATTTACTATAACGTACATTATTAATAACATTGTTATTAATTCCTCAGATTTAACTCTATACCCCATTAAATTTAATACTAAATTTGTTACAAATAATAGTATTACTGCTGAAGACATTGATACTAATTGATCCACTATTCCTACTAGAATTGATCCCACTACTGGTGACCTTCTTTTTTTATCTTTAGCCTTTACCACTTCTTCAACTATTGGTGACTCTTCAGTAAAATCTTCAATATTCACTAAATTTTCCACATTCTCTTCAGTTACCATATTCTCTTCAATAACCGTCTCATCCTTTGCTTTTTCTACCTCTACGATATTTTCTTCTAATGTTACTTCTTTTTCTTTATTACTCATTAAACCTTCTCCTCCTACTTAATTTAAAATTGTAGAAAAGCATCATTCTCTCCCCAAATAAAAATGCACCTGCATTAATATGAAAGTGCATTATATATCTTTTTACTTAATTGCAAATTGATATTCTTTAGTGTCTAATATATATAGTAAATAATCATCTGTTATCAATATTGTTTCTTTTAATCCATCAATATCATTTTCTATTGATTTCTCTGTTGATTCTCCAGAAATTATTGAATATAACTTTTTATTAAGTTCTGAATAATCTCTGCCTTCTTCTCCTGTAAATGCTTCCGAATAAGCAGCAATTGATGTTTCTGCAAAATCGAATTTTCCATTTTCTTTAATCTTTTCTTTATCTAAATTAAATCCTATCTTCATAGTTAATTGACCAGAAGATAAATTTTCTTCAAATACCTTGTAACCATAATACATACTCGCTAATCTATTTGGTTCTGGATTAACATTGTCTGTATAAATATACTCTTCCTTAACAGTTCTACCCTTATCTTCTCCAGCTTTCTCTATTATGTCATACTTCAATCCATAGACTTCAGTTCTAGATTTAACTGCTTTAACTATATCTTTATTTAATGCATCAACTTCATCTTTAGTGTAATCAATACTCCATTTACCAATACTAGTTGGTGCTACATTTTCAACTACTTCTTTATTATTTGTATCATTTTTAGTTTCTTCCTTACTTTTTCCACAAGCAACAAATGACGACATAATTAATGTAACCATAAGTGCTAAAACAAGTTTCTTCTTCATAATGGGACCCCCTATATGTTAAAAAAAATATTTTTACTATTTAAATTTTATTCATACTTATACTTTAACATAATTTCGCCTATTTTTCTATGTAGAAATGCTATCTTTTAGGTTTTCAAATGTCTTTTCACCAATCCCTTTGACATTTTTCAATTCATCAATAGACTTAAATCCACTATTTTCATCTCTATAATCTATAATATCCTGTGCCTTGGCATCCCCAATGCCCTTCAATGTCTTCAAATCTTCCAATGTAGCTTTGTTTAAATTTACCTTTCCATCCACTATACCACTTCCTCCTAATGAACTTACTTGATTATTAATACTACTAACACTCATATCATTAATATCTGCAATAATTTCATTTTTATTTAGTATATTTATGCATTCATTATTATTTAATATTGCTGCTCTATTTATATTATCTAGATAAGCATTCTCTGTTGCCCCTCCAGCCTTTTCTATTAACTCTTTTATAATTGCACCTTCCTGCAAATAATACACATCTGGATTATTTACTTCCCCCTTAATTTCTACTACAATTTCTTTTTTCTTAAGTAAGTTCTCTTCATTAGATATAGTCGTATCCTCTTTTTCTTCCTCTATAAATATATTCTCCATAACTGGCTTTTGAAATGTATCTTCTTTTTTACTTCCATATAAATAAAAAGAAAATGATAATGCTGCCATTGCTAATATCCCCAAAGCTATAGTTTTCTTATCAACTTTATCTTTTATAAATATTACAATCTTATTTTTTATTCTATTCATTAGACAAGCCCTCCTTATAATCTACATATAGATTATTATCAACTTTATCCTTTTTCACACCTTTTTGTTGTAAATTATAGAATAATTATTGTTTTTTTGATAAAATAAATTTATTGATAAAAAAATTTGGGAGATTATTTATGAGAAAATTATTATCTAAAATATTATTATTCTTTATTATTGCAACGAGTTTTACAAGTGTTCAAGCTAATGCTGTTCCTTATCTTGAAGCAGAAGGTGTTGTACTTATGGATGGTAAAACTGGTGAAGTTTTATATTCTAAAAATCCAGACACTCAATTTCTACCTGCTTCTACTACAAAGGTAATGACTGCATTAGTTGTACTTGAAAGAACTAAATTAACTGATAAAGTTACTGTTGGTGAAAAACCACCCTACGCTGATGGTTCTAGCATAGGAATAACAGCAGGTCAAGTTTATACTGTAGAGGAATTACTTACAGGTTTACTTCTTTCATCAGGAAATGATACTGCAGAAGCTTTAGCTGAATTTGTAGCTGGATCTAATGCTGAATTTGGTAAGCTAATGACTGAGAAAGCTAAAGAGTTAGGTGCAAACAATACAACGTTCACTAATCCAAGCGGGCTTGATGAAGGTGGTAGCCAAAACTTAACTACAGCTTACGATTTATCACTTATAATGAAAGCTGCTGCAAACAATGCAGATTTTGTTAGAATTTCAAAACTTGAATCATATCATTATACAGAACATCCTTATTCTGATGGTACTGAAAGATGGGCTATCAGTGGAAACCGTGTAATGAGAAGTTGGTCTTCTTGGTACTATCCATATGCTATATCAGGAAAAACTGGTTATACTGATGCTGCAAATCATACATATACAGCTGCTGCTGAAAAAGATGGTCAGGTATTAATCGCATCATTCTTAAAAGCTAAAGATAAAGATGCTCAGTATAGTAGCGTTGGTCAACTTTTTGATTATGGATTTGATAATTTCAAAACTATACAACTTGCTAAAGCTGGTGAAGTATTAGGTGAATATAAAGTTAATGATTCTATAACTATTCCACTTTTAGCTGACAAAGATTATTACTTAACAAGAAAAGCTAGTGATTTACCTATTTCAAGTTCAAATATTACTGTGAAATATGATGAAACAGATATTTCAAAGCAACCGATAACTAAAGGTGATATATTATTTAAAGGTAAAATTCTTTTAGATGGTGAAGAAATTAATGATATAACATTAGTTAGTGGGGCCGATAGAGAATTTAATAATGAAATTGCCAGAAAAGAAGCTTTCCAAGAATTTAAAAATAATAAACCTCTTTTCTATGGTAGTATTATTATTGTTTTACTTATAGTTTTATTTACAATAATAAGTATCTCTAAAGCTAAAAGATCTCGTAAAAGAAATTACATTAGAAAAAAGTTTAATATAAAAGGAAAAGGACGTAACTAGTTTTCACTAGCAGCGTCCCTTTTTTCTATCAATTTCTTTATATCATCAGGCAGATCTGCTCTTAATGATAATTCTTTTTCAGTTCTCGGAGATTTAAAATCTAATCCATAAGCATGTAATGCCTGTCTTGGAATTATATCCGAATCGCCTTCTTTTCCATATAATGTATCTCCAACTATAGGACAACCTAAGTGACTTAAGTGAACTCTAATTTGATGAGTTCTACCTGTCTCTAATAAGCATTCAACTACTGAATATCCATTCACCTTATCTAAAACCTTATAGTGAGTTATACTTCTTTGACCTCTCTCATCTACTACTCGTTTAAGAGTACCTTCTATCTCTGGTCTATATATAGGTAAATCTATAGTTCCCTCTTCATCTGCAAGCTCACCATGGACAATAGCTATATATCTCTTTGATACATTGTTATCTGCCATATCATTAGAAAGCTTCATATGTGCATATTGATTTTTCCCGATTATTATTAGTCCTGATGTATCCCTATCTAATCTTGATACAAGTCTGACTATACAATCTTGACCTGATTCTCTAAAGTAATATATAAGTCCATTAGCTAAAGTTCCAGTAATATGACTTCTTGTTGGATGAACTATTGTATATGGTCTTTTATTTATTACTATAATATCATCATCTTCATGAACAATATCTAAATCCATTTTTTCCGGTTCAATATTTTGTGTCTCTTTTTTATTAACATCAACTTTTATTATGTCATTTGTATGTATCTTGTGGTCCATTTTTACTGGAACATCATTAACAAATATTCTTTTATCAATAGATGCTCCCCTAATAAGACGAGAGGATAAACCCATATCCTCTCTTAAAAAAACTCTTATTTTTTTACCATCAAAATCACTAGACACTTTTTTTTCTAGCATGCTCATTTTGATTTAGCCTCCAAATATATTGTAATCATCTCCAATTATAAGTACAGCTTCAAAACCTTCATATTCACCCTTAGGCTTTTTCTTAATTACTTTAATTGAAATTTCTTCTTTTAACATATTTCCTAGTTCTTCGTTATCAGTATATATTACACTTTCTTTCTTTGTAGCATCTGTATTACCAGTTTCTATATTAGTATATCCATACTCACCTAATTCAAATTTTAAATCTCCTGCTAATCCATTTGTATTAGTTCCATTTAAAACTTGTAACTTTATAGTTTCCTTATTTATTGAGGTTAAAGCTGAACTTCCTGTTTTCAATGCTTGTAATATATCTGTATTTAAACTTCTATCATATATTACATAAGACACCTTATCTATAGTTTTGAAATTCCCTTGTAGCGTAGTCATTATTACATTAGCCGGATCTATTTTAATAAATTCAAATCCATAACGTAACATTCCACTTAAATCAAAGTTTGTTTCAACGTTTTTAGAAACCGCATCTAAAATTTTAGGTACCTTAGTAATTATTGATGGACTCATACATTTTTCTAAAATTTTTGTCATTAATAATTGTTGATTTTGTATTCTATCAATATCACCATTAACAAAACCTGTTCCATCATTATTTTGTCTCCATCTAAAGAATTCCTCTGCTCCTTTACCATCTAAAGTAACAGTTTCTCCTTTATTAAAATGAATACTAAGATTTTGACCTTCATCATCATAATCCATTTGTCTTTCAATATACATCTCTACGCCACCAATAGCATCAACTATTGCTCTAAACGCATTATAATCAACCTTAACTAAATAATTGATTGGAACTTCTATTAATTTTTCAACCTCATCTATAAGGAATTGCTCCCCCCCTATAGCATATGCTGAATTAAGCTTAGCATTTTTAGTTCCATTCTTTATTAGTGTATCTCTTGGAATTGATACTAGATGAATCTTTTTTGTATCTGGATTATAATTCACTACCATCATAGTATCCGTTCTTTTAATAGATTCATTTTCTACCTGATTTACATCTCCAATATCAAGCCCTACTAAAAGTACATTTATAGTTTCATCTATTGAAACCTTATTAGCTTGTGGAAGATTTTCACTCTTTAAATCATTTAAAAATCCTGCAATATATCCTATACCTACAACTACTAATACAATTATTACTGTTAAAATAGAAAGTATTATTTTCTTAATAGTACCTTTTTTCTTCTTTTTCTTTTTTCTTCGTATAACTTCTGCATTTTTACGTTTTGGATCTCTAGACCCTTGTCTTTCCCCCATAATATACCTTCTTTCTTAAATCTAATTAGGAAATTAAATAATCACGAGCCTTCAATGTATTCTCATCGATTGCAAACCCTTTAGATGATAAATAATTAATAGTATGATTTAACCCCATTAACACCCCGTTATCTAGGTTATCATAAACTACCTTTCTCAATTCATCAACACCAGGAAAACTTCTCCCAGGTTCGATCATATCAGCTATATATATAATTTTTTCTAAGATACTCATTTCTTCTTTGCCAGTAGTATGCCATCTCATAGCACTTAGTACTTCCTCATCTGTTATAAGAAGTTTTTCCTTGGCTATTATTGGTGAAATAATACTGTGCCATAATTCCTTAGTATCTTCTTCACTTTTTGTTAATTCTATATTATTACTTTTCATAATATCTATCATATCTTCAATAGATAGATTTTTAGCAATATCATGACCTAGTGCTGCTAATTCAGCTTTATCAATAGGTACTCCATTTAGACTTGCAAGCTCTTTTGCTGTTTGAACTACTCCTAATGTATGAATATATCTACTTTCTTTTAAATTCTTTTTAAGATAGTCCTTTATTTCACTTGTTGATAACATTTTTTTATTCCTCCCTATATAGATTGTTTTCGTTTATGTATTCTAAAACTTTTGGAGGAATAAAGAAATCTACTCTTTCATCATTTTGTATCCTTTGTCTTATTATCGATGATGACAATTCCAAATTAACCGTATTCAAAAATAATACTTTTACATTATATTTATCTTCTATATAATGTTTTTGATTATTCAAATTTTCTATATCATATCCCCCTCTATTAAAAACAACAAATTGAGCTGCATCTAATATCCTTTTAGGGTTCTTCCACTTTTCTATATTTATCAAGCAGTCTGCTCCTGTTATAAAAAATAGCTCTACATCATTACCTTTTAACTCTTCTAAAGTTTCAAAGGTATAACTTAATCCTTGCTTTCTAATTTCATAGTCAGAAACTTCAAAGTTCTCGTATCCTTCAACTGCAATTTTAGCCATATCTAGTCTTAAGGATGCCCCCACAATAGCTTCATTTAGCTTATGTGGAGGTACTCCTGCAACCATAAATATAATCTTATCTAAATTTAATTGTCTCATAGCTTCGTATGCAATATACAAATGTGCATTGTGTATTGGATTAAATGTACCACCGATTATACCATATCTCTTCATTTAATTACTTCTTCTTCTTTGTAGCAACAGGTAATTCAATTACTGGCTTTTTCTTTGATTGTTTGAATAATACAATCTTACTTCCAATAGCTTGAATTCCTTCACATCCAATTGCTTCACAGATTTGATTAGAAGCTTCTCTAGTATCTAATCCACTGTTTTCTAATACTTTTATCTTAATAAGCTCTCTAACTTCTAATGCTTCTTCAAGTTGCTTTAAGAAAGCAGCTTCTATACCATTTTTTCCAACTTGGAATATTGGTGACATTGTGTTAGCAAGACCTCTTAAATAAGCTCTTTGTTTGCTTGTTATCATAGTAAACCTCCGATTTTTTACATTAAGTATTCAAATTCGAAGTCATTTAATCTAACTATGTCTTCGTCTTGAATTCCCATTTCTCTTAATTCATTGAATATTCCTTTGTTATTTAAAACTTTATGGAAGTATCTTAATGAATCTGCGTCATGAATATTAACTGCTGATAATAATCTATCAACAAATGTTCCTTCAATAACGTATGTATTGTTTTCTGCACCCTTTTCAATAGAGATTGTATATGTAAATCTCTTCTCTTCTGGGATGAATCTTTCTTCGTCTGGAATTTCTAAATCCTTAAATGGAATTTCTGTTAGTAGTGTTCCAGCTGCTTTAATAACTTCATTTACACCTGATTTAGTTGCTGCTGACATTTTGAATACTTTATCAAAGCCCATTTCATTTACTGCTTTTTTAAATTCTTCAAAAGCTTCATCATCATAAAGCATATCTGCCTTATTAGCTACAACAATTTGTGGTCTATCCCAAAGTTTTACTGAGTAATTTTTAAGTTCTTTGTTGATTAACTTGAAATCTTCAATTGCATCTCTGCCTTCAATTCCTGATATATCAACTATGTGAACTAATACTCTTGTTCTTTCAATGTGTCTTAAGAATTCTAATCCTAATCCAACACCTTCTGAAGCTCCTTCAATGATTCCTGGAATATCTGCCATAACAAACGCTTCCATACCATCTGGTTTAACAACACCTAAGTTTGGTCTTAATGTTGTGAAGTGATAGTTTGCAATCTTTGGTCTAGCTGCTGAAACTGTTGATAATAATGTAGATTTTCCTACATTAGGGAATCCAACTAATCCAACGTCAGCTAAAAGTTTAAGTTCTAATGTAATCCACATTTCATCTCCAGGCATTCCTGGTTCTGCATAGTGTGGTGCCTGTCTTGTAGGTGTACAGAACTTACAGTTCCCTTTACCACCCTTACCACCTTTAGCAAGTACAAATGTATCATCTTTATGTGAAAGGTCAGCTATAACCTTGTTGCTTTCAAAATCTCTAATAAGTGTTCCCATTGGAACTCTTATAGTTAAATCCTTACCGGCTCTTCCGTAACATTTTGAACCCATACCATTTTGGCCAGCTTCTGCTACAAATTTCTTTTTATATTTAAAATCTAATAGTGTAGTTAATCCTGTATCAACAACAAATTTAACACTACCACCATTTCCACCATCTCCACCGTCTGGTCCGCCTAGTGGTACATATTTTTCTGTTCTAAATGTTACAGCACCATTTCCACCATCACCTGATTTTATAAATACCTTAGCTCTATCGATAAACATATATTTCACCTATCTTTCATCTATTTCGTATATCACTTTATATCATGTTTTATTTATAGTATTACCATTTTTATTATAACATAAAGCCTATATAGAAAGTTTTACAAATTTATTTTCATATGCCTAATATTTAAAAAAGCACCCAGAACACTGGATGCTTATTTCGAATATACTATTTTACTAGTTCTTCAACATTTACAGGATAAACAGAAACTCTTTTCTTGTCTCTTCCCATTCTTTCGAACTTAACGATTCCATCTATTTTAGCAAATAGAGTGTCATCTCCACCTTTTCCAACGTTGTTGCCTGGGTGAATCTTTGTTCCTCTTTGTCTAACTAAAATGTTTCCACCTAAAACGAATTCTCCGTCTGCAGCTTTAGCACCTAGTCTCTTAGAGTGTGAATCTCTACCATTCTTTGAGCTACCTACCCCTTTTTTGTGGGCAAATAATTGAAGGTTCATCATTAACATATCTCTTGCACCTCCTTTTTTAATATCTTTATATATTCAGTGACCTTGTTTTTTCCAAAACTATTTTCTAGAGCCATTCGTATGCTTTCCAAACTTTTTTCAAAGGTTAAAAGTAATACTTGTGCTCTATCTATCTCTTCTGTAGTAAGACTTGATAAATTTACATTTAAAAATCCATCCTCAATTTCATACTTTACTGGAAGTTTTAATACTTCCTCCATACCAATAACGGTACTTTGAGATAGTACTGAAACAGAATTGCAAATCATGTCATAAGCTTCCCCTGTTGTCGATTCTATTTCTCTTCTTGATAACGCATGACCTTGAATCTTAAACCCAAGAGACAATTCATTTTTCGAAATAATCGTAATCTTAATCATTGAATTAAGCTTCGATCTTTTCGATAACTAACTTAGTGTATGGTTGTCTGTGTCCAGCTTTCTTTCTGTAATCTTTCTTTGGCTTATACTTGAAGACAGTTACCTTCTTAGCTTTACCTTGAGATACAACTTTAGCTACAACCTTAGCACCTTCAACAACTGGCTTTCCAACTGTTAAAGTTTCACCATTTGATACTGCTAACACTTCTGTTAATTCTACTGTTGCGTCAACTTCTACGTTTAACTTTTCAACGTATATTACGTCTCCTTCGCTAACTCTGTATTGTTTTCCACCTGTAGTTAATACTGCGTACATAAAAACACCTCCTCATTACGGTCTCGCCACGTCAAGGTACAAAGATTTAACTTTGTTTTTAATAAAACCTCTTGTGTGCGGTTCACATCTGCCATTTTATCATATTTTTATACATATTGTAAAGTTATTTTTAATTTTTATTCTTTGTCAAACTTTACTAGGTATTTACTAACATTTTCTCGTTGATTTTGGAAAATTAGAGGTTCAATGGAATACCCTTCTATCTCATCTTCATAGTTTAAATAAATTTGTTTATTCAAACCATCAATAGACTTGATAAAATTAAAGATATCGCCCTTAACTTGCTCTCTATAAATACTATTTAGCTTAATATAGAATGATTTTATATCACTTTCAGATTCACCTTTAATTATATTATCTCTAATTAAATTTTGAATATATGAAAGGCTTAAAATATGTCCTTCACCATTACAGTTTTTGCATTTTTCATCAATATATTCGTAAATTGATTTACCAACTCTTCTACGAGCAATTTGAACTAATCCAAGCTCTGTAAATGGGAATATTTTTGTATTACCCTTATCTTCAGATAATGAGTCTCTTAATTCATTTAAAACAATATCTTTATGATCTTTGTTTCTTAAATCAATAAAATCAACTAAAATTATGCCACCAAGATTTCTTAATTTTATTTGTTTTCCAATCTCTTTTGCTGCTTCTATATTTGTTTGTAGTACTGTTTTTTCAAAGCTTCTGCCTTTTATATTTTTACCACTATTAACATCTATAACATACATAGCCTCTGTTTTTTCAATAATAATACTTCCACCACTATATAGATTAACTTTTTTATGTCTTAATTTTAAAATTTCACTTTCTATATTATAAAAATCAAAAAGTGATCTTTCTCCTGAATAAGCTTGAAGAAGTACTGCATCTACTTTATCTTCAAAAAACTCGTAATCTTCCTTAGAACTTACTATAATTTTTGATACATCTTTTATTTTATCTCTAACAATCCTATTTAAAATAAGATTATTCCCATAAAACTTCCCAACGCCTCTACTATATAAAAACTTCTTTTGAATATTACTATATTCCTCAACAAGAATATTTTTTTCTTCTAAAAGTTCTTCTTCTGTTCCTGTAATAGCCTCTGTCCTAACTAGAATTTCAATCCCATCAACAGCTTCTATTAGTGATTCTATTTTATCTTTACACTCATCTGATACTATTCTCTTAGAGAATGATATTCCTTCACCATCTGATACGACAAAATATTTCCCAGGTAATGAAATCTTATTTGTCACTTTAGGACCTTTTTCACCAATAGATTCTTTTAAGATTTCTACTAGTATTTCATCACCCTTTTTTATATTTTTTTGTTTTAATTCATAGCTTAGATAAAGATATCCATCTTTATCTAAGCCTAAATCAATAAATATAGAATTAGTTCCATAAACTATGTTCTTAACTCTACCTTTGTATATTTCTCCAATTTTAGCATCTTTAGAGTTTTCCTCTAAAAGACATTCTTCAAGCTTTCCATTTACCTTAATAGCAGCTCTTACTATATTGTCTTTTCTTTCTATGAATATTTCTTTCATATCTCCACTTCCTAAAGAGCTTTGCAAAGAGGCATAAATTGATCATCTTTAAGAAGGTACATTTCTTCTCTTTTAATATCAACAAATGCTTCTGCATTTATATTATCTACAAATTCTTTTGTGTATCTAGCTACAAGGTCTGGTGATAAATGTTCTCTACTACCTGAAGCTATAAGTGCATTTACAATTAAATATCCATCTTTAACCCAGTATTTATATTCATGTACTAAAGGCTTAATATTAGCTTCTTTTTCACCTTTTTTAGACTTCTTTATTGTATTCCATTCTTCTTGTGCTAATAAAGCTTCAACTTTTTCTGTAACACCTTTTTCGCTATCTAATTCAAATTTTATTATGAATCTTGAAGCATCAATTAATGCCATTGATTGTGGAAGCCTCTTTATATTAAGAATTTGTTCAAATCCCTTTGCCCAGCTAAATCTAATTGTTGGAGGCGCACTATTATTTAATGCTTCAACAAGTTCTGTTGGATCCATTTCATGTCTTAATACTATATCTAAATAATCTCCATCAGAATAAACACCAACTGATAATGGTTGTGCTAATGCTAATGCCATGTGAGGATTAAACCCTTTTGAATAGTCTATATCAATTCCTGATCTTCTAATTACTCTTTGTATTGTTCTCATTAAGTCAAGATGAGATATAAATCTTATACCTTCACCTTTAGTAAATTTAATTACATAACGCACCTTCGAAGCACTTCCCTTCTTTAAAGTTTACATTTATTCCGCAGCCAGTACAGCCTTCTCTACAATTTCTTGTAAGCTCTACATTTTTAGCTTTTTCATTTTCTATTTCTAAGTACTTTCTATTTACTCCAATACTTATAAAGTCCCAAGGTAATATTTCTTCGTATGTTCTTTCTCTGTAAACATAGAATTCTGGATCTACTCCACAATCTTCCATAGCTTCAATCCATAAGTAATAATTGAAGTACTCTGACCAACCATCAAATTTAGCACCTTTCTCAAATGCTCTTATTAGCACTTCTGAAAGTCTTCTGTCCCCTCTTGCAAATACAGCTTCCATAAATGAAACTTTTGGTGCATGATAACTATAGCTAATTGCTCTAGTTTTTATAGTATCCTTAACTGCATCAATTTTTTCTCTTACTGTTTCTGGTCTTTCCATTGGAGCCCATTGGAATGGTGTAAATGGCTTTGGAACTAAGATTGAAGTACTTACCTTAATCTTTAACCCTTTATGTCTTACATCCTTTGGAATTCCATAATAAACATGCGCTATTTTTTCTGCAAGTTGACCAATACCAGCTGCATCTTCAATAGTCTCGTAAGGTAAACCTAACATAAAGTAAAGTTTAAGTGAACTCCAACCAGATTCAAAAGCACTCTTAGCAGCTTCTAAAATCTTCTCTTCAGTTAACCCCTTATTTATTATGTCTCTCATTCTTTGTGAACCAGCTTCTGGTGCAAATGTTAAGCCTGTCTTTCTAACTTTTTGTATTTCCTTAATTAAATCAACTGAGAAGGCATCAACTCTTATTGATGGTAATGCTACACCTACATTTTGTGGTGAATGCTCTTCTATTAATTTGATTATTAAGTTTTGAATGTCAGAGTAATCACAAGTACTTAATGAAGCTAATGATATTTCTTGGTATCCAGTAGCTTTAACTAAGTCTCTAGCTTGTTTTAAAAGAGTTTCTGTAGTCTTTTCTCTAACTGGTCTATAAATCATACCTGCTTGGCAGAATCTACATCCATTTGTACATCCTCTAAATGTTTCTAAAACTATTCTATCGTGAACTACTTCTGTATATGGAACAATCATATCTAATGGGAATTCTGCTCCATCAAAGTTATTTACTATTCTTTTTTGAACAACTGCTGGAACATCTTCAAATTTAGGAGTAAATTCTTTTATAGTTCCATCTTCGTTATATGTAACATCATAAAGTGAAGGTACATAAATACCTTGGATTTTTGCAATTTCTCTTAAGAATTCTGATTTTTTTCCTTTGCCCTTGTATTTTTTATAAACATCAAGAACATCATTCATCATTTCTTCGCCTTCACCAATTTCAAAGAAATCTATAATCCCTGCTAATGGTTCTGGATTATAAGCACACGGTCCACCAGCCATTATTATCGGATCATTTTCTCCTCTTTCTGAAGCTCTCATTGGGATTCCTGACATATCAAGCATATTTAATATATTTGTATAACTCATTTCATATTGAAGTGTAAATCCTAACATATCAAATTTATCTAAAGAATCCTTAGTTTCTAAAGCGTAAAGAGGAACATTATTTTCTCTCATTAATCTTTCCATATCTGGCCATGGTGCGAAAACTCTTTCACAATATGTATCTTCTCTATTATTAATAGTATGATATAAAATTCTTGTTCCTAAGTGAGACATCCCCACTTCATAAACATCTGGGAAACAAAATGCAAATCTCATATCAACTGCATTTGGATCTTTAATAACTTGGTTTAATTCTCCACCAACATATCTTGATGGCTTTTCAACCTTATGTAAAATGTTATTTGTTATTTTAGACATAAGCCCTCCTATATAATTAAGCAATTGGCAATTATATGTAATCGCCAATTGCTTATTGTTATTTGCTATTGTAATTCTAGCAAAAAGAATATAAAAAGTAAAATGAATTATCCTATTAACTTACCTCTCTTCATAATATTCCTCAAGGGTTATATTCCCATGTTTTTTTAAAGCTTCAACTAACTCGTCTTCATATAGTATATATAAAAGTTTCATATCATCATCTAATACATAAAACATATTAAATTTATTTTTATCCACTATACCAAGTGCATTTACTAACCCTAATTTGTAATGTAAGGAAATACTTTTATTTTCTATATATTTATTTTTATTAAATATATTTCTCTTTTTAATTATGTTCCCCATTAAAATATACATAGTGCTTTTACTTTCACTATAAGTTATTAATATAATTATTATTCCAGCAATAATCATACTAATATTTATATTATGTAGAAAAATAAGTGTAACAATTGATAAAACTATAAATAAACAAGCTATTCCATAGCTAAATATACTGAGTACTCTTTGAGCTTTCTTATACAACATTTTCTTTGATAATAATATTTCATAAATCCTAGCGCCATCTAATGGATATGCCGGTAATAAGTTAAAAATTCCAAGACCTATATTCATACCAATACTTGATATAACAAAAGTATTATTAATATTAACAGATATTAATATTATTGCCATTATAAAATTAAATAACGGACCTGCTAGATATATTATTATTTTTTTCATATCCTGTAATTCATCAAAATTTATAAACTCTGCTTTAGTCCCAAAAATATGAATTTCAATATTATTAAATTTACATCCAAAGTATTTAGCAACAACAATATGGGTTGCCTCATGGCAAGCTATCCATAAAAAAGATATAAAAATAATATTACTATAACTACAAAGAATTAGCACAAGTAGTATCTCCGCCATCAATACTTTGGTCCACTTCTTCATCGTCGACTCCTTTTAATTGCTAATAAAAATATTTATGCTGATAAATCTATTTTATTTATATACTCCATTACATCGAAGTTCTTTATATACTCAATAAAATTATTATAATCAAAATCTGTTTGTACTATATTTTTAGAAAATGCATATGCACTCTTAGCTTCTTCTGATGGAATCATTTTTACTGTAAATGCTACAACAAATAATACAATAGTTCCAACTAATTGCTTTATTAAAATTTCACCAATATTAAATTTAGATTTTTTCTTTTTATTTCTATAAAGCAATTCATCAACACTTGCAGTTTTATAAACTTTTGTTCTTGGATTTACATTTTGTCTTAAACCTGAATAATAATTTCTATACGCCTCAGTATAAGTATTCATTCTATCCTCCTACCTTATTATTATTAAATTATATTTTGAATTTAATAAAGGTAGAACCTTTTTCTTTTTTTGCTAACGTGTAAAACCTTTGGTTTTACGTGAAAGTAGATATCGCTTTACTTATCCGTGAAAGGATACTTCGTACTCTAAAGTGTAGCAAGCTGTGATATTTTTAGAATTCCATCAGAATTCTTTCAAATAAAATAAAGGAGTAAAACCATTCGGTTTTACTCCTCATACGTCTAATTTATAAATATGAAAGATTTTTTCCCATATCCTAGGCTCTGCCTACACTTTATCCCTTAACCTAGAAATAAATTTTTGTTCTTCTCATTCCTATATTCAAAATTAAACCAACAGATATAACTGTAGTTAATAATGATGATCCACCATAGCTAATAAGCGGCAATGTAATACCTGTTATAGGCATAACTCCAATTGTCATTCCTATGTTTTGCATTATAGCAAATAGAAAATATGATGCCATACCTATACAACATACCATTCCAAATTTGTCTTTTGCAGTCCGTGCTATATTAACCATTTTGCTTATCAATATTCCATATAAAATCATTAAGAACATAGCACCTAAAGTTCCCCATTGCTCTCCAATTGATGCAAATATAAAATCTGTTTGCACTTCAGGAACATATTGAGATGCATAGCCTGAAGGCCCATCTGGACTTAATGGATTTCTAACTCCTAGAATTCCACCTGACCCTATGGCAATAAGAGATTGTTTTAGATGATACCCTGTTGTAGCATCTGCCTCTGGATTAAAGACTGATATTATTCTATCCTTTTGATATGACTTTAATATTGGTAAATTCCATACTATTATGATTCCAAGTAATAAAGCTACGAATCCACTATATATTACCTTTGTATTTAACCCTGCAATAAAGAATATTCCAAGTACTATAAAGAATAATACCATTGTCATTCCCATATCAGGTTGTATAACTATAAACACTGCTGGTATAGCTGCATACATACCCATTTTCCAGAAATTTTTCCACTCATTTATTGAACCATCCATTTGCTCTAAAACCATTCCAAGTTTCATCATAGTTGCTACTTTTGCAAGCTCTGCTGGTTGGAATGATAACGGCCCTAATCTAAACCATCCTGTTGCTCCATTAATTGTACTCCCCATAAATAATAGTAATACTAATAATATAACAGATCCCCAGTAAAATAAGTCTGTATATCCTTTTAGTATTGTATAATCTACTGCAATAGTTACATATAATGCAACAATAGAAATACATAACCACATTGTTTGTCTAATTAAAAAATATGTTCCATATTCTGCCTTGGTACATAAGTAAATATTTAAAATACCAAATACAATTAAACTTATCATTGATATAAATAGTGCCTTGTCTATCTTTTTAAGTAATCTAAAATCTATTTTAAACATGCTTAAATTCAATGTATTTCACCTCTTCTCTTACCTTGATACTTTATTTATTATATCCCAATTTTAAACTATTCACCACATTTTAAATCTTAAGTTTAAATTAAAACTTCAAAACTATTGCTTTACTTCACAAAAATCTCTTTATTTTAAGTTAAACATCAAAAAATATTACTTTATTTCATAAAAATCTCTTTATTTAATTATTTATTTTACAACTCCTTAAAGTTAATATGGTTTATTATAATTCAAATACATAAAGGGGATAAAACTCATTTGAATTTTATCCCCCTATAAATATCAGATTTATTACTTATCGTAATCCCTTAATTGGAATATTAGCAACTAGTGCCTTACTATTCCCTTCCATCTCATTACCTACAGATAATGATATATCAACATCATCTTTATCAATCTCAATATACTTAGATATAACAGCTAGAATTTCCACTCTAATCTTTTCTAATGTATCTTGTGGTAAATCCCCTCTATCGTGGATTAATATTAACTTTAGCCTATCCTTAGCAACCTCTTTAGGAGAAGCTTTGCTCGAAAACATTTTTAGGAAATCCACTTCCTCTCCCCCCTTTTCTACTTACGTGAAAATAATTTTTTTAATGAATTTAAAAACCCTGTATGACCTATGCTTAAATCTAGTAATGGAACCTGTTCTCCAACTATTCTCTTAGCAATATTTCTAAACGCTTGACCTGCTAAAGCAGCTTCTTCTAACACTATCGGCTCACCTTTATTTGTAGAAATAGTTATACTTCTATCATCAGGTACTATTCCTATTAAATCAACTGATAATATTTCGATTATATCTTCTTTGTCTAACATATCACCATTTTTAGTCATTTCATAATTTAATCTATTAACAATAACTGAATGATTTTCAAGACCTTTTGCATCAAGCTTTCCTATTACTCTATCAGCATCTCTTACTGAAGTAACTTCTGGATTAACTACGATTATAGCTCTATCTGCTCCAATTACCGCATTTTCAAATCCTTGTTCAATTCCTGCTGGAGAATCTATTAAAACATAATCAAATTCTTTCTTTAGTTCTTGAACTACAGCAAGCATATCTTCTGCCTTAATATCATCTTTATCTCTTGTTTGTGCTGTTGGTAAAAGACATAGATTTTGGTACCTCTTATCCTTAATAAGCGCTTGACTTAAACGACATCTATTTTCAATAGCATCTACAATAGTATAAACAATTCTATTTTCTAAACCCATTAAAACATCTAAGTTTCTTAATCCTGTATCACCATCAATTACAACTACCTTATGACCTAATGCCGCTAATGCAGTTCCAATATTTGCTGTTGTGGTAGTTTTACCAACTCCACCTTTACCTGAAGTAATAACTATTGATACTCCCATTCTTTCTCCCTCCACTTAGTCACAATCAAATAAATAATATACCAGTATGCTAGAATATTATTTATTTTTATGCCCCTTAATTCTATATATATTTTTTAGGTAGATATGGCTCTACTATAATTAAACCATCTCTCACTTTTGCTAATTCTGGATATTGTGGTTTTTGATTCTCTGGAGATATTGTTAAGATATCACCAATTTGCAATATTTCTGGCTGTAAATTAAATGCTGAAATAATAGCTTTCAAATTCCCACTAACACCTGCATGTACCTTTCCTTTTATTGTTCCTAAAACAATAATATTTCCACCGGCATTAACTTCTGATCCACTATTTATATCACCAATAATAACTATATTCCCTGGGTAGGATATGCATTGTCCACCCCTAACAGTTTTTCTTATAAACTTGGTTTTTCCCTCATAAACTCCATTAAATACCTTTGTTATTTCTTTTTCATCTTTTGGTTTTATTTCTAATCTTTCAGGAAGCTCAATTAAGCACTCTTTTATTTCTACTTTCTCAAATAAAATATTTTTCAACTCATCAATTTCATTTTGTTTATACTTTTTTAAATCAGCAGTTATCTTTAAAACAGCACCTTTATAAAAACTTGCTCCTACCGCTAACTTATCTACTAAACATCCAATCATTTCATCAAAGTTTGAAAACTGTTCAGTATCAATAATTGCATTAATACCTTCTCTATTTCCTCGTATTTGTATTCTCTCGTCTTTCATCGGCTACCCTCCGACCAATTATACATCTTAACGACATTTCTCTTTAAATATCGTATGTTTTTATTATACCTTTATTATACATGATTTAACAACAGTAAATATTACATAGAATGTAAAAAACACTAGAATATTGATATATTCTAGTGTTTTTTATACTATTATTCAGTTACTTCCACACCATCTTCTGGCTTAGTAGCAGGATTTTCAACTGCATTTCCATCTGATGTCACAGTACTTGGCTTATTATCTTTAATTGGAGATTCCAAAACATATTTCCTAAATGAAGCTGATTTGCTTCCATAGTTAGGATCAATTTTTAAAAGCCTATCTTTAAAATAAGCATCAAACATCGCCATTGCTGGTTCTATACCATAACTACCTTTACCTGCATCATAAATTACTGTAAATACTGCAATTTCAGGATCCTCTAAGGGAGCGAACCCTACATAGGTTGCGTATGGATCTCTACCAAATTCATTTTGATTATTTGAGAAATCGGCTGTACCAGTTTTACCACCTGATGTTATTGGATAATTAGCGAAAATATTGCCTTTATTAACCAATGACATTCCATCTTTAATAGCTTGTAAATTTTCCGGTTTTATTGAAACTTGATTTAAAATTCCATTTTCAAACTTTTGAACAACTTCACCTGTAGGTGATGTAATTTCATCAACTAATCTAAGCTTATATCTTGTTCCACCATTAGCTAAAGTAGCTATATACTGTGCCATTTGCAATGGAGTAAATACATTTGTACTTTGTCCTATAGATGCATAAATAAGTTGTGCTGGAGAAGAAATTTCTGAAAACTTATCATACACAGAGAAGTTTGCTATTGACCTTGCAATACTATCTACTTCTTTATCTAAATTTACAGTAGTATTTTTAGATGCTTCATAATCTGAAACATTCTTTGTATACTTATCAGAATTCTCCATAATAATTTTTATATCTTTACTAACCTTCTTATAAACTTCATCATATTTAGCTGTATCGTCAATTTTTGTTCCTGCTAAATCAAGAGTTTCTCTTATAACTGCCTTAATCCTTTCTTTGGCTTCTTTTACCTTATCATTATCAAACTCATTCTTTCCAAAATCGAAAGGAACAAACGTATAATACCCACCAGCATAAGTTCCTGATTCTAATTCACTAACTAAATCAAACATTGATAGATTTACAACACTTTCTTTAAAACTTTTAAAGTTATAACTTTGCCCAAGTTCTTCGTATATCTCTATCCCAGTTCCTTTTTTAGCTTGACTCTCAGGATCATATCCAAGACCAAATTGCCATGCATATTCTGCAATGGAATTTAATGCCTCAACACTAAAATTATTTTTTTCATATAATCTGAATGCAGTTTCGTAGTAGTAGTAGTTGCAAGATACTTGCAATGCTTTTCTTATATCTACAGCTCCATGAGTTCCTCTAGATGTACTATAAATCATACATTCTGGAGCAAATTCACCACCAAAAACCTCTGGATGAGCTTTGTATGCTCCCAAATCATTTATAGTTTCAGTAGTTGTTATTACGCCTTCTTCTAATCCAGCTACTGATGTTAATGGTTTAAATGTAGATCCCGGCTGAATTGCCCCTTGCGTAGCATAATTGTAGAAAGTTTTAGGATATAAATCTTTTACATCTCTTCTTAATCCCGTTTTCTCATCAATAGGGAATAAATCATCTACTGTTTTACTACCTGTTAATCCCATTTTAGCTATAAATTCATTTCCAAAGGCTTCAAGGTCTGGATTAAAGTATTTTCTACTATCTTCATCACTTAATTCCCCTGGAATTGCAAATAAATTAGGATCGAAATCAGGATAACTAGCTAATGCAAGTAATCTTCCAGTTTTAACTTCTAGTCCTATGGCTGCACCTCTTGTAGCACTTTTTTGAGCTGGCTTACCTGGTGATCCTTGTTGTAAAGCAAGCATGGTGTCTTCTAAACTTTGTTGAGCTGCATATTGAATATCTTTATCTAAAGTTAAATGAACATTATTTCCTGGATATGTTTCTAATTCAAATAACTTTTCTGTTTCACGGCCTGTTGAATTAACCTTTATTGTTGAACCGCCCTTTTTCCCTTTAAGCTGTTCTTCAAATGCAGATTCTATTCCTGACATTCCAATTAAATCTGTAGATATGTCATATCCTCTTAATTCATACTGTTTAGCATATTCACCATTAATAGATGAAACATACCCTAAAACAGCTGAACCTAAATCACCATATGGATAATCTCTAACAGGTGTACGCTTAACATCTATACCTGGTAAATCATTAAGCTTCTGATAGAATATATCTGCCGTGTTTTTTTCTATATTACTAGCTATTGTCGCTGATCTAGTTCCTTGCATACCTTGAATTTTTACAGTATCTTTTATTACCATATAATTTCTAATTTGTTGCAATGAATATTTTTCTAACAATAATTCAGTAATTTCTTTTCCTTCCATATTGTTATAATTCTTTATTAAGTCACTATGCGCCTTTTTCTCTTCCTTAGTAGCATCATCTGGAATCTCAGGAAGTATAAGTTCATACATATTATAAAGTTTTACAAGATTATAAAAAGTATCTTCTGGAGTTATTTTTAATAATTCACTATTAATTACTTCTAATTCTTTATCACTATAATCTCCCTTTTTATCCTCAAAAAACTTTTTCTTTATATCATCATCAAATCCTCTATCCTTTTTAAATCGTAATTCAACTGCATTTTGAGCATCTTTATCATCAGTTTTAAATCCAAAATAAAACTCTCCATTAGAATTTAATTTTAATAGAAGATCATCTATATAGTCTTCACCGTTTTGTTCTAATATTTTAAACATAGAGTCCATAGTTTCATAAAATGACTCATCTGCTGTTGTAGTCTTTGTATATGTTAGTGTATATGTTTGTCTATTACTTGCAAGTATATTTCCCTCTGCATCATAAATTTTCCCTCTCGGTGCTTGTTCTGAAACAAACCTAGTAGATGCCTTATCCGCTCTCTCTTCATACTCATCATTTCTATATACTTGAAGGAATAATAATTTTGCAGTTATTATTCCAAATATAATAAACATAATTACATTAAACACCATAAATCTTGATATTTTATTTTTCTTTTTTGGTTTACTAACTATCATCTAAACCTCCACTCACGCTTCATATATTTTCTATTTGAAAGTTTTAAAACATATTTATACCCTAAAAACATAATTACAGTGTTATAAACAGCTGTAAAAAGCGTAGTATTTATATTAAGTGATAGACCAATAAAGTTGAACACCATAGCTATACATAAAACCTTCACTACTGACAATCCTATGCATGCAATTACTGGGATCAACTTTTTATTTTTAAATATACTTTCACCTATCATAGCTGCTGCTAAGCATAAAAACATATTTATTAATGCATTGGTTCCTATTCCATTTATAAAAAATATATCTTGTAGTAGTCCACTCATGGCCCCTACAAAAACAGCTTCTTCTTTACCATTTATTATAGAATATGCTATTGCAAATACAAATAAAAAGCTAGGATATGCTCCCTTGATACTTATAAAAGGAGAAAATGTATTATCTATAATTAAAAGACCAATGCAAATTAATACTAAAATAATTCTATTTTTCATATCGTCACCTATCTATATTCTACATCAATAGTATCTTTAGGAATTATTACAAATAATTCTTCAAGCTTGTCAAAGTCTGCATATGGTTTTACTATAGCACTTTTCATAACTTTAACATCATCTGTTTCTACTGATATTACTTCACCAATTCTAATTTCTTTAGGATAAACCATACCTAATCCTGAAGTTAAAATTACATCTCCGACCTTAACTTCTGAGTTCATTGGTAAATCAGTTACCTTTGTTAGGTATTCATCATTACGTGTAGCATGACCTTTTAAAATCCCCGTACTTTCTCTTGTACTCTCAACCATAACAGACACTGCACTATTCTTATTTATCAAAGTTTGCACTATAGAATAACTATCTCCAACGCTTGTAACTTGACCAACAAGAACTCCAGATGCCACTAATACCATATCTTTTTTAAGTCCATGTTTTGATCCTTTATCGATAATATATCCTTCTTGGAATCCACTTCCACTAGCACCAACTATATTGCATCCTAAATAATCATAATTATTGCTGCTGCTGGCAAAATTAACACTTTCTCTTAAACGTTCATTTTCAGCAATAACGCTATTATATTCAACTAACTTATTCTTAAGTTCTGTGTTTTCTTTTTCTAATTGTTTATTTTCATCTTGAACCTCTGAAAAATTCAAACATAAATCTACAAATTGCTTCACACCATTATTAACATTATAAACGATTTTTTGTAACGGACTTAATGTACTTCCTGCCCCACTGCTAATTATATCTTTATTATCCTTAGAAACAGTAAACATAATTAACCCTAAAAAGGCAACTGACAGTACTATAATAGTTACTGCCAGTTTGTTCTTAAGAAACTTCATTATTGACCTCTTTGAGTTCTGCTTAATTCATCAAAGTTGTCTAATGCCTTTCCTGCACCTAAAACAACACAATCAAGTGGAGTTTCAGCAATGTGAACAGGCATGTTTGTTTCGTGGTTAATAAGTTGATCAAGTCCCTTTAATAACGCACCGCCACCAGCAAGCATTATTCCCTTATCCATTATATCTGCTGCTAATTCAGGTGGTGTTTTTTCTAATGTAGTTTTGATTGATTCAATTATTGCATAAACAGGTTCTCTTAGAGCCTCTCTAATTTGTGATTCTGTTATTGTTACTATCTTAGGAAGACCTGATACCATGTCTCTCCCCTTTATATCCATTTGAGCATCTTCATCATCTATAGAATATGCTGATCCTATTTCCATTTTAATTTGCTCAGATGTTCTTTCACCAATCATTAAGTTAAATTCTTTCTTAACATAGTTAATGATTGATTGGTCTAATTCATCACCAGCAACTCTTAATGACTTACTTGTAACAATTCCACCTAATGAAATTATAGCAACTTCAGTAGTTCCTCCACCAATATCAACAATCATTGATCCTGTTGGTTCTGCAACTGGAAGTCCTGCTCCAATAGCTGCTGCCATTGGTTCTTCCATTAATACAACATCTCTAGCTCCTGCAAATTTTGCAGCTTCTTCGATAGCTCTTCTTTCAACTTCTGTTACTCCTGATGGGTAACAAACAATTATTCTTGGACTAGTAAAAGCTCCTTTTGAAATTGCTTTTTCAATTAATTTCTTAAGCATTGTTTGTGCTATATCAAAATCTGCAATTACACCATCTTTTAGTGGTCTGATTGCAACTATATTTCCTGGAGTTCTACCTATCATTAACTTAGCTTCTGTACCTACTGCTAATGATTTTCTTGTTACGCTGTTAATTGCAACAACTGAAGGTTCGCTTAATACTATACCTTTTCCTTTTACGAAAACAAGCGTATTAGCTGTTCCTAAATCTATACCCATATCTTTATTACTAGTGAAAAATCCCATTTGAATTCCCCTTTCGTTATATAATTCCTTTTTCTTTTAAACTGATAAATTTATTGCTTCCAATAATTATATGGTCTAGCAAGTCAATTCCCATTATTTTCCCACATTCAGCAAGTCTGACTGTAATATTTATATCTTCCTTACTTGGCGAAGGATCTCCTGATGGGTGATTATGACAAACTATAATACTAGCACTATTTCTTTTTAACGCTTCACTAAAAACTTCCCTTGGATGTACTATTGATGAATTCAAGCTTCCTTTAAATATATCTTTTTTCCCTATAACAATATTTTTAGTATTTAACATTATAAGTTTTAATACCTCTTGATTATTATATCCCATTTCATTGTATAATAATTCTGCAATATCTTTAGGACACGTAACCTTAAAATTTTGTCTTTGTGACCTTAAAGTATGAAACCTTTTATACAACTCACCTAAAGCTAAAATTTGACTTGCTTTTGATTCTTTAATTCCTTTTATTTGGGTTATATCATCATACCCAGCTGAAAGTATTCCATCTAATCCATCAAATTCTGTTAATACCCTATTACTTAGAGATACAACATTTTCTCCCTTAGCTCCAGTTTTTAAGATAATAGCTAAAAGTTCGCTATTAGTAAGAGATTCAACTCCTAACGCTAATAACTTTTCTCTTGGTCGCTCAAATATAGGCATATCTTTTAATTTAATGTTTTTATTCATAAAACATCTCCTTTTAAAATATCCCCCACCCATTTTACTTTATTTCTTTAAGTATGTTTTTAAGCTCATTTAATGGTAATCCTACTACATTGTAGTAGCATCCATTAATACGCTTTACAAAAACTCCACCCAAACCTTGTATTCCATAGGAACCAGCCTTATCAAGTGGCTCTTTTGTCATTATGTATTGATTGATTTCCTCATTTGTTAAATTATCGAATTCTACCTCTGTATATAAACATCTAGTTATAAGCTTATTGTTCTTTGTGTTTAATACAGCTATGGCTGAATAAACTTTGTGAATTCGTCCACTTAATGCTTGCAAGGTGTTAAAAGCATCAATCTCACTTTTAGGTTTGCCTAAAATTTTGTTATCTAAAACAACAATTGTGTCGGCTGCTATTATTATGTTATCCCCATCTAGCTTATTAGATACATCTTTTGCCTTTCCTTCAGCTAAAATTTTAACATATTTTTCGATATCATTATCAAATATTACAGAATTTTCATCAAAAGAACTTATTATGATGTCAAAATCATCTATAATTCGTCCTAAAAGTTCCTGTCTTCTCTCTGATGCTGAAGCTAAAATATATTTCAAATAACCACATCCCAACTACGAATTCTTTCTTTTTCTTATGCTAATAAATTTTAAATATAGCTTTGTCATTGGCTTAATTAAAGGGCCAAACCTACTTAAAATACATACTATTGTATCTTTATTAGTTTATCATTTAATGATAATTCTAACAAGTAGGTTTGCCCCTTTTAAAACAAAATTTATGAAATTATAAGAATCGTAAGATAATCTTAATATTATTTTTTATATTTAACTAATACAGAATATAAAAACGACATTTCAGATTTAACTTCATTTTTAGTTATCTCATCAGCTAATGCATTCATATGTTCTTTTAATAATTTCAAATCTTCTATACCTTCTCCTGAAGTTAATACTTCTAAATTAGCTACATATGTTTTAAACTCTTTTGTATTTACAGATTTAACATCTGTTTCTTCTAATGTATTTATTATTTTTAAATATCCATCAACAATCGCCATAACTTGCTTATCAACACTATTATCAGATGGGATGTCAAAACTCATTTTTGAAGCTTCAAGGCCTTTTCCTTTTAACTCCTCGACCTTAGCATCACCTTCAGAAGTTGTATATATTCCAGCTGAAACCCTATATTTACCCTCATCCTCTATAATAAAAGATAAATACTCACTATTCACTTTACTATAAGACGCATCTGCATATGATTTATTTCCAAAATAACCACATTGAACAAATACATAATCTGTATCCTTATCATCTATAGTAGTTGTTTGCTCTTTAGGATTTGTATTACCTTTAGTAGTTATATCTGTTTTAGTTAACGGAATGACATAATCATATACAAGCCATGCAACTCCGATACCTAATGATATAACTAAAGCAGTTATGATTGCTATTGGCACTAGTGACTTATTATTTGTTTTTTTCTTTTTGTATGAGTATTTAGTGTATTTCATTTTTTCTTCCCCCTTTATAGCTATATTTATATATATTATAAAGGAGACTATAATATTCATTATGTCATTCATTTTTACAAAAAAAATAGTTCGATATATTATTTATCTATATCACACTTTATTAATTACTCTTATTAAACTATTTAATTATAGTACTCTTGTTGCACCGCAATATCTTGATGAATAGTAACTTTCATATATAGAATTAATTGCAACTCCATTAGAACCTGCATGTATAAATTGTCCATTACCAATATATATACCAACATGACTTACTTGTGCATAAGTGTTGAAGAAAACCATATCTCCTGGCGCTAATTCACCTTGTGATACTCTTCTTCCTGCATTAATTTGTGATTCAGAAGTTCTTGGAAGACTTATACCATTCTTACCATATATATATACCATTAATCCTGAGCAATCGAATCCATTAGGACCTGTAGCTCCCCATACATATGGATCTCCTATTTCTTGATAAGCAACATCTATTATCTGGAATGCTTTTGAACTACTTCCTCTAGATAACGTACTCTGTCCACTTTTTTCTTCAACTTTAGGACTTTCAGCAACTATTGTTTTTGAAACCTTTAATTGGCTTGTCTTAAGCACTGGTGCCTTAATTGTATTTCCTGCAACCTCTGCCTTAGTTTCCATCGGACATAATCCGAATACTAATGTAAAACTAATTCCAAGTAGAAGTATTTTTGTAACTATAGATTTTAATTTTCTCATATAGATACTCCCCTTTCTCACATTTCGTTAATTACTCTTTTTCTCTAAGAGATGATTTTCCCCATTGAAAACCTTTCCTTAATAATTATATTGGAAATTTTAACCTTTGTCTACATAAAATTAAGATTTTCTTAAGAATATTGTCTACTTATGTTGCGTTTTATCCACTCATTATATATCATTAATTTTTCAATTCAACATTTTACTTCATAATTCCTATATTGATCTGACTATAATACATTTCTAATTTCTATATTTGATTGTACCAAAAATAAGGAACTGTATCAGAATTGATACAGTTCCTAAATCAAATAATAGTTATTTATATTTGTAGGCTAAAAATATAAATTAAGCCTTGGTTAAAGGGATAAGCTAAATTTAAATGGCTCCATAAAAACATCTTTTAGGAGAATTAATTTTTTCTTCTTCTTTTAAAGCTTTTATAGCCTTATCAACATCTTTCTTTTCAAGACCTGATAACTCAACTACTTGTGCACCCTTTAAAGGTTCTGAAGAATTCTTTAATACTTCTAATACTTTTTCTTTATTATCCATATGTTTACCTCCTAGATGTATTTTATGTTCTTATTATACCCAACTTTTCCTGCATAATCAATATTTGTTTCTGATTAATAATTATTATCCTTATTTTATTTGTGCTAAAATTGCTTTTAAATATTCCCATGTATTTTTCACTGAACTAATACTCATATGCTCTTGTGGTGTATGAATATCATATAAATTAGGTCCAATACTTATCATATCTAAATCTCCTAATTTTTCATTTAATATTCCACATTCTACACCAGCATGTATAGCTACTATCTCTGGTTCTTTTCCGAACATATCTACATGAACTTCTTTTGCTACATCTCTTAACTTAGATTCTTTAATATATTGCCATTCTGGGTAAGATGCATGTATATCAATTTCTGCACCAAAAGCTTTTGTTAATATGGTCATTCTCTCAACTATATTTTCTTTTAAAGTCTTTACCGAACTTCTAACCGCTGATTCTAAAATAACTTTTTCATCAGTTGTTGTTAAAACTCCTATATTTGTTGAACTTTCAACTAAATCTTCTATAACAACACTTCTTGTATTTACACCATTTGGATAAACAAATAAAAGGTTTATTACTCTTTCTGTACAATCTTTTGTAAATACTTTATTTACTTTTTCAGTTAAAATATTTACTGATACTTTTACATCTGGATCAGTATGTTGTAATTCATTAGATAACACACCTTGCCATTTTTCAATCAGATCATTTAACTTATTTAAATCTGATTTATTTAAATATAATTTAACATCTGCTTCTCTTGGAATTGCATTATCTTTAGAACCTCCATTTAAAGATATAATTCTAATATCAATTGTATCTAAAATATCTTTTAATATTCTTCCAATAATCTTATTAGAGTTTCCTCTTTCATTATGAATTTCTATACCAGAATGTCCGCCCTTTAATCCTCTAATACTTATCTCAACAACCTCATCAGTAGTAGGCTCTTCAAAATCAATATTAATCATAGCTTTGGTTCTAACTCCACCTGCACAACTTACTAAAATTTGACCTTCTACCTCATTATCAATATTAATTAACATTTTTCCTTTTACATTTTCAGAAGATACGCCCATAGCACCTGACATTCCAGTTTCCTCATCACTTGTTAATACTACTTCTAACGGTGGATGTGGAATAGTATTTGATGCTAATAAAGCCATTGCATATGCTACTGCAATTCCATTATCTGCTCCTAATGTAGTATCTGTTGCATATATAAAATCATCTATAACTCTTAATTTTAGTGGATCTTTTTCAAAATCGTGCTCTGTTCCCTGATTTTTTTCACATACCATATCTGTATGACCTTGAATAATTACCGTAGGTGCGTTTTCATATCCTACTGTTCCTGGTTTTTTTATTATTACATTTAAAGCTTCATCTTGAATAGTTTCTAATTTTAAATTCTTACCAAATGCAGTTAGATAATCACTAATTGCTTTTTCTTCTCCTGAACGTCTAGGGATTTGGCAAATCTCCTCAAAGTATGACATAACTTCTTTAGGTTCAATTTGTGTTAAAATCTTCATAATTGTTCTTCCTTTCAAAAAATTGTGATAGAATTATTATATACGATTTGGTGTATTATAGTATATATAATTATTATCTTACTATTTATATAATTATAATCTTATAATTTTTAAAAATGAGGTGGTTACATGCAAAAAACAAAAATGATATTCACAATTGGACCTGCAAGTGATAATGAAGAAACACTTAGAGAGTTTATTAAAATTGGAATGAGCGCGGCTAGATTGAATTTCTCACATGGAACTCATGAAACACACCAAGAAAAAATCGAATTAATCAAAAAAATAAGAACAGATCTTGATAGTCCAACAGCTATAATATTGGATATTAAAGGTCCTAAGATTAGAACTCACAACTTTACAAACGATGGTGCTATTCTTAAAGAAGGTCAAGAATTTTCATTTATTTGTGGTGAAGAGATTTTAGGTGATAACACAAAATGTTCTATCTCCTATGATATTCTTTATAAAGATGTACAAAAGGGCGGATTCATTTTAGTAGATGACGGACTTCTAAAGTTTGAAGTTATTGATGTAATCGGTCAAGAAATCAAATGCAAAGTAATTATAGGAGGAGAAATTAAAAATCATAAAGGAGTAAATGTTCCTAATGTGGTTATAAAACTTCCTTCTATTACTGAAAAGGATAAAGATGATATACGTTTCGGATGTAAGATGGGTGTTGACTTTATAGCAGCATCATTTATAAGAAAAGCATCCGATATAGAAGATGTACGAAAAATACTTTTAGAAAATAATTGTCCTAACATAAAAATAATTGCTAAAATAGAAAACCATGAAGGCGTGGAAAACATAGATTCAATTATAGACGTTACTGATGGTGTTATGGTAGCTAGAGGTGATATGGGGGTAGAAATACCAATTGAAAAAGTGCCTCTGATTCAAAAAACTATAATTAGGAAATGTAATGAAGCAGGCAAAATAGTTATAACTGCTACTCAAATGCTTGATTCTATGATTAGAAACTCTTTACCAACAAGAGCTGAAGCTAGTGATATTTGTAATGCAATCTTTGATGGTACCGATGCTATTATGCTTAGTGGTGAAAGCGCATCAGGTTTATTCCCAATAGATGCTGCAAAAACAATGTCAAGAATCGCAATGGAAACTGAAGCTCACTTAGATTACGAATACCTTACTGCACGACTTAAAGAACCATCTTTAACAGCTTTTGCAGATGCAATAAGTTATTCTGCTTGCAGAACTTCAAATGTATTGCACGCTAAAGCAATTGTAGCTGCTACAAAAAGTGGATCTACAGCTAGATTAATCTCTAAATATAGACCTAGAAGCCCAATTATAGCTATTACCCCACATGAATGTATTAGACGTTCTTTAAACTTGAACTTTGGTATATTCCCTGAACTTTGTGAAATGTTCAATACTACAGATAAAATAATAGAAGAATCTAAAAAGGCTGTTAAAGAACTTTCATTTGCTAATGAAGGTGATGATATTATAATAGCTGCTGGTATGCCAACAACTCAAACTGGTGGAACTAATATGCTTAAAATTGAAAAATTATAAACAAAAGGGTATAAAACCATTATGGCTTTATACCCTTTAACATATATATTACTCGAACTTGAATCCTTTAAATAAATCACCTAAAGTAGTTCCTTCTTCATTATCATTGTATTGAAGATATTCTTTAGATTTTTCTTCAGCATCTTTTATGCTTAATGAGATTCTATGATTTTCTAAGTTAACGTCTAAAACTTTAACCTTAACTTCTTGCCCTCTCTTTAAAACATCTTCTGCTTTAACTACATGTTCATCATTTATTTCTGATAAATGTACTAATCCATCAACACTAGGGAATAATTCAACGATTGCTCCAAATTGAAGGAATCTAGTTACTTTTCCAGTATATACTTTTCCAACTTTTAATGTTGGTGCATTAACTATCCAAGGATCTTGTTCCTTATCTTTTAATATTAAAGATACTCTTTCTTTTTCTGCATCTATTTCACCAACAAATACAGATACTTTATCTCCAACATTAACAACATCTTCAACTTTATTTACTCTTCCCCAAGCTAAGTCATTGATATGAATTAATCCTGTAAGTCCACCAATATCAACTATTGCTCCAACTTTAAGAACTTTTTTAACTGTTCCTTCTCTCATTTCTCCGCTCTTTAAAGTAGCCCATAAAGCTTTCTTTTCAACATTGTATGCTGCTTCTTCAAGAACTCTTCTTGATGCAACAACTTTTCTGTTTCTAAAGTCTAAGTCAGTTAATTTAACTTCAATTTCTTTACCTACTAATTCAGCTAGCACAACTCTATTTCTAGATGCTAAAGATGCTGGTATAAATACTCTAATTGAGTTATAGTAAGCTGCTAATCCACCTTTAATTTCTTCTTTAACAATTACTTTAATTGTCTCATCAGCTTTAAATGCTTTTTTTAATTCTTCCTTATCAACAATTTCAGCTGCTCTTAATTTTGAAAGTTCAACATAACCTTCTCCATCATTTGGTGATAAAACATATACGCTAAACTTATCTCCTGATTTAGTAAGTTCAGTTAAAGCAATATTTTCTCTTGTGAATTCATCTTTTTTAATTAATCCATCAAAAGCATAATTTATATTAACAGATACTTCTTTATCATTAACATCAATTACTTCTCCTTGTAATATGTCACCTTTTTGTATTCTCTTAACATCAAAATCATTTAATAAGTCTTTCATCTCGTTTGACATATTTTCACGCTCCCTAAAAATTCATTACATAATTAATTTTAAGCTAGTATCACAATTTATACAAGTCAGAAAATTGTTTATTTTATTAACAAGTCACAAAGTTTTATCCACCGAAATACCATATATTATTAAGGTATAACCTTTAACTAAGGAGTAGAAAATGATTAATTTAAGATTTTTTAACACTATCAAGAAAAAAGAAACTGAGTTATCTAAAGAAGAATTAATCCATAAGATTGAAAATGAATTATCTTCCCTTCAAGTATATTCAATTCAAGTTTTAGAAAATATAACGATATATGAAAAGAGATTGGCTGAAACAAATATTAAATTAGATGATTTAAAAAAACAATCTGAATGTGCTTTATTTAAGAATAACCAAAGATTATACAATAAGTCTTTAACTAAAATTAGTGATAATGAATCAACAGTAACTTATTTATCAAAAACCATCTTAGATTTAAAAACTAAACTACAACTTGCAATAACTGATATTAAATATCTTGAAGAATCTCTTGAAGGTCTCTAATTATACAAATGGGGCTGTATCAAAATGATAAATCATTTTGATACAACCCCTTTAATTTAAAATTTAGAATGTAAAATTTAGAATTAAGGATGTAATTCTAAAAGAATTACTAATAATATATTTTTTTCAGAAACTCCTATAGGAGTTTCATCAGTCATTTTACATTTTTAATTTTAAATTTTCAATTATGATACGTCCTCATTAATTTTAAATTTTCAACTCTTAATTTCCTTATATTTACACTAAAACCTTGCTATTTCTCTTCATCTGATTGTAACAATAGTTTATTATATCACTTCTTTTTATTATTCCAATAAAAATCCCATCATCATCTACTACAGGTACAAAATTTTGAGTTGTTGATAATGATATCAAACTTTCTACATCTGCATTAATCGAAACACTTTTATGCTTTATTCTTCTTGGAATCTCTTGAATTTTAACTGACTCTGAGTTTTTAAAGTTCAAATCTGGTGTATTCTTAAGTTTCCACAGTATATCACCTTCAGTAAGAGTTCCTACATACTTACCGTCTTTATCTATTAATGGAATTGCTGTATATCCATGATGTTCCATACGCTCTATAACTTGTCTCATTGTTGCATCTAAATATTCATATATAACTTCATTTTTAGGAGTTAAAAAAAATGCAATATTCATACATTACCTCACTTAATTTATAAATAAATTATCTAAGTATAATTCTAACATAGCATGTACATAATTAGTATGGTTATTTATTCATTCTATGCTGAATTCTAGAATACTCTTCTTCCTTAATTATTGTCTCTATTTCATTATATACAATTTCGTCAGCTAATGTTCTTTTTAAAGATACCTCAGCCTTAATTCTATTTTTACACTTTTTACATTCACCTAAAGCTAGGAATCTCCAACCTATATATCTAAATTCTTCTTCAATCTCAATAGGCAGTTTACATTTAGGACAAAGTAACTTTACTTGTTCAAAATCTAAATCTTCAATATCTTCTTCGTCTATCCCAAACATAGGCATATGGAAAATATCCGTTCTTATGCATCCATTAAGAGCCCTACTATTGTATATTCTCTTTAATACTTCTGCTGTATAAATCGCATCATTTAATGCATCATGAAGTTTATTTTTATCTACCTTTATTTGAGCTTTAGTTAATACTTCTTTTAAGCTAACACTCTTTTTATAGCCATAAATCTTCATTGCATATTCTTGTATATCTAAATATTTTTTTAACAGCTTAAAGTTTCCATACTCATGATAAACTGCATTTTGAGTTATTTCAGCAATATCATCCTTTGCCCATGAGCAGATGACATCCCCCTCATCTACTAGGTCATTTAGCATATCCATACCTTCTTCAAATGACACGCCTTGTTCTAAATCATCATCTGTTATACTTGTTATCTCAGTTATTTTAGGATTTAAAACAGGTAAAACACTCGGTTTTATATATACCTTCATCTGCTTTAAAGGTTTCATATAAGCATCTAGCTTTATAGCTCCTATTTCAATAATCTCATTTCTTAACTCAAAATTATTTACATCTCCATATTCTTCAATAAAATCAGGATAATATGTAGTTATCCCATTTAAATTATTAAATTCTAAATCAAAAATTACAAACGCCATATACTTCTTCCCCATATATATTTATTTAATCTACTTTTATACCTGCAAGTTTCATTAGATGAATTGCATTTCTTGTTTCACTTTTACCTTTTCTTAAAATATAATCAAACTTAATTTGATTATCCTCATAAAACTCTCTAAAATTATAATTTTTTAACCATATATATTTTTTTTCTAAATCACATAAATCTAAATCATGTGTAGATACTAAACCTACAGCACCACTATTTTGTAATTGGGCAATTAATACTTTTGCTCCAATATGTCTATCTTCTGAGTTTGTTCCTTTAAAAATTTCATCTAGTAAGAAAAATACTTTTTCTCCATTTTGAACTGCTTCAACAATTTGTTTAATCCTCATTATCTCTGCATAGAATGATGAAATCCTCTCTTCTAAATTATCCTTTGTTCTCATACATGTGTAAATATTAAATTTACCACATTTAACACTATTACCTCTTACAGGTGCTCCAATATAAGATAAAATCATATTAAGTCCTATAGTTCTTAAAAATGTACTTTTACCAGACATATTTGACCCTGTAATAAGACATACATTTTCTTTGCTTAAATTGAAATTATTACATTTTGATTCATCACTTAATAAAGGATGACCAACATCATTTCCTTGGAATACATAAGATTCCTCTACCGCTGGAAACTCCCATGTATCATTTTCAAAAGCTATATTAGAGATACTTATTAAAGCTTCAAATTCTCCCATTATATTAAGCCATTTTTCTATTTCTTTTCCGTTCTTTTCTCTCCAACTTTCTAAATTACATACAATAAAAACATCTGAAAATGTTAATATATTAAGTATGAAATAGTAAGCATTTCTTTTGGAGTCACCCACCCATTCAACTAAACTCTTTAAAGATTTCATCTCTTTTTTACATGAAAATCCATCTCTAACTAAATCTTTTTTAAGTTCATATAAATAACTAGATTCAAAATCTTCATTTTCAATATGTTCAAGCATTGTTGAATATGCATATATATTCTTTTTTTGCTCATCAAATAAATTTATTTGTTCTTCTGCATCCTTAGTTAAAAATTTAATTGCACAAAAATTCATCATTAAAATTAGAATTATAAAAGTCACTGGAACCTTTCCTAATATAGATAAAATAATAAATATATATGTTATGGCTAAAAATAAATAAGGAATATATTTCATTGTGAATGTTTTTTTAACAGGAGTAGCTGCCCATTTTAATAAGCCCTCAATATTACCTATCTCTTTACTTATTATTCTAGCATCACTTATTAGTTCTTGTCTCCACTGAATTTTATTTGCAAGTTCCTTTATTCCTTCTTGAAGATTCTTAATTTCTTTTATAGCTAAGGTTTCCTTTAAAGAAAGTTTATTAAATAAGCTCTTTCTTCCAAATGCACTTACAGTTGAATTAATCCATTGAAATAATGAACTTTGCCCAAAAATATCTAGATCATTTGAATAACCATGACCTTCATCTACAAATTCAATTCCTTTGTCTTCAAAGTTCTTCCATTCACCATTAATTCTCTTTATACCTTTTTCATTTAAATTTATTAAGATATTAATTTTTTCAATTTTACGTTTTTCTTTTCCATGATAAATTGCTATAACAACAAATATAGCAAATCCTATTAACATAGAAATAGCACATAATGCCATCTTATTTTGATTATAAAATGTATAACATAAGTATATTACACTAGCTACTAAAAATAACCTTACTAAAGCTATTACACTTATCTTACTTTGTAACTTTTCTTTTTTATTATTATATTCATCAATTTTACTTAAATAGTATTCATTTGCCTTATTCATTTAACCACCCTTTACACTTTACCAAATAATGTATTATTATCTTTTTATTATATTCGCTTTTTAATCATTTAACAAGAAAGTTTACTATTAATAATATGTTATGAATTTATATACTTTTATTCAAAATATAATCAAACTTTATTCTATGAATAATAATTCTAAAAATGAGGATATATCAAAATATTTTATCATTTTGATACATCCCCATTAAGTTAGAATTCAAAATTTTAAATTAATGATGCAATTCTAAAAGAACTAATAAAAATATATTATTTTTTAAGTGAAATATAATTAAAGTTTTTATTACATTGACTCAAAATAGATTCCTCTCTTTTTTGGCAAGTAAATATTATTATCTGATCATAATCAAAATTAATCAATTCAATTAATACATTTTGTAATCTACTATCATCATATTGAACAAAAGCATCATCAAGAATTATAGTAGAGCTCTTTTGGTCAAAAAGAATATCTATAAATGCTAATCTTAATGCTAAATACAATTGATCATTGGCTCCATTACTTAACAATTCAGCCTTAAATAATTCTTTTTCATCCCTTACCATAAGCTCATAATTATCTGAAAGATATGTTTCTTTGTACTTATCATTAGTAAATAAGGCGAATTTTTTTATTATCTCTTTATTTAATTCACTTCCGAAGCTACCTCTTATTTCTTTATTAGCTTTTTCTATAGCTTTCTCTGCTATCTCTATAGCTTTTAAAGTAACTTCCTTACTAGCTATCTTTTCTTTTACTTCCTGAATTTCTTCTTCTATTTCATGAATTTCTCTTTTTCCTATAAACCTATTCTTAATTTCATTTTCTAAATCTTTAATACCTTTTTCTATTTCAATAAGTTTATTGGAAAGTTGTTTAGTTTGTTCATCTATTTCTTCTTCAGTTTTATATGAATAATCAAGATTTTTAGAAATAAACTCTTTAAGGTCCTCTTTTATAAAATCAATATCTTTATCTTTACTTAAAACCTTATAAGTTTCTTCTATAGAATCTAAAGTTTTCTTAATATCTCTTCTCTGAATAAGTTTGTCTCTTAAATTTAATAAACTATCTTCTAAATCTATTAAATCTATATCCCTTAATCCAACTAAAGATAACTTTTCTCTTATTCTATCTTCTCTAATACTAAGTTCATCTTCAATCCTAACTAAGGACTCCTCATCTTTTTTTAATTGAATTTCTAATCTTAATAAATCTTCTTTTACCTCATCATATTTATCTAATGCAGATATTAAATCTTGAACCGTAGATACACCTAACAACCTAAATCCATCTTTTACAAATATATTTATCTTAGCTTCTTCATCTTTTAAAGAATTCAATTCACTAGTATTATCAATAGATTTAAATTCTTCAATTTGCTCATTTGCCTTTTCTTCAAATGTAATATAATCATCAAACATTCTAAGCTTTTGAATAAATTCTTCATAACTACTAACTTTTAATCTATCTTTATACTTAACAAGCTCTTTTTCAATTTCATTTATCTCATCTTGTAGCTCTTCTAAATATATTTGACTTCCATTATTCCATTCTCTAGATTTTATTTCCATAGTATCTTTCATAAATAAATACCCAAAGAATGCTACTCCACCAAAAGATAACCCTGTAAATAAGATATTTCCTTTACTTACAACACCAACAACAATTGTAACTAATACTAATATTATTAATAATAACTGATGTGTACTCTTTTGCTTTTTCAACTTATTAAGAGCTCTAGAATTCCTTTCTCCTACAGATACTTTTTTTGCATTATGTTGAAGCTCTTTTAATTTATACTCATACTTTGAAAGTAACTCTCTAATTTCTTGATGATTTTCTTTTAATATATATACATCACCAATATTAGTTTTTCTTTCATTTCTTCTCTTCTCTATTTCGTTTAATTTATATTGAATACTTAAGATATAATTAATACTCTTTTTTACACTCTTTAATCTATCTAAAGCAAATCTTAGACTGTTTTTATAATCCTTATATTTTTGTTCTAACTCTATAAAAGATCTATTAATACTCTTTTTTGACTCTAATTCATTAATTGTTAAGTTATACTTATTTCTTTCCTCTTCTAATAAGTCTCTAAGCCTTAAATATAGTGCATTTTCCTCTTTAATATCATTTAAAATATCCTCATTAATAACACCTGATTCAGTAGTTAGTTCACTTTCAATAAACTTTTCTTTTTCTTTAAGCTCCTGACTCTTTTTTAGATATGAAGTTATATCTTCATATTCTTTTTGAAGCTTAACTTTTTTTAAATACTTCTTATAAATTTCTAAATTACCTATTTCTTCTCGTATAAGAATATTTTCTTCTTTCAACTGTATAAGTGATGATTCATTATCTATATTTTCTTCTGATAACCTATATCCCTCATACCTCTCTTCATTTAAACATAGAAGAGAATTTTTCAAATTATCAATTTCTCCTGTTTTTCTTTGAGTAGTTAATTTTTTTCTTATTGCAATAAGTTTTTCTAATGCTTTATTTACGGAAATATTCTCATCACCACTACAAATTAAATTAGCGGTTTTTTCTAAAAGTTCCTCTTCTTTATCTCTTTGAACTGAAACTCCTAACTGACTAATAAATAAAGTTTTTAGAAATGTATTTTTACTTATTCCAAGTAAACTTTTCCCCGGCTCTTCTAGGTCTATATTTTCTATCTCTACCCCTGAGCTTTTATCATATATCTTACAACTATCATCTTTTTTGGTTGTTCCAAATATTCTTTTTATTATAATTTCATTATTTTCATGAACAATAACCATTTCACCCTTTATAGAGTCTCCAGTAAATGGTCTATATTTGATTCTTTCATTCTGCTTTATATCTTTACTTCTTGATGCATTCATTCCATAAAGCATAACCTTTATAAATGACTGTATAGAACTTTTGCCTACTTCATTTTCTCCATACACAAGATTGCATCCTTCTTCTAATATAATTTTCTTGTTTTTCAAACCTGCAAAACTTTCAATGTTAAGCTCTTTAATAATCACTTATATTCACCTCATCTTCTGATAAAGCTCTAAGTCCAAGCTTAATTGCTTCTTTAATTATTTCTTTATCTTCACCTTCAGATTCATCTAACTGCTCAAGTAATGTCTTAACAAATATTCCTTTTATAGAATTTGCCTTAGCTAATTCTTCATAATCATATTTGATTTCTGTCTTATCTATTAATTTCACATAATAAAATTCATTCTTTATCATTTCATAAATCATTTCAACTTTTATAATAAACTCTTCATTTATCTCACCTACAAGAAATATCTTGTATAAATTATTTTCTCTATCTGTTTTTTCTATCTCTGACAAAATTATTGATTTTACTTCACCATAACTATTTGCAGTATTTATATCGATGCTAACTTCCTTATACATCCTTTTTGATGTTTTTCTAAATTCAAGGTTTACACCACCACTATAAACATCACCAAGTATTATTCCCTTTTCATCTAACTCATCAAACCCTCTGCCTTGAGGGCAACCTGAATATGCATAATATGTTTTGCCTTGCTTTTGTATACCTGTAAACCCATGCCTATGACCTAATGCTAAATAATCTAAATCTGACGACTCAATATCTTCTAACGTAATTGGGTTATACTCATTTTTAGAATTACTTGTTGTTAATTCACCATGAAGTACCATTATGTTTATTTTTTCTTTATCAGCCTTAACTTTTAAATTACTCTCATTAATATAGTTACTTTTAAATCCAGCTCCATAGATATTTAGATTTAATTCCTCTATATATATTTTTTCTATATCACCTTTAAAAATGTGTACATTATCAGGCCAATCCACAAGCTTATAAAATGACTTATGATTATATGGATCATGATTTCCTGGTGATATAAATACCTTTATATTTTTAATTGATTTAAATGCTGATTCTAAAAAATTAAGTGTCTGCTTATTTACCGAAAGATTATCAAATACATCTCCAGCAATTAGCATTATTTCAACATTCTCCTCTAATGCTATATCAATTATATATGAAAATACATCTAATATATCTTGCTTAGATAACTTAGACATTTGTGTATCAAAATGTAAATCTGCACAATGCAGTATCCTTACTTTATTCATTATATATTCCTCTTTTTCTTGAGAATTTTTAATCGAACCTTTGTTCTATTTAATAATATAATATTACTGATTTAATTGCAATTAACAACAAAAAAGAAGCCGTAATTTACATTACGACTTCTCTTTTTTAAGAATGGTTTACTTTGGATTTAATGTTCTGGTGGTACATCCATAATCTTAATCCCTCCGTAAAAGTTTATTACTTTTAGCTTAGGTGACTTTCATATTCTTCAACCATTCTTTTAACCATTTCGCCACCTACGGAACCACATTGTCTAGATGATAGATCACCATTATAATCACTAAATGGTACTCCTAGTTCCCTAGCTACTTCATTTTTCATGGCGTTTAGACCATTTCTTGCTTGTGGTACTAATGCTTTACTTGACATTTGAGATTCCTCCTTTGGCTTTGGTATATTTGTAAACTTAAACTTTTTAATAAGTTATTTTGTTTACACTATTATATTGTCCCGATACTACTTTTGTATTCTAAGTAATTTTAGGTTTAAATTCTATTTTTTAACTAGGATAACATTTCAACTTTTTTGGGAATAAATATATTTACTTAAATTAATACTAAGTACTGATAAGGAGATGATTTTATGAAACTAAAGAAAAAATTTATACCTATATTACTACTCTCTGTACTTACAATTCCTTTAATTTCTGCTATTCCTTTTTTTAATAAAAGCAATTGTAATGAAATGATTGTACTAGATACTGATAAGGATTCTAAACTCCCTAGTAATTATAGGGATATTTCATTTCTAAATATATCAGGTAGTGCACAATTTATTCCTAGTCAACTACCAAATTTAAAGCAAGCAATTAATAAAGAAAATATAGTTATAGTAGATTTAAGACAAGAATCTCATGGATTTGTTAATGATATTGCTATTAGTTTTTACAGTCCTTTTAAGACATTAAATGATGGATTAACTACTGAACAAGTTACTAAAGTAGAAAATAAAGAACTTAATTCTATAAAGATAGGTACTAACTTAAATATTTATAGTAAATTAGGTCAAGTAAAAAAAGATGTTATGGTGGATAGTGTATCTACAGAAGATGCATCTGTTGTTAAAAATAATATTCAATATAAACGCTTTGCAGTTAGAGATGGTGGTACACCAACACCAACTGTTGTCGATAATTTTGTTGAATTTATTAAAAACAAACCAATTGACCAACACCTTCACTTCCATTGTGATGCTGGTGATGGAAGAACCACAACATTTATGATAATGTATCAAACTATGTTTAACGAAAAAAATGCTTCACTACAAGAGATCCAAAACTTTCAAACTAGTCTTGGTACTGTTAAATTTAAATATGATAAAAATAGAGAAGATTATCTACAATCATTTTATAACTATGTGAGTGCTAATAAAAAAGATAATTATAAAACACCTTACTCTGAATGGATAAAACAATAAATTAATGGGGATATATCATTTTGATATATCCCCATTTTTTTTATATGAATTGTTTTATGAATACTATTATTACTAATATCGGAGTTATATATTTCATTGTGA
>JAVWLU010000009.1:0-34125 GCA_036637795.1 Clostridium sp. | reverse complement strand
AATTGTTTTATGAATACTATTATTACTAATATCGGAGTTATATATTTCATTGTGAAATATAATACATTTACAATTTTTTCATTCTTTAATGTCCCATTATTAGTTACTTGGTTATAGAAAAATTTCTTACTTACAAAATGTCCAACTAGAATAATCGCTAACAATCCATTTATAGGTAATAATATTAATGATACAAACTTATCGAATAAATCGAAGAATCCATATCCAAACAATTGAATATGAGCTAACATACCCTCAGGATTGGCTGATAATGCTGCTAATGAACCAACTATAACTATTATAATAACATTTATAATTAACGCCTTTACTCTGCTCATATTAAACTTTTCTTTAAATACTGCAACTAATACTTCTAATAAAGAAATCATAGCCATTGTAGCTGCAATTGCTGTTAATCCAAAGAATACTACACTTAATACACTTCCACCTGGCATTTTCGAGAAAATTAGTGGTACTGTATTAAATAATAAACTTGGTCCTGAATTTGGTTGAAGACCAAATGAGAATACAGCTGGGAATATTGCAAGTCCTGCAAGCATTGATACCATTGTATCTGAAACTGCAACCTTTGATGCTGTTCCTAAAAGATTAGTATCATCTCCATAGTAACTACTATATGTAATTAACGTTCCTGTTCCTACTGAAAGTTTAAAGAAAGCTAATCCAAGTGCTGATAAAACAACGCTAAATGTTACTTTTGAGAAATCAGGTTTTAATAAGAAGCTAACTCCTTCAAATGCACCTGGTAATGTTAAACTTCTAATAACGCAAACTGTTAAAAGAATTAATAAAATAGGCATACATATCTTAGTTAATTTTTCAATTCCTCTTTTAACTCCAAATGCTAATACACTTGCACCTACACTTAAAGCAATAAATTGCCATACAATTGGTGATATAGGTCCTATTGATGTTGCATTAAATATTTCTGCTGCTCCTTCTGGTGAAATTCCATTGAACGCCCCAGTTATTGACTTAAATACATATGAGTAAACCCATCCTACTACTATCGTATAGAAAAACAACATACAGTACGTTGCTAAAATACCTATATATCCTATACTTTTAAATACCTTCTTATTTGTTATTTTCGAAATAGAACTTAATAAATTAACCTTACTACCTCTACCTATAACAAACTCTGATATTACTGCTGGAATACCAATTAATGCAATACATGCAAAATAAATTAATATAAATGCAGCTCCTCCATTTTCTCCTACTACATATGGAAACATCCATATGTTACCTAATCCTACGGCTGAACTTAATGTCGCCAAAAATATGGTTAGTCCAGATGAGAATTTCTCTCTCTTTTGTTCCATTAACCTATCCTCCTGTTCTCCTCTTTCGTAAAAGCCCTAAGCTTTATAAAAATTATAAAAGCTATTGTCGTTTTTTGCAAGAAAAAAACAATTAACACTCAAATAAATCTAAGTATTAATTGTTTTTTATTATTCTATAAATATTACTTTATTATTTAACTTAAAACATTAATTTAAACTTTTATACAGGTAATGTTATTATAAATTCTGCACCTTCATTTAATTCACTAATTACCTCTATCTTTCCACTATGTAATGATATAATCTGACTTGTTAACGTAAGTCCAAGACCACTTCCTCCATATTCCTCTGATGATTGATTAAATACTTGTCCAAATCTATCAAATATAGCCTTATGATACTTTTTATCTATTCCAATTCCATCATCTTTGATAGATATTTTAACAGTATCTTTAAAATCATAAATCTTTATAATTATATACCCACCTGGATTAGTAAATTTAACCGCGTTCCCAATTAAATTAGTAATACATCTTTCAATATGATATTTATCACATTTAATAATTTTCTCTTCAATCTCTGGATCTATTATTAAATTTATTCCTTTTTCTTCTGCTAAACTATTCATAGATAAAGCTACTTCTTCTACAACAAATACTATATCATTCTCAGCCTTATTAATTTTAAATGACCCTGATTCTATTTTAGATGTATCTATAATGTTATTTATAAGATTTAGAAGTCTATTAGAATTTCCTTTTAATCCATTCATATACTCCCCTAACTTCTCTTTTGGAATAGTCTCATTTCTATCATTTAATCTAGTTATTAACTGCTGCGTAGAAAGTATTACATTTAATGGTGTTCTTAATTCATGTGAAAGATTAACAAAATAGTTATTCTTATATCTTTCATGTTTAATTAATTTATCATATAATACCTTATTTTCTTTCAACTTAAGATTTAGCTCATCAGTCCTCTGCCTAACCATCTGCTCGAGAATCTTTACTTTATTTATCCAAATATAAATTACTACACCAATAAGTATAATATATGCCCAATAGGCAACTGGTGTTTTCCATGGAGGGTTTGCAATACTAATTTTTATTGTTTTTACTTCACTCCACTCGCTACTTGAATCTCTCCCTTTTATATTAAGTTTATAGTCTCCTGATGGTATATTTGTATAATTAGAACTACCTACATTTTTTGAATAAATCCACTCATCATCAAACCCTTCTAACATGTATGCATAATTTATGCGTTTTGAGTTTGAATATCCTGGAATAAAAAAATCAACATTAAAAGTATTATCTTTATGATTTAATATTATTCTATCATTCACTTCAACAGAATCTGTTCCTCTAATTGTAAATTTATCTATTACTATATCACTTATACTTTCATTTGCCTGATAATTTGATGGCATAAATGATACTAATCCATTTATACTTCCAAAGAACATCTCTCCTGCTTTACTTTTATAATAAGAATACCCATTAAATTCATTACTATTTAAACCATCGGCTATAGTAAAGTTTCTAAACAATCTTTTTTCTACATCAAACAATGAAATTCCATTGTTTGTTGAACACCATACATTTCCTTCTAAATCTACCAGTGCTGCATAAACAAAATTATTAGCAAGTCCGTCTGCCTCTGTAAAAAACTCAATATTATCTGTATATTTATCTAACTTATTTAATCCATAGTTTGTCCCTATCCATAGATTTCCTTTATCATCTTCATCTATTGATTTTATTGAATTTATACTCAATGAATTCTTATCTTCATCTTTTTTATACAAAGTAACTTTATTAGTATCCTTATTAAATTTAATTAACCCACCATCAATAGCTGCACCAAACCACATTATATTTTTATCTTCTTTATCTTGATGTATTGATGTAATGAATACTTCATTAACGCCTTGCTCCCTTAATACATCACTATAATCATCAAAAGACAAATCCTCATTAAGCACATATAACCCATCTCTTGTTCCAACCCAAATGTTATCATCATCATCTATATAAACCTTTCTTACTTCATTACTTAGTTGTGTTTTTTTGCTAGGCTTAAGTAATATAAATTCATCTACACTTTTATCCAAATATAGTAATCCTTGTGATGTTCCAAAAAATATATGATTACCCCTACCATCGATACTAGAAAGTTCAACGTCTGGAACATTTGAATTTGTATGATCATATCGTTGTACTGTTCCAACTTCTCTGTTTATTACATTTATACCTTTACTAAGAGTATTTACCCAAATAAGACCCTCATCATCTTCATATACTCCTGATATCATTTTATCGCTTAGTGAATTTGTATTAAATGGATTATGTTTATAGTTCAGAAATAATCCATGTGGATTAAATATACTAATACCTTCCATTGTTCCAACCCAAATTAGCCCTTCTTTATCTTGACTTAACGATAATATGTTATCAGATATTAAACTTTGTGGATCATGTATTTCAGAATTATATTTAACTAATAAATCATTGGATTCATCATATTTAACTAAACCATCTGATGTTGCAATCCAAATAGCTCCAGTTTCACATTTTAAAACATCTCTAATATTATTAGATATTTCATCCTTACCTATTTGTTTAATAGATCCATTAGTAAGATCAACTTTATATAATCCATCTCCATCAGTTGAAATCCACATTATGTTTTCTACATCATCATACATCATATTATAAATAAATTTATTTGATAATGTATCACTTATTTCTTCTGATATTTCAACGAATTCTTGAGTCTCTATGTTATATATTTGTACACCTGATTCTGAACCTAACCAAAGCAATCCATTATTATCAATTTGCATAGTATAAACAAGACTATTTAATACATCATCTCGTTCTTCAAATATGTTTTTAAATGTATTTGTTTGATTATCATATATATTTACCCCATCTTCAGTCGATACCCACATATCATTATTTTTATCTAATAATATTTCTGTTATATTATAATGTGATATCTCAGAATTTATTGGCTTATAAACTTCAAAATCATCAGTCTTTCTATTATATTTATTTAGCCCATTACTTGTTCCGATCCATAAATTACCATTATTATCTTCAATTATTGCCGATATGTAATTAGAAGATATACTTTTTGGATTTTTTTCATCGATTTTATATGTAGTAATTTTTTGACCATTATATTTATTTAATCCATCAGCAGTTCCTATCCAAATGTATCCTTTACTATCTTGATATGTATAATTTGCTGATGATTGACTTAGTCCATCTTCAATAGTAAGTTTTTTAAAATTTTTCGAACTATCTTTTAAAGTTAATGCTTCAACATCATATGGCAACATAGACATTATTAATGTTAATATAACTAACTTTACTATTCCTGAATTGTATTTCCCCATAGTAATCCATCCTTATTTTTATAAAGTTAATTTTATTATTAACGCTGTTTTAATAGAAACTATATTATTATCTATAAACTCTAATGCATCTTCCTTATAAACTTTAATAATTTCAATATCTTCATCCTCTTCAGCATTTTCATTTGTAGGTATTCCATCAACTATTGCTTCTACTACTGCTAAATTTTCGTCTGTCATTCCAACTGATGTATAACATGGTTTTAATAATGTTTTATATTTTACTGCATTTAGTCCTGTTTCCTCATAAAGTTCTCTTATCGCTGCTTCTTCTATTGTTTCGCCCTCATCAACTAACCCTGCAGGAAATTCATAAATGTAGTCATTTATAGCAGGTCTATATTGTTTTATTAAATAAAAATCACCCTCTACAGTTTTAGTGACTATCATAACTGCATCACATATTGAGTGATTGTTAGTTATGCATGCTAAATTCTCTTCGTTTCTTCTTGACGCAATATAATATTCTTTTTCTTTATTGTAGTTATTCCTTAATTTTAATATATAGAAATTCAGAAATTTTTTATCTGTTAGTTTTTTTATATCTAAAATTTTCATTTATACACCTCATAAATATATTATATCTTTAATAACCTCTTATTGACAATTATCATTTGGAAAATTTAGTCGAATTATTCATATTTTTGTTTATATTATCATTTTTTCTTTTATAATTAATGATTTACATAAAAAAAAGTCAACAAGTTAAACTTGTTGACTTTATCGTGGCAGGGGCACGAGGACTTGAACCCGGAACCAACGGTTTTGGAGACCGCTACTCTACCAATTGAGCTATACCCCTTCGACGAAGTTTATTTTACCATGTTATTTAAAAACTTGTCAATAAAATCTTTCTATTAAATATTCATATTTTTTTACACTTCCTCTTGTTACATCAATTTTTTTCCTTTATAATTATAATAATACTTTTACTATCAAACTATTTAATAGTCAAAGTTTATTTACGAAAGGATTGATTTTATGAATATAAAACCTTTAATTATAGGCGACCTTGTTGCAAAAATTCCAGTTGTTCAAGGAGGTATGGGGATAGGTGTATCCTTATCTGGTTTAGCTGGCGCTGTTGCTAAAGCTGGTGGAATTGGAATAATCTCTGGTGCACAACCAGGTTATCGTGAAGATGATTTTGAATCTGACCCTCTTGGCGCTAATTTAAGATCATTAAAAAAACATATAAAAATTGCTAAGGAAAAATCTAATAATGGAATTATTGGAGTTAACCTAATGGTAGCAATGAATAATTATGCTGAACATATTAAAGCTAGTATTGAAGCTGGCGCTGATTTAATTATATCTGGAGCTGGAATGCCTACAGCATTACCTGACCTTGTAAAAGATTGTTCCATCAAAATAGCCCCTATTGTTTCTTCTTTAAAAGCATGTAAAGTGATTTTGAAATTATGGGATAGAAGATACTCTAGAACAGCTGATATGGTTGTTATAGAAGGTCCAAAAGCTGGTGGTCATTTAGGTTTTCATAAAGAAACATTAGAAGCAGAACAAGAACATTTTGATTCTACAATTGGAGATATCCTTAATGAAGTTTCTATTTATGAAGAAAAGTATAATAAAAGCATCCCTGTAATTGTAGCTGGTGGTGTTTTTGATGGACATGATATAGCTAAGTACCTATCACTTGGAGCTAGTGGTGTACAAATGGCAACAAGATTTGTTGCTACTGAAGAATGTGATGCTAGCTTAGAATTTAAAATGGAATATGTTAATTGTAAAAAAGAAAATATATCAATTGTTAAGAGTCCAGTAGGTATGCCTGGTAGAGCTTTAAATAATAAATTCATACAGTCACTAGAGGTATCGAGACCTAAAATAAGACGATGTTATAATTGTTTAATTCCATGTAATCCAAAAGATACTCCTTATTGTATTTCTGATGCATTAATGAATGCTGCTAATGGTGATACCGATAATGGTTTAGTTTTCTGTGGAGAAAATGCATATAAGGTAGATAAAATTTCAACAGTTCCAGAAATTATAAATAGTCTAATTTCTGAGATAAAAGAATCATAATTAAATATATAATCACTTCACCTTTTGCAATCATATATTAGTTATATATAACAAAAGAGGTGACGATTATGCACACTAATAATAGAAAATGGTTTAGAGATATATCCGATTTTCCTCTTTTATATGTTGATTATCATGGTAATAAATCTTACTCTACAAACAGAGATTTAATAGTAAAAAAAGCTAAAACCTTGATTGGTTCCCCTTATTTATGGGGTTCAAATGGTCCTACGTCATTTGATTCAGCAGGCTTCGTTCAATTTGTTTATAAAGATACGCTAAATAAAAGTATTCCTAGAACAACTTTTGAACAGCTTCAATGTGGTGAAAAAGTCATATCTATCACAGACCTGCTTCTAGGAGATTTAGTTTTTTTATCTCAAGGTGCACATGTCGGAATCTATATTGGAAATAACCAAGTAATACATGCACCATTCTCTGGACAAAGGGTTAAAGTAAGCTATATATCCGACTTCTATGCTGGAAGGAGATATATATAATCAACTTAGTAAGGTGAAATTATTTATTATTCAAAGAAAAAGATCAATGCTTATTTGTAAACATTGATCTTTTTTATGTCTTTTATAATGTTTTTACTAATACATATCTTCTTAATCCACCATATTTTAATTTATCAGCTTTAATTTCATAACCTAAGCTTATAAATGTATTTACACTAAATTCATTATAAGGTGATGCTGTTGCACACATTATTGGAGTATCATTTTCCTTACCTATATCCTCTAAGCATTCACATAATATTCTTTGAAGCTTATTACCTCTATAGTCCCCCATTACAACCGTAGACTCAATTTGTCCAACCTTAAGTAACTCTTCACCTTTTAATTCAATATCATATCCATAGTTATGATTATCATAACCATTTTTCATATAGACTCCCATAGCTATCAACTCATCAGTTGAAGTAACTACTCCTAATATTGTGCCTGATCCCTTTATACAACTCTCAAACTCTTCACTTTTAGATGCTGCATATGTTTCAGGATTTTCTAATCCGTCTATTATGTTCTTTTGTAGAGCCATTATCTTATCAATATAAGTTAAATCTAACTTTTTTATTACTGCTTCAATAATATCTCCGTCTTTTCTTTTCAGTTTAAGTATCTTAATCACTATATAGCCCTCCATAAAAAATCAAAATATTTTATTGTTAAAACACTAATAAATTATATCACTAAGACAAATGAAAATAAATAATATACTAATGATCCAATGAATAATATCCTTAACTTTTAAAATATAGTTGCTAAAATTTTATGTGTATCTTCATACATCGCATATCTCAATAAACTCACCTTATCTTGTAAAATTGTTATTCTATCATTCAAATAATTGATATCACTGAGTAAACTTTGTTTTTCATCTAATATCCTACATGACTCTATAGACTTTCCGAATCTATCTCTTGAATATTCATAACCTATTTCTGCTGTATAATAATCATTATATTTTTCTTCTAATTCTATCTTTAATATAAAAATATTTTCTTTAATTTGTTTAATCTCTTTATTGTTCCTCATAACTTGTCTTCCCATAATCCAAACCCCTTTTCTCTTATATATTAGAATTATGGACATGCTTGAAGATTTCTATTCATTTATTTTTTAATTAATTATAAGTATTTATTTTAGTATTAAATATACATAACTTTTATGATTAAAATAAAAAAAGAAGTTAACAAGCTTTGCTTGTTAACTTCTTTTGGCAGGGGCACGAGGACTTGAACCCGGAACCAACGGTTTTGGAGACCGCTACTCTACCAATTGAGCTATACCCCTTCAATCAAGATTGATTATACAGTATTAAAGTAATAAAATCAACCCTTATTTCTATATGTTAAGCACAATATAAATTACTTACTACAAAATTATAATACAAAACCCTTGTACTAATAGTTATATTTATAAACTATTTAATTTTTGTATTATAATATTATAATTGTCTATTATTGTCTCATCGTAAGTTTTATTATAATTACTAGTTTCTAAATATATTGGTTCTAATCCTGTTTCACTAATATCATAATCTAACTCTTGTGATTTATCACTTATAATAATAATTTCTTGCTTTTCTAATGTTGCTTTTTCAATAACTTCTTTATAGTTATCCTTGTTAATTTTTTGAACTATAAATCCAAAACTATCAAAATAAAAATCAAAATTATTAGTTGTTGATAAATATGTTATTTTCTTATCTTCAATTAATTTATGAATTTCACTACTCTTCTCTTTTGTTTTATCCTCTAATTCTTTAACTATATTATTATAATTACTTTCATAATACTCTCTATTAATAGGGTCTCTATCTTGTAATGCCGCTTTAATATTGTATAAACATATCTTGTACTCTTCTAATCCTAACCAATAATTAGGAGTATTATCCCTAGTTCTTATTCCTCTTGCTAAATTTATTATCCCTAAATTATTTTTTTCAAGTTTATCTATAAAAGTATTTGTCCAATTTTCAACGTTTGCTCCTGTATATAAAAACAAATCCATATTTGATACATTCTTTATTGTTTCCTCTGTATACTCAAATGAATTTACATCTTGATTCTCTGATATTAAGAAATCTACATTATGCTTATTTCCAGATATCTTTTCAACAAGTAATGCTTGTGATTTGTTTACGGTCATTATATTTAAATATATATCTCTTTTATCTGACTCTGACTTAGTATTTGCTACTAACGGATCTGTAAAAAAACCTAATCCTAATGATAATACTATAGTTATAGCAATACATAAGTATGTTATCTTCTTCAACTAATTTCACCTCTATTCATATAATTACATATTATATGTTTTACCTACTAGTTTCATAATGTATATATTGTATCACATTATATATGATGTATTTCTTAATAATTTATTTCTTTTTTATCAATTTTATAACCTTTTGTTAATATTTTCAAGTTAATCTTCTGTAACCTTTTTATCACCTTTCTATTTTCTTTTGATGAAATATTGGATAGAATATATAAATAGAATAAGATATTGGAAAGGAGCTGTACTATGGAATTCTTAGTAAACACTGTTGAACAAACTACTGAACTCGGTATTAAGCTTGGAAAAATTCTAAATAGCGGAGATGTTGTTTGTTTAACTGGAGACCTTGGAACTGGTAAAACACACATTTCTAAGGGTATTGCAAATGGACTAGGTATAACGGATCATATCACAAGTCCTACATTTACAATTGTTAATGAATATGATAGTGGACGACTTAAATTATTTCACTTTGATGTTTATAGAGTTTCTGATCCTGATGAAATTTATGCAATAGGATTTGATGATTACATATTCTCTGATGGAGTTAGTTTAATTGAATGGGCAAACTATATTGAAGAAATACTTCCTTCAGATTATTTACACATACATATAGAAAAAGATTTATCTCAAGGTGAAGATTATAGAAAAATAATATTCACTCCATATGGTGAAAAATATAATTATGTAAAGGAGTTATCTATATGAAGATTTTAAGCGTGGACTCCTCTTCTACAGTTGCAACTTGTGCTGTAGTTTCTGAAAATGGAGTTTTAGGAGAATTTACTCTTGCAAATAAAAGAGAACATTCAGTAATTTTAATGGAATTAATCCAAGATGTTCTTGAAAGATGTTCACTAGATATAAATGATATCGATGGATTTGTAGTTTCAAAAGGACCTGGTTCTTTTACAGGTCTTAGAATTGGGATGGCAACTATTAAAGGATTAAGCTTTGGCTCTAATAAGCCTTATGTATCTGTTTCTACACTTGATGCTCTAGCTTATTCAGTTAGTCATTTTGATGGTATTATTTGTCCTGTTATGGACGCTTTAAGAGATAGTGTTTATACATCTATTTATAAAGGTCATAATTGCGAATTAGAACAAATTGTCGAACCTACAGCTATGGATCTTATTGATTTAGCTAAATTCTTAAATGAAAAAAATGAAAAAGTAATATTTATTGGTGAAGGGTTAGAAAAGCATGAAGCTTACTTAAAGGAAAAAGTTAAAAATGCATACTTTGCCCCTAAACATCTTTCTTTAATTAGATCTGCTTCTTTAGGCGAAATGGGATTGAAGTTACTTGAAAAAGGAATATATGATGATGAAAACTCATCTCCTCTTTATATTAAGAAACCTCAAGCTGAAAGAGAATTAGAAAAAAGGTTAGGTATGAGCAATGAAAATTAGTTATAGCTTAATGTCTTTCGAGGATGTTGATGGTGTTCATAAAATTTCACAAGAATCATTTTCATTACCTTGGACTAGAGATGCTATTCAAAATGAAGTATTTAACCTTAACTCACAATATATTATAGCTAAAAATGATTTTACTAACGAAGTAATAGGATTTGTTGGAGTATGGATTATAGCTGGTGAAGCTAGCATAATTAATATTGCTGTGGATAAAAAATATAGAAATTTAGGTGTTGGAACTTCATTGCTTAATCATTTATTTAGATTATGTAAGGATATGAACTGCCATGATATAACACTAGAAGTACGTGAATCTAATATATTAGCTCAGTCTATGTATTCTAAGATGGGCTTTATTGAAGAAGGAAGACGTAAGGGATTTTATGATTGTCCTAAAGAAGATTGTATTATAATGTGGAACCGTAACTTTTAATCTTCTAAAGGGTTCTCTAAGAACACGCGGAAATCTCCGCTAAAGTGTAGTTATAGACTACGATAATGAACTAATCTTTTCAGATTTATAGAAACTATAAAAAAGTGCCGTATCAAAACATGATACGGCACTTTTTCATATTAAAAATTAAATCAAATATTTCAAAAATATATTATTAATTTGTTACTGGTTCTTTCTTTGTTCTGAATGCATCTTCTTTGAATACTGCTACTGATATTTTTTTATATAAAAGGAATGTTACTACTCCTACTATTACTGCTTTTAATATATTAAATGGTAATAGCCCCGCAATAATATAATTCATAGTTCCGCCCTCTGGAGTTATTCCGTATAACGGTAATAATAAATACACATTAGCAAAAATAGCTATTAATTGTAAAGATACTGCACCTACTATTATTCCTATAATAGCATTTTTCTTAGTTTTATTTCTATGATAAATGAATGATGCTGGTACTATCATTGAAATTCCTATTAAGAAATTTGCAAGTTCTCCAACTCCTGCTGTTTGTGTACCTGTTAATATTAGGTTTAATGCTAACTTTATAATAGTTATTATTACACCTGCCAATGGTCCAAATGCAAATGCTCCAATTAATGCTGGAATATCCGCTAAATCGATTTTCAGCCATGGAAATATTGGTATTATTGAAATACTGAACATCATAAGTACCGCTGAAATTCCTGCTAATAGTGACATCTTTACTAGTTTGTTTACTTTTAATTTTTTACTCATTTTATAAGTCCCCTCCCAAAAGTGATCTTCTGGGGCAATAAATTAGTTTTTTTAAGTTTATAATTTGATTTTCAAGCTCCTTCTTAGTATTTGCTAATTAAAAATAAAAAAACCCTGACAAAAATGCCAGGGCGTTAAAATACATAGAAAATACTTAATTAAGCAAACTTAAATAAGACTAATTTCTTACCTTCTTTCATCCAGACTATACTGTCGGCATCGGAATTTAACCGATTCATGCTAGATTCTAGCTCGCGGGCTTTACCGCCGGTGGGGAATCACGCCCCGCCCTGAAGATATATTAAATTTTACAAATTTATTATATAACTTTTTGTATTTTTTTTCAAGTTTTTTTATTCTGAAATATCTTTCATTGTTAAAGATATTCTTTTTCTCTTTGTATCTACTTCCATTATTTTAACTTTAACTATATCTCCAACTTTAACTATATCAAGTGGATGCTTAACAAATCTATTAGCTAATTGGCTTTTATGAACTAATCCATCTTGATGCACTCCAATATCAACAAATGCACCAAAGTCAGAAACATTTCTAACCGTACCGTTTAATATCATTCCAGAAGCTAAGTCTTTTAAATCTATTACACCTGTTTTTAAAATAGGCTTTGGCATATCTTCTCTTGGGTCTCTTCCTGGCTTTTGAAGTTCTTTAATAATATCTCTAAGAGTTAATTCACCAATTTCTAATTCATTAGATAAATTAGAAATCCCTTTTTCTTTTACCCTATCTTCAATATCTAAAAGATTTTTCTTTTTTAAATCGTCTTTAGAATATCCTAATATTTTTATAAGTTCTCCTGCTACTTTATATGATTCAGGATGAACTGAAGTGTTATCTAAAGGTTCTTTACTTTCCATAACTCTTAAGAAACCTGCACATTGCTCATATGCCTTTTGTCCTAATCTTTTTACTTTTAATAATTCTTTTCTTGATTTAAATGTTCCAACTTCATCTCTATATGCAACTATATTATTTGCAATTGAAGCATTTACACCTGCTATATATGTTAATAATGCTGGAGTTGCAGTATTTAGATCTACTCCAACTTTATTAACTGAATCTTCAACTACACCTGATAGTGACTCTTCTAATCTTTTCTGTGCAACATCATGTTGATATTGACCTACTCCAATGGCCTTAGGATCAATTTTAACAAGTTCTGCCATAGGGTCTTGAAGTCTTCTTCCTATAGATATTGCACCTCTTACTGTAACATCTAAGTCTGGGTACTCTTTTGCTGCTAATTCAGAAGCTGAATAAACTGATGCACCAGCTTCTGAAACTATAACATAAGCAATCTCTCTACCAGTTTCCTTTTTAATCTCAGATATCATCTCTGAAATCACTTCTTCTGATTCTCTAGATGCTGTACCGTTTCCAAGTGAAATAACTTCAACATTATACTTTTCAATAAGCTTTTTTAATTCTCTCTTAGTCCCATCAATATCATTTCTAGGTAGTGTTGGGAACACTGTTATCTTATCTAAAAACTTTCCTGTAGAATCTAATATAGCAACTTTACAACCTGTTCTAAATCCAGGGTCAAAACCTAAAACGCATTTACCTTTAATAGGTGCTTGCATTAAAAGTGCTTTAAGATTTTCCATAAATATCTTAATTGCCCCCTCTTCCCCTCTATCTGTAAGTTCACTTCTAATTTCTCTTTCAATTGAAGGATAAATTAATCTCTTATTAGAATCCTTAATTGCTTCTTTTAAATAAATATCATTCGCTACATTACCTGTTAAAACATTATTTTCTAAAGCTGTAATTATTCTATCTTCATTACATACTATTTTAACTGATAATACCTTTTCTTTTTCCCCTCTATTTATAGCCAAAATTCTATGTGGAGGTATTTTTTTTATCTCTTCACTATATTCATAATACATTTCATAGGTAGTGGACTCTTTGCTTGAACCTTTACTTTCAATTTTACCTTCTCTAAATACAAATTCTCTAATCCATTTTCTATATTTTGCTTCATCAGAAATTTGTTCTGCAATTATATCTAAAGCACCTTTAATTGCCTCATCTTCTGATTTAACATCTTTCTCTTCATCTATAAATTTCTCTGCTTCTGCCTTAATATCACCTTTAAAACTTCCATCTAAAATAACTTCAGCAAGAGGTTTTAATCCCTTCTCTAAAGCAATTGTAGCTCTTGTTCTCTTTTTTTGCTTATATGGTCTATATATATCCTCAACTTCTGTTAATGTTTCTGCCTTTTCAAGCCCTACTCTAATTTCATCAGTTAATTTACCTTGCTCATCAATTAATCTTAATACATCTTCTTTTCTATCTTTAAGATTTCTTAAATAAGTTAATCTTTCTAAGAATTTTCTAAGTATATCATCTGATAAACCACCTGTTACTTCTTTTCTATATCTAGAAATGAAAGGCACCGTATTTCCTTCATCTAATAAATTTACTACATTTTCTACTTGCTTTAGAGTTATTCCTAACTCCTTAGACAACCTATCATTTATATTTACCATAATTACCTCCATTTTCACGCTTTTATAACAAATTGACATATATTTATTATAATATTATTTCCAAGTATTACAATAGTAACACTATTGATATTATGTCACTCCTACTATATAATTAAAATGTAAAATATTACCAAGAGGTGATTGTATGCAACGTATTTTAAATAGATTATTAAACATTTCGCTAATAATTATTATCTTATTTTTAATATTAAATGAATACTATGTTATTGAATTTTCATCAAAACTTAAAGATGTATTTATTTTTCTGAGCTTAATTTTAATTTTAATTACAGCCATTAGAGAGATTTTAACATCTAGTTCTAAGCTTTCTAAGTTTGTTAATGGTGTTATACTACTTTCTACTGTAATTGGTGGTGTTGGCTCTATTGCTACTGGACAACTTAACTTATTCATATATATCTGTATCATGTTTTCATTAATTTATTGTTTTATTGACTTAGTTTACAAAAAAGCATAAATAACACTTACATTATTTATTTTCCATAATTTAATCTTATCCCATTTTAATATAGAATAAAAAAACATCTCAACTAATAGTATTTATTATAACTATTAATTGAGGTGTTTTTATTTATGAAAAAACGATTATTATATTATGTTTCCCTGACACTAGTAACTTTATTGTTAAGTGTTTGCTTATATTCTAAGTGTACATACTCTTCATTTGATTCATCTAAGGTTTATAATGATATCACTTTACTTTCTTCATCAACATATAGTGGTAGATTACCTGGAAGTTCTGAAAATGTAAAAGTTGGCGAATATATTCAAAGTACTTTTATAAAGAATGGTACTACCCCTTTAAATTCAGATTACAAAGAAAACTTTACATTACCTTGTCCGGTTAAAACTAATACTGAACCATATCTTAATATAAGTAAAGATGGTAAAACTTTAGAAACCTTAAAATACGGACAAGACTTTAAGGAAGATATGATTAATTTTAATAAAAATAAAATAACATTTACAGGAGCGGATGTATTTAAAGTTAATACTTACACAATACAAATACAAAATTCCGAAGGCACTTTTCTTCTATTCACTCCTGATAATGATAATTTATCTTTTAGAAGTTCTTTTTCTTCCGATTTTCCATATGATTGTGTAGTTATGATTACTTCTCAAACTTATGGGAAAATAATTAATGCAATAAAAGAGAATTGTGAAATTTCTCTTCAAATACCTTTTGCTACAGAGACTAAAACAATTTCTAATATTGTTGGAGTTTTAGAAGGAGAAAATGATGCCTTACCACCTATCATTTTAACAGCTCATTATGACCATTTAGGTATGGACGGAAATGGAGCTCTATATGGTGGTGCACTTGATAATGCATCTGGCATTTCATTCTTATTAGAGTTACAAAAAAATATCGCTTCTCTTGGCACACCCGAAAGAGATATTATATTCGTTGCCTTAAATGCTGAGGAATTTGGCTTAAAAGGTTCTGAAGCCTTTGCTATATCAAATACTGATAAGATTAAAGATGCCCAAGTAATTAATTTTGATATGGTTGGTAGCGAAGGTTACCCTATTACTTTAATGATGCCTGCTTGCCTTGAAAATAAGCCTTGTAATTTATTAAGTGAAATGAACAGTCTATGTAAGGATAACAATATTGAAACTACTGTTGAATATAAAGATTCTAGTGACCATGCCAGTTTCGGCAATGTAGGTCTTGAGGCCGTTACAATTTCACATAGTGATATGCGATTTATCCACACACCTAAAGATAAAATAGAACATATATCAACAGATGCAATTGATAGTGTGTACAATGTTGTTTATGAAAAAGTAGTTAATGATTCATTTAGTAAAGTAACTATTTTTTATCAAAGCAATTTACTTTTATGCATTACATCAGGATGTTTTTTACTTTTATTATTTATACCAATATATAAAAAAATCAAGAAACAAAATGTATAAATATCATATATTATGCAAATTGTAATATTATACTATCACTATGCTAAGAGGTGTTTTTTATGTATTTTCCTAACCTAGTTATAGAGGATTTATTAAAGATACTACTTATTGTATTCCTTTCTGGTATCATTGGTTATAATAGAGAGAAATCTGGAATGCTTGTTGGTATAAGAACTCATATATTAGTAGGTCTTAGTGCTGTTTTATTACAAATAATTGCTATTAAATTTTCAAGTCTTGCTTCTTTTACTGGAGATCCTGCAAGGCTTGGCGGTCAAATGCTTACAGGAATAGGTTTTTTAGGAGCTGGCTCTATACTTAAAGATAATAAAAATATTAGAGGTTTAACTACAGCTGCTTCTATCTTCTTTGTTGCCTGCATAGGACTTGGAGTTGGATTTGGATACTATGCATTATCTACATTAGTTACTTTTATTGGCTATATATTTCTAAGTGATGCATTAAAACTAAAAAAATATATAAATAAACGACGAACTAATACATTAAACTTCTTAGTTTGTTATGAAGAAAATATAAACGTAGATGTACGAGATATAGTAAGCATACTATCAAATATGTATGTAGAAATAGATTCTGTAGACTTAAAGAAAGAACAAAATCAAACTTGCGTTATTCTCAAATTAAAGAGTGATGATGAAGTAAGCCCTACAGAAATTGTTGCTGAACTATCACAACTAAAATATCTACGTACAATAAAACAAATTTAAATAACTAATTTTATATTTAAATAAAAAAAAATGATCAATTCTAAATAATAAACTATCTAGAGCTTTAACACTCTACCTAGTTCATTAAGAATTGATCATTTTCAAATTTTACATTAACTGTTTTTTTCAATATTTTCTAAAATTGATAAATACTTTTCTTTTATATGTTCATTAGATTTTTCAAACTCTACACAATCCTTATTAACATCTGAAATTATATCTTCTGCTAACTCCCTAAGTGCAAACTTATATATAACATTATCTTCTTTTTCAATATGTCGTTCTAATAAGTGGGTATATGAAATTGCATTTGCAATTACATCTAACTTTGCATCAATATTCCCTTCTCTTACGCTTTGTAAAGCCTCATCAAGACTTCTGATATAAAGTCTCCCTAAATCATGTTCAACTAGCATACCGTGCTTTATAACCTTCTCAGCTGTACTTCCTATATTATCTACCATTCTATTAAATAGAATAACTTCTTCCTTTTTATGATGATGTGAATCAGCATAGTTTTTAATAAAATCTATCATTAAGTAAAATTCATCATAATTTATATCTTTTCCATTTAATATATCTAAACATGCACTTCTTACTTCTTTAAGCATACGCTTTATGTACTTATGCTCATCCATCATTAATTCTATTGCATTCATAATTTCATCCCCCTAAAAATCACAGTCTTTATAAACTCAATTACTTCTTTTCTATTACCTTTAATCCATCTTCTTTTTCAATATAACAAAACTCATTATTTACTTCTTGTATAAATGATTTAATCCATAAACTTCTTAAAGTATAGAACGTATTAACATCAACATTTTCTTTTTCCCAAATTTCTTTATGTACACAAATTCGTCTAGTCCACTCAACAATTTGTTCTTCGGATTTAACTATTTGATTAACTCTATCACAAGGCATACCATCTAATATATAATCATTTATATTATTGTATATCTCTACCGCAGTTACAGGTATATTTCCCGCTTCTGTTATTTCTTTTCCAGCATTAACACCTTGTTTAATATATACTTTTTCTAACTTTGAAAAACCGTCTTTAGTAGTGATAATTTTATTAGTCCAAGCTGCCATTCTACCTTCTGCACAATGTATTTTATCTTGTAACCATCCATGAATATTTCCTGTATCAATCATTTCCTCTAATGGTAAATCCGGTAATTGTTCTCCATATTTTTTATTTATTTCTTTTGATATATCTTCAATATTTAATCCTTCTAATTTTGCAAGGTCAATTATTTCACACTCTAATTTTTCAAACCAAATAATTTTATTAAATAACCAATAATGAATCTTCCCTAAATGTAAACTCATATCTTTTCCTCCTGTGTTATCCTACCTTAATTATTTATTTAAAGCTTCTAATAATTCATCAACATTTATTCCATGAACACTAGCAGCATCTTCTATTGTTTCAGCTTGTGCTGATGGACATCCAACACATCCCATACCAAAACTCATTAATACTTCAACAATACTTTCTTTTTGATTTATAGCATCTCCAATTGTCATATCTTTTGTTATCATTTTACTTACCTCATTCTTTCATTTTTATATTTATTTTTATGTGCCTTATATTCTAGATTATTATATTAGTATTTTACCAAATCAAACTTTAATTCAATGTAACCTATGTTACCAAGTAATTTTTTTATAAATATTTTTCTAAATTTCATCTATTAAACTGAAGGTGCATCAAAATTATTTAATAATTTTGATACACCTATATTAATTAGTTATATTCTAATTTAAATTTTAAAGTAAAGACTCTACATGTCCAGCTACTTTTACTTTTCTATATATTTCTGAAAGAATTCCATTTTCATCAATAATAAATGTACTTCTTTCTATTCCGAATACCTTTTTGCCAAACATCATTTTTTCTTTCATAACTCCATAAAGATTGCAAACTTCTTGAGTTTCATCTGATAATAAAATAAATGGCAAATCATATTTAGTTATAAACTTATCATGTGATTTTAATGAATCTCTACTTACTCCTAGAACCACTGTGTTGTTATCATTAAATGTTACATGATGATCTCTAAAGTTTTGAGCTTGAATTGAACACCCTGGTGTATTATCCTTTGGATAAAAATATAATATAACTTTTTTCCCAATATAATCACTTAATTTATGTTCTTTATTATCTGACCCCATTAAAGTAAATTCTGGAGCCTTCATTCCTTTTTCTAAAATTATATTTTCCATAATTATCATCCTCCATAATTAATTTCTTAATAATAATTATTACATAATATTTACTTAAAATAAATAGGTGTGCTAAAATAAATTAAATAATATTTTATGAAAAGGTGAAAATTATGATAAGTATAATCGCTCCTGCAAAAGGATTTATTGAAATTCCTCAAATTGAAGGAATTAAACCCACAGAACTTATTTTTAAAAATGAAATTAAAATCCTCATAGATATCCTAAAACAACTTAATAGCGATGAAATATCTACATTGATGAAAACATCAAAAGAAATTTCAAATTTAAACTATGAAAGATATCAAACTTTTTTTGATAATAATTTAAAAGAACATATGGCTCTACTTTATATTAATGGAGAGGCATACAAAGGTATTGATGCTTCAACATTAAATGCTGATGACTTAAATTTTGCTCAAAATAATCTTAGAATTCTTTCTGGCTTATATGGAGTTATCAAACCACTAGATATGATAAAAGAATATAGGTTAGAAATGGGTACTAAACTTGCAAATAATTTAGGAAAGGATCTTTACGCTTACTGGAAAGAAAAACTTACAAACATACTTTTAGATGAATTACATAACACTTCTGGTGATAAAGTTCTTTTAAATATTTCTTCAGATGAATATAGTAAATCCATTAACTTAAAATCTATTAATAAAATATATCCTGTAATTAATATTTCTTTTAAAGAAAATAAAAATGGTTCTTTTAAAGTTGTTGGAATGTATGCCAAAAAGGCAAGAGGCCAATTTGTAAGATATATTCTTCAAAATAAAATTGAACATCTTGAAGAAACAAAAGGATTTAATATTGATGGATATTCATTCAATGAAGAATTATCAAATGAAAACAATTTTATATTTACTCGCTAACCTTATGAGAAATATAATCTTACTTTCATTAGAATTAATAGACTCAATTTCTACAATATAAAAGCTATATACACTTATAAGAATATATATATTATTTTTAGGAAGACTAATTTTATATATGCCTTAGGAGTGATATAATGCTTGAAGAACTTATAAATAAATTTCTCCCACCTTTAATTAGTTTATTAGAAATAATGGGTATAATAGTTCTTATCACAGGTGCTTTTACTGCCTTTTATCATTATGTAAAATCAAAACTAATTAAAGATTTTTACCCAGTTAAATATCAATTTGCTAGTTCAATGGCTATGGCACTTGAATTTAAACTTGCAGCTGAAATACTTAAAACTGTAATTGTTAGAAATATAGATGAACTTATAGTCTTAGGTGCTATTTTTCTTCTTAGAGTTCTAATGACTTTAGTTATTGAACATGAACTAAAACAAGAATCAAGTGGCAAAGAAAATAGCAGTGTTAATATTAATCAAGATAAAGAAAATCCTCAAGAAAATTCTTGAGGCTTTTCTACTTAAGATAAATTTATATTCTTACATAACCTTTTATAATTAATCTTAACTTTTATCTTTTAACTTTTAACTCTTCTCTCTTCTCTCTTCTCTCTTCCCTCTTAACTATTCTCTCTCAAGTATGCACTTATGAAGTTGTCTATTTCACCATTCATAACAGCAGTTAAATTAGCTGTCTCTTCACCAGTTCTGTGATCTTTAACCATATTATATGGATGGAACACATATGATCTTATTTGACTCCCCCAACCCATATCTTTTAAATCACCTGTTAAATCCTCTATCTTATCTTTATGTGCTCTTTCTTTAAGCTCAATAAGTTTAGATTTAAGCATTGCCATAGCTGTATCTTTATTTGAGAACTGACTTCTCTCAGACTGGCATTGAACTACTATTCCAGTTGGTATATGAGTTATTCTAACTGCTGACTCAGTCTTATTAACATGTTGCCCACCAGCTCCACTAGCTCTATATGTGTCTGTTTTTAAATCATCTGGTCTAATATCAATATCTTGATCCTTAGTTAACTCTGGTAGTACTTCTATTGATGCAAATGATGTCTGTCTTTTTCCATTTGCATTAAATGGTGATATTCTAACCAATCTATGAATTCCTCTTTCAGCCTTTAAATAACCATATGCAAACTCTCCTTTTACTTTAAGAGTTGCACTTTTTATTCCAGCCTCTTCACCATCTAGAATATCAACTACAGATACTTTAAATCCTCTTTTTTCACAATATCTTGTGTACATTCTTAAAAGCATATCTGTCCAGTCATTAGCATCTGATCCGCCAACCCCTGCATGTAATGTTAAAATAACATCATTTCTATCATATTCACCTGATAATAATATTTCTATTCTATACTCTTCAACATCTACCTCAATAGATTTAATTTCTTGAATTACCTCATTAATAGATTCTTCATCATCTTCATCTAATAATTCTGCTAACACTTCTACATCATCTACCCTAGTACATAAAGATGTATATTTTTCTATTTTATCTTTAATAACTTTAGTTTCTTTAGTTATTCCTTCTGCTCTCTTTATATCATCCCAGAATCCCTTCTCTTGCATTTGAAGTTCTAATTCTTGGACTCTTCTTTCTAAAGCTTCCTTGTCAAAGTGAAGCCCCCATTTCTTCTAGTGTACTTTTAAAATCATTAAGCTTTGTTAATTCTGCTTCAAGCTTTATAATCACGTAAATCACCCCTATATTTTTATAATATCCATTTTACCATATACAATGAGAATTAAGAATTAAAAATGTAAAATGTAAAATGATTGATGAAACTCAATAAGGAGTTTCTAAAATAATAAGGAAGTATTAAAATGATTTGTCATCTTAATACTCCCCCTATTATATTTCTATTATAATTCAAATACTATTAAGTTAGATTAGCTTTTTACAGCTTCTCTTCCGCAACAATTTTTATATTTCTTTCCACTTCCGCATGAACATGGTTCATTTCTACCAACTTTTTCTTCTGCTTTAGCAGGTTGCTTTTTAGCTGATTTTCCATCTTCAGAGCCATGACTTGCTGAAGTTTCTTTAGCCACTTGTTCTCTTTCAACAGGTTTTTCAATTCTTACATGGAATAAGTACTTAATTGTTTCAATCTTGATACTTTCTATCATTTCATCAAACATCGCACTACCTTCCATTTGGTAAGCTTGAACTGGATCTTCTTGTTTATATGCTCTTAATCCCATACCTTGTTTTAAATGATCCATATTATCTATATGTGCCATCCACTTAGTATCAACAACTCTTAAAAGAACTACTCTTTCTATTTCTCTTAGTCTTTCTTCACCAAACTCAGCTTCTTTTGATTCGTAAATCATAGTAACTTCATCTAGTATTTTTTGAGTTATTTCTGGCATTTCTAACTTAACTAAATCTTCAACATAAATTCTACCATGTGGTAAGCAAATATCTTCTAAATAAACAAGTAAATTGTTTAATTCATGTTCATAATCTGCTGGTTCGCAGTTTAATAAATGTGCATTAACAGCAGTCTTAACAACGCCATCAATCATCATCTCTATTTGACCCTTTAGATCTTGACCTTCAAGAACTTCTGCTCTTTGCTTGTAGATAACTTCTCTTTGTAAGTTCATAACATCATCATAACCTAATAGATTCTTTCTGATTCCAAAGTTATGTCCTTCAACTTGTTTTTGAGCACCTTCTATTCTCTTAGAGAACATTTTATTTTCTAAAATAGGCTCATTTTCATCAATATCAAAGCTCTTTAAAAGATTTAATGTTTTTTCTGGAGCAAATATTCTAATTAAGTCATCTTCAAATGATATGAAGAATTGTGATTCTCCTGGGTCTCCCTGTCTACCTGCTCTACCTCTTAATTGGTTATCTATTCTTCTAGACTCATGTCTTTCTGTACCAATTATTTTTAATCCACCAACTTCAATAACACCTTCGCCAAGCTTAATATCAGTACCTCTACCAGCCATGTTAGTTGCTATTGTTACAGATCCTAACTCACCAGCTTTAGATATAATTTCAGCTTCTTGTTCGTGATACTTAGCATTTAATACTTGGTGCTTAACACCTTTCTTCTTTAATAAAGTTGATATAAATTCTGATTTCTCAATACTTGAAGTACCAACTAAAACTGGTTGACCTTTTTGGTTTGCTTCAAATATTTCATTAACTATTGCATTATATTTACCATTTTGTGTTTTAAACATTACGTCTGGCTTATCTTGTCTTGCAATATCTCTATGAGTTGGAACAACAACAACATCTAAGTTATAGATTTCTCTAAACTCATTTTCTTCTGTTAAAGCTGTACCTGTCATACCTGAAAGTTTTTTATACATTCTGAAGTAGTTTTGGAATGTAATTGTAGCAAGAGTTTTTGATTCTCTTTGAATCTTAACTGCTTCTTTAGCTTCAATTGCTTGGTGAAGACCATCTGAATATCTTCTACCTTCCATAAGTCTACCTGTAAACTCATCAACTATAACTACTTGATCATCTTTAACCATGTAGTCTTTATCTAATCTCATTGAATAGTTAGCTTTAAGTGCTTGAGTTATGTAATGTTGAAGTTCAAAGTTACTTGCATCAGCATAGTTATCAAGTCCAAATGCTCTTTCTGCTTTATGAAGTCCATCATCAGTTAACATAACTGCATGTGCTTTCTCATCAATTGTGTAATCTGTTTCTACTGTAAGTTGTTTAACAAATTGGTCTGCAACTGAATAGAATTTAGTTGATTTATCTCCTGCACCAGAAATAATTAATGGCGTTCTAGCTTCATCAATTAAAATTGAGTCAACTTCATCAACAATACAGAAGTTAAGTGGTCTTTGCACTCTTTCTTCTAAATAAACAACCATGTTATCTCTTAAGTAATCAAATCCAAACTCATTATTTGTTCCGTAAGTAATATCTGCAGCATATGATTCTCTTCTTTCCTCTGGTCTTATTCCATGAACTATAACACCAGTAGTTAATCCTAAGAATTCATATAATTGTCCCATCCATTCTTTATCTCTCGCTGCAAGGTAATCATTAACTGTAATTACGTGAACACCATCTCCAGTTAATCCATTTAAATATGCTGGAAGTGTTGCAACTAAAGTTTTACCTTCACCTGTCTTCATTTCTGAAATTCTACCTTGGTGAAGTACCATTCCACCAATTAATTGTTCTTTGTAGTGTTTCATACCAAGAACTCTTCCTGAAGCTTCTCTACATACGGCAAATGCTTCCTCTAATATATCATCTAGAGTTTCTCCATTAGATAATCTATCTCTGAACTCTTGTGTTTTCATTTTTAATTCTTCATCTGATAGCTTTTCCATTTCTGATGATAAAGCTAATATTCTCTCTGCTTTAGGTATTAATTTGTTTACTTCTTTCTCATTGTAAGATTTGAATATTTTACTGAAAAACCCCATATTAATTTCCTTTCGACATACATTATTTCGTTAATACGTCCTTTATTAATCATTTCACATTATTTATAAATTATACCACTTATATTATTTAAAATTCAAGGTTATTGAAATATGTTAAGTCATATAAATCAAATTATATCGAATTTTTTGTAAATTTAACCTATTTTTAACATAAAATCAATAGGAATTTCTATATCAATTATCCCAAACTCTAATTAATATAAAAAAATGATCAATTATTTTTAACAACTAATTCTTATTCAAGCTTATACTGCTTGATTAATTAATCGTTAATTAATACTTGATCATTTTTACCATATTTTATTTTAATTATTTATTAATATACTTTTTTTATATTTTAAGCATAATACGGTTCTAACAAACCATAATTACCATCTTTTCTTTTATACATAACATTTATTTTATTTGTATTTGCATCTTGATAAACAAAGAAATTATGTCCTATAAGTTCCATTTGTAAAATAGCCTCTTCTTCATGCATAGGTTTAACAATAAAGTTTTTTGTTTTAACTATCTTTGCATCATCTTCCTCTTCAATAGATTCACTTGCAAATGCCATCTGATTTATTGCTGAATATCTAAGAGATTCATTATTTTTTCTAGTAAGCTTTGTTCTTTGTTTTCTTATTTGCCTTTCTAATTTCACCTCAACAAGATCAATTGATTTGTACATATCATCTGTAGCCTCTTCCACACGAAGAATAACTCCATTAAATGGGATGGTTACTTCAATGATTTGTCTATTTCTTTGAACAGATAATGTTGCTCTTGCTTCTACATCTTGCTCAAAATATCTGTCTAGCTTTGAAATCTTCTTTTGAATCATCTCTTTTAATGCTGGTGTTAATTCAATGTTCTTTCCTACTACTGTAATTTTCATAAAGTCATCCCCCTGTCATTTTCTAAGTATCACTTAGAATATTTGATTGCTTGTACAATATTTAGTTCTTGTCTATATTTTACTACACCATATTTCTATTCTCAATCTCTAATTTAGCTAATTTTCTGAATATTTCACACATTATCTCTGTAAACATTATCATTGCTTCGTTTTTTGCACTTTTTTGAATAAACGCAAAGAGACAACCAATTTACATTGGTTGTCTCTTTGCAAAGTTAGCTGACCTGGTCTTTGCCCCCACACTCGCCTACTGGAGCTTTTGCTACCCGGAATTAACCTCTCACTACTAACACTCTCAATCCGAAGATTGGTAGGACTTACCTCTATACCGCACCATGCTCAGTAAGACTTTGCCTACGTTACGTGGATCGTTTCGCCTGCGACTGGCTTCGACTTTCAACCACAGACCTAACTTTACATTAATATATTTTATAACTTACTACGTGCTACTGTCAACAGTTTTATATCTTTTATTTGATTAACATTTATTAACTGTAAACACTCATTTAACGTTGAACCCGAGGTAACAACGTCATCTATAATTAAAATACGTTTATTTTTCAGTACTTCACCATGCTCTAATTTAAACACATTTTTTATATTTAACTTTCTTTCTTCAAGTGATAACCTTTTTTGTTCTCTAGTCTTTTTTACTTTTTTTATATACTTTTTTGCTTTTGCTCCAGTACTTTTAGATAACTCTTTAGCTATGAATTCACATTGATTGAAGCCTCTTTTTTTCTTTGCTAACTTATCTATAGGAACATATAGTATAATATCTGGTACATATTTAATTTCATCTAATTTTATTTTCATCAATTCTGAAATAATCTTTCCAGAAGTAAAATTCTTTTTATATTTAAAACTCAATATAACTTTTTTTAATACTCCTCCATATTGTCCATAACTCAAAATAAAATCATTATCTAAATCCCTTTTAATCTTATTTCTACAAATGTGACATAATCCTATAAACCCTTCTTCTCCACAGGATATACAAACTTCTTCTGGTGGATATATAATATCTAAAATTTCATCTGTAAGCTGAATTAAACCTTTAATAATCCTTTTTCCCATAACAATTTATTATAATCCCTTAATATATTTTTAGAGGTTTCCATACTGTATGAAATGCTATTTGCAACTAATAACATTTCACCACCTCCATTAGAATTTCTTGACACAATTGACGATAAATATACCATTGCTTTATAAGAATATTTATTATCATCCGCTCCAAGCATCACTACATCAAGATTTTTAATATCTTTTATATAATTTGATATATCACTAGTTATTATAAAAAATGCCTTTTCTTTAGATAAACTTATTTTGGTAATTGGTTTATTGTTTTCACTAATAGTTATTAATTGTATCCCTTTTAATTTAAAGACTTTAATATATTTTTCAATAATCTTCTCATAACTTAAACTATCTGGAACAATTATCAAAACCCGTCTATTTCTTTCCTTAAACCACTTTAAATATTCATATAACACATATGGAATATCCTCTAATATATTTATTTTAGTAGTTATTATCCTAGGCTCTAATACTGGAGAATAATTATTTATGTCACAAATTTCTATATAATCACCATAGTTAATACATTTATCTATATCATAATTAATTATCTTTTTACTATGATTATATAAATTATCAACCACAAACTTTATATGAAATTTATTATTTATCCCTAAATAGCCTAAATCATCTATTATTATAAGATCATATATATTTTTTACATACATAGCCTCTTCAAAGTTTAAGAATACTATTTTAGAATCCTCATTTTCTACAGTTGAATATTTTAACTTCAAAGTAGTTATTAACGTATCGTTAATTAAATCTTTAATTTCTCTTTTTTCTCCCCAAACATATAATATCTTTCCATTTTTCTTTAGTATTTCATTTATTATAGGTTTAAAAATAGTTATAGAATTATATGGCAAAGAAGCTATAGTTAACACTTTAGCTCCTTTTTTATACCATTGATTTATTTTTTCTACTGCATATTTATATTCGCTTGAATCTTGAGACTTCTTTTCTATCATTAAATACCTCTCAACTTACGGCATAATCCAATAAATAATAAACCAGTATGCTAGCCTATTTTGCGTAATCCTACGTCAGCAAACCCTTAGATAACCACCAGTATCCACGGCTTTACTTCCTTGTCTTACACAAAATATTCGTCGCATCATTGGTCTATTATTTATTTTATTATACCTAATCATCACTTAATAATTTTACATCATCTAGTCTATACTTTAATGATGAGTATCTCTCCATACTATTTGTATTATTAACCATGTAGTTTAGTGCTGATTTTTTACCTGTAATAACAACCATCTCCCTTGCTCTTGTTATTCCCGTATAAAGTAAATTTCTATTTAATAATAATGGTGGTCCCATAAATGATGGTATTATTACAACCTTAAATTCACTACCTTGACTCTTATGTATTGTAATAGCATATGCAAGTTCTAATTCTTCTGAGCTTATATTGTCATATATAACTTCTCTTTCCTCGTCAAATATAACTACTATGGTTTTATAGTCATCACTAATACTTCTAATGAATCCCATATCTCCATTAAATACACCTTCTCCTTCATCTTCACCAATTCCGTATATTCTTTTCCACTTTAATTCATAATTATTTTTAGTTTGCATTATTTTATCGCCTTCTCTAAAAATAATATCTCTTACTACTTTTTCTTTTTTATATTTACTTGGTGGATTTAACATCTTTTGGATTTCATTATTAAGATTTTGTACTCCAAGCTCACCTTTTCTTGTTGGTGTAAGTACCTGCATATCCCTGATTTTATCCCATTTAGAATTAAATTTAGTTAACCTTGTATTTATTAGACTTAATACAGTTTTTAGAGTTTCTGTGGTATCCTCTTTTCCATCAAAGAAAAAGTCTCCATCTTTTCTGTTTAGTATAGGCATTTTTCCATCATTGATTAAATGGGCATTTGTAACTATCATACTTTCCTTACCCTGCCTAAATATTTCACCTAATCTAAATACCTTTATAAACTCACTTTCAATTAAATCATTAAGAACATTACCTGCACCTACAGATGGTAATTGATCTACATCTCCAACTATTATTATTCTAGTTCCTAATTTAATTGCTTTTAAAAGGTTATACATTAATAATACATCTATCATCGATGCTTCATCTATTATTATTACATCCCCTTCTAAAGGTTCACTTTCGCCTTTATTAAAGAATGATCTATCTTCACCATCATCACTTACTCCCATCTCTAAAAGTCTGTGAATTGTCTTAGATTCTCTACCTGTTGATTCTGACATCCTCTTAGCAGCTCTACCTGTTGGTGCTGCTAGAAGAACCTTTTTACCTGCACCTTCGTAAATTTCAATTATAGCTTTTATAATTGTTGTTTTACCTGTACCAGGACCTCCAGTTATTATCTCTATACCATTTATAAATGCACCTTTAATTGCTTCCTTTTGTGAATCAGCAAATTTAATACTATTATTTTTTTCAAACTGATTAATTTCATAATCAACATCTGTATTTATATTTTGAAAGTTATACATACATAAATTAGCTATTCTCTCTGTGATTCCCACCTCAGAAAAATAGTATAAAAGTGATGATACACACTCTTCATCATTAAACATTTCTATTTTTATTTTTCCATCTATAGCAGAATTACCTATGTTTTCTCTCACAATATTTTCTTCTACACCTAAAACTTTCATGCATTCTTTTACAACCTTTTCAATAGGCATATATGTATTTCCCGCTAATGAGTATTGATTTAAAACATACTTTATTCCTGTTTGAATTCTAAACTCTGATGTATCCTCAATTCCAATACTTTTTGCAATTCTATCTGACGTTAAAAATCCTATTCCTGTTATATCTTCACATAATCTATAAGGATTTTCTTTTACAACATCAATAGACGTTAACCCATACTTTTTATATATTTTTAAAGTTTGGTTTATTGAAATTCCATGTTCTTGGAAAAACATTGTTATTTCTTTTAAATCTTTTTGTTCCTCATAAGATTCACGAATTATTTCAAACTTTTTTTCACCAATCCCCTCTACTTCTCTTAATTTATTTATATCATCATCTAATATTTTTAATGTTTTATCTCCAAATTGAGCAACTATTTTCTTGGCTGTAATAGGACCAATACCTCTTATTACCCCAGTACTTAAATATTTTTCAATTCCTTCAACTGACTCTGGAAGTACCTCAGTAAAACTTTCTACTTTAAATTGCTGGCCATATTGCTTGTGAGTTATCCACTCTCCAGTCGCTTTAATATTTTGTGATTCTTTAAGTAAAAGCATATTACCTGTAATAGTAAAAATATCTTTACCCACATTTAATTTAGCAACTACGTATCCAGTTTCTTCACTTTTATATACTATTCCTTGAACTATCCCACTTAATACTTCCATAACTTACTCCAAATCTTTTAATAATTTAACTTTTATTATATAATTATATCATAATAATATAATTATAAACTTATAATGGGTTTCAATATTAATGGAGGTGCAATAATGTTAATAACAAATTGTAATATAATCTACCTTGATAAAGTAGAAAAAGGTTCTGTTCTTATAGAGAATGGAAAAATAAAAGAAATCAATCCAAGTTGTGAAAATGGTCAAAATATAATAGATGGTAAAGGTCTTTATCTTGCTCCTGGATTTATCGATGTTCACATACATGGTGCTGGTGGATGTGACACTATGGATGCAACTAAAGAATCTTTAAATAAAATAGCAAGAACTATTGTTAAGCATGGTACAACATCATTCTGTCCAACTACTATGACTATGCCTGTAGATGCAATTCAAAAAGCTATAGAAACAATTAAGGATGCTAAAGTAAATGGTACTGATGGAGCTAACGTTTTAGGTGCTCATCTTGAAGGTCCATTTATTAGCGAAAATGCTATTGGAGCTCAAAATCCAAACTTCTTACAAGCATTAACTATTGATACATACAACAAAATGGTTGGTGATGATAGAGATGCTGTAACTTCAATTACATTAGCTCCTGAAGCTCCTGGTGCTTTAGAAGTTATTAAATACCTACATGATGAAAATGTACTTGTATCAATGGGTCATACAACTGCTACTTATGCACAAACGTTAGAAGCTATTAAAGCAGGTGCTTCTCATGTAACTCATTTATTTAATGCAATGACTCCATTTGCACATAGAGAACCTGGTGTTGTTGGTGCAGCTTATGATACTGATATAACTGCTGAAGTAATTACAGATGGTATCCATATCTCTTACCCTGCTCTAAGAACTACTTTCAAAGTTAAAGGAACAGATAAGTGCCTATTAGTATCTGATGCTATGTGTGCTTGTGGAATGGCTGATGGAATGTATGCATTAGGCGGTCAAGATGTTATAGTTGCTAATGGTGCTGCTAGATTAAGAAATGGTGCTCTTGCTGGTTCTGTATTAACTATAGATAAAGCAATCAAAAACCTAAAAAGCAATACATCTTTACCATTAAACGAAATCGTTAGAATGGCTACTTTCAATCCAGCTGTATATGCTAAGGTTGAAGATCATAAAGGTTTAATTAAAGAAGGTTACGATGCTGATTTAGTATTATTCGATGAGGATATTAATATTAAGAAAGTTATTGTTTGTGGAAAAGAAATTTTATAAAACTAAAAGGGCTCGCATTGCGAGCCCTTTTACTAAGTCCTATAAATTCTTCTTAATCTCTTCTACTCTATCTAATTGTTCCCAAGGAAGGTTTAAATCATTTCTTCCAAAGTGACCATATGCAGCTGTTTGCTTAAATATTGGTCTTCTTAATCCTAAATCTCTAATAATAGCACCTGGTCTTAAATCAAATACTTTTTCAACTATTGCTACTATTTCTTGTTCTGTCATTTTACCTGTTCCAAATGTTTCGATTTCTATTGATACTGGTTTTGCAACTCCAATAGCATAAGCTAATTGAATTTCTAATTTATCTGCAACTCCTGCAGCAACAAGGTTTTTAGCAACCCATCTAGCAGCATATGCAGCTGATCTATCAACTTTAGTAGAATCTTTACCTGAGAAAGCTCCACCACCATGTCTACCATATCCACCATATGTATCAACAATTATTTTTCTACCTGTTAATCCTGAATCTCCTTGTGGTCCCCCTACAACGAATCTTCCTGTTGGATTAATGTAATATTTAGTTGAATCATCTAAAAGATTAGCTGGTATAACAGCCTTAATTACATGCTCCATTAAATCTTCTCTTATTTGCTCTTGAGTAACTTCTTCTCCATGTTGAGTTGAAATAACTATAGCATCTATTCTAATTACTTTATTATCATCATATTCAACTGTAACTTGAGTCTTACCATCTGGTCTTAAATACTCTAAAGTTCCATTCTTTCTTACTTCTGTTAATCTTCTTGATAGTCTATGAGCCATAGCTATTGGTAATGGCATGAATTCTTCTGTTTCGTTTGTAGCGAATCCAAACATCATACCTTGATCTCCAGCTCCTACTGCTTCAACATTATCTTTTTGTCCTTCTCTTGACTCTAAAGCTTCATCAACACCCATAGCTATATCTGATGATTGTTCATCAATAGCTGTTAATACTGAGCATGTATCACAGTCAAAACCATATTTTGCTCTATCATATCCAATTTCTCTTATAGTTTCTCTAACAACTTTAGGAATATCAACATAACAATTAGTTGAGATTTCTCCCATAACTAATACCATACCTGTTGTAACTGCTGTTTCACAAGCAACTCTCGCACTTGGATCTTTAGCTAAAATACTATCTAATACTGCATCTGAGATTTGATCACAAATTTTATCTGGATGTCCCTCTGTTACTGATTCTGAAGTAAATAATCTTTTCATTTTTAAATCTCCTTCCACTTTATAATAATCTTTATAATATTAATCCTATCGGTTTATTCATATCTTATCTAATGACATAATCTTTTTTACATAATAAAAAAAGTCTCTTCGATAAGAAGAGACTTAAAAAAATCTATGCCCTCTTATCTCCAGGATTCAATCCTGTAGGAATTAGCACCACTCTTAACTAAAAGTTAAGTAGGTTGCTGGGTTTCATAGGGCCTTTGTCCCTCCACCTCTCTTGATAAGAACTAATATTAAATTTAAATATATTTTCTAAAAACTATGATAACACCTATATGTATATGAGTCAACTAAATTTATATTTATTTAACTTCACGTTTTTTTATTGTTATCCAAATCATTATAACCGCTAACAATGTTATAACTAACCTTATCCAATTTTCTTGTATATTAATAACATCATAACTTACTAAAGCCTCTAATGCTATTGATGGCACTTTTCCAAACAATGTTGCTAATGTAAATGGGATAACTTTCATTGAGCTTACCGCTCCCGCTAATGTTATAAACCCTGATGGTACAAAAGGTAATAATCTCCCTTGAAAAATTAAAAAGTAAGCTTTTTTCCCTGAACTATCCACAATTTTTTTAACAAAAGAATACTTATCCACAAAGTTTTCTACAGTTTTTTTAAATCCTTTTCTATACACTATGAATGTTATATATGCACCTATAGTTTCTCCTAATAATGATATTAGAAATCCATATAAAGGACCAAAAAACAATATATTTGCTCCAGTTACAAAGACTGAAGGTATAACTCCTGATAAAGCTATTATTATACTTATAATCAAACTAATGAATATTGCAATATTATGATATTCATTAAATAATACTACTATCATATCTATATCAAATATAATAATCCCCCCAATCTGATACATAAATTATTTATGTACTCATTATATATAATAATTTCAATATTTTTTCAAAAATAAAAAAGCAAGGAAATATTCCTTGCTTTTGGTGGGGGAGGACGGATTCGAACCATCGAAACGAAACGTAACAGATTTACAGTCTGCCCCCTTTGGCCACTCGGGAACTCCCCCATATTTATGGAGCTGGCAATAGGAATCGAACCTACAACCTGCTGATTACAAGTCAGCTGCTCTACCGTTGAGCCATGCCAGCGCATATTATGCTATTTTAAAATTTAAATGGTGGGAACAACAGGGATCGAACCTGTGACCCTCTGCTTGTAAGGCAGATGCTCTCCCAGCTGAGCTATGCTCCCAAAATTAAATGTTATATAAATAATGCTGTATAAATAAATGGTGGGGGAGGACGGATTCGAACCATCGAAACGAAACGTAACAGATTTACAGTC